>NZ_DAMBRS010000006.1:0-198772 GCF_032054965.1 Stenotrophomonas chelatiphaga | reverse complement strand
CCATGGACCTGTCGAAGGTGGGGCGGGGTGGGTTGGCGGGGGCGTTGAGCGCCATGGATGGCGCGAAACGAGGCCCGCAGGAGCGGCTTCTGCCGTCCCCCGCCAACCCACCCCGCCCCGCCAACGCAACAGCCCTGCAGCTGTTGACGTTGACGTCGCGTTTTACAGCGAAGGATTCAACGTATAGGTGCCATGCAGTGATGCTTCGGCCAGCACGTGGCCCTGCATCGCACGATGCACGTCGCCGGCGGTGAACGGCGTTGGCAGCTCCAGCGTCGCCACGTCCAGCGCGAACACGCGGAAGAAGTAGCGATGCACGCGTTCGTCGTTGAACGGCGGATACGGGCCGTCGTAGCCCAGGTAGGCACCGGCCATGTCCGGGTTGCCGGCGAACCAGCCGGTGAAATCATTCAGTCCCTGGCGGCTGCCCGCCGGACCGGCCGGCGCGGTCTTGCCCTTGGCCACGAAACCATCGCTGCAGCTGCCGGCAGCGAGCTCGCGCACGTCGGCGGCGATGTCGGCCATCACCCAGTGCACGAAATCACACCGCGGCTGGTCGCGCGGGATGGTCATGTCGGTGCGGCCGACGGTGTCGGCGACCGTCGGGACATCCGGGTCCACGCAGATCAGCGCGAAGGAACGGGTGCCCTCGGGCACCCCGCTCCACGCCAGCTGCGGATTGCGGTCCGGGGCGAAGCCATCGGCATCGCCGGCAGCGAATTCGCGCGCGATCGCCGCGCCGTTGGCCACGCTGGTGCTGGTCAGTTGCATGTGGCTCATTCCTCCGGGTACCCGAGGCGCACCGCGACGGGGGTCAGCAGGTCGATCGCCGCCCCCATGACCTCGCGGTAGTTGCGCCAATGGCCGCTCGGCAGGCGCGGCGGTCCGATGTTCGGTGCCACTGGCAGCTGCACGCCCATCACCTCGCTGAGCAGCAGCGCCATCGCCTGCGGATCGTTGCCGGCCGCATCCACGCGCACCAGCACGTTCGGGTACAGATCCTGCTCGTTCAGCACCGCGACCTGGGTCAGCGCGCGGGCCAGCCATTCGGCGGCTTCCTGCAGGCTGGTGATCGCCAGTTGTGCGCCGGAGCCGTAGGCGATCCAGTCCAGCAGCATGTCGCGCGGATCACGCAGCACCACCAGCAGGCGGCCCTGCGGCAGCGCCGGGCGCAGCGCCCACAACAAGGCGTTGTCCCAGAACAGCAGCCAGTCGATCACGGTGTCGTTGGACAGGCCGCGCGACGGCAGGCGCGCGCGCCAGCCATCGACCAGCCCCTGCGGCGACAGCTTGCCCGAGGCCAGGTCCTGCAACGTGTTGTAGTTCTGGAAGGCGTCGTCCGGCGGCGTGGCACTGAAGCGGTCAACGCGCACCAGTGGACTGGCCGCGCTGAGCGCGCTCATCACTTTTTCGACGTTCGAACCGGGAGCGCCCCACAGGAACATCGGGCGCGATGCCAGCTCCGGATCGACCTCGCCAAGTGCCGGCCAGCTGGCCGGCGCCTTGGCCTGCGGCGGCAGCGGCAGGCGGTTGGCCACGTTGTCGGCATGCAGCTCAAGCCAGGTGCGCAGTGCTTCGCGCGGCTGGCCGCCACGGTCATGCACTTCGCCCAGCCAGGTGCGCAGGTCTTCCCGTGCACGTCCTTCGGCGCCGTCCACCATCTGCTGCACGCGGGCCGCGGCGGCAGCCGGATCGCGCTGCACCAGGCCATCCACCAGCCGCGTTGCACCGCTGACGCGGCCGGGCTCCAGCGCCAGGATGCGTTCGGCCATCGCTTCGGCTGCGTCGTGCTCGCCGGTCATGTCGTGCAGGCGCATGCGGGTTTCCAGCGCCGGCAAGTGGGCCGGCATCGCGGCCAGCCAGCGTTCGCCCACTGCCACGGCGCCTTCGCTGCCCACGCCTTCCACCGACAGCCGCGCCAGCCACAGGTTGTGCAGCTGGTCGTGATCGGCCAGCACCGCATCCAGTTCGCTGCGCGCTTCGTCGTCGCGGCCCAGGCGCTGCCACGCCATCAGCAGCAGCTGCAGCAACTGCGGGTCGCCCGCATTGGCGGCCAGCAGCGGGCGCAGGTGGTCACGCGCCTGCAGCGGCTGGCCGGACTGCAACGCCAGCTGCGCGGCGAAACGGCGCATCGCCACGCTGTCCTGGCCGGGCTGCTGCAGGGCCTGCTCGATCAGCTCGGCGGCCGCAGCGGGGTTGTCCTGGCGCAGCGCCAGCTGCACCAGCAGCCCGTGCAGCGCGGTCATCTTCGGGTTGAGCACCAGCACGCGGCGGAACGCCTGTTCGGCGAAGGCCAGCATGTCCTTGCCCAGGTACGCCGTGCCCAGCGCGTAGACGATGCGTGGGTCGTCCGGCAGCGCGCGCACGGCGCTGGACAGCTGGGCCAAGGCCTCGTCCAGCGCGCCGCGACGCAGCGCCACCATGCCCGACAGCGCCACCACTTCGGGGTTCTCCGCATCCACGCGCGCGGCCAGCTTGAGCTGCTTTTCAGCCTCGTCCACGTCATTGCGGGCCAGCGCCAGGTGCGCCTGCATCAGGTAGGCCGACAGCTCGTTCGGATTGAAGCCGGTGGTGCGCCCGAGCGCCGCTTCGGCAGCCTCGAACTGGTGCAGCGCCAGCAACAGGCCGGCGTGCTGCAGGTGCAGGTCGGCATCGTCCGGGGCGAGCGCAAGCGCACGCTGCAGGCTTTCGACCGCGGCCGGCAGCTGGCCCTGCTGCTGCAGCGCCAGCGCATGCCAGCGATGCGCCTGCGGCAGCTGGGGCTCATCGGCGATCCAGCGGGTGGCCAACTGCACGGCCTGGTCGGCGTCATGGCGACGCAGGGCTTGGAGTATCTGTTCTTGCATGACGGGTCCGGCTGGAGTGCAAACCCGCATTGTAACGACCCTGACCCCGCGTGCCGCCGGCGCCGGGTTCAGCCGCCCCGGGCCGCCTGTCCAAGGTGCTGGGCGACCCAGCGCTCGGAAAACCCATCACCCCGCCAGTTTTCCAGGAAGCCACAGTGGCCGCCCCATTCGGCGGTCTGCAGGCTGGCCGACAGCGGCAGCTGCCAGTCATTGAAGGTGACATAGGGAATGACGGGGTCATCCTTGGCCATCAGGATGTCCGCCGGCACCTGCAGGTCCGCCAGCCGCTCGCCGGCGATGGAATAGCCATCGAAATAGGCCTGCAGCGAACCGTAGTCGGTGTGGTGCTCGACCAGCCAGGCGGTCAGCGCGCGGATGTCCAGCCGCAGCACGCGCTCATCCCAATCACTCAGCTCGGGATAGACCGCCTGTTTGCGCCGCAGCGATCCAGCCCACTTGCGGCGGAAGTACCAGTCGTACATCGCCGGGCCGTTCTCGATGCTGTCCATGGTCAAGCCGGGATCCAGCACCGGGCACACCGACGCCACCCGTTGCAGCGGCACGCCCGCCGCAGGCGCGCGCAGCGCCAGCCGCAGCACGAAGTTGCCACCCAGCGAATAGCCGGCCGCGACCAGCGGCAGCTGTGGCCAACGACGGGCGATATCAGCGGCGGCATGCACCACTTCATCGATGCGGTTGGAGTGGAAGATGCCGGGATTGAGGTGATGGGTGTTGCCGTGGTCGCGGAAGTTCAGCCGCACCACGTCGAAGCCTTCGGCCAGCATGCGCGCCGCGGTCATGCGCATGTAGCTGGATTCGGCGCTGCCTTCCCAGCCATGCAGCAGCAGCGCCATGCCGCGCGGCGCGCGCCCTTCGATGGCGCTGTGCCAGGCCTGCAGGCGCACCCCTTCGCCGCCATCGAGGATCAGCTCGCGGTGGCTCGCGCCGGTGGCCGCCAGCAGCTCCTGCCCGCGGCGCAGGCGCAGCCGGCTGGAACTGAGCATCGACTGCAGGTGTGCGTTGCGCAGCCAGCGCGGTGGCTGGTAATCGGCCGCTGTCAGCAGTCCGGGCGGGCCGGAATCGAAGGACATCGCGGGCGCGGGGACGGACACCGTCGGCTCAGGTCCCGGCCATTGCCGCGAGGATGCGGGTGCGCGAGGTTTCGGCGATGCGCCGGCGACCCTCCAGGTCCTGGCCGCCGATCGGCTCCAGGAAGTGCACTTCGGCACGCCGGGCCGGCTCGCCCAGCAGGCGCAGGAAGTTGGCGAAGAAGCTTTCGCGCGGCCCGAACGCCACGATGGTCTGTGCATCGCCACCTGCGCCGTAGCGCAGCGCCACCGGCTGCACCGGCACGCCGGTTTCCACCGCGGCCTGGAAGATGCGGGCATGGAACGGTCCGACTTCATGGCCGCCCCGGGTGCGACCCTCCGGGAACACGCCCACGCCCTTGCCTTCGCGCAGGCGCACGACCATCTGCTGCATCACCCCGTCCAGCGATTCAGTGCTGCCACGCTGGTGGAAGATGGTCTGGCCACGCCCGGCCAGCCAGCCGACCACCGGCCAGCCGGCGATTTCGCGCTTGGCGACGAAACCCATCATGCGCTGGCTGTGCAGCACGCAGATGTCGACCCAGCTGACATGGTTGGCAACGAACAGCACCGCGCCCTGCAGCGGCTTGCCGATGCGCACCAGGCGGAAGCCGAAGATCCACATCAGGCCGGCCGACCACCAGTTGACCACCTTGTAGCCAAGCGGCTCATCGCCCACGCGCAGTTCGCCCCACGGCGGCAGCATGCCGATGAGGATCAGCGGCAGGAAGACAAGCAGGTGGATGAGCAGCAGCGGTACGCGGTACAGGTAGCGGCACACACGCGCCACGCCGCCACGGGTGGCCGGAGTGGGGGAATTCATGCGGGAACGATACCCGAGCACCGCAGCGCCTGCCAGCGCGGGGTGGCCAAAGCGGCTGCGCGGATGGGCCAGCAGCCGGCAACGCTGTGTTCCGCGCCGGCCCGCGCGCGCTTGTAGACGTGCCGGGTGCTCAACCGTGGCCGGCGGCCACCACCGCCAGGGTCAGGCGCGAAGTGCACACCAGCCGTGCCTGCTCATCTTCGATGCGGATGTCCCAGATCTGCGTGCTGCGGCCCACATGCACCGCGCGTGCGGTGCCGGTCACCACGCCTTCGCGCTTGGCGCGCACGTGGTTGGCATTGATCTCCAACCCGACGCAGACCTGCTGGCTGTTGTCCACGCACAGGTTGCCGGCACTGCTGCCCAAGGTCTCGGCCAGCACCACCGACGCCCCGCCATGCAGGATGCCGTAGGGCTGGTGGGTGCGCGCATCCACCGGCATGGTCGCCTGCAGCCAGTCATCGCCTGCTGCGGTGAACACGATCCCCAGCTGGGAAATCACCGTGTTGGCGCTGAGCGCGTTGAGGGCATCAAGGGAAATCGCCTGGCGGAATACGGAAGGCACGGCACAGCTCCAGTCAGAGGATCGGTACCAGGCCGGCGCCGAAGGCGGTCAGCATGCGCACCAGCAACAGTTTCGGGCCGACGTTGACTTCGGGGAAGTCACCGACGGCGGTGTAACAGGCATGGAAATCCGGGTGTTGCCGCGGCAACGGCTCCGGACACGCCGGACCGGGCTGGAACTCGTAGTCGGTGGCATAGCGCCACGGCCAGAAGTCCAGGATCGGCAGCGCTTCGGACGCCTTGCCCATGCTGTAGTTCAACCCGGACAACACCGGCGGCTTGCTGCGCGGCGCCACCGTCCAGGAGTTCTGCGGATGGATGTCGCGCAGGATGCTGTCGGCCAGGCGCTGGGCGAACACCGGGTCGTCGATGATCACCGCGCCTTCGGTATTGTAGTTTTCACTGCGCGGGTCGAAGTTGTGCGTGCCGATCACGCCGATGCGGCGATCCACCACCAGCGACTTGGCATGCAGGCCCATGCGCGCGCCCTGGCGGGTCACCGGCAGCGGGCGGTTGACCGCCTTGCTGCCCAGGAACGAAGGCCGGGTCTCGGTACGCAGCAGGTCGCGTTCCACTTCGCTGCCCGCGGCGCGCCGGCGTTCGCGTGCATTCTGGTAGGCGCTGCCGGTGCGCGGATTGCCACGCACGGCCACGTCCGGGGCTGCGCTGTCCTGGGCACGGCTGCCGCTGCCGGGAGGGCGCGCGTTGCTGCCCGCCGCACTGCCACCCAGCATGCCGCCGCGGCGGCCTTCCGGGTAGTCGCCGGCGATCGGGTCCGGCAGCAGGTTGCGGTAGTCCACCGGCGCATCCAGCGGGAACGGCTTGAACTCGAAGATGTTGAAGCCCAGCTCGCGCATGTTGCGCCGCTTGTACTTGTAGGACAGCGCGTAGACGATCGGATTGTCGGTGGCCGCCAGGCTGTTGGTGGACACCAGCACGCGCGGCGGATCCGCCTGCCTGCGCAGGTCGGCGAACAGTTGGCGCGCCGGCTTGGACAGCACCAGGTACGGCGTCTGCAGCAGCACTTCGGACTGCGCTTCGGAAATCAGCCGGTCCAGCTGCGGTTCGGTGACATGCTGCCCGTTTCGCGGCTGCTCGGCGCTCTCGCGGCGATGCTTGCGCGGCAGGTCGGCCACGTAACGCACCGAGGCCACCGGCAATGCGGTGTCGACGAAGCTGCGGCTGATCCAGGCATCGTCGATGGCTTCGGCCAGCACCCGTTCCACCCGTTCCGGCCGCCGGTACACGGCCGGTGGCAGCGTCGGCGGGCCGCTGTCGAGCAGGATCCGCCCGACGTCGTTCAACCGTTCGGCCGGCACGCTGCGCGGCGCCTTCCAGAACGCCTCGAAGTTGGCCGCCATCACCCGCGCCTCGGGACCGGCCACCAGCACGTCGCGGTCGCGGAAGTTGTATTCCGAATCCCAGTCGTAGTAATCGTCCTGGTAATTGCGGCCGCCGACCACGCCGATCGCATCATCGACCACCAGCAGCTTGTTGTGCATGCGCTGGTTGAAGCGGCGGAAGCAGCACAGCACGCTGCCGGCGTAGTCGAAGTAGTTCAGCTGCGCCTTGCCGAAGGTCGGGTTGTATACGCGCAGCTCGAAATTCTGGTGCGCAGACGACAGCGCGCCGAGGATCTGCAGGTCCGAGATCGCCGACAGCTGGTCGATCAGCAGGCGCACCTTGACGCCACGGCGGCTGGCCGCCAGCAGTTCATCGATGACCAGCCGGGCGCTGTCATCCTTGTCGAAGATGTAGGTCTGCAGGTCGATGCTGCGGGTGGCGCTGCGCAGCAGGTTCAGCCGTGCCACCAGCGCTTCCTCGCCTTCATCCAGGATGGTCGCGTAGTGCCGGGGCTGGTCGGCGGTCGATTCGGTGAACGCCCGGCCGGCCAACGCGCGCAGCGGTGAATCCTGCGCGCAGCGGTCGGCGCGGTCGCAGTCCACCACGGTGGAACGGGCCTGCGCCGCGATGCCCGCGGCGCGCTCGCGCTCACTGTTGGACAACGACGCACAGCCGCCGAGCAGCAGCAGGCCTGCCAGCATCAGCCAGCGCGACATCAGGTTCACGGTTTCGGCGCCTCGCTCAGGCGCGCTCGCAGTACGAAGGTCACTCGATCACTCAAGGCAAGCTGCCAGTTGTCCATGCCGTAGCGGCCCCGCAGGACGGTCCCACGGCTGACGACATCGCAATCATAGCCGGGTCTGGCGCATTCCGCCTTTTCCACCCGCAGCGTTTCGGGATGGCTGACCCCGCGCAGCATCAGGCGGCCCTGGATGTCACCGCCCTGGTCCACCCGCGCCGGATCGTACGGCAGCGAGTCGAATTCCACGACCGGATGGCGGGCCGCATCGAAGAACTCTTCCCCGCGCATCCAGCCGGTATAGCGTGGCTTGCCGGGGATCTCCACCGAGCGGGTGTACATCTTCAGATGGACCTGGTGGCGCCCGTCGGACAGCACCTCGATGCGGCCTTCGAAATGCGGAAAGCTGCCTTCGATGCGCTGTCCCAGCCGGCTGCGCACTTCGAAACCCAGCTGCGAGCGCTGGGTGTCCAGCACCAGCGGCGCGCGGTGCACGACCTGCACCGCCGGCAGCGCCGCAGGCGGGGCCAGCAGCGGTGCCAGCGCCGGCTGTGCTGCCAGTCCAGCCGGAACGATCGCCAATCCGAGCAGCAGCCCCCTCTGCCACGCGTTCATCGGATCACGGCCACCAGAATGCGTTGAGGCTGGCGACGCCGGGTTCGATGCTGGCTTCCTTCGGGAACTGCAGCACGGCGATACCGGCCGGCGGCATGCCGCGGTAGTCGCTGGTCTCGCCGGTGTTCAACAAGGCGACCAGGCGCTCCAGGCCAGGATTATGGCCGACGATCATCAGGCGTTCGACGTCGTTTCGATCGTCGACCAGGCCGATCAGGGTGCCGGGCGTGGCGTCGTACACCTTGTCTTCCAGCTTGTGTTCGAAGAAGCCGGTGATGCCGACCACCGCTTCCAGGGTTTCGCGGGTACGCCGGGCCGGTGAACAGAGCACGCAATCAGGCTGCAGGTTGTTGTCCTTGAGCCACTTGCCGGCCGCTTCGGCCTCGGCAAGTCCGACCGCCGAAAGGGGCCGGTCAAGGTCAGCCTGTCCGGTGCTGGCCGGTTCGGCGTGGGCATGGCGAAGCAGGATCAGTTCACGCATCGGAGTCTTCCATTGGATGAGGGGTACAAGCGGCTCATGCCTTGTCCAGCCATGTCAGCAGGGGTTCCCAGTCGGCCTGGTGTTCGCGGACCTGGGCGGAACGGTAATCGAACAGGCTGCGTCCCAGCCCGGTCATCACTACGTAGCTCTGGCTGTCGCGCAGCTGCGCCACCACCGGGTAGGGCCAGTCGGACAGCATCTGGATGGCCTGCTGCGACGTCTGGGTCCACGGCTTGGTGCGGTTCAGCACCAGCCCCACCGGCAGCTTGCGGTTGTGCACCCGGGCCACCTTGGACAGGCTGTTGAGGAAGCCGACGATGGCTTCGATGTCCAGCGCGGAAGGCAGCACCGGCACCACCACGGCATCGGCGGCGTCGAGGAAATGCGGGATATCGTCGGCCAACGCACCGGCCGGGGCATCGATGATCACCGTGTCGGTGCCATCGGGGAGCTTCTGCGCCCATTGCTTCTTCTTGTGCACGTCGATCGGCAGCACCGCGCTTTCCAGCTCGGAACGACGCTGCGCCCAGCGGGTGCTGGAGCCCTGCGGGTCGGCGTCGGCAATCACCGTACGCCGGCCCTGCAGTGCCGCATGTGCGGCCAGGTGGGTGGCGATGGTGGTCTTGCCCACCCCACCCTTGGAACCGGCCACCAGGATGGTCTTCATGCAGGCCTCGCTTCCGGGAGAACGTTGCCCGAGCGTACACCGGAGCAGGTGAGGGTGATAGTCGCGCGGCTGAACCACCGCGGCCGTGGCTTTGTTATCGTGGCGCCCCCGAAGGATCGAACCGGCATGAGCGAACTGCAGGACCTCAGCGCGCTGATACGCGCCAATACGCCCCTGATCGTGATCGAGACCCAGGACGAAGGCCGGATCATCGAACTGTTCCGGCAGACCCTGCTGCAGGTATGGCGGGCGCTGCACCGCTGGTCGATCACCGAAGGCCTGCGCCGCATCGACCTGGAACGCGAGGACGACGCGGTCGGCCCACCCGATGCCAGCGCGGCGCTGCAGATGATCCAGCAGGCCGACCAGCGCGGGATCTACCTGCTGCTCGATTTCCATCCCTACCTGGGCTACGCCAGCCACCAGCGCGCGCTGCGCGATCTGATCCAGCGCCGCCACAGCCAGCCGCACGTGCTGGTGCTGATCGGCGCGAAGGTGACCCTGCCGCCCGAGCTTGAAGCCCTGGCGACGCGCTTCAATCCGCGCCTGCCCGACGCCAATGCATTGCTGAAGATGCTGCGCGAGGAAGCGGCCGGTTACGCGCGCGAGCACGGCGGCCGCCGGGTCGAGGTGGACAGCGAGGCGGTGAAGAAGATCCTGCGCAACCTGCAGGGCCTGAGCCTGGTCGATGCGCGGCGGATCGCCCGCCAGCTGATCTATGCCGACGGCGCGCTGGGCGATGATGACCTGCCGCAGCTGGCGCGGCTGAAGTTCGAGCTGCTCAACCGCAGCGGCCACTTGATGTATGAGTACGACACGGCGCGTTTTGCCGACGTGGCCGGTGCCAACCGGCTCAAGCGCTGGGTCAACCAGCGCCGGATCGCCTTCCTGGCCGGCGCGGCACCGGCCGGCCTGGATCCGCCGCGCGGCATGCTGCTGCTGGGCGTGCAGGGCTGTGGCAAATCGATGCTGGCCAAGGCGACCGCCGCCGGTTTCGGCGTTCCCCTGCTGCGCATGGACGTGGGCGCGCTGTACAACAAGTACCACGGCGAAACCGAGTCGAACCTGCGCCAGGCGCTGGCATCGGCCGAGCAGCTGGCGCCGTGCGTGCTGTGGATCGATGAGATCGAGAAGGGCCTGGCGACCGGCGGCGAGGACGGCGGCGTCTCACGCCGGGTGCTGGGGACGCTGTTGACCTGGATGGCCGAGCGCAAGGCCCCGGTATTCATCGTGGCCACCGCCAACCAGGTGCACGAACTGCCCGCCGAACTGCTGCGCAAGGGCCGCTTCGACGAGATCTTCTTCGTCGACCTGCCCGGCCCGGATACACGCGTGGAACTGCTGCGCCTGCACCTGGCGCGTCGCCAGTTGAATGCCGACGCCTTCGCGCTGCCTGCGCTGGCAGCGGCGGCGGAGGGTTTCTCCGGCGCGGAAATCGAACAGGCCATCGTCGCCGGCCTGTACGCCGCGCATGCCGACCAGCGTGCGCTGGATACCGACGTGCTGATGGCGGAAATCCGCGGCAGCCGCCCGCTGTCGGTGCTGATGGCCGAACAGGTCCAGGCGCTGCGCGAGTGGGCCGCACCACGCACGGTCAACGCCGACGATTGAACCCTGCGCCGGCGTTCCCGGTCAGGCCATGTGGCGCAGCAGCCACACCCAGGCCGGCAGCGTGGCCAGCGACAGCAGGATGCCGTAGCCCACCAGGGCCGCGGCCAGGCGCGGTGCCAGCCGATGGGCGATGGCCAGCGCGGCAGCGGTGATCATCGTCGGCATCGCCGACTCCAGCACATTCACCTGCAGCATCACGCCCTGCAGGCCCAGCAACCAGGACAGCGGCAGCGCCAGGGCGGGCATCACCAGCAGCTTCAGGCCCAGCCCGAGCCCCAGCGGCAGCAGTTCGGCGCGTGACAGCCGCAGCTGTATGGAAAGACCCACCGCCAGCATCACCAGCGGCAGCATCGCATCGGCCAGCTGGCGCAGCCCATCGCCGACCCACGCCGGCGGGCTGGCCGGCATCAGCAGCAGCGCGAACAGCAACGCCCACAGCGGCGGAAACCGGACGATGCGGGCCAGTACCTGCAGCACGCCGGGCGGCGTGTCGCCGCTGTAGCGGGCCAGCACCACCAGCCCGAAGGTGGACAGCAGCAGGAAGGTGCCGAACTGGTCGTACACCACCGCGTAGGGCAGTGCGGCATCCCCCAGCAGCGCGCGCACCATCGGATAGCCGATGAAGCTGGAGTTGGCCAGGGCCACGCAGATCAGCAGCACGGCGTGCACGTCGCGGGCGAAGCCGAACACCCGCGTGGCCAGCGACACCAGCGCCCAGGTCGCCAGCATCAACAGCCACGGCGTCACCATCAACCCGGCAAGGCTGGGCTTCAGCTGCAGCTGCGGGACGTAGGTCAGCACCGCAGCCGGCAGGCACACATACAGCACGACGCCGTTCAGGACCTGCGCGCTGTTGTCCGGCAGCACCCGCAGCCGCGCGAACAGCATGCCCACGCCGAGCATGGCCAGGATCAGCGCGAAGGCATCGAAGGCCATCGTCTAGGCCATCAACAGCCGTCGCAGGGCCGTTGCCGGCCGGCCGCAGCCTGCGCTGCGGCCCGCCCGGTCAGGGCCACTTCGGCGGCTGCGCGGCCCACGCCTGCTGGACCTGCGCCAGGGTGGCGCGCTCGCTGTCCCGCCATGCCGGCAACAGGCTCGGGTAGTTCGTCGACGTGCTCCACTGGCCGGGTTCGGTGCGCACGGCGGCGGCATACCACTTCACCGCATCCTCCTTCTGCCCGAGCTCCCACAGGGCCAGTGCGTAGGTCGGCGGGATCCACGACGGATTGCCGCGCAATGCGCTGGCCGCGGCATGCCACTGCTCCAGCGCCGCCTCAGGCTGGCCCTGGCGGAACAGGTCCCAGCCGTGGCTCCAACGCACCATCCGGCCCGACGGCGAATTGGCCGCGGTGGCCTGCAGGGCTTCGGTGTAGAGCTGCTGGCCAAGTTCGGTGCGGCCCTGCGCGATGGCCACCCCGGCCAACTGCACGGTCGCCTCGAGCGACTTGCGCCCGCGCTCGCGCTGGCGAAGCAGCTGGCTGACCAGGTCATCGCCTTCGGCCTGCACCACCACCACCGGGACGGCAGCAGGATCAGGATCGAAATAGAACTCCTGCGGCGCAGGCAGGAGGGGGGCAGCCCATGCAGCGGCTGTCCCCGATACCAGCACCAGGCTGGCAAGGAACTGTCTTACAAGTGACATCTCGTTTTCCCCAGGTTGAAACAACAACCTCCCACTTCCTGATCCTAACCGCAGTGCGGCATCAGAAGCGAGTACCGGCCCACGACGGGGCCACTGTTACAATCCGCGGCCTCCGGTCCTGCGCACGCGCAGCCGGCGCCAGCCGATCCGAACCAGGCCAGCCATGACCAGTACCGCCCAGCTTACGTCTCCCGATTCCGCCGACCAGCTCGACCGCGATTACACGCTCGACCACAAGTACGCGCGCGAAACCGGGCGGATCTACCTGAGCGGCGTGCAGGCGCTGGTCCGCCTGCCGCTGATGCAGCGGTTGCGCGATGCCGCCGCCGGCATCGACAGCGCCGGCTTCATCAGTGGCTACCGCGGCAGCCCGCTGGGCGGTTTCGACCTGGAGCTGTGGCGCGCGCGCCAGCACCTGGAGGCCGCCAGGGTGAAGTTCACCCCCGGCCTGAACGAAGATCTCGGCGCGACCATGGTGTGGGGAACGCAGCAGACCAACCTGTTCCCGGGTGCCAACGTGCAGGGCGTGTTCGGCATGTGGTACGGCAAGGGCCCGGGCGTGGACCGCTGCGGCGATGTCTTCAAGCACGCCAATGCGGCCGGCACGTCGCGGCTCGGCGGCGTGCTGGCGCTGGCGGCCGATGACCATGCCTGCCGCAGTTCCACCCTGCCGCATGGCAGCGAGGACGAGTTCGTCAGCGCGATGATGCCGGTGCTGAATCCGGCCGGTGTGCAGGACATCCTGGACATGGGCGTGCTGGGCTGGGCGATGAGCCGGTACACCGGGCGCTGGATCGGCTTCAAGACCATTGCCGAGACGGTGGAATCGTCCGCATCGGTGGACGTGGACCCGCTGGCACGGCGCATCGTGCTGCCCGACGACTTCGAGATGCCGGCCGGTGGCCTCAACATCCGCTGGCCGGACCCGCCGCTGGACCAGGAAATGCGCCTGCACCGCTACGCGGTCAAGGCCGCCCAGGCATTCGCGCGTGCCAATGGCATCGACCGCACCGTGCTGGATTCACCGCGCGCGCGGCTGGGCATCGTCACCACCGGCAAGAGCTACCTGGACGTGCTGCAGGCGCTGGAATACCTGGGCCTGGACGAGACGGCCTGCGCCGACATCGGCATCCGCGTGTACAAGGTCGGCATGACCTGGCCACTGGAACCGCAGGGCATCGCGCGCTTCGCGCAGGGGCTGGAAGACATCATCGTGGTGGAGGAGAAGCGGGCCTTCATCGAGCGCCAGATGAAGGAACAGTTCTTCAACTGGCCGGCCAGCTGGGGCCCGCGGCCGTCCATCGTCGGCAAGTACGACGAGCAAGGCGAGTGGATCCTGCCGTCCACCGGCGAGCTGACCCCGGCCACCATCGCCGGGGTGATCGGCCGGCGCATCCAGAAGTTCTTCAACAACGAGTCCATCGAACAGCGCCTGCAGTGGATGCAGGAGAAGGAAGCCGAGCTGGCGCTGCCGCGCGCCAACTTCCCGCGCGTACCGCATTACTGCTCCGGCTGCCCGCACAACACCTCCACCACCGTGCCGGAAGGCTCGCGCGCGCTGGGCGGCATCGGTTGCCATTACATGGTGACCTGGATGGACCGCAGCACCGATACCTTCACCCACATGGGCGGCGAAGGGGTGACCTGGGCCGGCCAGGCCGCCTTCACCGATACCCCGCACGTGTTCCAGAACCTGGGCGATGGCACCTATTTCCACAGTGGCTCGCTGGCGATCCGCCAGTCGGTCGCCGCCGGGGTCAACATCACCTACAAGATCCTCTACAACGACGCGGTGGCGATGACCGGTGGCCAGCCGGTGGACGGCCCGCTGAGCGTGCCGGACATCGCCCGGCAGATGCGCGCCGAAGGCATCCAGACCATCGTGGTGCTGTCGGACAACATCGAGAAGTGGACGCGCCAGCGCGACCAGTTCCCGGACGGCGTGGCCTTCCATGACCGCAGCGCGCTGGATGCAGTACAGAAGCAGCTGCGCGAGGTGAAGGGTGTTTCGATCCTCATCTACGAACAGACCTGCGCGACTGAAAAACGCCGCCGGCGCAAGCGCGGCAAGCTGGAAGATCCGGCCAAGCGGGTGGTCATCAACTCGCTGGTGTGCGAAGGCTGCGGCGACTGTGGCAAGAAGAGTTTCTGCGTGTCGGTGCTGCCGAAGGAGACCGAGTTCGGGCGCAAGCGCGATATCGACCAGTCCAACTGCAACAAGGATTATTCCTGCACGACCGGCTTCTGCCCCAGCTTTGTCACCGTGCACGGCGGCAAGCCGCGCAAGGGCAGCAAGCGCGATGCCTCCACCCTGCTGGACAACCTGCCGGCGCCGCCGGTGCGGACCGCGCTGGAGCAGCCCTGGAACATCCTGATCACCGGTGTCGGTGGCACCGGCGTGGTGACCATCGGCGCGCTGCTGGGCATGGCCGGGCACCTGGAAGGCAAGGGCTCCTCGGTGCTGGACCAGACCGGCCTGGCGCAGAAGGGCGGCGCGGTCACCACCCACATCCGCATCGCCCGCACCCCGGCCGACATCCATGCCGTGCGCATCGCCGCCGGTGAAGCCGACCTGGTGCTGGGCTGCGACATGGTGGTGGTCAACGATTACTGGGCGCTGTCCAAGGTGCGCGCCGGTCGCACCCAGGTGGTGCTCAACACCTATGAAGCAATGCCGGGCAGCTTCACCACGCGGCCGGACATGCAGTTCCCCGCCGCCGACATCGTGGCCGGCATCCGCGTGGCGCTGGGCGGCGAATCGCCGCTGCTGCTGGACGCCACCCAGCTGGCGACCGCGCTGCTGGGCGATGCGATCGCCTCCAACCTGTTCATCCTGGGCTACGCGTGGCAGCAGGGCCTGGTGCCGCTGTCCTTCGATGCGCTGATGCGCGCCATTGAACTCAACGGCGCGGCCGTGGCGATGAACCAGCAGGCCTTCGCCTGGGGCCGCCTGGCTGCGGTCGATCCGCAGGCCGTGCAGCAGGCCGCCGGCCTGATCCGCAACGGCCATACTTCGGCTGAAACCACGCCGGGGCCGCTGCACGCGTTGCCGCCGGGCGAATGGGAAAGCACCGAATGGGGCGCCACCGCCGCACCGCGCAACAGCAGCGACGAACGCGAACTGCGTGGCCTGCCCGGGAATGCCGGCGATGACGTGGCGTTCCTGCCGCTGGACGATGCCCGGCTGTCGCGCTCGCTGGACGAGATGATCATGCGCCGCGCCGCGTTCCTGGTCGACTACCAGGACCAGGCCTATGCAGACCGCTACCTCACGCTGGTCGACCGCGTGCGGGTGACCGAGAGGGAGGTGATCGGCGGCTCCACCGCGCTGACCGAGACCGTGGCCCGTTACCTGTTCAAGCTGATGGCCTACAAGGACGAGTACGAAGTGGCGCGGCTGTATACCAGCGGCGACTTCCAGCGCCGCCTGCAGCAGCAGTTCGAAGGCGAGTACCAGCTGCGCTTCCATCTGGCCCCGCCGTTATTCGCGAAGAAGGATGCGCAGGGCCGCCTGATCAAGAAGGAATACGGCCCGTGGATGCTGAAGGCCTTCGGCGTGCTGGCGAAGCTGAAGTTCCTGCGCGGCGGCCGCCTGGACCCGTTCGGCCACACCGCCGAGCGCGTCGGCGAACGCCAGCTGATCACCGATTACGAAGCCACCGTGCAGCTGCTGCTGGACGGGCTGGATGACCACCGGCTGGCGCTGGCGGTGGAGATCGCCAGCATTCCCGAACACATCCGCGGCTACGGCCACGTCAAGGAAGCGCACCTGGAAAAAGCCAAGGCGCGCGAGGCGGCCTTGCTGGCGCAGTGGCGCAACCCGCGCGCGCTGCACATCGTCCAGGTCGCCTGACGGCCGCCAAGGGGAATGACGGCCGCTGATGGTAGTGACGGCCGCTGGTCGTCAACAAAGCAATCGAACAGTCACCTCATCCCAATGTAACCGTTTGATTACTGTTGGACTTGTGTGGGCCATCGGTTACATCCGATGGCCCAGCTCAAGCCGCCCAGCCCGCCGACGCCTGATCACCCCAATCGCCACACCAGCAACCGGTTGTTGGCCGGCATCGGCAGATCGTCCACTGCGACGAACCCCTGCGCCACCGCCAGCGCCTGCACCGCTTCAGCATCGCGGATGCCGCTGCGTGGGTCGCGGGCCTTCAGCCAGCCATCGAACTGGGCGTTGCTGTCACTGGTGTACTCGCCCCCGTAATTGAAGGGACCGTACACCGCCAGCAAAGCGCCGCCTTCCAGCAGCGCAGGCAGGCCGGCGAACAGCGCCTGTACGTGCTCCCAGCCCATGATGTGCAGGGTATTGGCACTGAACACCGCATCGAAGCGCGGGGTAGCGGCCGGCACGACCAGCCCCGGCGCCGGCGGCAGCTCGGCCTGCAGTGCGAACGGTGGCTGCAGGTTGGCCCGCCCGGCATCGTCGCGCCACGCGCGGATCCCTGCCAGGTGGTCCGGGTGGTCGCTGGGCTGCCACTGCAGCCACGGCCAGCGCTGGGCGAAGTACACCGCATGCTGGCCGGTGCCGCTGCCGATCTCCAGCACGCGGCGGCGATCGGCCATGAACGGGTCCAGCGCGGCGGCGATGGGATCGCGGTTGCGCTCGCAGGCAAGGGAATACGGCTTTTCGGTCATGGTTCGTGACGAAAGTGGCAGAACGCCATTGTGCCTGTGACACGACCATGACTGCAGTCACTTGTGCCATTGCATGGCGCTGGCGAAAGTCGGGTGTCAACTGAGTGCACGTGGGGTGGTGGCAGTGCGACGTCGTGATTTTCTGGCCTTCACCGGCGCGGGCCTGGCCGGCCTGATGCTGCCGCATGGGCGATTGATCGCCGCCGAGCAGCTGCTCGAACCCGGTGACCCGGCGCTCGGCAAGCGCCTGGCCGATGCCGCGCTGCAGGCCGCCCGCGGCGCCGGTGCCAGCTACTGCGACGTGCGCATCGGCCGCTACCTGAGCCAGGGCATCATCACCCGCGAACGCAACGTGGAGAACGTCACCAACAGCGAATCGGCCGGCGTCGGCGTGCGGGTGATCGTCGACGGCGCGTGGGGTTTCGCCGCCACCCACCAGCGCACGCCCGAACAGGTCGTGCAGGCGGTGGCGCAGGCAGTGGCCATCGCCCGTGCCAACGCGAAGGTGCAGACCCGCCGCGTGCAGCTGGCCGCCACGCCCGGGGTCGGCGAGGTCAGCTGGCGCACGCCGCTGAAGAAGAACGCGATGGCGGTGCCGGTGCAGGACAAAGTGGGCCTGCTGCTGGACATCAACGCCGCCGCGCTCGGTGCCGGCGCCGACTACTTCAATTCCACCCTGTTCCTGGTCAACGAACAGAAATACTTCGCCTCCAGCGACGGTTCGTGGATCGACCAGGACGTGCACCGCATCTGGCTGCCCTTCACTGCCACCGCGGTGGACAAGGCCAGCGGCAGGTTCCGCACCCGCAACGGCCTGTCCGCGCCGATGGGCATGGGCTACGAGTTCCTCGACGGTGAGCGCAGCGGGCGCTTCGAACTGCCGGGCGGGGTGGTCGGCTACGGCCATTCCTACGACCCGCGCGAAGACGCGCTGGCCGCCGCGCGCCAGGCCCGTGAAAAGCTCACGGCGCCTTCGGTCAAGCCCGGCAGATTCGACGTGGTGCTGGACCCCTCCAACCTGTTCCTGACCATCCACGAGAACGTCGGCCACCCGCTCGAACTGGACCGCGTGCTGGGCTACGAGGCGAACTACGCCGGCACCAGCTTCGCCACGCTGGACAAGCGCGATGCCGGCTTCCGCTGGGGCAGCGACATCGTCAACTTCGTTGCCGACAAGACCGCGCCGGGCAGCTTGGGCGCGGTGGGCTACGACGATGAAGGGGTCAAGACCCAGCGCTGGGACCTGGTCCGCGACGGCATCCTGGTCGACTACCAGGCCACCCGCGATGAAGCGCATATCCTCGGCCGCGACGCATCACATGGCTGCAGCTATGCCGATTCCTGGTCCAGCGTGCAGTTCCAGCGCATGGCCAATGTTTCGCTGGCGCCGGGCAAGGCGCCCCTGAGCGTGGCGGAGATGGTCAAGGACGTGGAGAACGGCCTGTACTTCCACGGCCGCGGCTCGTATTCCATCGACCAGCAGCGCTACAACGCGCAGTTCGGCGCCCAGCTCTGCTACCAGATCAAGGACGGACGCATCACCGGCCTGGTCGAGGACGCGGCCTACCAGATCCGCACGCCGGAGTTCTGGAACGCCTGTTCGGCGATCTGCGATGAACGCGATTTCCGCCTCGGCGGCTCGTTCTTCGACGGCAAGGGCCAGCCCTCGCAGGTTTCAGCGGTATCCCACGGTTCGTCCACCACCCGTTTCAACGGCATCAACATCATCAACACCGCGCGCAGTCTGGGCGCATGAGTCCTGTCCAACATCCACACGTGGAGAGCAGCCTTGCAACGACGTGACTTCCTCGCCCTCACCGGGCTTACCGCGGGCGGGCTGCTGGTGCCCTCCTTCTTCGGCAAGGCGATCGCCGCCGAACAGCTGCAGAGCGTGCTCGACCCGGTCCTGAAAAAGCGCCTGGCCGATGTCGCCCTGCAGGCTGCGCGCAGTGCCGGCGCCACCTACTGCGACGTGCGCATCGGCCGCTACCTGCGGCAGTTCGTGATCACCCGCGAAGACAAAGTGCAGAACGTGGTGAACACCGAGTCCACCGGCGTGGGCATCCGCGTACTGGTCAACGGGGCCTGGGGCTTCGCGGCCACCAACCAGCTGGCCAGCGCCGACATCGCCAAGGCCGCCCAGCAGGCGGCCGGCATCGCGCGGGCCAACGCCGGCATCCAGACCGCACCGGTGCAGCTGGCGGCTGCCCCCGGCGTGGGCGAGGTCAGCTGGCGTACGCCGGTACGCCGCAATTCGATGGAAGTGCCGATCAAGGACAAGGTCGACCTGCTGCTGGACGTCAACGCAGCGGCGATCAATGCCGGCGCCAGCTTCGTCAATTCGATGATGTTCCTGGTCAACGAACAGAAGTATTTCGCCTCCACCGATGGCTCCTACATCGACCAGGACGTGCACCGCATCTGGGTGCCGATGACGATCACCGCCATCGACAAGGAAAGCGGCAAGTTCCGTACCCGCGAAGGCCTGTCCGCGCCGATGGGCATGGGCTACGAATACCTGGACGGGTCGGCCGCCGGCAAGGTGGTGACCCCCAACGGGGTGGTCAACTACTCCACGTCCTACGACATGAAGGAAGACGCCATCGCCTCGGCCAAACAGGCACGCGAGAAGCTCAAGGCGCCGTCGGTGAAGCCGGGCAAGTACGACCTGGTGCTGGATCCTTCGCACACCTGGCTGACCATCCACGAGTCGGTCGGCCATCCGCTGGAACTGGACCGCGTGCTCGGCTACGAAGCCAACTACGCCGGCACCAGCTTCGCCACGCTGGACAAGCGCGAACAGCGCTTCCAGTACGGCAGCGAGCTGGTCAACATCTTCGCCGACAAGACCCAGGAAGGCAGCCTGGGCGCGGTGGCGTACGACGATGAAGGCGTGAAGTGCAAGCGCTGGGACCTGATCAGCGACGGCAAGCTGGTGGACTACCAGACCATCCGCGACCAGGCCCACATCCTCGGCAAGACCGAATCCGATGGCTGCTGCTACGCCGATTCGTGGTCCAGCGTGCAGTTCCAGCGCATGGCCAACGTGTCCATGGCACCGGGCAAGCAGAAGCTCAGCGTGGATGAACTGATCAAGGACGTGGAGAACGGCATCTACATCATCGGTGACGGCTCGTTCTCGATCGACCAGCAACGCTACAACGCGCAGTTCGGTGGCCAGCTGTTCTACGAAATCAAGAACGGCAAGATCACCGGCATGCTGGAGGACGTGGCCTACCAGATCCGCACGCCGGAATTCTGGAATGCCTGCAGCGCCGTCGCCGACGAGCGCGACTACCGCCTGGGTGGCTCGTTCTTCGATGGCAAGGGCCAGCCGGGCCAGGTCTCGGCGGTCTCGCACGGTTCGTCCACCGCCCGTTTCAATGGCATCAACGTCATCAACACCGCACGCAGCCTCGGCTGACCGGTCTGGAGCCCGAAACCCATGAGCATCTTCACCGAACAGCAGGCCAAGGCCATCCTCGACAAGGTCATCGCCCTGTCCAAGGCCGACGAGTGCACCGCGACCCTGGCCGGGTCCATCAACGGCAACATCCGTTTCGCGCTGAACAACATCTCCACCAGCGGCATCGTCAGTGACGCCTCGCTGGCCGTGGAAGTGGCATTCGGCAAGCGCGTCGGCACCGCATCGATCAACGAGTTCGACGATGCCGCGCTGGAGCGCGTGGTGCGCCGTGCCGAAGACCTGGCGCGGCTTGCGCCGGAGAACCCGGAGTTCATCCCGGCCATCGGCAAGCAGGCCTATCGCCCGACCCCGACCTTCAGCGAATCCACCGGTGCCATCGATCCGGCATTCCGCGCCAAGGTCGCCGCTGATTCGATCCTGCCGTGCCGCCAGGCCGGGGTGATCGCGGCCGGCTTCCTGGAAGACGGCCACGGCTTCGTCGCCACCGCCAACAGCAACGGCAACTTCGGCTACCAGCGCACCAGCAGCTTCGATTACACCTGCACGGTGCGCACCGAAGACGGCCGTGGTTCGGGCTGGGTCGGTCGCAACCTGAAGGATGCGGCGGACTTCAAGGCCGACCAGGACGTTCGCATCGCCATGCGCAAGGCCACTGAATCGGCCGAAGCCAAGGCGCTGGAGCCGGGCAAGTACACGGTCATCCTGGAACCGGCCGCAGCCGCCGGACTGATCAGCTTCATGATGCGCTTCTTCGACGCGCGCTCGGCCGATGAAGGCCGCAGCTTCCTGTCGAAGAAGGGCGGTGGCAACAAGCTGGGCGAGCAGGTGTACGACCCGCGGGTCAACCTGCACGCCGATCCGTGGCATCCCGAAGCGCCGGTGCTGCCGTGGGATGACAACGGCATGCCGCGCGACAAGGTCGCCATCATCGAGAATGGCAAGATCGCCAACCTCGACTACTCGCGGTTCTGGGCACAGAAGCAGGGCAAGACCGCCAACGCGCGGCCGGGCAACCTGCTGATGAGCGGCGGCGACAAGAGCACCGCCGAGCTGGTGCGCGGGACCCAGAAGGGCATCCTGGTCACGCGTACCTGGTACATCCGCATGGTCGATCCGCAGACCGTGCTGCTGACCGGCCTGACCCGTGACGGCACGTTCTACATCGAGAACGGGCAGATCAAGCACCCGGTGAAGAACTTCCGCTTCAACGAATCGCCGGTGATCATGCTCAACAACATCGATGAACTGGGCAAGCCGGTGCGCGTGGCCGGCGACGAGTCCAGCTTCGTGATGATGATCCCGCCGATGCGCCTGCGCGATTTCACCTTCACCTCGTTGTCCGACGCGGTCTGATGCCGCACCGGACCGGCAGCGACGGCCGCTGGCCGTCTGCAGGGACGGCGTGAACCGCGCGCAGTTCCTGCGCGCGATGCTCGGTGGCGCCGCCCTGGCGGCGCTGCCGGGCTTCGCCCGCGCCCAGGCCAGCCGCTACGATTTCTGGTTCACCCGGCTGAAGTACGATTCCGGCGACTGGGACGTGGATGCGCGCATGCCGTCCAACCTGATCACCTCGCTGATCGATTACACCAGCCTGCGCGTGGACCCGAAGGAACACGTGCTGGACCTGTCCGACCCGCGCATGCTGCAGGCACCGTTCTGCTACCTCGCCGGGCACAAGCTGGTGGAATTCAATGCCGCCGAGCGCGAAAACTTCGTGCGCTACGTCCGCAACGGCGGCTTCGTGTTCGTCGACGACTGCAACCACGACATCGACGGCCTGTTCGCCAAGTCGTTCGAAGCGCAGATGGCGCGGCTGTTCGGCGCCTCGGCATTGAAGAAGCTGCCCAACAACCACGCGTTGTACCGCAGTTTCTTCAGCTTCCCGGAGGGCCCGCCAGCCACCGGTTTCGAGTTGAATGGCTGGGGCGACGACCTGGTGCACGATTACCTCAAGGGCATCGAGGTGGACGGTCGCCTCGGCGTGCTCTACAGCAACAAGGATTACGGTTGCGAATGGGATTACGACTGGCGCAACAAGCGTTTCCTGGCCGAAGACAACACCCGCTTCGGCGTCAACATCGTGATGTACGCATTGAACCACTGAGCATGACCGGGCGCTGCCCGGCGTTCCCCCCACCTGACAGGCTTGACCATGACCGCCCATGACCTTGATTCCCTGCTGCCGCGCCTGCAACAGCTGCGCGATGCGCTCGCCCAGGCCGTGGTCGGCCAGCACGAGGTGGTGGAGCAGCTGCTGATCGGCCTGCTGGCCGGTGGCCACTGCCTGCTGGAAGGCGCGCCCGGACTGGGCAAGACCCTGCTGGTGCGTTCGCTGGGGCAGGCGCTGGAACTGCAGTTCCGCCGCGTCCAGTTCACCCCGGACCTGATGCCCAGCGACATCCTGGGCACCGAACTGCTGGAAGAAGACCATGGCACCGGTCACCGCCATTTCCGTTTCCAGCAAGGCCCCATCTTCACCAACCTGCTGCTGGCCGACGAACTGAACCGCACGCCGCCGAAGACCCAGGCAGCGTTGCTGGAGGCCATGCAGGAACGCACCGTCAGCTACGCCGGAACGACCTACACGCTGCCGCAGCCGTTCTTCGTGCTGGCCACCCAGAACCCGATCGAACAAGCCGGTACCTACCCGCTGCCGGAGGCACAGCTGGATCGCTTCCTGCTGCACGTGCGGGTGGATTATCCCAGCGAACAGGAAGAACAGGACATCCTGCGCCAGACCACCGGAAGCGCTGGCGGCAGCGTGCCGCAAGTGATGGATGCCGAGGCGGTGATCGCGCTGCAGGACGCGGTGCGCCAGGTGCACGTCAGCGACGATGTGCTGGCCTGGATCACCCGGCTGGTGCGCGCCAGCCGCCCGGGTGCGGCCGCACCGGCGGCGGTCAACCAGTGGATCAAATGGGGCGCCGGCCCGCGTGCCGGCCAGTCGCTGGTGCTGGCCGCCAAGGCACGTGCGCTGCTTCAGGGGCGCTTTGCCGCGACCCGTGATGACGTGCAGGCGCTGGCCGCGCCGGTGATGCGCCACCGCCTGCTGCTGTCCTTCGCCGCCGAGGCCGAAGGCAAGGGCGCCGACGACGTGGTCGCTGCGCTGCTGCAGGCCGTGCCGTTCCCCGGCTGACCGCGACGACGCTCGCGTGGACCACAACGCCCCCATTGCCCTGCCCGCCGACGTCCGCGGCCGCCTGAAGGCCCTGCGCCTGCAGCCACGCCGCGCGCACGGCGCGCACGGGATCGGCCAGCACGCCAGCCGCAGCCGTGGTGCCGGGCTTGAGTTCGCGCAGTACCGCGCCTACGAGCCCGGTGACGAGCTGCGCCAGGTGGACTGGAAGCTTTACGCGCGCTCGGACCGCTTCTTCGTTCGGGAATCCGAGCGCGAGAGTCCGGTAACCCTCTGGATCCTGATCGACACCAGTGCCTCCGCGAGCCAGCGTGATCGCGCGCGGCCGGACGTTTCGCGGCTGGACCACGCCTGTGCGGTGGCGGCGTGCCTGGTTGAACTCGCGCTGCAGCAGGGCGATCGGTTCGGCCTGCTGGCCGTCGGCGGCAGCGGCGTGCAGCGGGTGCCGGCCGGGATCGGTCCGCGCCACCGCGACCGCGTGCACCTGCAGCTGCGCCAGCTCAGGGCCACGGGCACGTGGCCGCCGGCCGATACCCTGCGCCCGGTCTGGGAGCGCGTGCACGCGGGCGACATGCTGGTCGCGCTTGGCGATGGCTTCGATGAAACCGGCATCCAACTGCTGGAGCGCCTGGCCGCTGCCCGCCGCGATGTCTTCAACGTGCAGCTGCTGACCGCCGAAGAACGTGATTTTCCGTTCACCGAAGGGCACCGGTTCCGCGATCCGGAAACCGGCACCGAGCTGCTGGGGGATGGCCGCGCACTGCGCGCGGGGTATCTGCAACGGTTCGCGCAGGCCCGGCACGCCTTGCAGGCGCGCCTGCAGTCTGCCGGCATCGCCCACGCCACCGGCTGGCTGGACGGGCCGCTGGATGCGCCGCTGCAGCAGCTGTTCGGCACGCGGGGCGGCGCATGAGCCTGTCCTTGTTGTTCCCGCTGGGGCTGTTTGCGCTGGTTTCGCTGCTGGTTCCGTTGCTGATCCATCTGGCCCGGCGGCAGCACGAGGTGCCGCTGGACTTCGCCGCGCTGCGCTGGCTGCAGGCGCGCGTCCGCCCGCGCAGCCGTGTGCGCATCGACGAGTGGCTGCTGCTGGCACTGCGCCTGTTGCTGCTGGCCGCGCTGGCCCTGCTGCTGGCGCAACCGGTGCTGCAGGGCGGAACCGCCGATGTGCGGCCGGTACACGTGGTTGCGCCGGGGCTGGACGGCGCAGCACTGCGCGGCGCGGACACCGACGGCGACTGGCGCTGGCTGGCTCCCGGCTTCCCGCCGTTGCAGCAGGCCCCGGCCGCGTCGACGGCGGCCTTCGCCAGCCTGCTGCGCGAACTCGACCAGACCCTGCCAGCCGCTGCACCGCTGGTGGTTCATCTGCCGGATCCGCTGCCCGGCCTGGATGGCGAGCGGATCCGGCTGTCGCGCACCGTGCAGTGGCGGCCGCAGCGCCTGCTGGTGGCCGCCACAGGCGCCGAACCAGAAGCGCCGCGCCTGCATCCCGGCGGCGAGGGAGATCCTGCCGCGCTGCGCGTGCTTGAAGCGCTGCAGCGCGCGTGGACCGATGCGCCGCTGGCCGTTGCCAGCGAAGCCGTGCCGGCCGACGATCGGATCGGTGTCTGGCTGTCCGCCATGCCGCTGCCGCCGGCCTGGCAGGCCTGGGTCGCCGAGGGTGGCACCGTGCTGCAGGTCGGCGCCGACGCTGCCGCAACAGGGCCCTGGCTTGCTGTACTGCGCGATGCAGACGGCGCGCTGCTGCTCGAACAACGCAGCGTGGGCCGCGGGCGCCTGCTCCGCTTTCCTGCCGCGCTCTCCATTGCCACGCTCCCCGCCATCGCCGACGAAGACATTCCCCGACGCCTGCGCGACGTGCTGGCCCCGCTTCCGGTTCCCGCCCTCGGCGTTGCGGCGGACCAGGTGCCGCTGACCGGCGCGGCCGCGCCGCTGCCGCAGCCGCGCGATCTTGCCCCGTGGCTGCTGCTGGTGATCGTGCTGCTGTTCGCACTGGAGCGTTGGCTGGCGACGTCGGCCCGGCGCAGGAGCACGCCATGAACACTGCGGTGAACCGCGCCTGGCAGGCAGCGCGCCGACGCCAGGCCACGCAGACGATGGCCCTGGCAGTGCCGCTGGTGGTCGCGCTGGCCGCGCTCGCATGGCGGCTTGCCACCTATGACGTGGCAACGTGGGTGCTGGCCACCGGCCTGCTCGGTGCGGCCGCACTGGCGACCTGGCGCGCGCGTCGGCTGGATCGCCGCTGGCTGGTACGCCAGCTGGACCAGCGGCCCGCGGCGCGCGACAGTGCCGACCTGCTGTTTGCCGACGCCGCAGTGCTCAATCCCCTGCAGCGGCGCCAACGCGACCACATCGATACGGCCCTGCACCGTGACCCACCGCTGCTGCACGCAGCCTGGCCATGGCCGCCGCTGCTGGCCACGTGGTGCGCCAGCGTGCTGGTGCTCGCCCTCGCCTTCGGCTGGCCCCGCGCCGGCCGCGTGCCGGCTGCCGCTGCACCCGGCACCGTGGCAGCCGGCAGCGCTGCGGCCACGCCGCCGGCGCTGCAGTCCGCGCGCCTGCGCATCACCGCGCCGTCGTATACCGGCCAGCCGGTGCGCACGCAGAGCGCGCTCGACGGCAAGGTGCAACAGGACAGCCAACTGCAGTGGTCGCTGCGTTTTTCCGGCACACCCACCCGTGCCGCGCTGCAGTTCCACGATGGCCAGCGCATCGACCTGACGCCGCAGGATGGACAGTGGACCGGCAACTGGAAGGCCACGCGCCCGGCCCTGTACCGCGTGGTGACCGAGCCGGCGCTGCGCGATACGCGCCTGTATCGCCTGGACGTGGTGCCCGACCAGCCGCCCAGCGTGCGGGTGATCGAACCGGACGCCACGCTGGTGCTCGGCACGCCCGGCCAGCGCCGCTGGCAGCTGCGCTTCGAAGCCAGCGATGACCACGGCGTGGCCGCCACGGCACAGCTGAAGGTGACCCTGGCCCAGGGCAGTGGTGAAAACATCACCTTCCGTGAGCAGGTCATCCCGCTCAGCGGCAGCGGGCCGGCGACGCAGCGGCGCTTCGCGCACACGCTGGAGCTGGCCGCGCTGGGCGCCAGCGCCGGCAATGATGTGATCGCGCAGCTGCAGGTGCGTGACAACCACGCACCCACGCCACAGACGGCGCAGAGCAACAGCGTGATCCTGCGCCTGCCCAGCGAGGCCGACGTGCAGGAAGCCGAACTGGAAGGCATGGTCAAACGCACCCTGCCGGCGTATTTCCGCAGCCAGCGGCAGATCATCATCGATGCCGAAGCCCTGCTTGCCCAGCGCAGCAGGCTGTCGGCGGACGCGTTCACCGGTCGCTCCGATGCGATCGGCGTGGACCAGCGCATCCTGCGCCTGCGCTACGGCCAGTTCCTCGGCGAAGAGAGCGAAGGCGCACCCAAAGCGCCACCCACCGGCGACCTGCCGACCAGCGACGTGCCCAGCAACGATGCCCCGGCGGCGGCCGATGATCACGGACACGACAGCCATGCCGGCGACCACGACGATGACCATGGCCACGATCACGCGGCCGGTGCGGAGCCGCAGGTGTTCGGCAGCGCCACCGATGTGCTTTCCGAGTACGGCCATACCCACGACCATGCCGAGGCCGCCACCCTGCTTGATCCGCAGACGCGCGCCACGTTGAAGGCCGCGCTGGACCAGATGTGGTCCTCCGAAGGCGAGCTGCGGCAGGGACGGCCGAAGGA
Source organism: Stenotrophomonas chelatiphaga (assembly GCF_032054965.1). NCBI lineage: Bacteria > Pseudomonadati > Pseudomonadota > Gammaproteobacteria > Lysobacterales > Lysobacteraceae > Stenotrophomonas > Stenotrophomonas chelatiphaga. Next base: position 171,415 of record NZ_DAMBRS010000006.1, on the reverse strand, counting down.
AGCCTTGCCGCACGCCTACAAGGCGCTGGCCTTCATCAAGGAAGTGCAGCAGGCCGAGCGGATCTACCTGGCCCGGGTGGGTCCGGAACTGCCGCCGATCGACGAGAGCCGGCGGCTGGGCGGCAAGCGTGAAGGCATCGACAGTCGACGCCTGCCGCTGACGGCGCTGACCGCACCGGACCCGTCCATCGTCGCGGTCTGGCAGCAGTTGGGCGGTGCTGGCCAGGCACCGGACCTGGATGCGTTGAACGGCTGGCTGCGTGCCAATGAAAGCCGCCTCGCCGATCCGCTCAGTCTTGCCGCATCGATTGAAGAACTGCGCATGGCACCGGACTGCGTGCGCTGCCGCGACGCGCTGCGCGCGCAGTTGTGGCGTGCCCTGCTGCGCCCGGTACCGGCACCGGCACGGCGCAGCACACCCGACGCGATGGGACAGCGTTACCGCGATGCACTGGGAGCCGGACCATGACGGACAGTCGCTGGATCAGCATGGCGATCATCGCCATCGTGCTGCTGGCCACGTTGCGGTTGCTGCTGCAGCAACGGCGCGGCGTACGCCTGCCGCCACTGCGGCTGGGCGCACTGCTGGTGCTGCAGGCGCTGGCGGGTGGACTGTTGCTGCTGGCGTTGGTTCCGCCGCAGCACAGTGCGCCCCGCCATGCGCTCACGTTGCTGACGGCCGGCGCGGCGCAGGCGCCTGCCCTGGCAGACGACGCAGCGACGGTGTTCGCCCTGCCGGAGTCCGACGCGCGCCCCGGCATCGCGCGCGTAGCGGACCTGGCCACCGCCCTGCGCCAGCACCCGGCAACCGAACGGCTCACCCTGGTCGGTGACGGGTTGGCAGCGCGCGATCGCGATACGCCGTTGCCCGCCCAGGTGCAGTTGCGGCTGTCGCCCGCGCCACGCGGTTGGGTAGGCCTGCAAGCGCCGGCGATCACCACACCGGGCGCGGTTTTCAGCGTGCGCGCACGTGCCCAGGGCGTGCCCGACGGCCGTGCCGAGCTGCTCGATCCCGCGGGCCAGGTCGTCGCCCGCGCCGCGCTGGACGAGCGCGGCGGCGCCCGTCTGGACGGTGTTGCGCGGGTCGTCGGTCGCACCCTGTTCCAGCTGCGGCTGCTGGACGCCAGCGATCATCGGGTGGACAGCATCCCGGTCCCGCTGCAGGTCGCAGCGCCGACACCGGTGCGGATGCTGATGCTGGCTGGTGCCCCCGGGCCGGAAGCCAAATACCTGCGGCGCTGGGCCGCCGACGCCGGGGTGGAGCTGCAGTTCCAGTCCAGCGTGGGGGCCGGCGTGATGCTGGGCGATGCGCCGGTGGCGCTTGCTCCGGCGCGGCTGGCCGCCACGGACGTGCTGCTGCTGGACGAACGCAGCCTGGCCGCGCTGGGCGCCGCGCAGCGCAGCGCGGTGCAGCAGGCGCTGCGCGATGGACTGGGCGTGTTGGTGCGCAGCGCGGGGCCATTGCCGGACGCCGCGCGCCAGACGCTGCGTGGCTGGGGCCTGGCAGTCACCGGCAATGGCCAGGCCGCCGCATTGAAACTTGCGGGGGAAGCGCAGGCGGAGCTGTTGCCGGCGCGGCGCGGTCCGCGTGCTCCGGCGGCGCAGGCAACGCAGTGGATGGCCGAGGCCGATGCACGTTCCCACCTTGCCGAAGTGCCGGTGCTGGAACAGCTGGCGCTGCGCGTCGCTGGCGCCCAGCCGCTGCTGCAGGATGCGGACGGCGCGGCCATCGGCGGCTGGCGCGCGAGCGGTCGCGGACGGATCGGCCTGCTGCCGGTGACCGACAGTTACCGCGCGGTGCTTGCCGGGCGCGACGACCGCCACGCCGAGCTGTGGAGCAGCGTGGTCGGCCTCGTGGCGCGCCCCGTCACGGCAGCGCCCGCAGTGCTGGTGACCACCGATACGCCGTGGGCCGGTGAACGCGTGGTGCTGTGCGGTGTAGCGGCGGGCACGCAAGTACATGGCCGTGCCGAAGCCTCACCGGAAACCCTGGTCGTCGACCCCGCCAGCGGCGCGCAGCGCTGCGCGGCGTGGTGGCCGCGGCACGCGGGCTGGCATGAACTGGTGCAGGGCGAGGTGCGCCAGGCGATATATGTGTTCGACCACGCCGACGCCGCCGCGCTGCATCGCCAGCAGCTGCGCGACAGCACGGCGCTGCGCGTGGCCGGCGGACACGGACAGATGTCGGCCGCCACGCAGCAGGTGCCCGGCGCGCGCTGGCCATGGCTGCTCGCCTTCGTGCTGGTCGCCGGCGTGCTGTGGTGGCTGGAACGGCGCACCCCAGCAACGGACCGGTAGCGCCGAAGGCAGCGGCAAAGGCAGCAGCGTGACGACCAACGGTCGTCACCCACCGAGGGGAAACTGACGGCCAGCGGCCGTCACTACCGGAGCGCGGGGGTGCTCGGTCGGCGGTGAATGATTCACCTGTCAGGACATGCGCGTCTCAGGCATTGAGACAAAGCTGTGTTCCCATATGGTTCTTTGCGGCATGTTTTCCTGATGGCTTACGAACTCGCCAAGCGCACCGCCGATGCCGAACACCAGCTCGCCACCCGCGATGGCCTGCCGGCACGTGACGGCGCCCTGCTCGGCGCGCGCCTGCAGCGCCGTTACCACGACCGCATCACCGGCAGCTTCGCCATCCCCGGCCGCGAAGGCCGCTACGCGCCGATCCCGGACAGCGTGCCGCCGGCGCTTGCCGCCGCCCTGAAAGCGCGCGGCATCGACCAGCTCTACAGCCACCAGGCACACGCGTGGGACGCGGCACAGCGCGGCGAACACGTGGCCATCGTCACCCCCACTGCCAGCGGCAAATCGCTGTGCTACACCCTGCCGGTGGTCAGCGCGGCCATGCAGCACAAGGCCAAGGCGCTGTACCTGTTCCCGACCAAGGCGCTGGCCCAGGACCAGGTGGCCGAACTGCTGGAGCTCAACCGCGCCGGCGACCTCGGGGTCAAGGCGTTCACCTTCGATGGCGATACCCCCGGCGATGCCCGCCAGGCGATCCGCCTGCATGGCGACATCGTGGTGTCCAACCCGGACATGCTGCACCAGGCCATCCTGCCCCACCACACCAAGTGGGCGCAGTTCTTCGAGAACCTGCGCTACGTGGTGATCGACGAGGTGCACACCTACCGCGGCGTGTTCGGCAGCCACGTGACCAATGTGCTGCGCCGGCTCAAGCGCATCTGCGCGTTCTACGGGGTGCAACCGCAGTTCATCCTGTGCTCGGCCACCATCGGCAACCCGCAGGCGCATGCCGAGGCCCTGATCGAAGCGCCGGTCACCGCGATCACCGAATCCGGTGCGCCCAGCGGGCCCAAGCAGGTGCTGCTGTGGAACCCGCCGGTGGTCAATCCGGACCTGGGCCTGCGTGCCTCGGCGCGCTCGCAGAGCAACCGCATCGCGCGCATCGCGATCAAGTCCGGCCTGAAGACGCTGGTGTTCGCGCAGAGCCGGCTGATGGTGGAAGTGCTGACCAAATACCTCAAGGACATCTTCGACCACGACCCGCGCAGGCCCGCCCGCATCCGCGCCTACCGCGGCGGCTACCTGCCGACCGAGCGCCGCGAGACCGAACGCGCCATGCGCGCCGGGCAGATCGACGGCATCGTCAGCACTTCCGCACTGGAACTGGGCGTGGACATCGGCAGCCTGGACGTGGTCATCCTCAACGGCTATCCGGGCAGCGTCGCCGCCACCTGGCAACGCTTCGGCCGCGCCGGTCGCCGCCAGCAGCCCGCGCTGGGGGTGATGGTCGCCAGTTCGCAGCCACTGGACCAGTACGTGGTGCGCCACCCGGACTTCTTCGGCGATGCCTCGCCGGAGCATGCGCGCATCGCCCCGGACCAGCCGCTGATCCTGTTCGACCACATCCGCTGCGCCGCCTTCGAACTGCCGTTCCTGGTCGGCGATGGCTTCGGCCCGATCGACCCGGAAGTGTTCCTGGAAGCATTGGCGGAAACCGAGGTGGTGCACCGCGAGGGCGAGCGCTGGGAATGGATCGCCGACAGCTACCCGGCCAACGCGGTGAGCCTGCGTTCGGTGGCCGATGGCAACTTCGTGGTGGTCGACCGCAGCGGCGGCAAGCAGCAGATCATCGCCGAGGTGGATTACTCGGCCGCGGCGCTGACCCTGTACGAGGGCGCCATCCACATGGTGCAGTCCACCCCTTACCAGGTGGAGACGCTGGACTGGGAAGGCCGCAAGGCCTACGTCACGCGCACGCACGTGGACTACTACACCGACAGCATCGACTTCACCAAGCTCAAGGTGCTTGACCGCTTCGACGGCAACGTCGCCGGCCGCGGCGATGCGCACCATGGCGAAGTGCACGTGGTACGGCGCGTGGCCGGCTACAAGAAGATCCGTTATTACACCCATGAAAACATCGGCTACGGCCCGGTCAACCTGCCCGACCAGGAACTGCATACCACCTCGGTGTGGTGGCAGCTGCCGCAGGCGCTGCTGCTGCGCGCGTTCGCCAGCAAGCAGGACGCGCTGGACGGTTTCCTGGGCGCGGCCTACGCGCTGCACATCGTCGCCACCGTGGCGGTGATGGCCGACGCACGCGACCTCCAGAAGGCGGTCGGCAACGGCGACGGCGCGTGGTTCGCCATCGCCGACCAGAGCGGCCGCGGCCAGCTGCGCGGCGAAGAAGGCGACCCTGGCGCGGTGGAGCTGCTGCAGCAGTTCGTGCCCACCGTCTACCTGTACGACAACTTCCCCGGCGGGGTCGGCCTGAGCGAGCCGCTGTGGCTGCGCCAGCAGGAGCTGGTGCAGCGCGCGCGCGAACTGGTGCAGCGCTGCGACTGCAAGGCCGGCTGCCCGGCCTGCGTCGGCCCGGTGCTGGCCGCGCAGGAAGCCGACGACACCACCCCGCGTGCGCTGGCCCTGCGCGTGCTCGACCTGTTCGATGCGCAGGCCTGCGAGCACGTACCGGACGTATCGGTGGTGATCGCCGATCCGATGGAGTTGTTGGCACCGTGAGCCTGAGCCTGGACAAGCTGCGGCTGCTGCGGCGGCAGGCCGGGGATGCCAAGGCGGTTGCCCCGATGGCGCCCGCCGAAGCGTTGCCGCAGCCGGCGCCGGCACTGCCCGCCGCGGCCAACGATGCCAGGCAGCCCGCCCCCGCGCGTTCGGTGTTTGCCTGGGTGGAAAAGGAAATCCGCCACAAACCCACCGGGGTGGCCGCAGCGCCACGCCAGGTAGCCGATGCCAAAGGACTGCGACGGCTGCTGGGCGTGCGCGAACGCGGCAGCGAAGCCACCCCGGCACCGCGGGCGCGCGCGCAGGACCGCAGCCTGCCCGGCACCGAGATCGCGCCGGGCCTGCACCTGATCGAATCGTTCCTGCCGGGGGATGTCCCGTCGGCGCCGCTGTCACTGGCGTTCGCCAAGCGCGATCAGCAGCACGTGGCGCCGCAGGACCTGCTGTTCTTCGACACCGAAACCACCGGTCTGGCCGGCGGCACCGGCACCCGCGCTTTCATGATCGGCGCGGCCGACTGGCATCTGCATCCGGAACGGGGGGCGGGCCTGCGCATCCGCCAGCTGATGATCTCCACGATGGCCGCCGAGACCGCCATGCTGCGCACCTTCACCGGCTGGCTGGCACCGACCACGGTATTTTCCAGCTACAACGGACGCAGCTACGACGCGCCGCTGCTCAAGACCCGCTACCGGCTCGCACGGCAGGGCGATCCGATCACCGCGCTGGACCACATCGACCTGTTGTACCCGACCCGTCGGCGTTATCGCGGGGTCTGGGAAAACTGCCGGCTGGCCACCATCGAACGGCAGCTGCTGAAGGTGGTGCGCGAGGATGACCTGCCCGGTTCGGAAGCCCCTTCCGCCTGGCTGCGCTACCTGCGCGGCGGCGATGCGGTGAACCTGCGGCGGGTGGTCGAACACAACCACCAGGACGTGGTGACGCTGGCACAGCTGTTCCTGGCGCTGGTGGAACAGCAGGCGCAGGCCGATGTGCCACCGCCGGTGAACTGCCTGCCGTTGCAGGCGGGGTGAGCAACCGTTTACCCGACGTTGACGGCACATGGCGCGTAGTGGCGGCTCGTAGCATTCGTCCATCGCCCCGGGAGGCCTGTCATGCGTTCGAATCGTTGGTTGTTGCTCGGCTGTCTGCTGCCATTGGCCGCCTGCAGCAGTACCCCGCCCACTGCGGACATAGCGCCCACCCAGCCGAAACCGGAACCGGCTGGACTCGGCAGCCATTGCCATGCCGATACGCTGACCGCGCTGAGCGGCCAGATGGCCAGCCAGGAGGTCATCGACCGTGCGGTGCGCGATGCCGGGGCGCGGACCATCCGGGTGGTCAAGCCGGGCATGGCCGTCACCATGGATTACCGCGAAGACCGCGTTACCGTCCGCGTGGACGAGCAGAACAAGATCATTTCAGCCAGCTGCGGCTGAGCTGCCGCGAGGGAGCGGGCAGTGACCCGCTCCCTCGTTGATGCTCAGAGCCGCACGGCGCGCCCGTCCGCGAGCGCCTTGGCGATGACCTTCTCGGCCTCGCGCGAGGCACGTGCCTGCACCTCCGCCTGAAGCCGGCCCAGTTCGGCCTGCTCTTCGCCAAGCACCGCCTGCTGCCTGCCCAGTTCGCCCTGCCGGCTGGCCAGGCGGGACAACGCATCGTGCGTCGCCTCCTGGGTCGCACCGCGCGACGCACGCGCGGCCTGCGCGGCGGCATCGCGGTTGATGTCCGCTGAGCCACCCAGCGCATTGCGCGCGGTGTCCCGTGCGTGCTGCGCGACCGCCCGCGCCTGCTCACCGGCACGCCGGCCCAGCTCACCCTGCTGGCGGCCCAGCGCACCCTGTTTCAATCCCAGGGCGGCCTGTTGCTGGCCCAGTCGTGCGGCGTCGGCATAGGCGGCCTGCATCTGCTGCAGCAGTGCGGTGTCGCGCACCACGTAACGCTGGTCGCCCTGGCGGAACCAGAAGCCCGCTGCACCCGCACCCAGGTCACTTCGTGCCTGGGCCACGTCATCCAGCGCACCGTCGGCATAGCTCTCATTGCCGGTGACCAGCACGTGGGCACGCGCCGGCCGGTCCCCCAGGTCCAGCCGCCCGTGGGTGATCAGCGTGGCGACGCGGTGGCCGTCGTCGTGGCTGACGGTATGGGTGGTGGTGCTGGCATGTCCGCTGCGTGCGCTCGCCGGTGCCGGCGGCGGCGCAGGCGGTGCCGGAGGCACAGGAACGGTGGCAGCGGCAGGCGCCGGCGGTGCGTCCGGTGCTGCCAACGCAGGCGGTGCGGCCGGTGCGGCCGGCGCTGCTGGCGGCGAAGGTGGCGCGGGCGGTGGCGGCGCGGCCGCGACCAGCCGCATCGGCAGGATCGCCACGGCCAGCACGGCCACCGTCAGCAGCGCCGTCAACGCCTTCGGGCATGCCTGGTGCCGCTGCAGCGAAATCAAGCGGCGCTTGAGGCTGTGCCGGCTCGGCGCGGCGCTGGCTACCCCCAGGTGCGGACGCGGCATCACGCCCAGCTGCAACAGCAGCCGGCCGTAATCCTGGCGACGCTCGCCACGGCCATCGACCACCGCCGCATCCACTGCTTCTTCGCGGGCCTGCGCGTATTCGCTGACCGCCAGCCGCAGCAGCGGATGGAAGAAGAACAGGTGCTGCGCCAGCGCCGGCAGCAGGCCCCACTGCAGGTCGTTGCGCTGCAGGTGCTGCAGTTCATGGGTCAGCGCCAGGTCCAGCGCATCACCCTGCAGTGCATGCACACCCACCGGCAGCAGCAGCACCGGCCGCAACGGCCCGACCACCTGCGGCGCATCGATGTCGGCGCTCATCCACAGGCGCGGCGCACGACGCAGGCCGTGCGCTTCTGCCGCCAGCTGCAGCGCGTGTACCAGCGCCTGGTCATCGCACGGGATGGCATGGGCCAGCAGCGCGCGGCTCCGCCGCCATTCGCCATGGGTCCGCCACGCCATGGCCAGCATGCCAGCCAACCAAAACGCGGCCAGCGCCAGTGCCCACCACGGCGTGGTCGACAAGGCGGACGACGCGATGCCCTGCTCGGCATTCGCCAGCCCCTGTGCCGACAGCACGGCCGCCTGCACGTACACCGTCTCGCCCATCGACGGTGTCACCGCCGGTGCCGGCAGCACCGCCAACTGCAGCGGCTGCGCCCAGAACAGGCCCAGCACCGCCTGCAGCGATACCAGCCACCACATCCGGCAGCGCGCGGCGGCGCCCAGTGACGGCACGGCGCGGCAGACGCCCCACACCAGCGCGACCAGCAGCGCGGTCTGCAGGCTGGTCCAGGCCAGTCGTTCCAGCATCACGATCAGGTTCGCGTCCATGGCTCAGCCCTCCTGCCGGCGTGACTGCAGCTGTTCGACCAGTGCTTCCAGCTCGGCCAGTTCGTCGTCGCTGACCGTATCGCGCTGGGACAGATAGGCCACGAACGGCGACACCGAGCCCTGCAGGGTGCGGTCGACGAACTGCGCGATGGCGCCCTGCACCACGCTGTCCTGCCCGGCCGTGGACTGGTAGCGGTACATGCCGTCGGCCTGCTCGCGACGCAGGTAGTTCTTGCCGCGCAGGCGTTCCATCATGGTAAGCACGGTGGACCGGGCCAGGCCGCGCGGCTCGCCGAATCCGACCGCCACTTCGCCCACGCTGGGCGTTCCTGCCTCGTCGATGTACTGCAGCAGGGCCAGTTCCTGGTCCCCGATCGTTTTGCGGTGCATGGCACGGTTCCTTGGGTGACTACACGTGTCGCCACAGTGCCCGTGGCGACAGGTGTAGTCAACCCCCCGAAGGTCATGTACCGACGAACGGCAAGGGGTCAGCCGCGCGGGCCGCCCATCACCGGCAGGATCGCGCCACTGATGTAGCTGGAACAGCTGGGCGCGGCCAGGAACACGTAGGCCGGCGACAGCTCTTCCGGCTGCGCGGCGCGGCCCATGTCACTGTCCTGGCCGAACTCGCCGACGTCCGGCGCGGCCTTGTCGGCTGGATTCAACGGCGTCCACACCGGGCCCGGCGCAACGCAGTTGACCCGGATGCCGCGCGGCAGCAGCTGGCTGGCCAGGGCCTTGGTGAAGGCATGGATGGCACCCTTGGTGGCCGAGTAGTCGATCAGCGACTTGCTGCCGAACAGGCCGGTTTCCGATCCCGAATTGACGATGCTGGCACCCTCGCCAAGGTACGGCAGCACGGCGCGGGCCATCTGGATGTAACCGCCGATGTTGGTCTGCAGGGTCTCATGCAGGTGGGCGTCATCTAGGTCTTCCAGGCGATGGCAATGCAGCTGGAAGGCCGCATTGTTGACCAGGATGTCGATGCCGCCGAAGGCCTTGGCCACCTGCTTCACCGCGCGATTGCAGAACCTCGGATCACGCACGTCACCGGCGATCACGATGCAGCGTCCGCCTTCGCGTTCCACGTGCTGGCGGGTGACATCGGCATCTTCGTGTTCGTCCAGGTGCAGTACGGCCACGTCCGCGCCTTCGCGGGCATACAGCACGGCGACCGCGCGACCGATGCCGGAATCGCCGCCGGTGACGATCGCACGCAGGCCCTTCAGCTTGCCGCTGCCTGCGTAGTCCGGGGCAAGGAAACGGGGCGCCAAGTCCAGCGCGTGCTCGTGGCCGGGCTTGGCGATGGACTGGGCGGGCATCTTCTCAGGCTGCTTGCGGGTGCCTGCCTGGGTCACCTTTTTCTTCGCCGCCTGCTTGCTGGCGCGCGCGTCCTTGGCCTTTTCCTGGTCCTGCAGGCGACGCTGTCGCGCGGCGACCCGTGCACCCCGTTCGTCGGTGGCGGCGGTCTTGCGGGTGGCGGTCTTGACCACGCGTTTGCGTGCGGTGCCTTCTGCATCGGCCGGCGCCGCAGCGGCGGCGCGGGTGCCCTTGCGGACCTTCGGGGTGGCTTTCTGGCGGGCGGGGACTTTCTTTGCCGGGGCGGTCTTGGCGGTAGCCATGAGATCTCCTCTTGAAGCGGGTTGTCCAGGACAGCGCGGTGTGTCCAGGGCGTGCAACCAGTCTCCACATCGCGCGTTGCCGTGGCAGTGAATGCAACGTGCCCGGCATGTGCACGCGTTCATCCCGACACCACGCCGCACCCGTCAGGCTGGAGGCCTCGAACCCAGTGGAGCTGCATCGATGATCCGTTACCTCAGCGTGGCCGCGATGGCCGTTTCCCTGGCCGCCTGCAGCAGCACGCCGGTGGCCCAGGTGCAGCCGATCGACGGCGTGATTTCCGGTCAATGCCACCTGGACAAGGTGCAGGGCGCGGTCGGCCTGGCGGCGTCGGCGGCGACCGTGGAGCGTGCGCGCGTGGACAGTGACAGCCTGCAGGTGCAGGTACTGCGCGGCACTCGCGAGCGCAGTGGCCCCACCGCCAGCGGCAGCGCCGATCCGGCCGCCGGTGCCGCGCATGAAGGCGGCGAGCGGCTGACGATCGAAACCGGTCGCACCAACAACATCACCGCTATTTATTGCGGCTGACCTTGGTGCTGCGGCTGACCTTGGCCGTCACCCGGCGTGCCCTGCGCAGGTAGCGCAGGGTCGCCTGTTCCCACTGCCGCTGGCCACGCAGGCCGGCCAGCGCGACCAGCTCCCCCCGCTCCCAGCCGCCGAACACGCTGGGATCGATATAGGCCTTGCGGCAGACCGCCGGCGTGTTGCCCAGCAGGTCGGCCACCTTGCACACCACCTCGCGCTGCGCGGCGGCCAGTGCGGTCTTGCTGGCCGGCTCGGGCAGCTCGGTGGCGGCGAACGCCCGCAGCGCTTCCACGGTGCCGCCCCACGTGCGGAAATCCTTGGCGGTGAACTCCTCGCCCATCACCTCGCGCAGGTAGTCGTTGACCTCGCCGGAATCGACCGGCTGCAGCGTGCCGTCGTCGTCGCGGTACTGGAACAGCGCCTGCCCGGGGAGCTGCTGGATGCGACGCACCTGCCTGGCCAGCTGCTTGTCGCCGATCTCTACCTCATGCTGCTGCCCGGACTTGCCGCGGAAGCGCATCTGCACCCGCCCGCCGGCCACCAGCGCCAGGTGCCGGTTGCGCAGCGTGGTCAGGCCGAAGGATTTGTTTTCGCGCGCATAGGTTTCATTGCCGACCCGCACCAGGGTGTCGGCAAGCAGCGCGACCACGATCGCCAGGACTTTTTCGCGCGGGAATCCGGTGCGCTTCAGGTCGTTGCGCAGATGCCGGCGCAGCGTGGGCAGCGCCTCGCCGAAGGCGATGATGCGGTCGAACTTGCCCTCCCCGCGCACCCGCGCCCAGTCGGGATGGTAGCGGTACTGCTTGCGGCCCCGCGCATCACGGCCGGTCGCCTGCAGGTGGCCGTTGGGCCAGTGGCAGATCCAGACATCGGTGTACGCCGGCGGCACGGCCAGGGAGCGGATGCGGGCGAGCACGTCGGCATCGCGAACGGCCTGTCCGGCCGGATCGCGGTAGGCGAATCCCTTGCCCGCACGGCGTCGCTGATAGCCCGGTTGGCTGTCGTCCACGTAACGCAGTCCGGCGGCGCGGGCGGCGGCTTTTTCAGGGGTTGCGGCGGTTTGGCTCATGCCTGCAGTGTGGCCGTCGCGCCGAGCAGGCCGCGTCAATAACGCAACACGAACACGTGGACGGCCTACAGCCGTTATGCTCACGCTTTCGTCATCCAGAACGTTTCCGGAGTCCGCATGTCGTTCCCGCAGTTGCCGCGCCTGGCGCGCCCCTTCCTGCTCCTGCTCCCCGCCACCCTGTTCCTGGCCGCCTGCTCGGCGCCGCCGATGGACGAACAGGATGCCGTCACCGCACAGGCCCAGCAGGCCGCTGAAAATGCCACCGCCCCCGCCGACGAAGCCGGCAAGGCGACCGAAGCCCCGCCGATCGGCAACTGCGATGCCACCCAGGTGCAGAGCCTGGTCGGCCAGCCCTTCACCGATGCCCTCGGCAGCCAGGCCCAGCAGGACGCCAGTGCGAAATCGCTGCGCGTGCTGCGCCCCGGCGACATGACCACGATGGAGTTCGTGGGCGAGCGCCTGAATGTGGAAGTGGACGAGAAGGATGTGGTCAGCGGCCTTCGCTGCGGCTGATTTCCCCAGCGCTGGCAAGCACTTGCCAGCGCCTTGGTTGCGCGTGCAACCGTGTGTTGCGGCATTGCACCATCTATGGTCTAGTCGAAGCATCCGGTGGCATCCCGCGCGCTCCAGGCAGCGCGTCCTGTCTCCTGGAATGAGCGCGAAAGCGCTTGGCGAGCGCCAGGGGAGGCACGCCACCGCACGGGGCATCCGCCCTGCCGGGGGAACGGTCGCATCGACCAACGCCAGGACGCTGCTTCGCTGTCCCTGCCATCCCGGCACGGCACCCTCATTCCGGTGGTCACGGCGCGTCCTGTGGGCAGGCGCAGGAGTCCCCGCTCACCTGACCAAGAGGCAAAGATGGCCCCCCGCAACCGCCAAGGGCTTTACGACCCACGACACGAGCGCGATGCCTGTGGTTTCGGCATGGTCGCCCAGCTGGATGACCAGCCGTCCCGGCTGCTCGTGGATACCGCCATCGCCGCGCTTTCGCGGATGACCCACCGCGGTGGCGTCGCCGCCGACGGCGTGACCGGCGACGGCTGCGGCCTGCTGCTGCGTCGCCCGCAGGTGTTCCTCAAAGCCATCGCCGCCGAAGCGGGCATCAGCGTCGGCGCGCGCTTCGCTGCCGGCGTGGTGTTCCTGCCGCACGATGAAACCGCCGCCGCGCAGTGCCGCGCCGCGCTGGAAGCCGAGCTGTCCAAGGCCGGCACGCAGCCGCGCGGCTGGCGCGTGGTGCCGACCGATCCCAGCGTCTGCGGCCAGTTGGCACGCGACACGCTGCCGCGCATCGAACAGGTCTTCGTCGATGCCGGCCAGGCCCAGGACAATGCCGCCTTCACCCTGGCCCTGTTCCTGGCCCGTCGCCGCAGCGAACAGTCGCTGCGCGACCACGCCGACTACTACGTCACTACGCTCAGCCCGAACGCGATCAGCTACAAGGGCATGGTGCTGCCGGACAAGCTGTCGCGCTTCTTCCTGGACCTGCAGCGCAGCGACCTGGCCTCCAGCGCGATCGTGTTCCACCAGCGTTTCTCCACCAATACGCTGCCGCGCTGGCCGCTGGCGCATCCGTTCCGCATGCTCGCCCACAACGGTGAAATCAACACCATCGAAGGCAACCGTCGCTGGGCGCAGGCGCGCAGCAAGGTGTGGAAGACCCCGCGCTTCGACATCGCTGAATTCGATCCGGTGATCTCCATGCACGGTTCGGATTCGCAGAGCCTGGACAACATGCTGGAACTGATGGTCAGCGCCGGCATGGAGCTGATCCAGGCACTGCGCATCCTGGTTCCGCCGGCCACCCAGTCGCTGGAATTCAAGGATCCCGACCTCGCCGCCTTCTACGAATTCCACGGGCTCAACAGCGAGCCGTGGGACGGCCCGGCCGGCATCGTCGCCTGCGACGACCGCTATGCGGTATGCACGCTGGACCGCAACGGCCTGCGCCCGGCACGCTGGATGCTCACCTCCGACCGCCACTTCCTGGTCGCCTCCGAAGCCGGCGTCTGGGAAGTGCCGACCGAACGCGTGGTGCGCAAGGGCAAGCTGGGGCCGGGCGAGATGATCGCCATCGACCTCAAGCGCGGCGACCTGCTCGATTCGGAGGCGGTGGACCGCATCAACCGCGGCCGCGCGCCGTACAAGCAGTGGCTGCAGCAGGGCGTGACCTACCTGCAGACCGAACTGATCGATCCTTCGCTGGTGGAAGAACCGTTCGACGCCCGCACCCTGCGCAGCTACCACAAGCTGTACCAGCTCAGCACCGAGGAAGTGGAGCAGGTACTGCGCCCGCTGGCGGAAACCGAACAGGAAGCCACCGGTTCAATGGGCGATGACACGCCGATGGCGGTGCTGAGCCAGCGCAGCCGGCCGCTGTACGACTACTTCCGCCAGGCGTTCGCGCAGGTCACCAACCCGCCGATCGATCCGCTGCGCGAAGACTGCGCGATGTCGCTGTCCACCCAGCTCGGCAAGGAGACCAACATCTTCCATGCCGGCGCGGAGACGGTTAACCACGTCATCCTCAACTCGCCGGTGCTGAGCCAGCGCAAGCTGCGCCAGCTGCTGAAGATGGAGCAGTACGCCGACGCCAACCGGCTGATCGACCTGTCCTACAGCGAAGAAGAAGGCCTGCGCGCCGGCATCGAGCGCATCTGTGCCGAGGCCGAACAGGCCGCGCGCGATGGCATCGTCATGCTGCTGCTGTCCGACCGCTATCCGGTCACCGACCGGCCGATGGTGCATGCCCTGCTGGCTACCAGCGCGGTGCACCACCACCTGTGCAACACCGGACTGCGCTGCGAGGTGAACCTGATCCTGGAAACCGGCACCGCGCGCGATCCGCACCACATGGCCTGCCTGCTCGGCTTCGGTGCCACCGCGGTGTATCCGTACCTGGCCTACCAGACCCTGTTCGACCTCGGCCGCCGCGGCATCCTCAAGCTCAGCAAGGGCGGCGAGCAGTCGCAGATCGGCCGTCGTTACCGCAAGGGCGTGTACAAGGGCCTGTCCAAGATCATCTCCAAGATGGGCATCTGCACGGTGGCCAGCTACCGCGGTGCACAGCTGTTCGAGATCGTCGGGCTGGAGCCGGACGTGGTCGAGCTGTGCTTCCCGGAGACGCCGTCGCGGGTCGGCGGCGTCAGCTTCGCGCGGCTGGATGCCGAAGCCCGCGAACTGACCGTGCAGGCCTGGGACGACCAGGTGCAGCCGGACGTCGGCGGCCTGCTGAAGTACGTCCACGGCGGCGAATACCACATGTACAACCCGGACGTGGTCATGACCCTGCAGCGCGCCTCGCGCTCGGGCGATCCGACTCACTGGCAGGCGTACTGCGATGCCGTGCATGCACGTCCGCCGTCGGCGCTGCGCGACCTGCTGCAGCTGGTACCCGCCGCCACGCCCACCCCGCTGGACGAGGTGGCACCGGCCAGCGAGCTGTTCCCGCGCTTCGATACCGCGGCGATCAGCCTGGGCGCGTTGTCGCCGGAAGCGCATGAAGCGCTGGCCATCGCCATGAACCGGCTGGGTGGCCGCAGCAACTCCGGCGAAGGCGGCGAAGACCCCGCCCGCTATGGCACCGAAAAGCGTTCCAAGATCAAGCAGGTCGCGTCCGGTCGCTTCGGTGTCACCGCCGAATACCTCGTCAACGCCGAAGTGCTGCAGATCAAGGTCGCCCAGGGTGCCAAGCCCGGCGAAGGCGGCCAGCTGCCCGGCCACAAGGTCAACGAACTGATTGCCCGCCTGCGTTATGCCAAGCCGGGCATCGGCCTGATCTCGCCGCCGCCGCACCATGACATCTATTCCATCGAAGACCTGGCCCAGCTGATCTACGACCTCAAGCAGGTCAACCCGACCGCGCTGGTGTCGGTGAAGCTGGTCAGCCATGCCGGCGTGGGCACGATCGCCGCTGGCGTGGTGAAAGCCGGCGCCGACCTGATCACCATCTCCGGCCACGACGGCGGCACCGGCGCTTCGCCGGTCAGCTCGATCCGCTACGCCGGCGTGCCGTGGGAACTGGGCGTGGCCGAAGCGCACCAGGCACTGGTCGGCAACGACCTGCGCGCGCGCACCATCCTGCAGACCGATGGCGGCCTGAAGACCGGCCTGGACGTGGTCAAGGCGGCCATCCTCGGCGCGGACAGCTTCGGTTTCGGCACCGGTCCGATGATCGTGCTGGGCTGCAAGTACCTGCGCATCTGCCACCTCAACAACTGCGCCACCGGCGTGGCCACCCAGGACGAGCGCCTGCGCGAGAACTATTTCACCGGCCAGCCCGAACGCGTGGAGAACTTCTTCAAGCTGTTGGCCGAAGAAGTGCGCGGCTGGCTGTCCTACCTGGGCGTGCGTTCGCTGCAGGACATCGTCGGCCGCACCGAACTGCTGCGGCAGATCGATACCGCGCCGCGCGAAGGCGTGCGCGTGGACCTGTCGCGGCTGCTCGCCGATGCCAGCTACGAAGGCAACCACTGCGCCGCCCAGCGCCTGTACGAATCACCGGACAGCCTGGCCACCCAGATGGACGGCCTGCTGGCCGATGCCATCGCCAACAAGCGGGGCGGCGACCATCGCTTCCTGATCCACAACACCGACCGCAGCATCGGCACCCGCCTGTCGGGCACCATCGCCCGCGCGCACGGCAACCAGGGCATGGCCGAATCGCCGCTGGAACTGCGCTTCCGCGGCACCGCCGGGCAGAGCTTCGGTGCCTTCAACGTCGGTGGCCTGCACCTGGAAGTGGAAGGCGAAGCCAACGACTACGTGGGCAAGGGCATGGCCGGCGGCCGGCTGGTGGTGCGTCCGCCACGCGGCGCGCGCTTCGAGGCCCGCAGCACCGCGATCATCGGCAACACCTGCCTGTACGGCGCCACCGGTGGCGAGCTGTTCGCCGCCGGCCGGGCCGGCGAGCGCTTCGCGGTGCGCAACTCCGGCGCGCTGGCGGTGATCGAAGGCGCCGGTGACCACTGCTGCGAATACATGACCGACGGCGTGGTGCTGGTGCTCGGCAAGGTCGGCCTGAACTTCGGCGCCGGCTTCACCGGCGGGCTGGCCTACGTGCTCGATGTGGACCGTGATTTCGTCGACCGCTACAACCATGAGCTGATCGACATCCATCGCGTGTCCGCCGAAGGCTTCGAGAACTACCGCCAGCACCTGCATCGGCTGATCGGCCGCCATCGCGAGCTGACCGGCAGCATCTGGGCCCAGCAGATCATGGACGAGTTCCGCGATTACATCGGCAAGTTCTGGCTGGTGAAGCCCAAGGCCGCCAGCATCGAATCGCTGACCGAAACCCTGCGCCGCGCCGCATGACCCCGCCCCTTTCATCGGTAGTGCCGGCCACTGGCCGGCAGCACCTCCAAGCCGAGAGGCAGAGCCCGCCATGAGTCGCAAGCACGCTTTCCAGTTCCTCGACCTGCCCCGGACGATGCCGCAGCGCATCCCGGTGGAGCTGCGCACCTCCGGCGACTGGGGCGAGCTGTACGGCAAGTTCGGCAAGGAGGACGCGCAGTACCAGGCCGGCCGCTGCCTGGACTGCGGCAACCCGTACTGCAGCTGGAAGTGCCCGGTGCACAATGCGATCCCGCAGTGGCTGCAGCTGGTGCAGGAAAACCGCATCGAAGAAGCCGCCACGCTGTGCCACAGCACCAACCCGCTGCCGGAAGTGTGTGGCCGGGTGTGCCCGCAGGACCGCCTGTGCGAAGGCAGCTGCACACTGGAGGAATTCGGGGCGGTGACCATCGGCGCGGTGGAGAAATACATCGTCGATACCGCGCTCGCCCGCGGCTGGCGACCGGACCTGAGCACGGTGGAGCCCACCGGCCGCACCGTGGCGGTGGTGGGTGCGGGCCCGGCCGGACTGGCCTGCGCCGACCGCCTGGCGCGTGCCGGCATCACCGCGGTGGTCTACGACCGCTACGAACAGATCGGCGGGCTGCTGCAGTTCGGCATCCCCAGCTTCAAGCTGGACAAGGACGTGATCCGCAAGCGCCGCGAGGTGCTGGAAGGCATGGGCGTGCAGTTCCGCCTGGGCGTGGAGATCGGCCGCGATGTCACCGTGGACGACCTGCTGCAGCGCCACGATGCGGTGTTCCTCGGCACCGGTGCCTACCGCTATACCGACGGCGGGCTGGATGGGCAGGACCTGAAAGGCGTGCTCCCTGCGCTGCCGTTCCTGGTGCAGAACGCCCGCATCGTCAGCGGCGACAACCCGCAGGGCCGGCCGATCGCCGGCTGGGAAGACCAGATCAGCCTGCCCGACCTCACCGGCAAGCGCGTGGTGGTGCTGGGCGGCGGCGATACCGGCATGGACTGCGTGCGCAGCGCCATCCGCTTGGGTGCGGCGCGCGTCACCTGTGCCTACCGCCGCGACGAAGCCAACATGCCCGGCTCCGCGCGCGAAGTCGCCAACGCCCGCGAAGAGGGCGTGCGCTTCCTGTTCAACCGCCAGCCGCTGTCCATCGAAGCCGGTGCCGATGACGAGGCGATCGGCGTGACCGTGGTGGAAACCCGGCTGGGCGAACCCGATGCCAATGGCCGCCAGGCCGCGGTGCCGATCGAAGGCAGCGAATCGCTGCTGGAAGCGGACGTGGTGATCATCGCCTTCGGCTTCTCGCCGAGTGCGCCGGAATGGCTGTCCGCGCACGGCGTGGAATCCACCGGCAACGGTCGCCTGCAGGTCAGTGGCAAGGACCGCCTGCCGTTCCAGACCGCACACCCGCGGCTGTTCGCCGGCGGCGATGCGGTGCGCGGTGCGGACCTGGTGGTGACCGCCGTGGCCGAAGGCCGCGATGCGGCGGCGAGCATCGTGCGCCTGCTGCTGGCATGACCCTGCGCATGCCCCTGCGCTAGCCTTCCAGCTGGCGCAGGTGCGCGATGCAGCGCTGCAGTCGGCTGCGCAACTGGTCGCGCTCGGCGCGGGAGGGCGGCGCCTGCGCCTCGTTCAGCTCGCGCAGGTGTGCGGCCAGCGCGACCAGCCCCAGGCTGCCCACGCCGCCGGCCATGCGATGCAACCGCTGCGAGGCCACCTGCGGATCCGCTTGCCGCCATGCCTCCTCCAGGACCACCGCATCCTCTTCCAGGCTCGCGCGCAGCGTATGCACCAGCTGGCGGGCGGCGTCTTCGTTGCCGAACCGCGCCGCCAGCGACGCCAGGGTCGGTGCATCGGTGGGGTCCACCGCCGGGCAGGACCCTGCAGCTGCGGCTCCCCCGGCGAGCAGCCCAGGGGCGACCCTGGCGATGGCCTCGTGCAGCGTGCGCCGACTGATCGGCTTGGCAAGCACATGGTCCAGCGCCATCCCGCGCATGCCGTCGGTGTCGGCCGTCATGCCGATGATGGGACCGGGCGGGCGGCCGCGTTCCTGTTCTTCGCGGCGGATCCGCTGCACCAGTTCGGCACCGGTGAGCCCGGGCATCTGCTCATCGGTGAACAGCAGTCGTGGCGGGTCGCGCCGCCATGATGCCAGCGCCTGCAGGCCATCGCTGGCCACTTCCACGTCCAGCCCCATGCCACGCAGCCACCACTGCATCAGCAGCTGCTGGGTGGGATGGTCTTCGGCGACCAGCACGCGGGGCGATGACCCGCTGCAGGACGGCGCCTGCTGACCAGCGGCCCCTACGCTGCCAGGGTTCACCCGCGCATCGGCGCTTCCCCCCGGCGCGTGCGGCAGGTCCAGTTCGATTTCAACCACCGTGCCCTGCCCGGGCGCGCTGCGCAGGACCAGGCTGCCCCCCATCGCAGTGACCAGCTGGCGGCAGATGCCCAGTCCCAACCCGGACCCGCCATGCTGGCGCGTGGTCGAACGCTCAGCCTGGGCGAACGGCTCGAATACCGCCTCCTGCCGCTCCAACGCGATGCCGACCCCGGTATCGGACACGACCAGCCGCACCCGCTGCGCGTGATCGGTATCTTCGACCTGCTGCAGGGACAGCGAGACGCCGCCGTGGCGGGTGAACTTGATCGCGTTGCCGACCAGGTTGAACAGCACCTGCCGCAGGCGGGTGGCATCGGCCAGCAGCTGCGCGGCCACGCGGGGTTCCACGCGCTGGTGCAGGTACAGGCCCTTGGACTGCGCGACCGGCCGCAGCAGGGTTTCCACGCTGTGCACCAGCATCCGCAGGTCGACCGGCCCGGCCTGCAGGTCCATGCCATCGGCACGTCCGGCGGACAGGGCGGCGACGTCGTCCAGGATGCGCGCCAGCATCGACGCGGCATCCTCCAGGGTGTCCATCACCCCATGCTGGTGCCCATCCAGCGTCGCCGCGCGCAGCAGCGCCAGCCGCCCCAGCAGGGCCTGCATGGGTGCGCCGATCCCGGTCCCCAGGCGGGTAACCATCTGCTCGCGCTCGGCCGCGTCCGCTGCCGCCTGGGCGTGCGCGCGGAGGATCGCCTGGGCACGGGTGTCGGCGTCGGAAACATCCATCCAGTAACCGGTCCAGCGCTGCTCCCTGGATGCGTCCACGCTGGGCCATGCCTGCATGGCGATGTGCCGTGGGCCGCGTACGCCATCGGCGCTGAAGCGCAGCGCCACCGGACAGATGCGACGCACCGCGCGCAGCAGCACCGACAGCACCCGCTTGTGGTCGCCGGCATGGATCGCGGACAGGATGCGCGACGGGTCATCCTGCAGTTCGCGCGGTGATGCGCTGAACAGTTGTGGGGTGTCCCCGGCCAGCAGTTCGATCTGGATGCGCCCATCGCGCGCGCGCCGCGCCTGGAACACGACCACCGGCAGGTTGCCGGATACCTCGTCGAACAACCGCTGCACGTCGCGGCGGTGGCGGACTTCGTTGCGCAGCCGCCAGTAGCCGTTCGCCTGCACGAGGGCGATGCCGGCCAGTGCCAGCAGCAGGCCGGCAACCACGAGAGGGCCCCGCATCGGCCCGGGCAGCGTGAGCGACCCCAGTGCAAGGCAGGCGGTGACAAAACACGGCGCCACGAAGATGTCCTTTCCGCAATCCATCGGCCACCGACGCTAGCAGGCTCACCGCCGGGCACCATCAGGATTGCTGCATAAGCGACGACGCCTGGCGTGATCCAGCGCATACACTTCGGCAGTGCCCCCCTGGAGAACCCCTGTATGCGACTCGGACTGGCTGCCAACCGGCTGCACCACCATGATGGCGAAGCCGCGCTGTTCCGCTTCCTGCGTGCCAGCGAGGCGGGGCTGCGTGACCTGCAGTGTTCGCTGCATGCGGTCGGCCGCACCTTCGATGCCATCCAGCAGTACGGTCCGCTGCGGGGGGATCCGCTGGTCCAGCAGTATCCGTATGGCCGCGACGGCGGGCTGATGAAGCTGGTGGCCGAGGTGGTCGGCATGGGGGCCGAGCGCAGCCTGGACGGAGCCATCTACCTGATCGACCCGGTTGATCCGTCGTCGATTTTCCCGGAAGCCATCGCGCTCAAGCGCCAGTGCGTGATCCATGCCAAACCCTTCATTTCCACCGTGGCCAGTGCGCGAGACTGGGTGGAGGTGGAACGGCTGCACGCCGGTTTCGCCGCCGATGCCGCGGCGGACGACCTGCACCGGTTCGAAGGGCAGACCCTGGCGCTGATCGCGCACGATGCGATGAAGCCGGCGATGTTGGCGTTTGCCGATGAGCACTTCGCCGTGCTGTCGCGGTTTGCTTCGCGGATCGGCACCGGGACCACCGGGCAGCGCTTGAACGAGCTCGCCTGGAGCCGTGGCTGGCCGGCCGATACGCCGTGGGTGACGCGCTACCAGAGTGGGCCGATGGGCGGTGATGCGCAGATTGCCGATCAGGTGCTGGAGGGTCGCTGCCAGCGTGCGGTGTTCTTCGAAGATCCCCATGTAGCGCGGCAGCATGAGGCCGACATCCAGCTGCTGGAGCGCGCGGTTACCACGGTGACCGATCTGGCGGTGTGCATCACCTCGCCAAGGGTGGCGGCGCGGTGGGCGTCTGCAGCGGCACTGCGTGGTAGAGCCGGCTAGGTTCGAGGCGCCGGATTGTTCCGGGAGGCGCACCGGGAGGACAGGCTGTCCGGGACACGCCGCAAGTACATCCCTGTAGGCTACGGTTCGGCTCCTGCCTCACAGTGTCCCGGACAGCCTGCCCTCCCGGCGCTGCTGACCGTTTCCGTGGGCGGCCGGGTTACAGCAGTTGCCGTAGCATGGCTTTGAGGCGGCGGCCTTCGTGCTGGAAGTAGTCGCGTTGTTGCCGCCAGGCGGGGAAGCGCTGTTCCACTTCGTGCCAGAACGCGGGGGAGTGGTTGGCCTGCAGCAGGTGGCAGAGTTCGTGGACGAGCACGTACTCGAAGGCTTCGGGCTTGCCGAGTACCAGTGCCAGGTCCAGGGCCATGCTGCCGTCGGGGGCCAGTGAACCCCATTGCGAGGACATCACCTTCAGCCGGATCCGCGTCGGCGCGCGCGGCAGGCCGGGCAGGTAGCGCGGCAGCCAGCGTCCTACGTCGGCGCGTGTCTGCGCTTCGTAGAACTCGCGCAGCAGGCGCTTGAGCGTGGTCGGCGTGGCGCGCGCCGGCCAGTGCACGCAGGCGCCCTGTTCGTCTATTTCCAACTTGGCGTAGCGTGCTTCCTGCCAGCGCAGCGGAACCAGTTCACCGCGCAGTAGCAGCAGTCCCGGTTCGCCCGCTACAAGCGGCGGCGGCATGCGATCGGAGCGGTAGTGCTGCAGCTGCTCGGACAGCCAGCCACGATGCTGTTCAAGGAATCGCTCGCCGGTCTGCAGGCTGGCACGCAGCGGCAGCGTCAGCCGCGCACCGCGCTCGTCCACGCTCAGCTTGATGCGACGCGCACGCGGATCGCGCACGCGCAGTACATCGATCTCCGCATCGTCCAGCCGCAGCCGCACGGTGTCGCGCTGCACGGTGGCACTGGGCGCGGGGGACAGCAGGCGGCGGAGCAGGCGACTCATGCCACCAGCATACGCCGCCACGGGCGGCGCGATGTCAGCAACGTCCGCCGCACCCTGTTCAGTCGGCCTTGCTCAGCTTGAAGGCCTCTTCCAGCAGCAGGAACAGGCGGCGGATTTCCGCGCTCTGCAGCGCGAAGCGCGCATCCAGCTCGGCGCGACGTCCGTCATCATCGGAATGCTCCAGCTGGTCCAATGCGCCATCGAGGAACTTCAGCTTGCGCACGATCAGGTCATCGCCGATCACGAAGGACAGGTTGTCTTCGAACACCAGCGCCAGCTTGGTGACCTGCTTGCCCGCGTCCAGGTGTTTGTCGATCTCGTCGCAGCGCAGCTCCTGGTGCTGGCACTTGACCACGGCACCGCCCTCCACCGGATCCTTCATTTCGCACTCTTCGCCCAGCGACAGGCCGGTCGGCAGCGCTTCGCCGGCGATCCAGCCGGTGAGGATCGAACGCGGCGCCACTTCGGCGTTCAGCGGCATCGCCGGGAAACTGCCCAGCAGTCCACGGATGTCGGACATGAAGTACTCGGCGGTCTTGCGGCTGGAGCAGTCCACCGCGACGTAGCCATGCTTGAGGTCGATGAAGGCATCGTTGCGCGAGTTCTTGACGAAGGCGCGCGGCAGCAGTTCATGCAGCAGGTCGTCCTTCATGCGCTTGCGCTCGCGGCCGCCGGGACGCCGCCCTTCGTTGGACTCGATCTCTTCCAGCTTGCGCTCCAGCAGGTCGTTGACCACCGCGCCCGGCAGGATCTTGTCTTCACCACCGACGGTCAGCCACAGGTGCTCTTCGATGCGGTGCGAGAACTGTTCCTTCTCTTCGCGGCCGAACGGCGAGATGAAGCCACGCGAATTCATCTCAAGCGGGCCGACCGGCTTGAGCAGGGCATTCGGCAACTGGGTGTCCACGCTGGAGAAATCGGTGGCGGTAGGGAAACGGAAGAAAGTCAGGTTGCGAAAGAACATGGAATTCCGGATTCAGGAGTGAAGGGCGCCGTGGCCATCGTCGGCCAGCGGCGTCTCAGGAGGTGCGTCGCGGTGGCGACGCTCCAGGGAATGAAAATCAAACAGGGTCGGGTCGGCCAGCTGCGACGGTTCCACGCTGGCCAGCGCACGGGCGATCTGGTCCACGCGCCCCGGATGGTCACTATCCCATTGCGCCAGCAGCTGGCCTATCTGGCGACGCTGCAGGTTGGGTTGGCTGCCACACAGCGTGCACGGGATGATCGGGAAGCGGCGTGCCTGCGCGTACTGCGCGATGTCCCGCTCGCGCACATAGGCCAGCGGCCGGATCACTACGTGCTGGCCGTCGTCGCTGCGCAGCTTGGGCGGCATGCCGGACAGCTTGGCGTGGTGGAACAGGTTCATCAGGAACGTCGCCGCCATGTCATCGCGGTGGTGCCCCAGCGCGATCCGGGTGAAGCCATGGGTGGCGGCATGCTGGTACAGCGCGCCACGCCGCAGCCGGGAGCACAGCGAACACTGCGTACGCCCTTCCGGGATCACCCGGCTGACCACCGAATAGGTGTCCTGTTCGATGATCTGGTACGGCACCCCCAGGCGCTGCAGGTAGGCGGGGAGCACGTCAGCGGGAAACCCTGGCTGCTTCTGGTCCAAGTTGACCGCCACCAGTTCGAACGGAACCGGCGCCCTGCGCTGGAGCTGCAGCAGCATGTCCAGCAGGGTGT
Source organism: Stenotrophomonas chelatiphaga (assembly GCF_032054965.1). Lineage (NCBI taxonomy): Bacteria > Pseudomonadati > Pseudomonadota > Gammaproteobacteria > Lysobacterales > Lysobacteraceae > Stenotrophomonas > Stenotrophomonas chelatiphaga. The sequence goes on along the minus strand of NZ_DAMBRS010000006.1, from coordinate 147,302 downwards.
AACTGTCCTTGCCGCCGGACAGGCACACCATCACTTTGTCCCCCGCCCCGATCATGCCGTAATCAGCAATGGCCTGGCCGACCTGCCGACGCAGCGCGCGGCCCAGCACGTCCCCCTGTGCATCGGCCTCGCGGCGGCCGCGTGGCAGGGGATCTGGCAGGGACAGGACGGCGGTCATCCGTCCATTCTACCGGCTGGCATGCGCGCTTCCGAGGCTTCCGGATCGGTGGTTCTCCCAGTGGTCACCCGTGCTGTGTATGCTCGACGGGTGGATACCTACACTCCCGCAGAGATCACCGAGCGCCTGCTCGCGCTGCGCGCCGACCACCGCGCGCTGGACGAACGCATCACGCGCATGGCGGCCAATGGCGAAGACGACCTGGAGTCCAAGCGGCTCAAGCGTCACCGGCTGCAGCTGAAAGACTGCATCACCCGGCTTGAAAGCCTGCAGATCCCCGACGAGCCGGCCTGAACCCTGCGGGTGGGTGGCGACCGTGGGTCGCCACGCCCTGCCGGATCAATCCTGCGGCGCGGTCTCTTCCGGCCGCGCCGCTTCCGGGCTCACCCGCTCGATGGTGTGACGCAGTTCGCGGCCAAGGATGAACTTGGCATCCTTGGCCCAGCCATCCAGGCGCTGGTCGAACAGCAGGCGGCTGTTCTCGTCCGGCCAGACCAGGCGCAGTTCGCGCAGCTTCTGGATGAATCCGCGGAACAGGGTCTTGTCGAAGAACTCCGGTGCCGCCGGTGCATACAGCAGGCTCAGGCGCTGCGCCGCCTGCTGGCACAGGCTCTCCAGTTCCGCTGCGCCCAGCGTGCCGGGACCGTTCTTCACCAGCACCGAAATGGCGATGTAGTAACGCTCGAATGCCTGCTGCAGGGAGTGGCCGATCGCGCGCAGGCGGAACACCTCGTCGGTCTGCCCGGTATTGCGCGACAGCACGCCGCCTTCGTCCTCACCGACCTGCTGCAGCAGGCCCTCGCGGATGAACAGGTCGATGGTCTGCTCGATGCGCTTGCCGAACTCGTCCTCGGTCCACGGCAGGAACAGCTCGGCCTGCAGGAACGGGTACACCGTGCGTCCCAAGCGCACCAGGCCGGCACGGCCCATGCGCCGGTTGTTCTGGAAGCAGCACGCCACCCACGATGAGGCCGTGAACAGGTGCAGCACGTTGTTGCGGAAATAGCTGAGCAGCACGGCCGTGTCGCCGCTCACGCTGAGCACATCGCCCAGCGGGTGCTTGACCCGGGTCAGCACGTTGATTTCTTCGGCGTGGGCGATGATCCGCTCCGGCGAATGCGGGGTGACCGTCACCCGGTCCGAGTACGGCATTTCTTCCAGCAGCGTCTTGCACAGCTGGATCTGCGCGATCAGGTCGGCCTCGCCCATGGCGTGCTTGGGCGTGGACAGCAGCGCCAGCGCCAGCAGGTTGATCGGATTGACGTCGGCGGCGCCGTTGATGCGTACCTGGATGCGCTCGGCCAGGGTATCGACGGTGTTGGACAACCAGGCCGGCTTTTCATCCTCGGCCACGGCACGGCCATCCCACTCGGGGGCCTTTTCCGCCAGCACGTCGTTCAGTGCGATCGGTTCGCCGAAGTTCACCACCACCTGGCCGTAGTTCTGCTTGAGCACCTTCGGGATGCCCCACAGCAGCGACCAGATCGATTCCTTTTCCTTCGGCCGGCCCGTCAGCTCATCGAGGTAGCTGCTGCCTTCCATCAGCTTTTCGTAGCCGATGTAGATCGGCTGGAACAGCACCGGCTTGCGCGGCTGGCGCAGGAACGCCTTGAGCGTCATCGAGATCATGCCGCCCTTGGGCTGCAGCAGGCGCCCGGTACGCGAGCGGCCGCCTTCGACGAAATACTCGATGGAATAGCCACCGGCGACCAGCTGGGCAACGTATTCGCTCAGTACCGCCGAATACAGCGCGTTGCCGCGGATCGAGCGGCGGATGAAGAACGCGCCGCCCTTGCGCAGCAGCGTGCCGACCACCGGCAGGTTGAGGTTGATGCCGGCCACGATGTGCGGCGGCACGATGCCGCGGTCGTACAGCAGGTAGGACAACAGCAGGTAGTCCATGTGGCTGCGGTGGCTGGGCACGTAGACCACTTCATGGCCCGGCGCCGCCGCCTTGAACTTTTCCAGGTGGTGGACCAGCACGCCGGCGTAGATGCGGTTCCAGACGTGGCTGAGCATGAAGCTGGCCGAACGCACGACCGGACTGGAGTAGTCGGCGGCGATTTCCCAGGCGTAGGCATGCGCTTTCTTCCACGCATCCGCCGGCTTGCTGTTGTCGCGCCGGGCCTGCGCGGCGATCGCTTCGCGCACCGGCTCGGCCTGCAGCACCTGGTCCACCAGCAGGCGGCGGGTGGACAGGTCAGGACCGATCACCGATTCACGGATGCGGCGGAAATGCGTCCGCAGCACGCGCTGCAGCTTGCGCACCGTGCGCTCGGGATCCAGCCCCTCGTCGACCGTGGCCCGCAGCGAGATCGGCGGAGCGAAACGAACGATGGTGCTGCGGCCGTTCAACAGGACCGCCAGCAGGCGCCGGAAGCGGCCGACCAGCGCCCAGTTTTCAGAGAACAGCACGGCGAACCAGCCGCTCTGCTTGTCCGGCGCACGGCCGACGAAGATCGACACCGGCACCAGGTGCACGTCCAGTTCACCGCGCGCGCGGTGCGCCTGCAGCACCTTGGCCAGCGAGTCGGAGTGGGTCTTGGCGCCGCGCTGCTCGGGAATGATCGAATTGCTCGAACTGCGCCGCGACAGGGCCACGTAGGCGCGCTTGCGGCCGGTGGGATCGCCGGGCAGCGGCACCAGCGGCGAAGGCAACCCGGCCTGGCGGCAGGCCTTGTCCAGGATCAGCGCATTGGACAGGCCGTAGTCCTCCAGCACATACACCACCGGACGGCCGTCGTTGTACTGGCCAGGATCTTCCGGCTCGATGTCCAGCGACAGCCAGGGTTCGAACAGGCGACCCAGCAACCGCGCCCACCAGGGACGTCGGCCGGCTGCCGCGCGCGCGGCAACGTGCGGCGGCACCGGGCCGTCGGTCGTCATCGGGGACACCAGCGCCGGATCGGCGGGCGTCTGCTCAGGTTGTTCGCCGGGGAACGGCAGCGGATTCTGTTTCGACATCGGCATCATTATGGCGTAGCCGGCGGCTTTGCATCGTCCCCGGTCTCAGCCGCAGGTGCGATGAGCGCTGCGGATTCAGCTTCCGCCTTCGCGCGGGCCGCGCCGGCGTTGCGCAGCAACGCATCGGTATCGGCCAGGGTGCGGGTCAGGTACCAATGGCCCTCGCGCCGGGTCAACGGAATCTGCAGGCTGATGGTCTGGCCAGCGAGCGGGTACTGCAGGCGTACCAGTGCATTGTCGCCCTGCTGGGACAGGATGTCGCCGACGATCCCGCGCATCGACGCGTCCAGGTCGAGTCCATAGCTGGCCAGCACGGCCTTCAGCGTTGCGATGAAGGGACCCAGCCGTTGCAGGCTGGCCGCCATGCCGGCCTGCTGCAGTTGGTCATCGGTGGAAAAACCGGTCGCGCTGGCCGCCCGGGTCAGCGCGGCGATGCTGGCGCGCGCGCGCGCGCGGTCGCTGATCGGCGCATCCGCCGCCCATGCCGCCAGGGTCTCGACCACCTGCACATAGTGCGCCTGCTGGCTGCTGGTGAAACTGGTCTCATGACGCAGGTACTGCACGCCGAACAGGCCCATCGACTGCGCGGCCTGGCGCACGGCGGTGGTCTGGCCGGCCAGTTGCCGGTCGAAACTGCGCTGCAGGCGCTGGCTGCCGTCGTCGGCTGACAGGGCCTGCAGCATCGGCAGCAGCTGGTCGTGCAACGGCAGTTCGGTCAGCGGCCAGCGACTGTGGCCCTGGCTCCATGCCTGCTCCAGCGCTGCGTACTGCGCCGGTGGTACCGACAGGCGCGCATAGGCCACCAGGTCGTTGTCGGCGATCGCGCGTGCCATTGCCTGCACCGCCGCGACCGGCTCGGCCGGCGGCGCGGCCGGATCGACCACGTCACGCTGACAGGCCGCCATCGCCAGCAGCAGCATGGCCGCGCAAGCCCATCCACCCGCATGGCGCAGCGCGCGCCGTTTTGTCTTCGACATGATGGTTCGGACTCCCCAGACCGGCCTGCATCTTGACCGGTGTTGCCTGTCAGCAGCAAGACAGCGGCGGCGGTGTTGTTTCCCCCCAGCCATGGGGACAGGACATTGAACCACACTCGCTGCAGGTTGTCGGATGCTGCGCGCTCGCTGCCGGTGGAGCGCCGAAGGCGGCGTAGGTGCCTACCGTTGTCGCCGTTCGCTGTGACCGCCATCGCATAATGCCGGGCGGCAGCCAGCGCCCACTGGTGTCCGGCAATCCGCCGGATCCGAGGGGCCCACCATGCGTTCCTGTTCTCTTGTCATCCTTGCAAGCCTGCTCTGCCTGCCGGCGCTGGTACTGGCGTCGCCGCGGCATGCCGATCGTGTCGCGCCGACCATCGTCGGCGGAACCGATGTTCCGGACGACGGCAATCCATTCCTGGTCAGTATCCAGGCCCTGCCACGTGGCAGCACGCCGTTGCGCCGCCACTGGTGCGGCGGCACGCTGATTTCCCCGTCGTGGGTGTTGACCGCCGCGCACTGCGTGACCCGCTGGTCGTCCGCGCAACTGCGCGCCCGCACGGGTGAAACCGACCTCACCGCCGGCACCGGAACCGATCACGCAGTCGCATCGATCCACATACATCCCGACTATGCCGGCACCCGCAAGAGCGATGTCGCCCTGCTGCGCCTGACTGCACCGGTGCCGGACGCCCAGGTCATCGACCTGCTCGGCCAGGAAGGCATCGGCTACGAGGTGGCGGGCCGGCTGCTGACGGTCGCCGGCTGGGGCGCGCTGTCCGAAGGCGGGGGCAATCCCAGCCGCATGCAGCAGGTCGAGGTGCCCTTCATCAGCACGCCCGCCTGCCAGGCGCTGTATGCCGAAGACGGTATCGCCGTCGATGCTGCCAGCGAAATCTGTGCCAGCGAGGCCGGCCGCGATTCCTGCCAGGGCGACTCCGGCGGTCCGCTGTTCACCCGCGCCCCCGCCGGTGGCTGGGTCCAGCTGGGCGTGGTGAGCTGGGGCCTGGGCTGCGCGCGCGCCGAATCCCCGGGGGTCTACGCGCGGCTGGCCGGTCCGGGCATCGACGCGTTCATCGACGCCGTCTGGACGAAAAACTGAGTCAGCGCCCGCGAGCGGCTCCGCGCCGTTGGCGGGCAACTTCCTGTTGCTTCACCTGGCAGAAAAAAACAATGAACAGAATGATTCCCGCGTTGTTCTCCGCAGCCCTCACCGTCGGCCCAGCCATCGCATCGGCAGGTGACATGCGACCGACCATCATCGGTGGCAGCGATGCTCCGATCGGTGCCTACCCCTTCATGGTGAGCATCCAGGTCCCTGAAGTGGGCGATACACCGCGCGCGCGCCACTGGTGTGGCGGCACCCTGATTTCACCTTCCTGGGTGCTCACGGCAGCGCATTGCATGGGCGTGACCGTCGACCAGGCCGTGGTCAGCGTGGGGCAGACCAACCTGGACGCCGACGAAGGCATCCTCCACCGTATCGCCGAAATCCACACACACCCGGACTTTTTCAAGGGTGGGCCGGACGTGGCGCTGCTGCGGCTGGTCTCACCGGTCAGTGGAATAGAGCCGGTCCACCTGCTGGGGCAGGCAGGCCGGGAGTACGAACAGAACGAGAGGCCGGTGGTGCTGGCAGGCTGGGGGGTAGTTGAACAGATCGATGGCAAGTCCAGGCACGTGGGACCCCTGCAGCATGTGCAGTCGCAGATGGTTGACGTGCGCCTGTGCAGCGCGCTTTGGGGAGGGTCAGGCGGCGTCGATGCGGAACAAGATATGTGCGCTGGCGGCAATTACCGGGACTCCTGCTTCGGAGACTCCGGCGGGCCACTGCTGGTCGAGGCGCCCGGCGCTGGGTGGTATCAGCTGGGAGTCACCAGCCGGGGTGGCCTCATCTGTGGTCAGCCGGGCCAGCCCGGCATCTACGCCCGGCTGGCTGGTCTCTCGGCGGACGCGTTCATCGCCCGCACATGGGATGGTCACTAGGCATGCAACAGTGGACGCGCCAGACGCCCGCGCACCAATCAGCGCCGCCGCGCGGTCACGATCTCGCGCTGGATGGCGCGCGCGGCCGCCGCGGGATCGGCCGCCAGCCGGATCGGGCGCCCGACCACGATCGCATCGGCGCCATCGCTGAAGGCGTCTGCAACCCCGACAGTGCGCTTCTGGTCATCGCCGACCGGGCCGCCCGGACGGATGCCCGGGCAGACGATGGTGAATCCGCTACCGGTCGCTGCCCGGATCGGTGCAGCCTCCTGGCCCGATGCGATGACGCCATCGATGCCAGCGGCTTTCGCCGCCAGCGCGCGCTCGACCACCACGTCCACCGGTTCGCGGTCGATGCCCATCTGCGCCAGGTCCTCGCGCCCCATCGACGTCAGCACGGTCACGGCCAGCAGGCGCATGTCACCACCAGCAACCGCCGCGCAGGCTTCCATCATCCCCGGGTGCCAGCCATGGATGGTGCAGTAGCTGACCGGCCACTGCGACAGCCGCTTGATCACGGCCGCAGCGGTGGCCGGGATGTCGAAGAATTTCAGGTCGACGAATACCCGCTTGTCGCGACGCGCGAGTTCCTCGAGCACCTGGAAGTACTCACCGGAGGCCAGCAGTTCCATGCCGATCTTGTAGAAGCCCACGCTGTCGCCCAGGCGATCCACCCACGCCAGCGCCTGCACGCGATCGGGCACGTCCAGCGCGAAGATCAGGCGCTGGTCATCACGCAGGGGCAGCGGCGCGCGGCTCACGGCGCATAGTCCAGTGCGGCGCGCTTGGCGTCATGGCGGGCCTGGCGCGACTGGCTGTAATCGTTGTTGAACTGCGCCGGTTCGAAGCCGCCGTAGGTCGGGTTCGGCAGCATCCACCAGCGCTCGCCGAACCAATCGTGGTACTGCTGCAGCAGGGCATCGCGCCCTTCGTTGGTATTGGCGGTGACTTCGGCGAAGTCGCCGAGCTGGTCACCGAACTGCATCAGCACGCGGTACTGCTCGCCGGCCAGGCGGCGGCGGCAGTTCTTCTCGCTGCCGGCCTGCTCGCAGCCTTCCACCACGGTACCCAGACCGAGGAACACGCTGTCGTCGGCCACCGGCAGGCCTTCGGCGCGCAGGTTGGCCAGGGTGGCCTCCTTCAGGTGCACGGCGCGGTTGGAGATGTACAGCAGGGTGACGCCTTTTTCGTTGGCCGCCCGGGCGAAATCGACGACGCCGGGAATCGCCTTGGCCTTCTTCTCGGCCACCCACTGGTCCCAGCTCAGCTCGTCGTATTCCCTGCCATCGCGCACCAGGCGCGCCTGGTAAGGCGAGTTGTCCAGCACGGTCTCGTCCAGGTCCAGCACCACCGCCGGCTTCAGGCCCTTGGCGTCGTTGCCACGCTCTTCCGGCACCAGGGCGTCCCAGTTGGGCTCCTTCAGCGCGGCATCCAGGCGATCGGCCGCGGCCCGGTAGGTCTGCTCGGTGATCGCCCGGTACTCCTGCGCCCGCTGCATCCACAGCACCGCGTTCAGGTTGTCGTTGGCGCTGCTGTCCGTTGCCGCGGCCGCAGCGGCCGGGGCTGCAGCTGCGTCCGCGGCGGCGGCCGGCGGGGCGTCGACGCGCTTGCAGGCGGACAGCCCGATCACCGCAAGGGCGAGCAGGGACAGGGAGACGGGGGCGGTACGACGACGCATTGGCTTCACCATGTTCAGAACCCGGCCATTTTAACGGCAAAGATGACAGGGGCAGCGGCTATGCTTGACGGCTGTTCCACCGACCCACCGGAGCCCGCCATGACCGACACCCCCGACACCCCTGCCCGCCCGTTGCTGGATGCCACCCAGGCACGCCTGCTGGGCTGCCTGGTGGAAAAAGAAGCCACCACGCCGGACACCTATCCGCTGACGGTGAACGCGGCGCAGTCGGCGGCCAACCAGAAGACCGCGCGCGACCCGTTGATGAACCTGGATGCGGGCAACGTCCAGCATGCGCTGCGCCAGCTGGAAACGATGGGCTTGGCGCGCCAGCATTTTTCCTCGCGCGCGGACCGCTACGAGCATCGCCTGCAGGCCGCGCTGGACCTGACCCGCCAGCAGACCGTGGTGCTGGCGTTGCTGCTGCTCCGTGGTCCACAGACGTTGGCCGAGCTGGTCACGCGCGCCGAGCGGCTGCACCGCTTCGGCGATGCCGACGAGGCACGCCATGCGATCGAACGCCTGCAGCAGCGCGAGCTGCTGGTGGTGCTGCCGCGTGCCAGCGGCCAGCGCGAAGACCGCTACATGCACCTGCTGTGCGGCGACGTCGATGGCGCGGCGCTGGCGGCGGCTTTTGCTTCGTCGGGGGCGGCGTCGGCGGGTGCCGCCAGCCACGATCCGGCACTGGCCGAGCGCGTGGCGCAGCTGGAAACCGCGGTCGCAGAGCTGCGCGCCGAGCTGGACGCGCTGCGCGGCTGAGCCACGGCTGCCGGCCAGCGGCCGGCACGACGGGTGGGGCTGATCAGCCGGTGACGGCGGCCGCGCCCGGCGTGGCGAACAGGGTCACCCATTCTTCGCTGCCGGGCAGCTGGATCGGGCCGCGCTGCTGCATGCCCAGCCGGCGCAGGATCGCAGCGGAGGCCAGGTTGTCCGGGCTGATGATGCCGTACAGGTCCTTCAGGCCCACGACGTCCCGCGCGTGGGCGAATACCGCCTGCGCCGCTTCGCTGGCATACCCATTACCGGCGTATTGCCCCAGAACCGCGTAGCCGACGTCCGGCCCCGGCAGGCCGTCGCGGCGCACCAGGCCCGCGTTGCCCAGCCACGCGCCATCGGACAGGCGCTCGATCGCATACATGCCGAAGCCGTTCAGGGCGTAGCTGTGCAGCACGCGCAGCGCGATGTACTCGCGGGCCTGCGCTTCGCTGCGTACGTCGCGATCACCGATGAAGCGCAGGAAACCCGGATCATTGAGCAGCGCCAGCATGTGGCCGGCATCCAGGTCCGGCTCGATGGGCCGCAGGCGCAACCGTTCGCTGTCAATCCGCACTGCCGTTCCCGTCGCCGTGGTGGTGGCCGATTGTGTGCACTCAGGGCTCAGTCGAACAAGGCCTGGATGGCCGCCAGTCCGGCAGTGGCGCGTTCCTGTTTGCGCGCCGCATCGGCTACAGGATCGGCACCGTCACGCTGCAGTTCTTCGGCCGGCAGTTCAGCGAAGAAGCGGCTGGGCTTGAGTCGCACGTGCTCGCCGAACTTGCGCGTCAGCTTGCTGTGGCTCATCCACAGCTGGACCTTGGCGCGGGTGATGCCCACGTACAGCAGTCGTCGCTCTTCCTGCAGCGTGCCTTCGTCCAGGCTGACCTGGTGCGGCAGCACGCCGTCTTCGCAGCCGACGATGAACACGTACGGGAACTCCAGGCCCTTGGAGGCATGCAGGGTCATCATGCGTACCTGGTTGCCGCCATCGTCCTTGTCGTTGCGCGACAGCAATGCCAGCTGGCCGGCGAGGTCGGCGGCGGTGGCCCCGCGCGGACCGCCTTCAAACCATTGCGCCAGTTCTTCGATGTTGTTCGCACGGCGCTGGTAACTGGCTTCTTCCTTGGCCTGCTGGCGCAGCTCGCTGAGCAGGCCCGATTCCTTGGCCACCTTGCGGATCATGTCGCCGGAAGAGATTTCGCGGGTCTGCGCGCGCAGGTCGCGCAGGATGTCGGTGAAGCGCGACAGGCTGTTGGCCGCACGCGGGGCGAGCTGCTGCAGCGCACCCAGCGCCTCGGCCGCCTGCGCCATCGGCATGTCCTTTTCCGATGCCAGTTCCGCCAGCTTGGCCAGGGTGCCTGCACCGACATCGCGCTTGGGCGCCTGCACCGCGCGCATGAACGCCGTATCGTCGTCCGGATTCACCAGCAATCGCAGCCAGGCCAGCGTGTCTTTGACTTCCTGGCGCTCCAGGAACACCGTGCCGCCGGACAGGTGGTACGGCACGCGCGCCAGCTGCATCGCTTTTTCCAGCGGGCGGGACTGGAAATTGCCCCGGAACAGTATGCAGAAATCGCTCCACGGCACCTGCCGCGCCTGCGCGATGAAGGCGATTTCGGCCGCCACTTTTTCGGCTTCGTGCTCGCTGTTGCGGCACTCCCACACCCGGATGCGTTCGCCGTCGGCCTGGTCGCTCCACAGCTTCTTCAGGTGCTCATGCGGGTTGTTGGCGATCAGCGCGTTGGCCGCGCGCAACACCCGGTTGGAACAACGGTAGTTCTGTTCCAGTTTGATGATCTGCAGCGCGGGGTAGTCGCGCGCCATCTGCTGCAGGTTTTCCGGATTGGCACCGCGCCAGGCGTAGATCGACTGGTCATCGTCACCCACGCAGGTGAAGTTGCCCTTGTCCCCGGCCAGCTGCTTGAGCAGGCGGTACTGGGCATCGTTGGTATCCTGGCACTCGTCCACCAGCAGGTAACCGATGCGTTCGCGCCAGGCGATGGCGATCTCCGGATTCTCCTCCAGCACCTGCACCGGCAGCCGGATCAGGTCGTCGAAGTCCACCGCATTGAAGGCGGTCAGCCGCAGCTGGTAGCGCTCGTAGACACTGGCCGCTTCCTTTTCGCGGTTGCTGCGCGCCTCGCGCATCGCCTGCTCCGGTGACAAGCCGGCATTCTTGGCGCGCGAGATCAGGTTCTTCACGTCCTCGATGTCATCCGGCTTGGCGCCGTACATCAGGTCCTTGACCTGTGCGTTGCTGTCGTCGGCATCGAAGATCGAGAAACCGCGCTTCAGGCCCACCGCCGCGTGTTCGATCTGCAGGAACTTCAGGCCCAGCGCATGGAAGGTGCAGATGGTGACGTCTTCGGCATCCTGATCACGCAGGCGTCGCGCGACGCGCTCGCGCATTTCCTTGGCTGATTTGTTGGTGAAGGTGATCGCGGCGATGCGCCGGGCCGGATAGCGGCCGCAGCCGATCAGGTGGGCGATTTTCTCCACGATCACGCGCGTTTTGCCACTGCCGGCACCCGCCAGCACCAGCAAGGGGCCTTCGATATGCAGCACTGCTGCGCTTTGGGGGGGGTTGAGTCCGTGCATGTGCCGCTGATTGTAGCGGGGGCACCCTGACCTCCGGCAGATTGCGCTGGCGCGCGCAGCTGCGATAGTGGTGGCAGACCACGATTCACAGGAAGTGACCGATGAAGCTGAACAGATTCACCACCCTGGCCCTGCTCGCCGCCGCCGCGCTGTCACCGGCCCACGAAGCGCACGCCCAGCTGGCGGCCGAAGACGCGCCGCTGTCGCTGCAGGAACACGCCGTGGTCAGTTCGCCTGCCTACCTCAAGGCGCACCCGGACATGCGTTTCCGGCAACTGGGGCTGGCCGCGGTCGAGCGCGACAAGCCCGAGGATGCACGCCGCTACTTCCGCCTGGGCGCCCAGCATGCCGACAAGCTGTCGCAGGCGCTGATGGCCGAGCTGTTGTGGAACGGCAAGGGCGGCCCGGTCGACCGCGCGCTGGGCTATGCATGGATGGACCTGGCCGCCGAGCGCGGTACCGAATGGCTGGTGGTACGCCGTGAACAATACTGGGCGGCATTGGACGAAGCCGAGCGCAAGCGCGCGGTCAGCGAAGGCCAGACGCTGTATGCCGAGTACGGCGATCCGGTGGCCAAACCGCGCCAGGAACGCGAAATGCGCCGCAACATGGGCGAGATGACCGGCAGCCGCACCGGTGCGCTGGGTTCGACGGTCATGCAGGTCCGCTTCAATGGGCAGATGGTGCGCGTGGTGCCGGAGATCTACTACGCTCCGCGGCTGTGGCAGCCCGATGCCTACTGGAAGTGGCAGGGCCAGCAGCTGGAGGCGGGCAACAGGAGCACTGTGGACGTGGGTGCTCCACATCCGCTGCGCGGCGACTGAGCCGCCCGCTGCGGCTAGAATCTGCCGATGGCCAAGCTCTATTTCTATTATTCGGCGATGAACGCCGGCAAGACCACCACCCTGCTGCAGAGCGCGCACAACTACCGCGAGCGCGGCATGCGGGTGGCAATCCTTACCCCGCGGTTGGACAACCGCGCCGGCAGCGGCGTGGTGGCTTCGCGGATCGGCTTGAAGGCCGATGGCATGGCCTTCGAGCGCGACAGCGACCTCCAACACCTGGTCGAAGCCGATATCGCCGCGCACGGACCGCTCGGCTGTGTGCTGGTGGACGAAGCGCAGTTCCTCAGCCGGGCACAGGTCTGGCAGTTGAGTGAGGTGGTCGACCAGCTGCGCATCCCGGTGCTCTGCTACGGCCTGCGCACCGACTTCCGCGGCGAGCTGTTCGAAGGCAGCCAGTACCTGCTGGCCTGGGCCGATGAGATGCAGGAGATCAAGACGATCTGCCACAGCGGCAAGAAGGCGACCATGACCGTGCGCGTGGACGCGCACGGCCATGCGGTGCAGGACGGACCGCAGGTGGAGATCGGCGGCAACGAACGCTATGTCTCGGTCAGCCGCGCCGAATTCAAGAAGATCACCCGCGGTGAAGGCCGCATCGACCCGCTGCTCGCCGGCGGATGAAGCGCCAGCGCGGGTAGCGCGTTGGCGCCGGCCCGCGTTTGCCCGGTTCAGTACAGGGTGCGTTCGGGCGCCCCGGCCGGCGGCGGGCTGTACTGGTACAGCCAGGTTTCGGTCAGGGTCTTGCCGCCACTGCGCAGGAACAGCCGGATGTCGATCTGCGCGGTACTGTCATCGCCGGGCACCAGGTCGAACATGGCCCGATAGCCGTTGATCTCACGCAGCGGGCGCGCCGAGACGATTTCCAGCGTGCCACGGCTGGCCTGCACCACCGCCTCCACCTCACCCTTGTCGATCAGGCTGGCCAGCTCCCCCCCGGCGAAGTCCACCGCGAAACGCCACGAGAAATGCTCGCGCTTCTTGCCGATGATGCCGCCCAGCCCGGTGCGGGTGGCCACGGTGTGCGCCAGCGGCGAACGCGCGGGCGGCTCGGCGCCCCAGTACAGGCGATAGCCGACCAGCAGTTCCTGCCCGGCCTGCGGCTTGTCCTTCGGATTCCAGAACGCGACGATGTTGTCGAAGGTCTCGTCCACGGTCGGGATCTCCACCAGCTGCACCGAGCCCTCGCCCCACTCGCCCTTCGGTTCGACCCACAGGCACGGGCGCTTCTCGTAGAACACGCCGTCGTCCTGGTAATGGTCGAATTCGCGATCGCGCTGCAGCAGGCCGAAGCCACGCGGATTGCGGTCGACGAACATGTTGAAGCGCAGTTCGCGCGGGTTCACCAGCGGGCGCCAGATCCACTCGCCGCCACCGCTCCACATCGCCAGCCCGTCGGTGTCATGGATCTCCGGGCGCCAGTCCCACGCCATGCGGCGATCGTTCTCGCCGACCTGGAACATGCTGGTGCACGGGGCGATGCCGAGCCGCTCGATCACCTTGCGCGGATACAACGCGCTGTCGATGTCCATCAACAACACATCGCCGTTGGTGATGGCGAAACGGTAGGCGCCGGCCACGCTCGGCGAATCCAGCAGCGCGTAGACCACGATGGTGTCCGAATCGTTGTCCGGGCGTTCGAGGTAGTAGGCGATGAAGTCCGGGAATTCTTCCGGCCCGCCGGTCCCGGTATCGATCGCCAGTCCCCGCGCCGACTGCCCGTACTGGCCTTCCTTGCCGACCGCGCGGAAGTAGCTGGCGCCCAAGAAGGCGGCGAAATCGCGATCGGTATCCTTGCGCGTGTTGAGCCGGAAGCCGGCAAAGCCCAGGTCGGCCGGCAGCTGGCCGCCCTTGATGCCGCTCTTGCCGTAATCGAAGGCGGCGCCGTCGTAGGCCAGTTCCTGTGCCTTGCCATCGACCACGTCGAACATCCGCACCGGCGAATGGAAGTACAGCCCGAGGTGGAAGAATTTGGCCTGGAACCGTCCCGGCTCATTGCCCCACAACGCGTGGTCCTGGCGATAGCGGATGGACTGGTACTCATCCCAGTCCAGCGCTTCCACCGGTCCCGGCAGGGTCCGCTTGTGGGTCTTGTAGGGCGCTGCGGCCAGCGCACGCGCCTCGCCTTTCAGGCGGGCGAAGTCGAACGGCAGCGGTTGCCCCAGGCGGCGCAGGCCGACCTGCCGGCTTGCCGCGGCGCCCACGTTCAATGCAGGCAGGCCGAAGGCAGCCAAGGCCAGGGAAGCGTTGCGGATAAAATCGCGTCGTTGCATTCGAAGGCAGCCGGGGCATGGAGGGTCGGCCATTATTCCAACAGATTCGTTAATTGTTGGCAGTGGCCGGAGACATTTGTTCAGCTGGCTGCGGCAGGCGGGCCAGGCGCAGGTCCAGCTGGCGGACCGCCGCAGACGGAATGCCGCGCTGGGCGATCAGCAACTGCCGCGCCTCGCGCCATGCGACGGCGGCGCGCGCCGGGCTTCCCGCCGCGCGTTCGGCCTCGCCCAGGTCGAGCAGGCCCTGCGGCAGCAATGCCACCTGGCCAGGCTGGCGCCAGATCCGTACCGCATTGCGGTAATGGCTGAGCCTGCCAGAGGCATCGCCTTCGGCCAGGGCGAGCTCGCCCAGCGCATGTTCGGCCAGGCCGACTTCACGGTGCTCCGGCCCGAGCGCCAAGGCCAGCTTGTCGCGTACCTCACCCAGTACCGGCGCGGCCCAGGCCCGGCGCCCCTGCTGCAGCGCGAGCAGCGCGCGGGCACGCTGCACCACCTGGGTTTCCGGATGGTCCGGGCCGAAGGCCTGGACCGCCGACTGCCAGGCCTGGTCCAGTGCAGCGGCGGCATCGCTGGCCTGCCCGCTGCGGGCGAGCATCTGCCCCAGCTGACGGCGCATCCCGATGGCTTCCGGCGTGCCCGGTGCAGCACGCTGCAGCAGCGCCAGCGCCTGCTGGTAGCCCTCCAGTGCACGCGCATCCAGGCCGGCATCGGCATCCAGCCCGGCCAGCCCCGCCAGCGCACCGGCGATGCCGCGCGGGTTGCCCTCCCCGCGCTGGTACAGCGCCAGGGCGCGGATGAACGCAGCGCGCGCAGCACGGACCTGGCCAAGCTGGGCCTGGCAGTGGGCCAGTTCACTGGCGAAGCCCGCCACGGCGGTCGGCAGCAGGTCCTGCTGCTGGTCGGCGATGTGCGCTGCGGACTGCAGGTGGGCGACGCACTCGCGGTCACGGCCCAGCATGCGCAGCGCGCGCGCGCGCTGGGTCACCGCTTCCAGCTGCAATGCGCCTGGCACGTCCGCTTGTGCCTGCAGCAGCGTGCGCTGTTGATCCAGGACGCGCAGGGCCACCTCGTAGTCACCCAGTCCGATGTACAGGCGTCCGATCACCCCTTCCATTTCGGCCAGCGCCAGCGGCTGCCCGGCCAGTTCCGCCTGCGCACGCTGCTGTCCGGTTTCCAGCAGCTGGCGCACGTCGAAGTGGCCGTGGCGGACGCTTGCCGCGCGATCGAACAAGCCGATGTTGAAGTCCTGCATCGCCTGTGCGCGTGCCGTTTCCTGGCGGGCCTGGCGCGCCTGCCAGACGGCCATCGTCGATACCGCCAGCAAGGCCGACAGGGCCAGGCTGGCGCCCGCCACGCCCCACCGATGGCGCCGCAGATACTTGCGCAGGCGATACCCGGTGCCCGGCGGATGGGCGCGCAGCGGCCGTCCGTCCAGAAAGCGGCGCAGGTCCTCGGCCAGCGCATCGACCGATCCGTAGCGCTGCTGGGGATCCTTGGCCATTGCCTTGCCCAGCAGCAGGTCCAGGTCACCCCGCACGCGTCGGGCAAGACGCCGCGCGGCCGGCTGCACCGGCATCCCGGCTTCGCCCTGGAGCAACCGGCGTGATGCGGGCAATGGCTGGACATCCAGGATCGAGCGTTCCCACTCACTGTCCGATTGCCGGCGCAGCCGATACGGCTTGTGCCCGGTGACCACTTCGTAGATCACCACGCCCAGCGAGTACACATCGGTGCGGGTGCTCAGCGGATCGCCCCGCACCTGCTCCGGCGCGGCGTAGTGCAGGGTGAACGCGCGAGGCTCGCCGGCCGCCGCCGCCGCGATGCCGTCCGGGTCCAACAGCTGGGCGATGCCGAAATCGAGCAGCTTGACCGCCCCATCGGCGACCAGGATGTTGGACGGCTTCAGGTCACGGTGCACCACCAGGTTGGCATGCGCATGGGCCACCACCGAACACACCTGCAGCATCAGCTGCAGCCGCTCGTCCAGCGGCAGCATGCCGCGCTGGCAGTACTCGGTTATCGGTTCGCCCTGCACGTAGTCCAGCGCGAAATACGGATGCCCCTGCGGGTCGATGCCCGCGTTGTGCAGCTGGGCAAGGTGGGGATGCTGCAGCCGGGCCAGGATCTGCCGCTCGCGCGCGAAGCGCGCATGCAGGCCGGGTTCGGCCAGCCCGCTGCGCAGCAGCTTCAACGCCACCTTGCGCTCGTACATGCCGTCGCAGCGCTCGGCCAGCCAGACTTCCCCCATCCCGCCTTCGCCGAGCAGGCGCAGCAGGCGGTACGGACCGATGCGGGTGCCTTCGCGCGATGACCCGGGCGCGGAAAACACCGGCTGGGCCATGAACTGCTCGCTGTCGCGCGCATGGGCCAGCATTTTTTCCAGTTCCGCGGCCAGCGCCGGATCGCGTCCTGCCACCTCCCGCAGCCGCACCAGGCGGCCGTCTTCATCCAGTTCCAGCAGCTGGTCCAGCCATGACGACAGTTCGCGCCAGCGCAGGGCATCCATGGCCGGTGCTCGCGCTCAGTCCCCGCTTACTTCGGTCAGCAGGAACAGGCGCGCCTTCTGCCAGTCCCGTCGGATGCTGCGCTCGGAACGCTGGCTGAGTTCGGCGATCTGCTGTTCGGTCAGGCCGGCGAAGTAGCGCAGTTCGACCACCCGCGCCAGGTGCGGGTCCAGCGCCTGCAGGCGTTCCAGGGCCACGTCCAGCGCCAGCAGGTCCTCGTCCATGCGGATGCCGCTGCTGCTGTTTTCCGGGATGTCCACCCGCTTGAGGTCACCGCCGCGCTTGCGGGCCAGGCGGTTGCGCGCGTAGTCCACCACCACGCTGCGCATCGCCGAAGCTGCGTAGGCGAAGAAGTGCGCACGGTCCTCGAAGCGCGCGCCGCCGCGGCTGCCGAGCAGTTTCAGGTAGGACTCGTGCACCAGCGAGGTCGCATCCAGGGTGCGCCCCTGCTGGCCGGCCAGCTGCCGCCGGGCCATGCCGTGCAGCTCCTGGTAGAGCACGGTGAGCACGCGGTCCAGCGCGGCACGATCGCCGCCGCGCGCGGAGTCCAGCCACACGGTGATGTCAGATCCTTCGTCCATCGCAGCGCCTGCTCCCACGGGAGTCGTGGCGCGACTATAGCCCTGTCCGGCGTGCTTGGCGAAAAAGCCCTCAGCGCTGGCAGGAACCACACCAGACGCTTGCACGCTGGCCGATGGTGGCGTGCTTCAGCGGACGCCCGCAGGCCCGGCAGGGCTGGCCATCGCGCCCGTAAACCCACAGCTCCTGTTCGAAGTAGCCGGGCGCCCCGTCGGGACTGATGAAATCGCGCAGGGTGGTGCCACCGCGGGTGATCGCATGCTGCAGGATCTGCTTGACCGCCTCCGCCAGCCGCACGTAGCGCTCGCGCGATACCTTGCCGGCCTCGCGCAGCGGGCTGATGCCGGCCCGGAACAGGCTTTCGGCCGCATAGATGTTGCCTACGCCCACCACCACCGCCTGGTCCATCAGGAAGGTCTTGATCGGCGCCTTGCGGCCACGGCTGCGCTGGAACAGGTAGTCACCATCGAAGGCATCGTCCAGCGGCTCCGGGCCCAGCCCCTGCAGCAGCGGGTGGACCTGGCCCGGCGGCTGCCACAACAGGCTGCCGAAACGGCGCGGATCGTTGAAGCGCAGCAGGCGGCCGTCGTCCAGGCTGATATCCACGTGGTCATGCGCGCGCAGCGGCGTATCGCCCGGCAGTACGCGCAGGCTGCCGGACATTCCCAGGTGCAGCAGCGCACTACCGGCTTCGGTGTCCAGCAGCAGGTACTTGGCACGCCGGCGCACATCCACGATGCGCTGCCCCGGCAACAGGGCGGCCACCTCGTCCGGGATCGGCCAGCGCAGCTCGCTGCGGCGCAGGATCACCCCATGGATGGCACGTTCCAGCAGGTGCGGCGCCAGTCCACGCCGGGTGGTTTCAACTTCAGGCAACTCAGGCATGCGTAGATTCTACGCCCGGCCACGGTGGCAGCGCGGTAGCGCCGACCCATGGTCGGCGAATGCATGGGGAAGGGGGTCTGATGGTTTCCGCCGACCATGGGTCGGCGCTACCGCGTTCCGAAGGCCTCCGGCACCTGTCGGAGGGCCGCGAAACGAGGCCCGCAGGACGCAGTTATTGCCGTCCCCCGCCCAGCGCTCCCGCCCATCCCACTTCCAGCGCCAACGCCGTTCGCCAGGCTCACCGCGGCGGCGCCGCCAGTTCGCGTGCATCCAGGAACCCATCGCGGTTCGCATCCTGCTTGTGGAACCGCTGCACCAGCGTCTGCCGCTGCTGCTCGCGGGTGATCGGCCGCCCCTTGCCACCCGGCAGCTCGCTGGCACCCAGCACGCCGTCGCCATCGGCATCCATCCGCTCGAAGGCGTACATCATCCACTGCACGTACTCGGCCTCGCTGACCCGGCCATCGCCATCGGCATCCATGCGCTGCAGATACGTGCCGGTGTCGGCCACCTGGGCCTGCACGCCGCCCGCGGCGCCCAGCAGCAGGGCAACCCGCAGGGTGATCACGCGTCTGCGCGGCAGCGGAAGGGTGACGTCGCTCATGGCGGCCTCCAGGCCGTGGTCCGGCGCGGGGTCGCCGCGGTGCAGACATGATGGCCCCTGGCTTGGCAAACTGCATCCCTGCGCCGCCACGGCCGCGCTCCTTCCAGTCGGGAACCTGCGTTGTCCAGCCTGAATCCAGCCGCCGTTGCACCGCCCACAGCCGATGCCGCCCCCCTCCCGCCGCTGATCGAACTGGACCGCGCCAGCGTGATGCGCGGCCAGGTAAAGGTCCTGCACAGCCTCAGCCTGCGCATCGCGCAGGGCCAGCACACCGCGTTGCTGGGACCCAACGGCTGCGGCAAGTCCACCTTCATCAAACTGATCACCCGCGAGCTGTATCCGCTGGCCCATGCCGATGGCCACGTGCCGGTCAAGGTGCTGGGCCAGAACCGCTGGCAGGTGGACCGGCTGCGCTCGCAGCTGGGCATCGTCACCGGCGACCTCAGCAACAACCTCGCCGACATGCCCGGCCTGACCGTGGAACAGGCCGTGCTGACCGGATTCTTCGCCAGCTACGTGCTGCCGGCCTTCCGCGAGATCAGCCAGGACATGCGCGATCGCGCGCGCGCGACCCTGGCGATGAGCGGCGCGCTGGCGCTGCACGGTCGCACCTATGCAGAACTGTCGGCCGGAGAGACCCGTCGCGTGTTGATCGCCCGGGCACTGGTCAACCGCCCCCACGCGCTGCTGCTGGACGAACCGTCCACCGGGCTGGACCTGGTGGCCCGGCAGCAGCTGGTCGATACCATGCAGTCCCTGGCGCGCCAGGGCATCACGCTGGTGCTGGTCACCCACCACGTCGAAGAAATCATTCCGGAGATCGAACGGGTGGTGCTGCTGCGCGATGGACGCGTGCTGGCCGACGGCACGCGGGCCGAGCTGCTGCGCGATGCGCCGCTGTCCGCGCTGTTCGGCGGCCCGATCACCGTGCGCGAGCAGGAAGGACGGCTGAGCGCGCACGCGCGATAGCGCCGCACGACCTGCTGCCCCGGCCCCCTTTCCCGGATCAGAACCGCAGCGCGGCAGCGCGCGACTCGAGCGGTGCCATCCGGCTCTGGTCCTGCAGCTGCAGGTCACGCAGTTCATACGGCGCGCCAAACCCCACCGGCAGCGCGGCCTGGTCGAACGGCAGCACCAGCGTGCCCTGCCCGGGACCGCCGAACCACGCGGCGGCATGCGCCTGCGCAACCGGTTTCAACTGACCATCGGTCGTGCTGGCGTACAGGGTGCCGCGGGCTTCGTAACGGCCGGCGGCGGCCACCTGCAGCGGCAGGCTGACCTGCCTGCTGGCGGGATCCGGCGTGGCCTGGCTGCTGAAACGCGCCGTCGGTAGCGCCACGGCGAAGGCGACCTTGCCATCACGCCGCACCCCCTCAGCCTCGGCAAACACCTGCAGCTCCCACAGGCCCTGCGTGTTGCCCACGTCGGCGGGAATGCGCACCTGCGCGCGCAGGCTGCCATCGGCACTGCGCAACAGGCGCTGCGGCCAGCTGCGGCCATCGGGCGCGACCAGCAGCGCTTCACCGCCCAGATCGCCGTGGCGGGTGCGCAACCGCGCCGCACTGGCCCCGTCTTCCAGCAGCCGGGCCTGCAGCTGCACGTTGCCACCGGCCAGCACCTGCGCCTGGCTGGCCTGCACTTCCAGCCGCAGCGGACTGTTGGGCTCCAGCACCTGCACCACGTAGCGGCCCCGTGCCTGCGCGCTCTGCAGCCGGTAGACCCCGGCCGTGCTGCTTGCGCCGGTGCGCAGCATGCGGGTGCCGTCGCTGACCGGCATGCCGGCATCGCGCAGCGCGCGCGCATCGACACCGCGGACCACGCTGCTGCGCCCGGCAGGATCACGCAGCTGCAATGCATCCGCCGACAGCGCCCGTGCACCCGGCACCGGACTGAGCTGGATCACCGCGTCCGATGCGGTCAGTGGCAGCGCCAGGCCGTGCTGCAGCTCGGCTGCATCGACCTGCTGCCAGTAACTGCGGCTGATGTCAGCGTAGGCTGCGGGCGCCTGCAGCGGTTGCGCCGGGTCCAGCGCCCAGGCGAAGGCCAGCGGTAGCGGCTCGCTTTCGTCGTCGGTGGGCAACGGCGCGGCGATCAGTGCGGTCGGCACCTGGTCGCCCGCCGCGGCGGCGCGCAGCGGCTGTGCAGCCCCTGCGGACGCGGTGGACAGGATCGCCAGCGCGCCAAGGGCCAAACGGGTCGAATGCATTCTCATGATGGTCTCCGTCACTGGGTCAGGTCGTTGCGCAGCAGCGTGCCCAGGCCGAAGCACGCGCGGCGGCTCTGGTTGTGGCTGAGCGGTTCAGCGCCCCGGGTGCGTGCGGTGTCGATGAACCACACGCTGCCGGCCGCCTGCTGGCTGCTGCAGTCGAGGAAGCCGTCCGAACACGACGACAGCCAGTTCCGGGTGATCTCCAGGCCGAGGTTGGCGGCATAGCCACCGCAGTAACTGTCGGTATCCGTCGGTGACGAATCGACATCGCTGCCGACCACCGCGCGGAACGGCGTGGGCAGTGCCGGACGACCGGCGCTGCCATACAGGTTCTGCGCGTTGTAGGTGGCCATGTGGCCGACCTGCTGCTGGCGCACCGCATCGTTCCTGAAACCCAGCAGCCAGCCCAACGACGTTTCGAAGGTGCTGCCGTTGATCACCGCATCGGCCAGCGGCGTGCCGGCCGAAGACGGCGCCAGCGCGGTGACCTTGCGCACCGCGCGGATGATCTTCGGATAGCGGCGGTCGTAGGTTGGATTGGACAGGATCCAGCGCATGACGTTACCGCCGTTGGAATGGGTGATGACGACCAGCTGGGTGATGCCGCGGCGGTCGATGAAGCCGGTCAGCTGGTCGGCGAGGCAACCGGCGGCGTTCGGCTTCCACATGTACTGATCGAAATCGCAGCTGATGACCACATGGTTGCGCCGGTCCGGCAAGCCCTGGCGCACGCTGTCGATGATGCCCGGCTGCCAGTAGTCGCGGGTGGCGTTGGTGTGCACGCCGGTGCCGTGCACGAAGGCCACGCCGAGGACTTCGGCCGCCTGCGCGGGCTGCAAGCCCACCAGCAGGGCCAGTGCGAAACTTCGTCGTGCGGTGCTGTGCATTGCGCTTCTCCGTGATCGGCCGATCCCGCGCCGTTGGTGGCCTGATGCTCGGCGCGATCACCGGTGAACGTCTGTGCGCTGCGCCGGGAAAAGGACATCCCCGACACGTAGAAGCGGTTTCGGCCCATGCAGAGGGCCATGCCGGTTCTGGCCGTATGCACGACGGACGCTGCACAGGGCGAGCGGGACTGCGATCATTGCCGGCGAGCCCCTGTCCCGAGCCCGCCCATGTCCCTGATCCCCCGCCTTGGCCGCACCCTGCCCTGGCTTGCCGTCGCACTGTCCCTGGCCGGATGCACGGCCACCGCCAGCAGGCCGACCGCCGTTGAAGCCAACGTCACTACCAAGGCGGTGGGCTACCTGGAGGCGGCCGCGGTGCCTGCCAGCCTGGCGTTGGTACCGGCGCCGCCGGTGGCCGGCTCGGCCGGCTTCGCGCTGGACGAACAGGTCAGCCGCGAGGCACGTGCGCTGCGCGGTACGCCACGCTTCGCCCAGGCCACGCGCGATGCCGAACTCGGCTTCCCGGAAGGCGCCAACCAGTTCTCCTGCGCCATCGGCCTGGACGTGGACGCGCGGCGCACGCCGGCGCTGTACCGCCTGCTGGAACGCAGCCGCATCGATGCCAGTGCCGCCACCCGCGTGGCCAAGAAGCACCACCAGCGCCCGCGGCCGTTCATGGTGAACGGCGAGCCGACCTGTACCCCGGAAGACGAAGCCGGCCTGCGCGGCAATGGCTCCTATCCGTCCGGCCATACGTCGATCGGCTGGGCGTGGGCGCTGCTGCTGTCGGAAATCGTCCCGGACCGGGCCGATGCCATCATCGCGCGCGGACGCAGCTACGGGGAAAGCCGCCTGGTGTGCAACGTGCACTGGCAAAGCGACATCCTGGAAGGCCGTTTCATGGGCGCCGCTGCCGTCGCCCGGCTGCACGACAACCCGATGTTCCAGCGCGATCTGCTGGCCGCACGCAGGGAAATCGACGCCGCGCGCAGGGCCGGCCAGCAGTCCAGCCGCGACTGCGCAGCCGAGGAAGCGGTGCTGCAGGTGCGGCCGGCCAGCGCGCTGTAAGCCACCGTCCCAGCACGCCCCGGTGATCGCGCTGATCGCGCCCCGCCACGCGCGATGACACCATCAACACGGTCGGCGTCAACGCATCGGTCGCGCCGGTTCCCGCCGAGGTGTCAGGCAATCGGCTGCATGCCACAGGATTCCCGCCCGCTGCCGACCGGTGCGGCCCGCCCGCGCAGGGCCGTGCATGCTCGGTTCACGTGCGGCTGCATCGCGATTGGAAAAAACCCGGCCGACACACGCGTACGGCGGTGCAATGCTGGAGCTTCCATCGCAACCGGACCCCTTCCATGACACACCCCGGAACAGCTGTCATCGCGCGGATCAGCCCCTTCTTCCTTGCAACCCTGTCGCTGATCGCAGCCACGTCACCGGTGGCTGCCAAGGTCACCGGCTACCTCGAACAGACACAGGTGCCAGACAGCATCGCGCTGGTGCCCGCCCCCCCTGCCGCAGGCACGGTGAGCGCGGCGTTGGATGTCCAGGTCAGCCGTGAAGCGCTCGCGCTGCGCGGTACCGAGCGCTTTGCACAGGCCAGCCTGGATGCCGACGATTCCTTCCCGAAGGGCCCGCTGCCGCCGGGCGGCAACCAGTTCAGCTGCGCACTGGGAATGGACGTGGACAGCAGCCGGACCCCTGCCATTTTCAGCCTGCTGCAGCGCAGCCGCCGCGACGCCAGTGCTACCGCAGGTCCGGCCAAAAACCAGCATCTGCGCCAGCGGCCGTACGTGGTCAACGCAGCGCCCACCTGCACTCCCGAAGAGGAGGACAAGAAACGCGAAACCGGCTCGTATCCGTCTGGACACGGCATCGCCGGATGGGCGTGGGCGCTGATCCTCGCCGAGGTGGCACCGGAGCGGGCCGATGCAATCTTCGCGCGGGGGCGCAATTACGCTGAAAGTCGCCTGGTCTGCAACATGCACTGGCACAGCGATATCGTGCAGGCACGGTTCCTCGGCGCTGCACTGGTCGCGCGGCTGCACGACAACCCGGAGTTCCAGGCCGACCTGCTTGCAGCAGAACGAGAAATCGCAGCGGCACGCGCGACCGGTCGATCGTCCAGCCGCGACTGCGCGGCCGAAGAAGCCGTGCTGCAGGTGCGGCCACAGAGCGCGCTGTGAAATGAAAACGGCGCGGAGAATCCGCGCCGTGGATGACCCTCAAGGGGGGGGCGACCGTGGGCCGCCACCCCGTTTTCAGGTCGATCAGAACTTCGCGGTGAACTCCACGCCGAAGGTACGCGGCTCGTTGAGGAACCCGGTCAGGTTGTTGAAGTCGATCGCACCGACCACACGCACCTGGTCGGTCAGGTTGCGACCGAACACGGCGACGTCGTACTGGCCGTAATCCCAGTTGTAACCCAGGCGCAGGCCGCCTTCCAGCGAGCTGCGGCTGCGGAACTCCGGCGATTCGTACAGGAAGAAGTTGACCTCGCTCTTGTACGCCCAGTCGGTGTAGACGTAGAACTCGCTGGCATCGGTGACCGGGAAGCCGGCACGCAGGGTCAGGTTGTGGATCCACTTCGGTGCCTGCGGCAGCGAATTACCGTTCACCAGCGCGTAGGTACCGCCGTTGATCACCGTGGTCGGATCGGTGATGGTGCAGCCGCCGCCGCAGATCGCCACCGCCAGGTCGGGATCCTTGATCTCGGTGTCGTTGTAGCTGCTGCCCAGGGTCAGCAGCACGTTGTCGGTCAGGTAGGCCTCCAAGTCGAGCTCGAAGCCCTGGCCGATGGTCTTGTCGGCGTTGAGCAGGGTGGCGGTGTTGTTGCTGCCACCGACGGCGATCAGCTGCTGCCCATCCACGTCGTAGCGGAACACGCTGAAGCCCAGGCGCGCACGGCGGTCGAACAGGTCGGCCTTGATGCCGGCCTCGTAGGAAATCACCTTCTCCGAATCGGCCTGGGTCACGCCACCGAAGGCCAGTCGGCCCTGGATGGAGGGCGCGCGGAAGCCCTTGGCCACGCGGGCGTACGCGTTGACGTTGTCGGTCAGCGCGTAGACACCGCTCAGGTCCCAGCTGACGTCGTCGACATCGCTGTTGGCCACGTACGGTCCGCTGACCGGCGTGCCACCGGCGACGGCCTGCAGCACGCTGGCGGTGAAGTCCTTCTTGTCCTGGGTGTAGCGCACGCCGGCACGCAGCTTGAAGCGGTCGGTGACGTCGAAATCGCCGGAAGCGAACGCCGCCCACGCCTTGTTGCGCTGCTGCTGAACGGCATGCCCGCTCTGCGGATTGCCCGGGGTCAGCGAGTCGTAGTTGAAGCTGTCGATGGTCACGTCTTCATCGAAGTAGAACACGCCGGCCTGCCAGTCGAAACGGCCCCACTCGTTGGATTCGACGCGGAATTCCTGCGTCCACTGGCGGTGGCTCGGCAGGCCGTCGGCCGATTCGGACGGGAACGGGATGAAGCCCGGGCCGTAGTTGCCGGCGCCCAGGAACGACGCGCCGTAACCGCCGTCGATGTCGCCGTGGTTCAACGACTCGGCGGTTTCATAGCCGGTGATCGAGTGCAGGGTGACCCGGCCCAGGTCCCACTTCAGGCGCGCGCTGCCGCCCCAGGTTTCCAGGTCGGAGAAGTTCTGCCCGTCAGTGGATACTTCATCGCGGTCGAAGTTTTCCACCAGCTTGTTGCTGCCCGGCTGGATGATGTTGGCGCGGAACAGGCGCGCGGTGCCGTTGAGCTTGCGCTTGTGCAGGTTGAACAGGCCTTCGAAACCATCGCCTTCGTACAGGAACTGCACGCGTGCGGCGCCTTCGTCATAGCCCTCGAAACCCTGCGCCGGTGCGTTGCTGCGGGTGTTGGTCACCCAGTCATCGCGGCGCTGGTAAAGGGCCGATACGCGGGCCGACCAGCGGCTGGTCAGCGGACCGCCGTAGGCGCCCTGCACGTTCCAGGTGTCATAGCTGCCGTAGGCCACCTTGACGTAGCCATCGGCGTCCTGCGACGGACGTGCCGAATCGAACTTCACCACGCCGGCCGGGGTATTGCGTCCGAACAGCGTGCCCTGCGGGCCGCGCAGCACTTCCACGCCGGCCAGGTCGAACAGCGGGAAGCCCTTCAGCAGCGGGCTTTCCTGCACCACGTCGTCGTATACCAGGGACACCGGCTGGGACGCATTGAGGTCGAAATCGGTGTTGCCCAGGCCGCGGATGTAGAAGCGCGGGAAGGCACGACCGTAGGACGATTCGATGTTCAGGCTGGGCACGCGGCCAGCCAGGAAGCGGATGTCGTCACCGGCCGAACCGAGGACATCGAGCTTTTCCCCCTGGATCGCGGTGATCGCCACCGGCACGTCCTTGGCGTTCTCGACGCGGCGCTGGGCGGTCACGGTCAGCGCATCAAGCGCGACGGGATCCTTGCTGGCCGGAGCTTGCTGGGCAACTGCGGACAGCGGCAGCAGGGCGGAGAGAGCGAGAACGAGCGGACGCACGACCGGTCGGCGGTCGTGGACGGAACGGTTCGGGGACATGGCGGTAGGCTGTGTTGGGAGGGGTGGTGGAACGGCGCTACCAGATAATTGTTGCAATACAACACGCTTGCCGCAAATGCCGCGCGTTCATGGCCGTCGCGGCGGCCCTCCCCCGCCCGCTAGACTCGGCATTCCCGCACCCCTTGGAATCGCAGCGATGAACCAGTGGTACTTCCATGTCCCCGGCCAGGCCGACCGCGTCGGCCCCTTCGACGATCAGGCTGCACGCCACTTCGCCCAGGGCAATCCGCGCGCGCTGGCCTGGTGCCAGGGCATGAGCGGCTGGATGGCGATCGGCGAGGTACCCGAACTGCGCAGCGAGGCCCCCGGCATGTCCAGCGCACCGCCGCCGGTTCCCGGCCACGGCGCGCGCAGCCAGCGCGCGGACGACATCGATTTCCGCATCGTCGGCCATGAAATGCAGTTCGTGGAGATCGAGCTGGACCCGGGCGAGAGCGCCATCGCCGAAGCCGGCGCGCTGATGTTCAAGGATTCGGCGGTGCAGATGGATACCGTGTTCGGCGACGGCTCGCACAGTGGCCAGGGCGGCGGTTTCATGGACAAGCTGATGTCGGCCGGCAAGCGCGTGCTGACCGGCGAAAGCCTGTTCGCCACCCTGTACACCCACACCGGCCACGGCAAGGCCAAGGTCGCCTTCGCCGCGCCCTACCCCGGCACGGTCCTGCCGATGAAGCTGGACGAACATGGCGGGCGGCTGATCTGCCAGAAGGACAGCTTCCTGGCCGGCGCGCGCGGGGTGCAGATCGGCGTGCAGTTCCAGCGCAAGATCATGACCGGCCTGTTCGGCGGCGAAGGCTTCATCATGCAGAAGCTGGAAGGCGACGGTTGGGTGTTCATCCATGCCGGTGGCTGCGTGGTCGAGCGCGAACTGGCCGCCGGCGAGCGGCTGGACGTGGATACCGGCTGCGTGGTCGCCTACCACGCCAGCGTGGACATGGACGTGCGCCGTGTAGCGGGCATCAAGAGCATGGTGTTCGGCGGCGAAGGCGTGTTCCTGGCGACTCTGACCGGCCCCGGCAAGGTCTGGCTGCAGTCGCTGCCGTTCTCGCGCCTGGCCGGCCGGATGTGGATGGCCGCGCCGCAGGGCGGTGGCCAGAACCGCGGCGAAGGCTCGGTGCTGGGCGGCCTGGGCAGGATGCTGGACGGCGACAACCGCTTCTGAGGGCGGTGGCGCCCGCTGGCGCACGGTAGTGACGGCCGCTGGCCGTCAGGCCGTCAGGCCGTCACTACCGGCTGAATGCGTGCAGGAGATCGACCGCCAGCGGCCACCACGACCGGCTATGCTGGCGCCCTTTCCTGCTGCGTCTGCCTGCCGATGAGCCTGTCCCGCACCCGTGTGATGCTGTCCGTTGCCCTGCTCGGCCTGCTGGCCGGTTGTGGCGGGGAGAACGCCCGCCCCACTCCGCCGCCTGCGCCCACCGTGGTGCGGCCCGCCAAGCCGGTGAAGATCGGCATCGCCCTCGGCGGCGGCGCGGCCAAGGGCTTCGCCCATATCGGCGTGATCAAGATGCTGGAAGCCAACGGCTTCGAGCCGGTGGTGGTGTCCGGTACCAGCGCCGGCAGCGTGGTCGGTGCGCTGTACGCCAGCGGCATGGATGCGTTCGAGATGCAGACCAAGGCGGTGGCGCTGGACGAAGCCAGCATCCGCGACGTGCGCCTGTTCTCCGGCGGACTGGTGCAGGGCCAGAAGCTGCAGGACTACGTCAACCAGCAGGTCGGCAACAAGCCGGGCGAGCGCCTGCGCAAGCCGTTCGCGGCAGTGGCCACCAACCTGGAAACCGGCGAGCGCGCGGTGTTCGTGCGCGGCAACGTCGGCCAGGCGGTGCGTGCCTCCAGCAGCATCCCGGGGGTGTTCGAACCGGTGAAGATCGGCCAGAACAATTACGTCGATGGCGGCGTGGTCAGCCCGGTGCCGGTGGACGCGGCGCGCCAGCTGGGCGCCGAGTTCGTCATCGCCGTGGATATCTCCAGCAAGGCCAGCGGTCGTACGCCGACCGGCATGCTGGGCATCGTCAACCAGTCCATCGCGATCATGGGCCAGCGCCTGGGCGAACAGGAACTGGCACGCGCGGACATCATCATCCGGCCCCGCGTGCTGGATATCGGCGCATCCGATTTCAGCCAGCGCGGCAAGGCGATCCTGGAAGGCGAAAAGGCCGCGATGGCGGCCATGCCGCAGATCCGCGCGAAGATCGAGCAGATCCAGCGCGCGCGCGCCGCCGCCCTGCTGCCGCCGCCGCCGCCCAAGCCGAAGTGCGAGGAGCCGTCGCGCGTAGGCCGGCTGATGGGCCGCAAGGCCGACTGCTGACGGCCGTTGGTAGTGACGGCCGCTGGCCGTCATGCCCTGCGCCCCTGCGCTGGTGGGTGACGACCGTTGGTCGTCACGCGGTGGCCCCGCCGCTACCGTGTCACATCCCGTACGACCTGATCGTCACCGCTTCATGTGCCCGGCGGCGCGGCGCTTTTCCATGCGTCGCGTTTCCAGCGTCTCTGCATGGCGCTGCGCGCTCAGCTGCAGCTGTTCCATCGCATCGCCCGGCAGCCACAGCTGCTGGCTGCCACGGGTCAGCGCCAGGTAGGCCGCGCGCACCGGGCTGTGCGCCTGGCGGGTCTCGTAGCCGGTGATGAAACAGCACGCCGACATCGCCACCCGGTCGAACTGCAGGTTCTTGGCATGCTGGGCCAGGCACAGCGTGATGCCTGCATCCTGCGCGGGCAGCAGCGCCGCCAGCAGCTGCTCCAGCGCGGTTGCATCGAATCCCCCCGAAAACAGCGCCGGGATATCGTCCTGCCCGCGCTGCTCGCAGGCGTCCACGAAGGCCTCCCAGCGCCGGCTCGACTCGCCCCGGCCGACGCTGCGCCAAGCATCGATCGGCGCCTGCGCTTCTTTCTGCAGCAGGCGCAGCGAAGCCGGATGCACGTGCACCCGCGCCCCCTGCGCGACCAGCAGGTGGGCTTCCTGCAGCAGCCGCCACAGGCTCCCGTACAGGCGTGCACCGGACTGCGGCACCTGCGACCACGCGGCATACCGGCGCACGCCGGTGGCGCGGTCGCTGGCGCCCATGAAGCGTTCGCTGGACGCACCGATGTCATCCAGCGCCAATGACTGGTTGACCAGGCCATCCACCTGGCTGCCCTGGCGCACCGATTGGCTCATTTCCAGCACCTTGGCGCTCGACCAGCGCGATGCGCGCCCGACCAGCCGCTGGTGCGGATCGCCCAGGCTGACCACCCCGGGCGCATGCCGTGCCAGCACCTGCTTCCACGCCGGACTCAGTTCGTGGGCCTCATCGACCAGCAGCATGCCCAGCCCGACCGGCGGCGCCACGCCCTGCAGCTCCAGCCATTTGCCGAGGTGGCCGGTATTGAGGCTGAGGCAACCGCCCTTCTGCACGCCGGCATCGAACATGCAGCGCCAGACGTGCTCGGCGGCCGCCACATAGGGCGCCGCGTCCAGCATTGCCCAGGGCAGCGAACGGTCGAAATGCGCAGCCTGCAGCGTCGGCGATGACGACGCACACCACCGATTGATGCCCTCCAGGGCCGTCATCAGCACCTGCTCGGGCACGCGCTGGCCGATGCCCTGCAGGCCGATCCGGCGGGTGATCTCCCAGGCCGGGACCGTGCTCAGCCGGTAGGTCGGCACGAAGCCATTGCCGCGGCCGCTGCGGGCGGCCTGCTGCACCATCAGGTTGGCCAGTTCGATCTGGGTCAGCAGCCGCGTGCCGGACTCCGCGGGCAGCCGCGGGCGGAAGGCTTCGACCTGGCCACGCGACGGCGCGATGTAGGTATAGCGGCCGGGCCGGGCCTCCATCAACGCCAGCACCAGGTGGCTTTTCCCTGTACCGGCGTAGGCGTCCAGATCGATCAGTTCATCCGGGTTGGCGGCGATGGCACGCAGCACGCGCGCCTGTTCGCTGGTGAACAGCCCGTTGCGCTCGATCGCCCCGGTGGCACGCGGCGCCGCCTGGTCCGGGTCCGGTTCGGGATCGACCGCTTCGTCCTCGTCGTCGGGCGCGGCGGTGGCCGGGTAACGGATCGTGTGCTCGGCCAGGGTGACCTGGCAGGCGGCCTGGAAGTCCGCGCCGGGATACGCATCGGGCGAAGCGGCGAGGAAGCGCTCCACCGCTTCGTCCGGTGCCAACAGCACGCCGTGCATGGCCAGGTCGGCCAGCCACGCATCCAGCGCCGGCTGCCCTTCGCCGCCTATGCCCGCCAACTGGGCGATGACCGCACTGCCGTCTCCAGCGGCGAACAGCGCGCACGCATCGTGCAGCAGGCGTTCCAGCTGTGCCCCGGGATAGGCGTGCAGGCGGCACAGCTGCGCGGCGAACAGGCCGGCCTGTTCCAGCGGCGTCGCCGGCGGCGTGCCACGGCCCAGGTGCTGCGCCAGCGTCCGCCGCCGCAGTGGCAGGAAATGGGTGGTGTCGATAGTGGGCGCGGTGTCGGGCATGTCGATGATCGAAAAAGGTGCTGCAGCCAACGCCCCGGTTCGACGCTACCGCTGGCGACGATGCTCGGCTACCGCATGGCTGCCGTCAAACCGGTTCACCCACCCAGCTGCGACAACGGCAGGGCGCGGAAGGGTTTCACGGTGCGCAGCACGAAGCTGGAGTTGACGTCGGCCACGCCGGAGGCATTGAGCAGCTTGTCCAGCAGGAAGCTGGAGAAATGCTCCAGGTCGCGAACGTAGATCTGCAGCAGGTAGTCCATGTCGCCGGTGAGCGCATGGCAGGCCACCACCTCGTCCCATTCCAGCACGCTGTCGGCGAACCGCGCGATGGCCGCCTGGTCATGCTTTTCCAGCTGCACGCGCACGAAGGCCTGCAGCCCCAAGCCGATGTGCTTCGGCTCCAGCCGCGCCCCATAGCCGGCGATCACGCCTTCGGCTTCGAGCCGCTGCAGGCGGCGCAGGCAGGCCGAAGGAGACAGGTTCACCCGCGTCGCCAGTTCGGCATTGGTGGCGCGGCCATCACGCTGGATCTCGGCCAGGAGGCGTAGATCCGTGCGGTCGAACTGGACTTCACCTGCCATTGCTGCCTCGCAACACGGGATGGACGCAACGATATTGCGTCAGGACGCCCTCAACACGCAACTTTGCAACCCTGTTGCGCGATCCCTGCCCTAGCATCGACAGACACCCGAATGGAGCCGTCCCATGGACCAGACCACTCCCCGCCGCGTCGAGCACCAGCAGACCGACAAGGGCTATGTGCCGGTCTATACCACCGCCGTGGTGGAACAGCCGTGGGACAGCTACAGCGCCGACGACCACGCGACCTGGAGCACCCTGTTCAAGCGCCAGCGCGACCTGCTGAACGGACGCGCCTGCCAGGAGTTCCTGGATGCGCAGGACGCCATGGGCATGAGCGCGGACATGATCCCGCGCTTCGAGCAGCTCAACGAGGCACTTGCGGCGGCCACCGGCTGGACCCTGGTCGGCGTCGAAGGGCTGCTCCCGGAACTGGATTTCTTCGATCACCTGGCGAACCGGCGCTTCCCGGTGACGTGGTGGATCCGCCGGCCCGACCAGATCGATTACATCGCCGAACCGGACATGTTCCATGACCTGTTCGGTCACGTGCCGCTGCTGATGAACCCGGTGTTCGCCGACTACATGGAAGCCTATGGGCGCGGCGGCGTGAAAGCCCATGCGCTGGGCCCGGACGCGTTGCAGAACCTGACACGGCTGTACTGGTACACGGTCGAATTCGGCCTGATCAACACCGCCGATGGACTGCGCATCTACGGCGCCGGCATCGTGTCGTCGAAGGGCGAATCGCTGTACTCGCTGGAGTCGCCGGCACCGAACCGGATCGGCTTCGACCTGGAACGCATCATGCGCACGCGGTACCGCATCGATACCTTCCAGAAGACCTACTTCGTCATCGACAGCTTCGAGCAGCTGATGCAGGCCACCGCACCGGACTTCACCCCGATCTACGCCAGCCTGGCGGACCAGCCGCAGCTGCCCGCCGGCGAGGTGCAGGAGGACGACCGCGTGTTCCAGCGCGGCACCGGCGCAGGCTGGGCGACCGGCGGCGACGTCTGAGTGGGGTGATCGTGCGCTGGGCTGGTGGCGACCGTGGGTCGCCGCCGTGCGTAGCGTGCGCGATTCTTGAAAGCCATATGTTGGCACCGTCTATCTAATCGTCCCGCACCCATATGCGTCGCTTATGGCGCCTTTCCGCGGAGCAGGATGACGACGCTGAGAATCAAATTTCAATTCGAGCATGGCTCGGCTGATAGCCATGTGCTGGATGCCTACGATGCGGCGCGGGCACTGACCGGCATCGCACGCTCGCTCAACATCACGCTGCATGCGTTGCTCAACGACGAAGTAAAGACACAGGGCGATACCGCCAGCGGGGTCGAGGTGTTTCTTGCGCCGCCCAAGCGTGGCAGCTTCGTGTACGAGTTGGTGATGAGCTTCACTGAGCTGGTCGCCACCGGCGTCGCCTACGATTTCATCAAGTACGCCTTCAATGAGGCGATCGGCAACGACGCCGACGAGGCACAGACAGTGGCGCTGCAGAAGCGCATCGAACCGACCATGGGTGCATTGCCGGCCGCGCTGGAAACCGCCTTGCTGGAAGCGCATCGCCCGATCGCGCAGGCGCCGGAAATGACCCTGACGGTGATGCGCCCCCGCGGCCAGGTGCTGGCGCGCTTCGACAACCAGACCATCCGCCAGCTTCAGCCTGTCGTCGAGGACCTGGATGCGCCGGTGCTCGGGCACGTGACCCGCTACAACACCCTCAGTGAGTGGGGCAAGCTTTACAGCCACGATGAGCGCCGCGTGGTCTCATTCCAGGTGGTTGACGAACTGGACATGGCGCAGCGCTCGCTGATCACCTGGTCGCTGCACCAGAACAATCTGGGCCAGGAAGGCGCCATCGCACTGCATGCCCGCGCGTTGATGTCGCCGGGCTCGCATCGGGTCAAGCGCTATCTGGTGACCCACGTCGCGCGGCCAGCCTGAGGCCCGTTACGCTGGAGAGCCTACGCAACGCTCGCCAACCCTGGATCGTCGCTACCGGGCATCGGTCGGGGACGTCAGCGTGGATACGCCAGCAGCAGCACCAGGTCCTCATCACCCACCTGCTGCAGCGCATGCATGCTGCCTGCGCGGGTCAGCAGCGCGTGGCCTGCGCGTACGTCATGCTGCTTCCCGTCCAGCACGTAACTGCCCTGCCCGCTGACGATGTAGTAGATCTCGTCCTTGTGCTGCGGGTGCAGGCCGATGCCGGCGCCCTTGTGCAGCACCCGCTTGCGCAGCACGAACGGCAGGCCTTCGGCATCGGCGAAGAACGGATACGCGGTGGTCGGGCCGGCGCCGCCATGGGGTCCTGGCTGCGCGCGTGCGATGGCATCTTCATGCACTACCCGCGAACCGAAGCGGTCAGGTTCCTTTGCCCGGCGGAAAATGGAATCCGCCCCCTCCCGCTGCGTGCCGCGCACGTCACAGTCGATGTCACGCACCAGTGCCGGCTTCACTGTCGGCTGCAGTTCGGCCCAGTCGCGCAGCACCAGGCAGGCGACCGCATTCGCACCGGCCGTGCTGAAATGAGTGCCATCGGCCTTCTGCTGGTCCGGCACGAACAGGAAGTACGGCTTGGCGCCCTGCTCGCCCAGCGCGCGGATCCAGCGCGTGGAACGGTCGTTGAGGTCGATCAGCGCGATGTCCTCGCGCGCGGCCAGCTGCTTCATGGCCAGGGTGTAGACCCCGTGCGTGTCCAGCAGCGAGCCGAAGTCGTACAGCAGGCGTGCCACCGGAGTGACCAGGACCGGCGTGGCGCCCGTGTCGCGTGCCAGCTGCACGTAGCGCATCAGGAAGGTGGCGTAGTCACCGGCAGGATCGGTGTAGCGCGTGGGGTCTTCGAACTTCGCATCGTTGTGGCCGAACTGGATCAGCAGCACATCGCCCTTGCGCAGCTCGCCGGCGATGGCGTCCAGCCGTCCTTCGGCGATGAAACTGCGCGTGCTGCGCCCTCCCTTGGCGTGGTTGCGCACCTCGATGCGCGCCGGGTCCAGGTAGCTCTGCAGCATCTGCCCCCAGCCCGCCTGCGGCGCCCGCTCCGGCCCGTATTCGGCCGCCGTGGAATCCCCGGCAATGAACACCCGCTGCGGCGCCGCGTGTGCGGTAGCGCTGGTCAACAGCGAGAACAGCAGCATCAGGCGCAGCATGGTCTGGCTCCTTGGCATGCGTTACCGGCCAGGGCCGGCACTACCGGGATGAATCTGGAGGAGAGCCCCCTGAGTCAGGGGGCGACCGCGAAGCGGTGGGGGTCTGGAAGCAAGGTGACGCGGGGCCCGCGGTTTGCAACGCGAACCGGGGGAGCGCCAGCGCGAATGCGATGGTGTTACCGCGCCAGCCAGCCCCCATCGACCGGCAGTACCGCGCCATTGACGTAGTCCGACGCCGACGAGGCCAGGAACACCGCCGCACCGGCCAGGTCTTCCGGGTTACCCCAGCGTGCGGCCGGAATGCGCTCCAGGATCGACTTGTTGCGGTCTGCATCGGCGCGCAGGGCGGCGGTATTGTCCGTCGCCATGTAACCCGGGGCGATCGCATTGACGTTGATGCCCTTGCCGGCCCATTCGTTGGCCAGCAGGCGGGTGATGCCGGCGATGCCGCTCTTGCTGGCGGTATAGGACGGCACGCGTACGCCGCCCTGGAAGGACAGCATCGAAGCGATGTTGATGATCTTGCCGTGGCCCTGGGCGATGAAATGCCGGCCGGCCGCCTGCGAAATGAAGAACGCGGACTTGATGTTGACGTTCATCACGTCGTCCCAGTCCTGCTCGGTGAAGTCGACCGCGTCGGCGCGACGGATCAGCCCGGCGTTGTTGACCAGGATGTCCAGGCCCCCGAGGCCGTCGATGGTTTCGCGCACTACGCGCTCGACCGGCTCGATGCTGACCAGGTTGGCTTCGATGGCCAGGCAGCGGCGGCCCAGCGCGGTGATCTTCGCCACGGTGTCGGTGGGCGGTGCGATGCCGGCCACGGCCACGTCGGCGCCTGCGGCAGCCAGTGCCACGGCGATACCCTGCCCCAGGCCGGTGTTGCCACCGGTGACCAGCGCGACCTTGCCTTCCAGACTGAACGGATTAGCCATTGATGCATTCCTTGTGGATACGTGCGTTGGTCGCACGAGGGACGGACCGCCGCCGGCGCGGCGGCCGGCGGCGTTGCTGATGCCTTACTTGAGCTGGCAGATGTCCAGCACGTGCATGTCGGTGTAATCCAGATTCTCGCCGCCCATCGCCCAGATGAAAGCGTAGTTGCTGGTGCCGGCGCCCATGTGGATCGACCACGGCGGCGACACCACCGCTTCGTTGTTCTGGATCACGATGTGGCGCTGCGCTTCGGGCTCGCCCATGAAGTGGTACACGCGATCGTTCTGGCCCAGGTCGAAGTAGAAATACACTTCGCTGCGGCGGTCGTGCAGGTGCGGCGGCATGGTGTTCCAGACGCTGCCCGGCTTCAGCACGGTCAGGCCCAGCAGCAGCTGCGAGGACTGGCAGGTGGCCGGCACGATGTACTGGTAGATGGTGCGTTCGTTGCTGGTTTCCAGCGCGCCACGGTCCAGTGCCACGGCGTCCTTGATCGACAGCGCCTTGGTCTCGAAACGCGCGTGCGCCGGGGTCGAGGCCAGGTAGAACTGCGCCGGGTTGGCGGCATCGTCCGAAGCGAACACCACGTCTTCGCTGCCCATGGCCACGTACAGGCCATCCTTCGGGCCCAGGGTGAAGACGGTGCCGTCGACGGTGATGGTGCCGCTGCCGCTGCCGACGTTGATCACGCCCAGCTCGCGACGTTCCAGGAAGGCGTGGCCGGCGGCCGAGGCCGGTTCGGTCTGCTTGGGCAGCGAAACCGGGCCGTTGACCGGTGCCGCGCCGCCGAGCACGAAGCGCTCGTAGTGGGTGTACTTCAGGGTCACCGCATCGGCGTTGAACAGGCCATCGAGCAGGTACAGGTCGCGCAGGTCGTCATTGCTGGCGCCCTTGATGGCATCGGGATGGGTGGCGTAATGGGTCTTGCAGTACATGGCTTCTCCAGAGCAGGGGACGGGCCGATGACTCGGCGCCGGCGCGGTGTGGCGGCCATTCTAGCGGCCTTGGACACCGGTGTCATTTTGCACCGCAAGGTGCCGTTCCGGCATTGCGGGACGGGGGTTTTCGGCTTATTCGTCCTGCGGCGGCTGGCAGGAATCGCGCACGATCAGGTGCGGGCGCACGCTGGCGATCTGCATCGTCGGCTGGCCATCGGGCTGGATCAGCATCGCCGCAGCGGTGCGTCCGGTATCGCGCGTGTGCCGCCGTACCGACGTCAGCGACGGCCACAGGCGCGAGGCCAGCGGGCTGTCGTCGTAGCCGATGATCGACAGTTCGCGCGGGATGTTGATGCCTGCGCGCAGCGCGACCTTGTAGATACCGGCGGCCATTTCATCGTTGCCGGTGAAGATGGCGGTCGGGCGCTTCTTGCCCAGCAGCAGCTTTTCCGCAGCGGCCACGCCGGATTCGAAGGTGTAACCGGCTTCGACGATGCGGTCCTTGGGCAGCTCGATGCCGCGCTTGGCCAGCGCTTCGATGAAGCCGGAGGTGCGTTCATGGGCCGAACGGTAGGCACTCGGGCCGGTCACCAGTGCGATATCGCGATGGCCGAGCGACAGCAGGTAATCGGCCGCCTCGGCGGCGCCATCGCGATCATGGGTCACCACCATCTGCGAGGTTTCATCCAGCGGCAGCGAGGCGATGCGGGTGAAGCGGCAGCCGATCTCCTCCAGCGCATCGGCCAGCGCCTGGTCTTCGGACGCACGCGGTACCAGGATCACCCCATGCAGCTTCTGCTGCTGCACGAAGCGGCAGACGCCCTCGATATAGCCGGGGCTGCGGCTGTCGCAGGGATGCACCACCAGTTCGAAGCTGGACCCGCGCAGCGCGTCCAGTGCGCCGTACTGCATGTCCACGATGTACTGCGCGGTCGGGTTGTCGTACACCATCCCGATCAGGAACGAGCGCCGGAAGGCCAGCCCGCGCGCCAGCGGGTCGGGGGTGTAGCCGACCTCGCGCATCAGCGTTTCCACCTTCTCGCGCGTGTCCTTGCGCACCAGCGGGGAGTTGTTGATGATCCTTGAAACCGTTTTCTTCGACACCCCCGACAGCCGCGCGATGTCGTTGATCGTTGCCGCCTTGCCTTTCATTCCTGCCGGCTTGGCGGCATCGTTCGTGTTGCGCACTGACATGTCTTCGACTCGAGGGGTCCGGGGATTCTAGCCGCGCGCTCAGTCGAGCGCGCGGTAGCGGAAGTTGCGGAAGGTGACCGCACCGTCGCCGGCCGCGTACAGCGCCGGCTTCAGGGCCAGGAACTTGCCCGCCACATTGTGATGGTAACCGGACACTTCCATCTGAACCGGGTACTTCTCCCAGGTGCGGCCGTCGGTGCTGGAGTGGATGGTGACGATGTGGCGGTTGTTGGTCACCCGCAGCCACAGCTTGCCGCCGGTGCTGCTGGGGGTCAGGCGGGTGGGGCGCTCTTCACCGTAGCGGTGCATGATGAACTTCTCGCCATTGCTGCCAACGCCCACGTACAGGCGGTCGCTGTAGTACAGCAGGGCGCCGCCGACCGCGCCGGGGGCGACATCCATTTCCACCTCGAACTGGTAGGCCTTGTCACCGGCGATGGCGGTCAGCGGCGAGCTGTCGCGCGGGGTTTCGCCCTTGCCCTGCAGCACCAGCCCGTTGCCGCTGAAGCCCAGCCGCTTGTATTCGTCCTGCGCGGGGTTGAAGAACGACCACTGCGGACCGAGCCTGCTGCCGGTGAAGGCATCGGACAGGGCCATGCCGTGCTGGCCCACCGATTCGCCGGAGGGCTTGCGCAGCGGCTGGCCGAGATCGCCGCCCTTGGCCACGAACCAGCCATCGGCGGTCCATTCGATCGGCTCCAGCAACGCCTGGCGACCCAGCGTCCAATAGCCGTTCTCGTAGCCGTGGTACATCATCCACCAGCGGCCGTCGGTGCCTTCGATGACCGTGGCATGCCCGCGCGACCACCACGGCTCGGCAGCGGAGCGGGTGCGCATGATGGGGTTGTTCGGGGCGTTCACCCACGGTCCGTGGATCGAACGCGAGCGCGCGGTGATCACCATGTGCCCGGTCGGCGGGCCGGCGGTGCCGCCGACCGCAGTGGTCATGTAGTACCAGCCATCGCGGAAGTTGATCTTCGGGCCTTCCTGCGCGTACGCCTCCACGTCCCAGCTTTCCGGGTACTTCCAGCCGTCGTAGACGTGCTTGGGAGTGCCGACCACGCTCAGGCCGTCGTCGGCCAGCTGTACGTAATCGCCGCCACTCAGGAACAGGTAGCGCTTGCCGTCCTCGCCAACGGCGTGGCCCGGATCGATGTACTTCTCCAGCCCGATGTCGATCGGCTCGCTCCACGGACCCTTGATGTCATCGGCCCAGACCACGAAGTTGCTGCGCGTCTCGCCGGTGCGTGCCGGGAAGTAGATGTAGTAGCGACCTTCATGCTTGATGATGTCCGGTGCCCAGATCGCGCCGACATTCTTGGTGATGGCATGGCCCAGCGGCTGCCAGTTGACCAGGTCGCGCGAGTGCCACAGCGGCAGGCCGGGATAGGCATCGAACGAGGACAGGGTCAGGTAGTAGTCCTGGCCGTCCTTCAGCACCGACGGATCCGGACGGTCGCCGGCAAACACCGGGTTGAGGAACGTACCGTTGCCGAGATCGGCCTGGCGCTGGTTCTCGATCCCGCGTTTCCAGTTCGTCGCGGCCACCGGTTCGGCGGCAGCCACGGTCGATGTTGCCAGCAGCAGGCCACCGGCCAGCAGGATCTTCAACGTGTGCTTGAACTGCATCGTTTTCCCTCCCAGGAAACTCATGTAGGTGACGACCGTTGGTCGTCACGCTTGCTCGGACAGGTGACGACCCGGGCCGTCACGCCTTCTCCCCACATCACGCACGCAGCAGATGCGGCAGCCACAGCGACAGGCTGGGGAAGAAGGTCACGATCAGCAGCACGCCCAGTGCTGCGAACCAGAAGGGCCAGATGCTGCGCATGCTTTCGCCGACGCTGATCTTGCCGATGGCGGTACCGATGAAGAGCACCGAGCCCACCGGCGGCGTCACCAGGCCGAGGCCACCGGTCAGCACCAGCACCAGGCCGAAGTGGATCGGATCGATGCCATAGGCCTTGGCCACCGGCAGGAAGATCGGCGTGCAGATCAGGATCATCGGCGCCAGGTCCATGAAGGTACCCAGCAGCAGCAGCATCACCACGATCATCAACAGCACCATGAACTGGCTGTGCGCGAAGGACTGCAGGAAGTCCACCGCGGCCACCGGCACCTGAAGGAACGCCAGCAGCCAGCCGAACACGGCGGCGGTGGCGATCACGAACAGGATCACGCCGGTGCTGCGCGCGGCATGGATGACCGTGCCGAAGAACTCGCGCCACGGCAGCTGCCGGTACAGCACGGTGGTGACCAGCAACGCGTACACCACGGCGATGGCCGCGCTTTCCACGGCGGTGAAGATGCCGGCGCGGATGCCGACGAAGATCAGGGCCACCAGGCCCAGGCCGGGCAGGGCGGAGAAGATGCGCAGGGCCACCGCACGCCAGCCGGGGAAGACTTCCACGCCATAGCCACGACGACGCGCCACCACGTAGCCGGTGACCATCAGCGCCAGCGTCATCAGCAGCGCCGGCACGATGCCTGCAGCGAACAGATCGGCGATGGACAGGCCACCACCGGCCGCAGCCGAAAACAGGATCAGGTTGTGCGACGGCGGCACCAGCAGCGCCACCAGCGCGGCGGTGATGCTGACATTGACGGCGAAGTCGCGGTCGTAACCGCGCTTGACCATCTGCGGGATCATCGTGCCGCCCACTGCGGACACATCGGCGATGGCTGAACCGGACACGCCACCGAAGAACAGCGAGGACAGGATCGAGACCTGGCCGAGGCCGCCGCGCATGCGTCCCACCAGCGAGGAGGCCAGCGCGATCAGGCGTTCGGAGATGCCACCGCGCATCATGATCTCACCGGCGAAGATGAACAGTGGAATCGCGATCAACGATGCCGAGCCGGTACCGGCGGAGATCTGCTGCACCAGCACGATGCTGGGAATGTCCAGGTAGAGCAGGGTAGCCAGCGCGGCCGCCGCCAGCGCGTAGGCAACCGGCACGCCGAGCAGCAGCAGGCCGGCGAATACCAGGAAAAGCAGGGTAATGCCCATGTTCAACGATCTCCTTCAGCGTCTTCGACGGCGACCACCGCGAGCGGGAAATGGACCCGCCAGGCACGGTTGAGCGCGAACAGCACCATCAACGCCCCGCCCACCGACAGCGGCAGGTAGTTGATGCTCTGCGGCAGGTTGGCACCGGCGGCCTTGATGTCCAGGCCATCCATCAGCAGCACCATCGCGAACACGGCGAGGTATGCGCCAAGCACGCCGATCACCAGCTGCACGAAGGTATCCACCGCGCGACGCAGCCGCGGCCCCATGTACGCGGCCAGCAGGAAGAAGCCGAAGTGGCGGTTGGTGTGCACGCCGCAGGCAGCGCCCAGGCTCATCGCCGTGCTCAGCAGCAGCAGCGTCACCGGTTCGGTCCAGCTGGGCGAATCGTTGAGCACGTAGCGGGCGAATACCTGCCAGCCCTGCACCACCACCAGCCCCAGCAGGGCGGCCACGGCGATATAAATGGCGAAGTCGGCGATGCGGTCCAGCAGGCGCTGTCCTGCGCCGGGGGCGATCGGGGCAGTGCCCGTCGTCATGTCGGTCATGGCGGAGTTCCTCAGGCGAGATCGCGGATGCGGCTGACCATGGCGGCCAGCTCGGGCTGCTTCAGGTACTCCTGCAGCAGCGGATCAGCGGCCTTGCGGAAGGCCACCAGGTCCACCTCGTTGGTCTTGACGCCGAAGTCGACCACCGCCTTGCGCGCGGCATCTTCGGAAGCGTCCCACTGCTCGCGCATCACCTTCACCGAGGCGCGCGCCGTTTCCAGCAGCAGCTGGCGATCGTCCGGCCGCAGCTGGTCGAAGCTGGCGCGTGACATCAGCAGCACGTCCGGCGCGTACGAATGATCGCTCTGCGACCAGTAGTGCGCGGCCTCGAAATGCCGGCTGGAATGGAAGCTGCGCATGTTGTTTTCCGCACCGTCGATCATGTGCGTTTCCATGCCGGAGAACGTGTCGCCCAGCGACATCGGGGTCGGGTTGGCACCGAACAGGCGCATCAGCTGGATGAAGATGTCCGACGAGGCCACGCGCAGCTTCAGGCCGCGCAGGTCCTGCGGGGACACGATCGGATGCTTGGTGTTGTAGAAGCAGCGCGCGCCGGAATCGTAGATCGCCAGGCCGACCAGGTCGCGGCTTTCGAAGCCGCGCAGCACCGCGTCCGCCACGCCGCCGTCCAGTGCGGCGCGCATGTGCGACACCGAATCGAACACGTACGGCAGGCACAGCGCCTGGGTCAGCGGGAAGGCGTTGTTGAGCGCGCCGGAATACACCCGGGTGATGTCGATGGCACCGAAGCGGGCCATGTCGATCGCTTCGGATTCACGGCCCAGCTGCCCGGAGTGGTACTGCCGCAGGCGCAGGCGCCCGCCAGTCTCGCGTTCCAGCGTCTGGCCGATCCACTTCACCGCGGTCACGGTGGGATAGTCCGCCACATGCACATCGGTGGCGGTCAGCAGGTGGCCGCCGGCCACGCTGTCGCCCGCCTTGCTGCAGCCGATCAGCGCCGGCGCGGCAAGCGCGCCGAGGCTGGTGGCCAGGAAGTTTCTACGTGTGATCATCTGCGCCCTCCCGCGCGTGTTCACCAGGCGGCTGCGGTCATCCCGCAGCGACGGCCCGGCAGGCAATGTCTCCGAAACCCGCAAACCGCACCACTGCCGTCTGGCCTACGCGGATGTCATGGATACCGGTCGCGTTGCCGGTGGCGATCAGTTCACCGCGCTTGAGCGGGCGACCGCGCTTGGCCGAACGCGCCAGGGCGAAGGCGATCGCAGTGCGCAGGCCACCGGGCAGGCGGGTTGCGCCGCCGGTGCCGACCACTTCGCCTTCGATCAGCGTCTCGG
This sequence comes from Stenotrophomonas chelatiphaga, assembly GCF_032054965.1. Lineage (NCBI taxonomy): Bacteria > Pseudomonadati > Pseudomonadota > Gammaproteobacteria > Lysobacterales > Lysobacteraceae > Stenotrophomonas > Stenotrophomonas chelatiphaga. The sequence goes on along the minus strand of NZ_DAMBRS010000006.1, from coordinate 104,718 downwards.
CACGCAGTTCGCTGTCGTCGCGCGTCGTCCAGTCGGTGATTTCCGGTCCCAGCAGCAGGCCGTTGTTGTTGCCGAAATCGGACACCACCACCAGCGGGCCGAGGATGTTGATCGTGGCCAGCGGGCTGCTGGCCACTTCCACGCCGATGTACAGGCGGGCCGGCAGCGCTTCGGCCTGCTCGGGGGTCCACTCCAGCTGGTCGGCCGGCGCGTCTTCCAGCAGTTCGATCACGTACTCCGCTTCCACGGCCGCGAAACCGCCTTCGTAGACGGCGATGTCCAGCGTTGTTCCACCGGTAGCATTCTGCAGCCGATTGTTGAATATCGGGCCCAGCAGACGGTCATCGCCGGAGCTGTCGCGGCGCTCTTCGGCGATGTAGCCGACTTTCCAACCCACTACCTCATGCTCCCACTGGCTGATCGCCAGGTCCTGCACGTGGTAGGCGCTGACCAGGTCGGCGGGGATCTGGCCGGGGAAATCAGCCAGTGATGCGCCTGCGCGGCGCGCGCCGGTGAAAGCGCTGGCGATGGCGGCAGGATCGGCGGCGGCCGCCGGTGCGGTTGGCAGGTCCATGTTGCCGGGTTCGTTGCTCAAGGAGGCTCTCCCTTTGGCGTTGTTGCGCTGCGCATCGACAGCGTTCGGATGACGTGTATATGGTAAACCGGTGTCATCTGGCAATGTGCAGTGCGTCAGAAGGCACGAGGGGAGTGGCCGAGGGCCACCTGTCTGTCCATCCGGAGCCTTGTGCCGCATGAGATCCACGCTTTTTTCGCTGCTCTGTTCGTTATCCCTGGCCGCGTCCCCGGCGGTTGCCGCCGCTGCAGCGCAGCGCGCACCGCCGACGCCCGTTGCGGGGGCCACCGGGGCCACCGAGGCCGCCGGCGAACGCATCGCGTTGTGGCCGGGGGGCCACGTGCCCGGCGAGTCCACTCCCGCGCGCGGACTGCACGTCGTGGAGCGCAGCACCGACCCGGAGCGGCCTGATCGCTACGTCGATCAGGTCGACGCCCCGTGGCTGCTGGTGCACGCCCCGACACGGCCGAATGGCAAGGCGCTGCTGGTGGTTCCCGGCGGTGGCTACCAGCGGGTGGTGATCGACAAGGAAGGCACCGAACTGGTGCCGCAGTGGGTCGAGCGCAGCGGCTATACGCTGTTCGTGCTGCGCTATCGCCTGCCCGAACCCGGCCGCGACCGCCAGGCGGCGCTCGCCGACGCGCAGCGCGCGATGCGCGTGGTTCGTGCCGCAGCAGCGAGCCGCGGACTGGATGCCGAGGACATCGCGGTGATCGGCTTTTCGGCCGGCGGGCACGTCGCCGCGCGCCTGGCGACCGGCTTCGACAGCCCCGCTTACCCGGCGGCCGACGCGGCCGACCGGCTCAGCGCGCGGCCTTCGCGTGCGGTACTGGTATACCCGGTGATCGACATGGGCGCGCAGGCGCACAGCGGCTCCCGCCAGCGCCTGGTCGGGCAGGATGCGGACCCCGCCAGCGTGCATCGCTACTCGATGCAGGAGCAGGTGCGCGCGGACATGCCGCCCACCCTGCTGCTGCACGCGGCGGATGACCGCGTCGTCAGCGTCGACAACAGCCTGCTGATGGCGCGGGCGCTGGCCGCGGCGGGCGTGGAGCACGAACTGCACGTGTTCGCCCACGGTGGCCATGGCTTCGGCATGCGCGCCGCCGCGGGTTCGACCACGGCCCTGTGGCCGGAGATCGCGCAGCGCTGGCTGCACGCCCCTACCCGGATCCAGACCCCGGAGGGTCGCCCATGAATGATGACCGTGCCGACCTGCAACGCCGCCGCTTCCTGCGCGACAGTGCCCGCTGGGCATTCGCTGCCGCCGCCACATCCCTGCTGCCCACCGCAGTGGCGCAACCAGGCGTGCACGCCGACCAGCAGGTGCTGGCGCGGGTGCGCGGAGGGCGCGTGCGCGGCCAGCGCGAACACGGCACCTGCGTGTTCCGCGGGCTGCGCTATGGCGCCGACACGGCCGCCTACCGCTTCCAGCCACCGCGCCGCGAAGCGCCGTGGCGCGGCATCGCCGACGCCCTGGAGTACGGCGCGGCCGCGCCACAGGGTGGCGGCGAAGGGCCGGGCAGCGAAGACTGCCTGTTCCTCAATGTCTGGACGCCGGCGCTTGGCGACGGCGGCAAGCGGCCAATCCTGTTCTACATCCACGGCGGCGGCTTCAACAACGGCTCCGGCAGCGACCCGCTGTACGACGGCGGCGCGCTGTGCCGACGCGGCGATGTGGTGGTGGTGACGGTCAACCATCGCCTCAACCTGTTCGGCTACCTGTACCTGGGGGCACTCGGTGATCCGCGCATGGCCGCCTCGGGCAATGTCGGCCAGCTCGACCTGGTGCAGGCCCTGCACTGGGTGCGCGAACACGCCGCGGTGTTCGGTGGCGATGCGGACAACATCACCGTGTTCGGCCAGTCCGGCGGCGGGGCGAAGATCGCCACGTTGATGGCCATGCCCGCGGCCAAGGGCCTGTTCCAGCGCGCATGGACGATGAGTGGCCAGCAGGTCACCGCGGCCGGTCCGCGTGCCGCCGCGCAGCGTACCGCGATCGCCATGCAGGCCGCTGGCGCAAGCGATATCGAGGCGCTGCTGCGCCTTTCCCCAGCCGCGCTGCTGGCCGCCGGCAAGGCGCGCGATCCGTCGCGGATTGAAACCAGCGGGCTGTACGTGGGGCCGGTGCTGGATGATGCGGTACTGCCGGTGCACCCGTTCTTCCCCGAAGCGCCCGCGCAGTCCGCCCACATCCCGATGGTGATCGGCAACACGCGCGATGAAACCCGTGCGTTCCTCGGCAACGACCCGGCCAACCACGAACTCACCTGGGACAGCCTGCCGGCCAAGCTGGAACGCGAGCAGTACGTGGACCTGCGCCCGGAACGGGTGATCAAGGCCTATCGCCGCATGTACCCGCACTACACGCCGTCACAGGTGTTCTTCGCCGCCACCACCGCCGGCCGCTCTTGGCGCGGTGCAGTGGAGGAGCTGGAAGCGCGCGCGCGCCAGCACACCGGTGCGGCGCCCACCTGGGCCTACCAGCTTGACTGGGGCTCGCCGCTGGACGGCGGCAGGCTGGGCGCGTTCCACACGCTGGATATTCCGCTGGTGTTCGACAACACCGCCCGGCCCGGTGCACGCAGTGGCGATGGCGCGGAGGCACGCGGACTGGCGGCCACGATGAGCAGCGCACTGCTGCAGTTCGCCCGCCATGGCGACCCCAACCACACCGGGCTGGCGCACTGGGAACCGTATGGCCTGCCGCGCCGCCAGACCCTGCTGTTCGATGTACGCAGCACGCTGGCCGATGATCCGCGTGGCGGCGAGCGCGAGCTGTACCGACAGGCGCCGTTCCTGCAACGCGGTACGTTCTGATTCCTGCTGAAAGGAGCTGATGATGATGCATGTCCGACCCCGGCAGTACGCCGCGCATGGCGTGGTGCCACCCCTGCGCATGCTGCTGCTGATCCTCGGCATGGCCCCTGTGGTGGCGCTTGCCCAGGCCCGCTTCCGCGATGCGCCGCTGGTCGATTCGCCGTTCATCGCCGACCCGTCCGCGCACGTGTTCGACAACCGCATCTACGTGTACGGCTCACATGATATCCAGGCACCAGCGGCCGATGACCAGCCCGGCAAGGGCTTTGCGATGCGTGATTACCACGTGCTGTCGATGGACCGGATCGGGGCACCGGTCACCGTGCATCCGCTGGCGCTGGCACTGGAGGACGTACCGTGGGCGGCGCACCAGCTGTGGGCACCGGATGCGGCCTACAAGGCAGGACGTTACTTCCTGTATTTCCCGGCGAAGGACAAACAGGGCGTGTTCCGCATCGGCGTGGCGACCGGCACGCGTCCGCAAGGCCCGTTCACCGCCCAGCCGCAGCCGATGCAGCAGAGCTACAGCATCGATCCGGCCGTGTTCGCCGACGATGACGGTGCGCATTACCTGTACTTCGGCGGGATCCACGGCGGACAGTTGCAGCGTTGGACTGCACAGGGCTACGACGCCACCCTGGGGGACACCGACCTGGGCCAACCCGATGCACCGGCGCTGGCGCCGCGGGTGGCACGCCTGCGCGCGGACATGCTGGAGTTCGACGCCGCGCCGCGCGAGGTGCAGCTGCTGACCCCGGAGGGCACGCAGATCACCGGCGGCGACCTGCCGCGACGCTTCTTCGAAGCGGCGTGGGTGCACAAGCATGCAGGACGCTACTACTTCAGCTATTCCACCGGCGACAGCCACACCATCAGCTACGCGGTGGGCGATTCGCCGTGGGGACCGTTCACCTGGCGCGGGGTCATCCTGCTGCCGGTGCAGGGTTGGACCACGCACCATTCCATCGTGCAGGTGGACGGCCACTGGCAGTTGTTCTACCACGACACCCAGCTGAGCAACCGCACCCACCTGCGCAATGCAAAGGTCACCGGACTGGTGCACGAACCCGATGGCTCCATCCGCCCGATCAACCCTTTCCGCTGACGCCGAGGACTACCGCGCATGACCCGACACCGTTTCCTGTTGCTTGCCTTGGGCTGCTGCATCGCGCTGCCGGCGCTGGCCCAGACGCCCGCCGACCGGCCGGCGCCAACGCCGATCCGCGCCAGCAAGGTCATCCTGGTGGGCGATTCCACCACCGCCGTGCAGGGCGGGTGGGGGCCGCGGTTCTGCGCCGACCACCTGGTTTCGTTCGCGGCGTGCATCAACTTGGCGCGCGGCGGCCGCAGCACCTACAACTATCGCGCCGAAGGCTCATGGGCCGTGGTGGACGCGGAGATGCGCACACCGGGTTATGTGGCCACCTGGGTGCTGATCCAGTTCGGGCACAACGACCAGCCCGGCAAACCGGGACGTTCCACCGACCTGCAGCGGGAGTTCCCCGACAACCTGCGCCGTTACGTTGCCGAGGCACGGGCCGCCGGTGCGATACCGGTGCTGGTCACGCCGCTGACCCGGCGCCAGTTCGCCGACGGGAAGCTGATCGACGACCTCGGGCCGTGGGCGGACGCGGTACGCAGCGTTGCACGCGAACTGGACGTCCCGCTGGTCGACCTGCACGCGCGCAGCCGGCAGCTGGTGCAGGCGATGGGCCCGGTACTGGCGATGCAGCTGGCGCAGTCGCCTGCATCGCAGGAACAGGTCGCGGCCGCACTGACCGGCACTACCGTCGATGCCGCCCCTGGCAGCGCGGCTGGCAGCGCTGCGCAACGTGCGGTGCTGGAACCGATGGGGCAGGCCAAGCGCGCCTTCGACTACACCCACCTGGGCGACAAGGGCGCGGATGTGTTCGCCACGATCATGGCCGAAGAGCTTGCACGCAGCGTCCCCGCATTGCGTCCCCTGCTGCTGCCGTGACGTATTCAGCCCCTCCATTCGGGTTGCGCACCCCTTTATTGCAACCAAGGCGTACGGAAACAGGTGCTCTGCTCTGCCATTAACGCCGTGCAAACGTTCCGCAGACATCACTCGCCTAGACTGCAGGCATGGATCTGCACTTCACCCCACCGGCCTTCCGCGGGAAAGACCGCCTGATCACGGCACTGGATGCGGCGGTCGGGCAGGGCGATGCTGAAGGGATAACCCACGCGCTGCAGCACACGCTGCGGCAGGCGATCCATGATCCGGAGATCGAACTGCCGTCCTGCGTCCACCAGCCCCTGCAGGGCCGCTATGCACGCCGCGAACTGCACCGCAGCACGACGCTGGGCTACAGCGTGATCGCGATGTGCTGGGGGCCGGGGCAGGGCACCCCGCTGCACGACCACGATGCCATGTGGTGCGTGGAAGGGGTCTGGCGTGGCGACCTGCAGGTTACCCCCTATGCGCTGCTGGAACAGCGCGGCCCGCGCTGGCGGTTTGCGGCGCAGCCGGTGCTGTATGGCGAAACGGGCAGCGCCGGCAGCCTGATTCCTCCGCACGAATACCACACACTGCGCAACGCCAGCAGCCAGGACATCGCGGTATCGCTGCACGTCTACCAGGGTCCGATGGAGCGCAGCACCGTGTTCGATCCGCTCGGCGATGGCTGGTACCAGCCGCGCGTGCAGGAACTGGACCGCGACAGCTGACCGGCGCAGCAAGGACGGCCAGCGGCCGTCCCTACCTCAAGTGTCCCTGCCTCCGGCGGCGGCTGAGGTGTCCAGCCGATGATCGATTTCTGCAACCTCCCACCTCCTTGCGGTCTGTAGGATTTTTTACAGACACACGCAGGGAGTGAGAACGTTATGGATATCGCGCATTGCACACTGGACGGGGGCGATTACACCGCCGTCCGCTTCCAGCAGCTGCCGCCCGCCGACCTGGAAGCGAAGCGACGCAACCTGACCTGCGTGCGCTGCGGGCAGCAGGCGTTCTTCCGCAAGAAGGCCGCCAGTGGCCGCGCCGCCTGCTTCGGTGCGCGCCCCCACGCCCCCGGCTGCGGCATGGCCGCCGAAGATCATCTGCGCGTCGAGAGTGGGATCGGACCGGACGAGGCGATCACCCACAACACCGACGTGCTGGTGGTGGATCTCAACTTCGGTGCCGTGCAAGGCGCGCCGCACCTGCAGGACGACGGCCAGGCGGACCCCGGCCGGCGCGGCGGTCGGCACCTGCACGGCGACGGTCAACGCACGGCCCGCACGCACCGCAGGCTCAGCACGCTGCTCAAGCACCTGCGCAGCTCGGCAGCCTTCGGCGCCTCGGACCAGGCCATCGAGATCGGCGGGATCGAAGGCCGGACCCTGCGCGATTTCTTCGTCGAGTTTCCTGCCCTGCAGCCCCACCACTTTGATCGGCTGGCCGGCTGCTGGGGCCTGGTTACCGACGCAGGGGAGCGCGATGGCACCGTCTGGCTGAACTCCGGCGGACGCGGCGACATCAGCATTGGAATCCCGGGCTCCATCTGGCCCGAATTCAAGCGTCGCTTCCGCGTTGACGATCTCGAAGACCTGGCGGGCGCCTATGTGCTCGCGATCGGCACCCCGTCGCGCTCCCAGTACGGGAAGCGCTACCTGATCGTCGACGACATCGAGTTCGTCACCGCAAGCCTTGCCTGAGCGTGAAGGCGCGACGGCCAGCGGCCGTCACCCCCCCTCAGGGCACGGCGACGGTGTTGTTCAGGCGGGTGACCTCTTCGCCATCGTCCGCCAGCCCCACCCGCACGCGCAGTCCGCTGCGCTCACCGGACGGCAGCGGCAGGCTCACCGTGGTGGTCTTCGGCTGCAGGTCCCGCGGCGCCTCCATGGCCGGCACCTCGATCCGCGCGATCTCGCGGCCGCGCGCATCTTCCAGCACCGCCACGCCCACGCCGGTGGCCACATGGCCCAGGCTGTGCACGGTGACATGCACCTGGCGGCCATCCACCCGCACGTCGCCGCGGCCTACGCCCAGGTCGGCCCGCTGCTCCACCGGGGTACCGGCGCGCACCCGTTCGAACTCGAACACTTCGGTGCGGCCCGGCTGGAACTGCAACGCCGTGCTTGCGCTGCTCTCAAGCACGACCTCGCGCTCGCGCGGCGTGCCATCGATGCGCCCGTCGCCATCGGCATCCACGCCGCTGCGCACCCGCCAGGTGCCACTGGCCACGTTCCAGCCGGTCATGTCGGCATGGATCACCCGCTTGCCCAGGTTATGGCTGGTCACGGTGAAGCGCTCGCGTGACGGCGCATGCACCAGCAGTGCCACCTGTTCGGCCGCTTCATCGCGGTCGAAGCGCCAGCTCACCGTATGCCCCGGCCAGCTCTGGTTGCGCTTCAGCGCGATGCCGCCCAACCGCGCGCGTTGCAGGAACTCGCTCGGTGCTTCCACCCGGTCCGACCACCAATGGCCTTCGGTGTTCATGTACTCGCGCTGCGCCTTGGCCTGGATGCCATCGGCGTGCAGGGCTTCGATGTAGCCGGTATCGCCGCTGGCCTGCCAGGCCATCAGGCTGGCGAAGCCGGTCCTGCCGCTCTTCGCATCGGCGGTCAGCTTCGGGTACCAGTCCTGCTGCCGGCCCAGTACCTCCACGTAGTTTTCGCCCAGGTTGGACAGCGCGCCGGGACCGCCACGCTCCACCCGGTAGTCCAGCGCCTTCAGGTACTTGTCATCACCGCTCCAGCGCCATGCGGCCCAGAACGCATGCATGATGTCGCCGCTGCCGGAGCCGTTGTTGAGCTCGCCGCCACGGGTCTGCCCGGTCGCCCAGTTGATCTCGTTGGGGAGCGCCCAGCGCCCCTTGTCATCGGTATAGGCGTGCGCCAGGTAGCCATCGGCCAGGCCGGTGACCAGCCGCCGGCTGTTCGGATCGGCATTGAACTGGCCGAGCAGGAACGCCGGATGCAGCACCGGGAACGAATACGGCTTCTGCCACTGCCAGTTCGGTTCGCGGTAGACCTTGTTGCCACCGAACCAGTTGCTGGAGAACAGCAGGTGGCCCTGCGGGTTGGGCAGGATGATCTTCTCGTCGAAGGCCTTCACCGTTTCCATCAGGCGCTCCACGGTCAGCGGATCGCCCCAGTTGAGATACAGCATGGCGCTGTTGGTGTTGATGCCTTCTTCGTAGGCATGCAGTTCATCGGTCTCGATCGTGCTCAGGCCGTTGCTGAACATGCCATTGCGGTACACCGCGTCGGACAGGGCGGTCAGCGAGGCATTCAGGCGGTCCGGCTGCACGCCCATCAGGGCCAGCCCGGGCCACTGCTGGGTGAGGTCGGAATCGTCGGAGATGCCACCGCCGAAGTCGCCGTAGGCGACCTGCCGGTTGTCGATCCACCAGTCGATGAAGCGGCGTACATGGGCAAGGTCCTGCACCTGGTTGAACGCCCAGGCCGGTACGCCCTTGGGCACGGCCGGCGCGGTGAACGGCGGTTTGCCCTGGCTGTTGTAGCTGATGTAGTTCCAGTACAGACGGCCCAGTTCATGGTCCGGGTCCACCCGCAGCAGATCGCTCAGGTCGGCGTACACGCGCGCATACAGGCGCTGGCGCTTGGACGTGGTGTGTTCCTCGACCAGGAAGCCCCAGTTGTCGCGTACCTGGTTGAAGCGGTCCGCGACATGTTCGGCGACGGCCTCCTGGCGGGGCTTGAACACCATGCGGATTTCGGCGCCATCGAGTGCACCCGCATCGAAACCCGGTGCGGCCGAGGCGATGCTCAGCCACAGGCTGTCGGCGGTGAGGATGCGGTCGCGCAGGTCCAGCCACAGCGTGCGCTTGACGCCTGGCTGCACCGAGACCGACACATCGATCATGTCGCGGGCCGGCCAGATCGGATCCTTGATGCGGATGTTGAGCGGAATCAGTCCATCGTGGGTGGCCGGCAGGTCCAGCGCAGGCAGGTCGATGGCCACGCCATCCAGGCCGTCATACATGTTTTCCCAGCTGTGCGCCCAGCTGCGGATCAGCGGCTGGTTGGCCGGTGCATCGCCCACGCCGGAAGGAATCAGCACGTGCACGATCGGCCGCGGCTGCGCAGGCAGGCTGTCGGCGCTGCGACGGCGCGATCCGGCGCCCTTGGGCAGGGCCATCACCGTGCTGCGTTCGGCCGCCGGGTAGCGGCCATCGATGTAGCGGCGAAGGCTGTCCAGGTTGGTGTAGTCCGGCAGCGCCTGGCTGTCCACCAGGTAGGTCTGCTTGACGCTGCCTTCGGGTTCGGCGCCTGTTTCCACGTGGTACGCCCAGATCTCCTGGATCGGCGTTTCCTGTTCCACGTTGGAAAAGCGCAGCACGCCGCCGCGCTGGGCCGGAATGTCGTCCACGCTGCGCACCACGCCGCGCGGGCGCTGCATCAGCACGGTGCTGGCGCTGGCCGCATCGGGGCCGTGGGCGAGCGAGCCGAACGCCGCGCCACGCACCTCGATGCGGTTCACGGTTTCATCCGTCGGCACGGTCAGGTCCAGGTGCTGGCCGGCTTCCACGTAGGTGTTCCAGTCCGGCAGCTGGAAATAGTCGTTGCGGCCGGGCAGGCGCGAGCGGTTGTAGACGCCCGGCCAGGTGGTTTCGGCGATGCCGTCGGTGGCCTTCCACATCCACTGCTTGAGGTCCTTGGTGTCGGCGAACTCCACCTTGCGGATGCGCGTTCCATCGGCTGCCAACGCCGGGGGTGCCGCCCCTTCCCAGCCGAATCGATGCAGCCATGCCGCGCGCGCATCACCGGCCACGCTTTCCGCGCCGTCGACCGACCGCGGGGACCTGCCGGCGGCGAGCGCCGCCACCGCGGCAGCATCCAGCATGTGGTCGTGGACCCGGATCTCATCGACATCGCTGCCGCGCAGGAAGTTGTAGCGGCTCTGCACCTGGTAGGGCGCCATCACCCGGCCGGCCAGTCCCAGCTGGTCCAGCGCGGCATCGTAATCAGCGGTGGTGTCCACGCGCGCGGCTTCACGGCCATCCACGTACAGGCGCACGCCGGCGGTCTCGTCCCAGGTAAAGGCAAGGTGCTTCCATTGCGCCGGATCCGGCCGGGCGTCCAGCTTGAACGAAACGCGCGTGCGCGCCAGGTTGGCGTCGGTGACGAAGGCATCGAAGCCCTCCCCGTTCCAGTCGATCCGCAGCCACGCCATGTCCCAGCTGCTGTGGTCCGCGTACCCGACGCGGAAGATCACGAAGGGTGCCTCGCCTACCGGGTAGCGCGAACGCCAGAAGAACGACAGCGTGCCGCGCTGGGCGTGGATGTTGCCGGGCGCGTTCCACGACAGCACGCCGTCGTCGTCCCATTCGATCGCCTTGCCGCGTGCCCCATCGGCGACCAGCCGGACCTTGTCCCTGAAGTTCGGTACCGCCTCGCCCTCGGCATGGTCGGCGGTGAAATCGGTGTCGGCCGAGACGTGGAACAGCAGGCCATCGCCGCGCGCTCCTGCTGCCGCGTGCACGCCGGGCGTGGCCGCCAACATGCCCAGGGAGCCGGCCAACAGGAAGGTACGCAGCATTGCATCGGTCATCGGTCGTTCCTACGTTTGCATGGAAGCGCAGGCCAGCAACAGCCTGCAGGGTGCATCACCTTCAATCGACATCGAAGGGGTTCCAGTCGCCAAGCACCGCCTGCCGGGTGTAGCCGGCGGCGGCGGTGTCATCCAGCTGCCGGCTCCAGCCCGCGCGCGCGGCAGCCGCCGCACCCGGTCCGCGGCTGCGCGCCTCGGCATAGAAGGCCGTAGCCCGTGCCTGCGGTTTGTTCCAGTCGTGCCAGCCTGCGGCGACCACGTTCGCGCCGAGGTCGCTGTCCACGAACACCACCCGCGCATGGTCGCGCCAGGGACGGCCCAGCCAGGTCGTCGCCACGCCTTCGCCACGCACCAGGGCACGGCGGAACACGTAGCCGAAACGCTGGTCCTGCGGGGTCGAGGCGGCCGTGATGTAGCCGTGTCCGCCCTTGGAGAACAGCGTGCAGTCGTCGAACAGCGCGGTGGCGCCGCCGAAGATGTAGTCCACGCTGCCCTCGATGTAGCAGTCCTTGAAGTGCACGACGCTGCCGGTGTGCGTATAAAGCGTGTCCTGATGGCCCAGCAGGCGGACGTTGCGGAAGCCGGCGCGCGGTGCCCGCACGCTCAGCGCCAGCGCCTGGCCGACGGGCCCTGCGGTGTTTTCGATGGTCAGGTCTTCGGCGATGAAGGCATCGCCATGCACGAACAGCGTTGCCGAACCACTGGTGCCGAACGCGGCTCCGGTTGCCGGATCAATGCGTTTGGCGTGGTTGTCCCAGCTGATCCGCGTTGCACCGGCGCCTGCCCCGCGCAGGGTGACGTGCGACGCGGCGGCGGGTACCCGCACCACGCCACGGTACAGGCCCGGGCCCAGCACGATGAGCTGGCGCAGCGCATTGCCCTGCGGCACCGCATCCAATGCCTGCTGCAGCGTGGCGAAGTCACCGGACCCATCGGCGGCAACCCGCCAGGGGCGCGGCGGCCCCTGCTGTTGCAGTGCCTGCAAGGCCGCCGCGTGCCGCGCACGCCAGCGCGGCAGCTCGTCCTGCAGCAGTGCCTGCGGCCAGGTGCCGTGCCAGGCATAGCCGACCCGACGTTCGTTGGGCATGTCGGTGAAGCGCGCGACCTGCTCGCCGGCGCGGTCGACGAACATCGGCTGCTGCGTTTCCAGGTCATGGAAGCGTGCCCACAGCGAGGCGCCCGGTTCGTCCACGATCAGCACGTCCTGCCCGGTCTCTTCGTCGACCGCGGCGACCTTGCGCCGGGCGAGGTCGGGCAGCCGGTGCGCCTGCAACCAGCGCGCGCCATCCTCCACGGCTCGAAGCACGGCCGGCGACGGATCGGTCTGGCGCATCAGCAGGCGCATCACCCCGACCGACTCGGCCACCGCCAGCGAAGGCAGTTCATAGGCTCGCGCCTTTGCCGGCTGCAGGCTGTCGCTGTCGTACTGCGCCGCCCAGATGGTCGGTGTTCCCTGCAGGCGCACCTGGGTCGCCAGCACGCAGTCCAGGCCGCGGGCCAGCGCCTGCCCGGCCTGGTCGGCGTACCGTGGGGTCAGCGCGACCAGCGTTCCCTTGCCTTCCACCACGTCCTGCAGCAGGTCCAGCACGCGGGTCATGGCATCGTCGTTGAAGGTCACCTGCTGCCGGTACAGCGAACGGTCCGGGTAATACTGCGGCCAGCCCCCGTTGGGGTATTGCGCGGCCAGCAGGTACTCCACGCCGCGGCTGGCGGCATCCAGGTAGCGCGCATCGCGGGTGCGTGCCCAGGCATCGGCGAGGTAGCGGATTTCCTGCGTGGTGGCGCGGTTGTCGATGGTGGCGTCGTCGCTGCGCCCGGGCGAGCGCAGCGCCTGTCGTTCCGCATCGGTGAACACGTGCGCGTAGTCGACCGCCCTGCGCTGGTAATGCTTGGACCAGCCGCCGGAGGCGGTCTGCAGCAGCAGCATGTTCTCCGCCACCGGGTCCGGCGCGGCGGTGCCGGCCAACGCCGGCGTCACCGCGAGGGCCAGCAGCAGCACGCCATGGCGCAGGAGCGATCGCATCAGCGCCAGCGCACCATCAGAACCGGTACCGCAGGCCGGCGTAGTACTGCCGTCCGGTCACGGTGTAGCGGTCCTGCAGACGCAGCGCGGAGTCCACCCAGCGGCTGTCCTCGGTATCCAGCAGGTTGATCGCCTCGAAGGTCATCGACAGCTTGTCGGTGATCCGGTAGGACATGTTGAAATCAACGTTGCGCACGCTGTGCTTGCCGGTGACATCCGGGGTGGCCAGTGCGTTGCCATCCAGGTCCCACACGCCTTCCTGGCTCAGCACCTCGCTGATGTAGCCGTCGCGGTAGCTGGTCGACACGCGCGCACTGAAGCGACCGTCGTCGTAGTACAGCGTGGCGTTGTACGAATCGGGCGACAGGTTGACCAGGTCCTGTTCGGTCACCGTGGTCTCGATGCGCGTATTGCTGCCGGCGGCACTGCTGAACAGGTATTTGATGCTCGAGCCGACGTGGGTGTAGTTGAGCTGGATGCCGAAGCGGCTCCAGAACCCGGGCAGGAAGGTGAACGGCTGCTGGTAGGTCAGCTCGTAGCCCTTCAGCGGCCCGCCTTCGGTGTTGTAGTAACTCTGCACGTTGAACAGGGTGTCGGCGGCGAAGCCGGCGGGCAGCAGGTCCAGCGAATAGCCCATGTCCTGCCAGGTGGTCAGCAGGCGGGTGCGCTGCACGTAGCTGTCGATGTCCTTGTAGAACACCGCGCCGGACAGCATCGCGCCTTCGGCGAAGTACCACTCCGCGCTGAGGTCGACGTTGGTCGAACGGAACGGATCCAGCTTCGGGTTGCCGAGGTTGATCGAGAAGGTGCGGCCGTCGTCGAAGTACTGGGTGGGCCCGCCGCTGACGCTCGGTGACATGTACGCCAGCGTCGGCCGCGCCATGGTCTTGGCTGCGCCGAAGCGCAGCACCACGTCGTCGGCCACGTCCCAGGCCAGGTTCAACGAAGGCAGCACGTCCTGGTAGCTGTGCTGGACCACGGTGCTGATGGCCTGGCGGTCACCGGCGGCGGCGGTCGCGCTGGCCACGCCGAAGAACGTCTCGCAGTTGGCGGTATTGTCGGCCGGGCAGGGCGCCCAGCCGGAGGCGGTGATCTGCGTATCCACCAGGCGCACGCCCAGGTTGCCGCGGAACGCGCGGCCCAGCAGGTCGGTGTTGAAATCGAGCTGCAGGTAGGCGGCCATGCTGCGTTCGTTGACGTCGAAGTTGTTGTTCGACGATCCGAAGTGGCCGATCCCGGCCAAGCGGTAGTCACCGCCGGGAATGCCGGTATCGCAGTTGCAGTTGATGTCGAGCAGCTCGGCGACGCGGCTGAAGTCGGGCACCAGCCAGCTGCCCGGGGTCTGGCCCGGCAGGCTGCTGCCGAAGCCATCGAGGGTGGTGGACAGGTCAGCGACGGTCACCCCGGCCGGCAGCGCCTGGGCCAGCCGGCCGTAACTGATGTGGCGGTACTCCTCGGTCGCCATGTCGTAGTCTTTGTACGCCAGGCCGGTGCGCAGGGTGAAGGTCGGGTTGATGATGAACTGCAGGTCGACCTTCGCGGTGTCGAAGCGGTTATCGACGTAGCTGGGGTTGAGCCTGACTTCACTGATGTTGCTGCCGCGCGCTGTGCCGTTGCTGTTCACCGGTACCGCGCCGTAGCCGAGCCAGCGCCAGGCATCGGGATCATTGAGGCCGAACGGGAAGCTCATCGAGGGCATGCCGCCATTGCGCATGTCCAGCACGAAGCCATCGAGGTTGCTGTTGTCGAAGCTGACCATCGAGAACGTAGGCCGCTCGTAATCCGAGCTGGAATGGCCGACCATCGCGTCCAGGCGCACGGCGTCGTTGAAGCGGTGCTCGAAGTTCAGGCTGTACTGCTGGAATCGGGTCGACTCTTCGATCAGGCTCGATTCGGTGCGGAAGTCGACGTTGTCGAACACCCCGTAGGTCAGCCGGCCCTGGTCGTCGGCCTGTGCTTCGCGCACCACGATCTGGGTCTTGCCACCGAGGTTGGCGGCGCGGTGCAGGTTGGCGCCCACCGAGTCTTCGCGCTGGTCCTTGTCCAGCTGCGAATACATGGCATCGAAGCTGAGCAGGGTGTCCTCGCTGAACCGGAACTGCAGCGCGCCGGTCACGCCCAGCCGCTCGATCTCGTGCTCGGTGCGGATGTAGCGCGGATAGCGTGGCAGCCACGCGTTGGTCGCGGTCTCGTACGCCTGGATGTTTTCCGCGGTCGCCGCCGGGCGCGGCAATCCCGTGCCACAGTTGTTGGCATCGATCCCATAGCTGCCCCAGCCGTTGCTGCGATCCTGGTTGGCCTGGCTGCCGACCCCGGCCGGGGTTTCATTGGCGGCCGGGTTGCGCGGGGTCTGCGGGTTGTAGCCGACCGGCGAGCAGAAGCCGTAGGTGCCGTTGTTGCTGGCGTTGGACTGGTTGGAATTGCGGTGGTTGCCGTGTTCCCAACGCACCGGGTTGTAGCCCTCTTCGTACACGTTGCGCTTGCTGTACGACGCCGAAAGCAGGGCACCGAAACGCCCGTCGGCCCATGAGTTGCTGATCAACCCGGAGATGCGCGGATCGTACTGTTCGGCCAGCTCGCCATAGCCGACCTGGGCGCTGGCCGATGCCTGCATGCCGTCGAAGTCGAACGGGCGCGAACCGCGCAGGTCCACGGTGGAACCGAGCGAACCCTCGTCCATCTGCGCGGACTGGGTCTTGTTGACCTTGACCTGGCTGAAGAGCTCGGAGGCAAAGGTGTTGAAATCGAAGCCACGGCTGCGGTTGACGCCGGCACTGCCGTTGCCGCCGGTGGCCAGGGCTTCCAGGCCATTGAGGCGTACACGGGTGAAGTCCGAACCCAGGCCGCGGATGGAGATGCGCTGGCCCTCGCCGCCTTCGCGGTCGATCGACACGCCGGCGATGCGCTGCAGGGACTCGGCCAGGTTCTGGTCGGGGAACTTGCCGATGTCTTCGGCGAAGATCGCATCGACCTGTTCGGTCGCGTAGCGCTTCTCGTCCAGCGACTTTTCCAGGCTCTCGCGGTAGCCGGTGACCTTGACGCCGTCGAGCTCGGTCACGCTGGAAGGCGGGCCGGCCTCCTGCGCCAGTGCGGGGGTGGCCAGCAGTGCGAGGGCGATGGCCGTGGCCAGTGCGGCGGTGCAGGGGGTGTGGCGGTGACGGTTGCGATCCATGTCGGCTCCCTCCAAGGAGATGACGCTTGCGGTGACGTCGGGGTACGCCCGGCCCGAGGAGGTGACACCGATCATCCAGTCGGCATGGGGGCGTAAATTAACAGCGCGCTGCCGTGCGCCGCATCTTGCGACGCAGCACATGGCAGGCGGAGGTGATGCAGCGCGTGGCGCCGTGCAGGCCGCCACGCGGACGCGTGCGATGCAGCGATCAGAACTTGTAGCGGACGCCGAGCAGGACCTGGCGGCCGGTCTCGGTGTACATCAGCGGCAGCTGGCCGGTCAGCGGCGAACGCACCCATTCGTCGGACGCTTCGTTGGTCAGGTTGACGCCTTCCAGGGTCAGCTCGAGCTGGTCGCTGACCTTGTAGCGCAGCGAGGCGTCGATCATCGTGGTACCGGTCATGCCGTGCACGCCGTCCAGGTTGAAGCCGGTTTCCTGGCCCGGTGCCTGGGTCAGGTAGTCGTCGCGGTTGGTCGCCGACACGCGGCCGGACCAGACCTCCCCTTCATAGAACAGCGTGGCGTTCCACGAGGTGGGCGACAGGCCGGTCAGGTCGTTCTTCATCACCGGCTGGCCCTGGCCGTTGAGGTACTGGATCTTCGATTCCACCCAGGTGTAGTTCAACTGCACGCCGAAGTTGGACCACTTGCCCGGCAGGAAGGTGAACGGCTGGGTGTAGTTGGCTTCCACGCCATGCAGTTCGCCACCGGGGGTGTTCAGCGGAATGCTGAAGGTGAACTCGTCGTTGACCGTGGCACCGGTGCCGTCCAGCAGGCTGGCCGGCAGGCCGCTGGTGGAGTACGGACGCACGTCGCGGGTGGTCTGCACGAAGGACTCGATGTCCTTGTAGAACAGGCCCAGGCCGAGCATCGCGCCTTCGTTGAAGTACCACTCGAAACCGAGGTCGACGTTGGTCGCGCGGATCGGATCCAGGTTCGGGTTGCCACCGGCCACCGTGCGTGCGCCGCCCGCCACCGCCACGGTCACGCCCGGGGTCAGGAAGCCCAGGCCCGGACGGGTCATCACCTTGGCCGCGCCGAGGCGGATCAGGAAGTCCGGCGCCACTTCGGCGACCAGGTTGAACGAGGGCAGGGTGTCATCGTACTTGCGGTTGCTGGTGGTCAGCACCGGCACGCCGCCGACGGTGGCGTAGCCGTTGGATTCCTGCTTGGTCTCCACATAGCGCACGCCGAAGTTGCCCGACAGCGGGATCGAACCGAGGTCGGTGGAGAACTCGCCCATCAGCCACACGCCGCGGTCCTTTTCTTCCACGCTGCGGCTGTTGTTCAGGCGCGGGGCGACGGCGAAGGTGCCGGTGTTGCTGTAGATGTCGAACAGGTCGGCGACCGCATCCAGGTTCGGTACCACCCAGCGCGACGGCGTGCCGCTGATGCCCTGCAGGCCTTCCTGCTGGGTGTAGGCCGGCGGCACGATCAGCCCACTGCCCGGGAAGGTCGGCACCGCCAGTTCACTGGCGCGGCGCAGTTCCACGGTGTCGAAGCTGTAGTCCTTGGCCAGCACGCCACCCTTCAGGCGGAAGCCGGGGCTGATGTTCCAGTTGAAGTCCAGCTGCGCGGTGTCGAAGTCGTTGTCCACCGTCTGCGGGCGCAGGCGGATTTCAGCGAGCGTCCAGCCATTCGGGTTGGTCGGATCCACGCCGTAGTTGAGGATCGGCATGTTCTTGTTGCCACGGTAATCGTAGCTGTACCCATCAACATCGAACTTGTCCATGATGATGGTGGTCTGCACCGGGTTCTCGTGCGCCGAGCGCGAGGTACCCAGCTTGCCGCTGATCGAGAACGCATCGCTGAAACGATGGTCCAGGTTCAGGCTGACCTGCTTGAAATCGGTGCTCCACTCGTCGTGGCGGTTCTCGCTGCGGATGTCGACGTTGTCGAACACGCCGTAGACCAGCGCGTTGTTGCGGATCTCACCGTCGCGCACGATGGTCTGTGGCTTGCCGGTGCCGGAGCGGCTGAAGGAGATCGCTTCGATGTAGTGCTCGTCGCGGTCGGCGTCGATCTTCGAATACAGCGCGTCCAGCGACAGTTCGGTGCGATCGGTCGGCTTCCACTGCAGCGAGCCGGTGACGCCCAGGCGTTCCTGCTTGTGCTCCATCTGCACGTAGCGCGGGAAGCGCGGGTGGAACACGTTGGCACCGCGTGCGGCGGCGAACGGCGAGCTGGCGGCGAAGCCACCGTTGCTCGGGCCATTGGCCCAGCGGCCGGTGTTGGAGCCTTCTTCCAGCGCCTGGCGCTCGGAATAGGCCACCGACAGCAGCGCACCGAAGGTGCCATCGGCGAAGGTGTTGGAGATCAGCGCCGCCATGCGCGGGTCGGCCTTCTGCGCCATGTCGTTGTAGCTGGCCTGGCCGCTGGCGGCGAAGGTGAAGCCTTCATAGTCGAACGGGCGCGCGGTGCGCAGGTCGACGGTGGCGCCGAGCGAGCCTTCTTCGACATCGGCCGAAGCGGTCTTGCGCACGATCAGTTGCGAGAACAGGTCCGAGGCGAACACGTTGAAATCGAAGCCACGGCCGCGGTTGGTGCCGCCGCTCTGGTCGCCGGCGCCGACGGTGGCCAGCGCTTCCATGCCGTTGATGCGCACGCGGGTGAAGTCCGGGCCGAGGCCACGCACCGAGATGCTGCGGCCTTCGCCGCCGTCACGGGTGATCACCACGCCGGGGATGCGCTGCAGCGATTCGGCCAGGTTGAGGTCCGGGAACTTGCCGATGTCTTCGGCGACGATGGCATCGACCACGCCGGCTTCGCCGCGCTTGATGTCCAGCGCCTTTTCCACGCTGGCGCGGTAGCCGGTGACGGTCACTGCGTCCAGGTTGGTCGCAGCGTCGCTGCTGGTCTGCTGGGCGACGGCGGGGGCGGCGAGTGCCAGACCGATGGACAGGGCCAGCAAGGTAACCGGTGTCTTTTTGCGGTTGCTACGAGAAATCATGGCCTTTCCCTCTCCCAAAGGTCTGGTTCACAACGCGATGTCAGCAATATGACACCGCTGGTCAGGGCGGACGTTAACAGCACCTTCAGGATCGGGCATCTTGCACCGCAACAGATTGCGCATGTCCCGCAGAGGCTTGCGGGACAATGACTTCGACAATCGGGGCGGGTAGACGTGGTGGCCCTGAGGACTAGAATGACACCGATAGCCAAGAGCCACGCGGGGTGCGTGGTTCCCTCCGGCGGGCAGCGACGCGATGCTGCGGTCCGGGCAACGAGGACATCTGATGAGTCGAGTGGTCTGTTTCGGGGAACTGTTGTTGAGGATGGGT
Organism: Stenotrophomonas chelatiphaga; assembly: GCF_032054965.1. Classification (NCBI taxonomy): domain Bacteria; kingdom Pseudomonadati; phylum Pseudomonadota; class Gammaproteobacteria; order Lysobacterales; family Lysobacteraceae; genus Stenotrophomonas; species Stenotrophomonas chelatiphaga. The sequence goes on along the minus strand of NZ_DAMBRS010000006.1, from coordinate 85,326 downwards.
GCGCCGGGCAACGAGCTGCTGCTGCAGTCGCCGCGCCTGGATGTGCACGTAGGCGGCGCCGAAGCCAATGTCGGCGTATCGCTGGCGCGCTTCGGCCATGACGTGGCGATGGCCAGCACGGTGGCCGACAACCCGCTGGGCGCGCATGCGCTGGGCGAGCTGCGCCGGCACGGCGTGGACACCCGCGGCGTGCGCCTGCAGGCCGATGGCCGCATGGGCCTGTACTTCCTGACCACCGGTGCGGTGCAGCGCGCCAGCGAAGTGGTGTATGACCGCGCCGATTCCGCGTTCGCGCTGAGTACCGCGGCCGACTACGACTGGCCGGCGCTGCTGCAGGGTGCGGACTGGCTGCACCTGTCCGGGGTCAGCCCGGCACTGGGCGCCGATGTGGCCCAGGCCACGCTGGCGGCCGCACGCGCGGCACGTGCGCAGGGGGTCAAGGTCTCCTTCGATGGCAACTTCCGGCCCAAGCTGTGGCAGCGCTGGGGCGGTGATGCCAAGGCCATCCTGCGCGAACTGTTCGCACAGGCCGACATCGTGTTCGCTGATTACCGCGATATCGAAGTGGTGCTCGGCCAGCCCTTCGCGCAGGAAGACGTGGTCGCCCGCGTGGAAGCGGCAGCTGCCGCGGCGTTCGCCGCCTTCCCGCAGTTGCACTGGATGGCCTGCACGCAGCGCCAGGCGCTGAGTGTGGACCACCACGCACTGGGCGCGCTGCTGATCGGCCGCGACGGCACGCGGGCCCAGGCGCCGGTGCGCCAGCTGCAGGGCATCGTCGACCGGATCGGCGGCGGTGATGCGTTCGCTGCCGGCATCCTGCATGGCATCATGCGCGGCTTCGATGCCGACGCCACCGTGCGTTTCGGCTTGGCCGCCGGTGGCCTCAAGCATTCGATCCCCGGCGATTTCAACCCCGTCAGCGAAGCTGATGTATTGGCCCTGGTGGGCGAGGAGCGTTTTGATGTCAGGCGCTGATCCGCGCGTTCGCGCGGTACTGAAACTTGCACCGGTGATCCCGGTGTTCACCCCCGATGACGTGGACGATGCGGTGCAGGTCGCCCAGGCGCTGTTCCGCGGTGGCCTGCCGGTGGTGGAAGTCACCCTGCGCACGCCGCGCGCGATGGACGCGATCAAGGCCATGGCCGAAGCCGTGCCGGATGCGGTGATCGGCGCCGGCACGGTGTTGACCGCCGCGCAGATGCAGGCAGTGAAGGAAGCCGGCGGGCGCTTTGCGGTATCGCCGGGCGCGACCGATCGGCTGTACGCGGCCGCACGCGATACCGACCTGCCGTTCCTGCCCGGCGTGGCGACCTCGTCGGAGCTGATGCGCGGGCTGGAGCAGGGACTGGATACGTTCAAGTTCTTCCCCGCCGTGCAGGCCGGCGGAGCGCCGTTGCTGGCCGCCTGGGCCGGCCCGTTCGCCGATGTGCGCTTCTGCCCCACCGGCGGTATCAGCGTGCAGACCGCGCCGCAGTTCCTGCACCTGCCGAACGTGCTGTGCGTCGGCGGCTCGTGGTTGACCACCGCCGCACTGCTGCAGAGCCGCGACTGGGCGGCGATCGAAGAACTGGCCCGCCAGGCATCGGTGCTGGCCAGCTGACCTGCGCCGGCGGCGTGAGAGCATGACGGCCAGCGGCCGTCACCAGCCTGTCAGGGTCAGGCATTGAAGGGCAGTGACGGCCGCCCGCCGTCATGCTTCCGCCTTCCGCTGCGCTCGCCGAGCATGGCTGGGCGCTACCAGGGCAGCATCCAGCGCGGCCGACCCAGTCGGCTCTACAATTCGCACATGACGATGTTGAAGACCATCCTGTTTTCCCTGCTTGCGCTGGGAGGTGCGCTGCTCGCACTGGTGCTGGTCACCACGGTGGCCAGCTGGCTGCCGCCATTGATCGGCGTGCATGCGGGCGGCGCCGTGCAGCTGGGCTGGGACCTGGCCTTCACCGTGCTCGGCGGCATTGCCGCAGTGGCGTTCGCCAGCCACTACGCGCCCTGTTGGCCGCGGTCGCACGGCGTGTCCCTCTGGTTGCTGCTGGCGGTCGCCTCGCTGTGGGCGGCCTGGGACATGGGCAACGACTTCCCGCGCTGGTTCGTGCTGCTGCTGGTGGTCTCGCTGCCGCTGCAGCTCGGCGCTGGCCTGTGGCTGGGTTCACGCCGTTTGCGCACCGCAACAAAGGCTTAACAATTCCCCCCTAGTCTCTATGTCCGCCGGTTACCGGCACGGCCGCGCAGGGGCCTTGTGCGAACGATCACATGGGCGCGCGGCACGAACTCACAGGGCAATGGGGACCATCCGATGCGCAATACCCTCCGGGAGACGCCGACGCGCGTCCCCCATGCGAAGCTTTTGTCCCGCGCCGTGCGCGCCGTGCTGGTGAGCGGCATCGCCACCCTGCCTTTGCAGGCGCTGGCAGATGAAGCAGCGCCCGTTGCAGGCAGTGCAGCGGCGATGCAGCAGCTGGACACGGTCGTGGTGACCGGCGGCTACGCAAAGAGCCTGGAGCGCGCGGTTGATCTCAAGCGCAGCAACATCGGCTTCTCCGATTCCATCGTCGCCACCGACGTGGCCGATTTCCCGGAACAGAACCTGGCCGAAGCGCTGCAGCGCATGCCCGGCGTCACCATCGAACGCAACAAGGGACTGGGCAGCAAGGTCAGCGTGCGTGGTCTGCCGTCCGAGTTCACCCACGTCTCGATCAACAACCTCGCTACCGCCTCGGGCAGTGGCGGACGCGATGTGCAGTTCGATATCTTCGCCTCGGACGTGGTGCAGACCGTGACCGTGCAGAAGTCGCCGACCGCGGCCGACGAAGAAGGCGGCATCGCCGGTTCGGTCTACATCGAAACCGCCAAGCCGTTCGACTATGCCGAACCCAAGTTCAGCGCCTCGGCCGAAGTGGCCAACAATTCGATCAACGGCAAGAACGATCCGAAGATCTCCTTCCTGGCCAGCGATACCTGGGGCGACTGGGGCGGGCTGGTGTCGTTCTCCAAGGCCAAGCGGACCAACCGCACCGATTCTAATTCCGGCATCAACTTCCGTCCGATGGGCCGCTTCCTGGAAGCGTCCGGCAGCCGCGGTGCACAGGCGGCTGCGGTGCTGGCGCGCGATGCCGGCATCGTCGTCGGCAACCGCATGGACAAGGACGAGACCAACCGGATCATCTTCCAGGACAAGGTCGGCGACCGCATCTACCTCAACGAGCAGGACCAGTGGGGCGCGACCGCATCGCTGCAGTTCAAGCCGAGCGACGCGTTCTCGCTGAGCTTCGATGCGATGTTCGGTGGCTACGACACCCACGAGGACGAATACGATGCGGCGGCCTATTCGGCATCCAGCCGCAGCACCCTGGACACCATCCACGACTACGACGCCGACACGTTGTCGCGCTATGGCATGGTGGTCCTGCGCGATGTGTCCTACACCGCCACCCAGCATGAAATCCTGAGCAAGGAACGCTTCGCCAACACCGACTACCGGCAGTTCAGCACCAAGCTGGACTGGACCGTGGGCGGCTGGGACATCGATGCGCTGGTCGGCTACTCCGGCGCACGCCGCGATTCGGACTACGCCAACCTCAAGCACGTGGCCTACGCCCCGTCGCGCACGCGCTGGACCGCCAACGGCGGCGAGACCCTGGCCAGTGCGGCGTCCAACGGGTTTGACATGTACAACTCGCCGGAGAAGTACCTGTTCGAAGCCTACGAGACCGAAGTGGAGCACGTGAAGGACGACAAGTACGCCGCGCAGCTGGACTTCCGCCGGTCGATGGAACTGGCGTTCTTCCCGGCGCTGACCAGCGTCAAGTTCGGTGCGCGCTACACCGACAAATCCAAGGACCGCGCGTTCGGCAACACCAAGATCCAGGGCCCGACGGCCGGCAGCGCGGCATGGGTGAACACCCGCACGCTGGCAGACAGCAATCCCGGCTGGATCAGCGACATCGTGCCCGGTGGCGGCTACCAGCCGAGCAATCTGGACTGGCAGCAGGTGTCCAACAGCTACGCGCGCAACACGTTCCGCTATGCGGGTTTCACTACCCCGCTGGACAACGGCCAGTTCTACCAGGTCGATGAAAAGACCCTGGCGCTGTATGCCATGACCGATTTCTACTTCGATATCGGCACGGTACCGGTGTACGCCAACCTGGGCGTGCGTTCGATCGACACAAAGGTCGATTCGGCCGGCTTCCACCCGGTGCAGAACGCCGATGGCAGCAGCGGTTACACGCCCACGCCGATTTCCAGCAGCGGTGACTACAGCGACCTGCTGCCCAGCTTCAACATGACCGCCGAAATCGCCGATGGCCTGGTGCTGCGCGCGGCCGCATCGGAAACGTTGATGCGTCCGTCGCTGACCGACATCGCCTACCGCCGCACCGTCAGCTGGTCCAGCTTCCGCTTCATGGACGGCAACCCGGCGCTGAAGCCGACCACCGCCAAACAGTGGGAAATCGGCCTGGAGCAGTACCTGGAGAACGGCGGCCTGCTGTCGGCCTCCTACTTCTCCAAGAAGATCGACGGCGTGGTGCGGCAGTCGCTGACCGGCATCGTGCCGAACGTGGAGAAGCTCAACGCCAACGGCTCGCTGGACGGCTACTACGACTTCGAGGTCTACCAACCGGTCAACGCTGATGGTTCCTACAAGGTCACCGGCGTGGAACTGGTCGCGCAGCTGCCGCTGTCGATGCTGCATCCGGCGCTGGAAGGCTGGGGCATCAATGCCAACTACACGCAGCTGGACAACTCACTGACCGGCGCATCGGACCTGGATATCCCGACCCCGCCGGAAGGCTTGGCCGAGAAGGCGTACAACTTCACCCTGTACTACGAGAACGATCGCTTCGACGCGCGCGTGTCCTACAACTACAAGGACAAGTACGTGGAGTACATCCACCTCAACCTGTACCCGGTGTACCGCGATGCCTACGGCCAGACTGATGCGTCGATCGGCTTCCGTCTGAACGACACCTGGAAGCTGAGCCTGGATGCGATCAACCTGTTCGACGAAGAGACCTCCGGCTACACGATCGATAAGTCCTTCCCGACCCAGTACGAGTTCTCCGGTCGCCGCGTCAGCCTCGGCATCCGCGCCGATTTCTGATCGGCCGTCGGTGAGTGACTGCTGTCGGTGGGTGACTGCTGTCGGTGGGTGACTGCTGTCGGTGGGTGACGACCGTTGGTCGTCACCGTTACAGCGTCGGCAACACCTGCTTCAACGTGGTGATCCCCTCCCAGGGATCACCCTTCAGGCGCTTGGCCCGTGCCAGTGCCTTGTCCAGCGGAAACGCATCGGCCGCCGCAACGCGGCCGAGTTCTTCCCAGCGCAGCGGCACCGCCACGCCTGCACTTTCCCGCGCCCGCAACGACCACGAACACACGCTGGTGGCGCCGCGTGCATTGCGCAGCCAGTCGATGAAGATCACTCCGTTGCGCTTGGCCTTGCTCATGGTGGCCACGTAGCGGTCCGGCGCGTGCTGCGCCAGCGCCTGCGCGAAAGCTTCGCAGAACGCCTTGGCCTGCTCCCAGTCGGCCTTCGGCTGCAACGGCACCACCACGTGCAGGCCCTTGCCGCCGGACAGCCGCACGAAGCTTTCCAGCCCGGTTTCCTGCAGCCGCGCGCGGATGTCACGCGCGGCCGCCTTGATCTGTGTCCAGGTCACGCCGTCGCCGGGATCCAGGTCGAACACCAGCCGGTCCGGGTGCTCCGGGTCGGCCACCGTCGCGCCCCAGGGATGCAGCTCCAGGGTGTTCATCTGCACCAGCTGCAGCAGCCCGTCCACATCGTCGATGTAGACGTAGTCTTCGGTGCCGCTCTTCTGTTCCAACGGCACCGCGCGCACGGCATCGCCCAGGCCCTGTCCATGGTGCTTCTGGAAGAAACAGGGCTTGCCTACGCCCTGCGGGCAACGCAGCAGCGACAGTGGCCGGCCGCTGATTTCCGGCAGGATCCACGCCGCCATTTCGCGGTAGTACTCGGCCACCTCGCCCTTGCGGATCTTCTTCTGCGGGTAGACCACGCGCTCGGGATGGGTGATGCGCAGGTCCGGCTCCTTGCCTTTCACCGCAGCAGCGGGCTGCGCGCGGTCGGGCTGCAGGTCGGGCGCGGTCTTGTCGGTGCGCAGCCGTTTGAAACTGGCCTGGCGCAGCAGTCCCTCCTTGCCCCAGCCGCGGAAGGCCACTTCGGCCACCAGCGTAGGCTTCACCCAGTGCACGCTGGCGGCGCGGAACGGCACGTGCGCCGGCAGCTCGACCGCCGCCTTCGCGGTAGCCAGCTTGCCCAGCGAGTCGCTCATCGCGCGCAGCTTCGCATCATCGAAGCCGGTGCCCACGCGACCGACGTAGCGCAGGCCGCCCTTATCCGGCGTGGCCATCAGCAGCGAACCGAAGCCCTGCCGTGAGCCCTTCGGTGCGGTGTAACCGACCACGAGGAACTCGTCGGTTTCTTCGTGCTTGATCTTCACCCAGCTGCGCGCGCGGCCGTTCGCATAAGGCGCATCCACCTGCTTGCTGATGATGCCCTCGAAGCCGGCCTTGCCGCTGGCAGTGAACACCTCCGGGCCGTGGTCGACCACGTGGTCACTGTAGGCCAGCGTGCCCGGTACATTTCCGATCAACGCCTTCAGCAGCGTCTTGCGCTCCAGCAGTGGCGCGCGGCTGATGTCCACGCCGGCCACGCCCGGCAGATCGAACACCACGTAGCGCAAGGGTTGTTTCGAACTGCCATCGATCACCCGTTGCAGCGCGGCGAAATCACTGCGGCCGTCAGCATCGAGCACCACCAGTTCGCCATCCAGCCGTGCATCCTTGACCGGCAGCGCGGCGATGGCGGCGCTCACTTCGGGGAAATCACCGCTCCAGTCCAGTCCGTTGCGCGAACGCAGCGTCACCGCGCCATCGTGCAGGTCGGCGAGCAGCCGGTAGCCGTCCCATTTGATCTCATGCAGCCAGCGCTCGCCGTCGGGGGCGCTCTCGCGGTGATCGGTGAGCTGCGGCGCGTAGGTGTGTGGATACGGCGTATCGCGGGCATCGGGCAGCGCCAGCGCGCGCTTGTGCCAGCGCGCGTCGGCCTTGCGCCCGCGCGGTGCCGCCGCAGGCGTGCTCTTAGACAGCGTGTTCTTCGACGGCGAGGCCTTCGACGGCGCTTTCGTCGACGGCGAGGCCTTGCGTGATCGGGTGGCGGTGGTCGACGTCGCAGGCGGGGTCTCCAGCAGGTCGTCGGCCTCTGCGTCCGTGGCATGGGCATCGTCGCGCTTGATCAGCAGCCATTGCACCTGGCGTCCTTTCAGGTTGGTGCGTACCAGCTTCCAGCCACCGCGCAGGCGCTGCCCGTGCAGCACGAAGTCGAGCTTCCCCGCCGCCAGCGCTTCCAGCGGATCGCCGTCGATGGCCCAGTTTCCGTGGTCATAGACATCCACGTGGCCAGCCCCGTAGTGCCCCTTTGGAATGTCGCCCTCGAAGGTCGCATAAGACAACGGATGGTCTTCCACCTCCACCGCCAGGCGCTTCTCGCCAACCCGCAGCGACGGCCCCTTCGGCACCGCCCAGCTCTTCAGCACGCCATCCATTTCCAGCCGGAAATCGTAATGGCGGCTGCTGGCGTGGTGCAGTTGCACGACGAAGATCGGCCGGCGCGCCGGCCGGCCGCGCCCGGCCTGGTCATCCGGCTCGGGCGTGCTGCCTTCGGCGGCGCCCAGCCGGCGCTTGCGGCGGTACTGGTGCAGGGACATGGATCAGCCCGCCTTGCGGCGTGGCGCGGCCTTCTTCGCCGGCTTGCTGGTCGCCTTGGCAGGGGTCTTCTTTGCGGCCGCTTTGGCCGGCGCCTTGCTGGCCTTTTTCGTCGCCGCCTTCTTGACCACCGCCTTGGTGGCGGTCTTCTTGGCCGGCGTGCGTTTGTTGGCATCCAGGCTCTTCTGCAGCAGCGACATGAAGTCCACCACGTTGGTGCTGGCGTCTTCGCGCGGGGCGGGCTCGTCTTCCACCGTGGTGGTGCCGCCGTCTTCCTTGATGCGCTTGGTCAGCACGCCCTGCAGCCGCTCGCGGAATTCATCGTGGTACTGGGTTGGATCCCAGTCGCCGGCCATCGATTCGATCAGCTGCTCGGCCATCGCCGTTTCCTTGCTGCTGATGCGGTAGTCGGACACCTTTCCGGAAGGCAGCTTGTAGTCGGCCGGGTCGACCAGTTCCTGCGGGTAGCGCAGGATCATCAGCACCAGCGCATCGTCGTTGGGCATCACCGCACACAGGTACTCGCGGGTGCGCACCACCACCTTGGCGATGCCGACCTTGCCGGTGCTGCGCAGGGTCTCGCGCAGCAGCACGTAGCCTTTTTCGGCCTTCTTGCCGGGGATCAGCAGGTAGGGTTTTTCGAAGTAGCGCGGATCGATCTGCGCGGCGTCGACGAAGCTTTCCACCTCGACGGTTTCATGGCTTTCCGGCGCCGCGGATTTGATGTCACCTTCTTCCAGCACGACATAGCTGCCCTTGTCGTACTCGAAGGCTTTGACGATGTCCTTCCACGGCACTTCTTCGCCGGTATCGGCATTGACCCGTTCGAAGCGGATCGGTTTCTTGTCGCGCGAATCGAGCATGCGGAACTGCAGGTCGGTCCTGCGCTCGCCGGACATCAGCGAGACCGGCACGTTGAGCAGGCCGAAGGAAAGGGTACCGGTCCAGATGGGACGGGCCATGGGACGCACCGTACGGTGTCAAGGAAACCCCAGCTTCAGCGCGCGCGCGTGAAACGCCCGTGTCCTCCAACTCAAGAAGGGGTCAGAGTCTGGGGTCAGAGTCGTTTTCCCGGAAAAGGACTCTGACCCCGGACTCTGACCCCTTTCACAGCTCACTGCAGCAGCGGGCGCACGGCCGAGGCAGGCATGTGGTCCAGCGCCAGCCAGGCGTCTTCGACGACTTCGCGGGCCTTGGGCCAGCGCAGCCGCGACTCGCCGCGCATCAGCTCCCACTGCGCGGCCAGTTCGCCTTCGGTGTCTTCGCCGCCGCCGCGTGGCCAGTTCGCTGCATGGGTGGTCAGGGCGAAGGCATACGCCGGGCACAGGTCGCGCCAGCTGCGGTGGGCCTGCCGACGCCGGTCGTCGTAGTCGTTCAGCATGTACTGCAGGTAATCCTGCGCGACGGCCTGCGGGTCTTCGCGCTGGTGGCGGCGGGCGCGGCGTTGGGCCGGGCTGCCGGCCAGCGGGTCGCGCCGGGCATTGAAGACCGAAGGCGCGGGACGTTCCGGGCGGTTCATGGCGCGGCTCCTGCTTGCAGGGCGGGCGGCCAGATGTAACCACGGCGCCGTTATCCAGTCGTGATCGATGTGTTCATGACGCGGGATTCGCAGTGGCTTTACCTCTGAAGGACTCTAGTAGGGCCTCATCGAGGAGAGCCGCCATGAATAGAGACACCTCGCGCGATCCACTGCGCCAAGCCACGCCCCCCGTGCCCGGCGAGCAGCACGGCAAGCACGACAACATGGATGCCGAAGACCGCGGCACCGGCGCGCCGTTCGTCGACGCGGACACGGCAGCCACCGCGGACGAGCACCTGCCGGTGCGGCATGTCAGCGACCAGGCCGCGCAGGACCGCAAGGACTGCGGCGACCGTCACCGCGGTGGCCAGGAAAGCCCGCTCAAGCGCCGCGAGCGCAAGCAGCACGCCAGTGACAACCAGGATCAGGCGCTGGAGGAGACCTTCCCGGCGAGTGATCCGACGTCACCGTTCGTGCCGGCGAAGGCGCCGGATTGAGGGGGTGGGGTGACGGCCAGCGGCCGTCACTACCGGGCTGTGGTGGCTGACGGCCAGCGGCCGTCACTACCGGGCTGTGGTGGCTGACGGCCAGCGGCCGTCACTACCGTCCGGTTGTCGTCAGCGCCAGGACCACTGCACGCCCAGGCTGCCGCGGCGGTCCGGGCCGGGTTCGTAGTAGCGGCCGTTGCCGTCGTTGACGATCACCGAGCCGATGTAATCCTGGTCCAGCAGGTTGTCCACACGGGCGAACACGCGCAGGTCGCCGCCGCGCAGGGTCCAGCGACGGGCAGCTTCCACGTTCATCACGGCATAGCCCGGGGCGCGTTCGGTGGCCAGGTCGTTGACCACCGTGTCGCTGCTGCCGGTCACTTCAGCCGCCCACTGCCAGTCGCGCGGCTGCCATTCCAGCCGTGCGAAGGCCTGCTGGCGCGGGACGCCGGGCAAGCGGCTGCCGGCGGCAACCGGCGTATCCGGCACCGCGCAGCCGCTGCCGGCGCAGGCCAGGTAGGCGCTGCGCACTTCGGCCTGCAGCCAGGTCCAGGCCACCTGCAATTCCAGGTCCTGCGCCAGCGGCTGGTGCCATGACAGCTCGGCGCCCTGGCGACGGGTCCGGCCGATGTTGCGGTAGGTACTGCGGCCATTGGTATTGCTGGCCACGGCCAGCTCATCGTCGGTATTGGCGCGGAACAGGCTTACGTCCAGCCGGCGACCGTCCTGCGCCTGCCATTTGCTGCCGATTTCCACATTGCGGCTGCGGGCGGCGGACAGGTCCAGCGCCAGCCCGGCCTGGCCATCGGCGCGGTAGCCGAGTTCGTTGAAGGTGGGGGTTTCAAAGCCACGGCCGACCGCGGCGTGCAGCCGCCATTGCGGGTTCACCTCGAAACTGACCCCGGCCACCGGCGTGGTGGCCTGGTAGCGGCGGCTGCCGCTGTCGTCGGGGTTGCGGCCGACGATGTAGTGGTCTTCCGACCGGAAGCGCACGCTGCTGTGGCGCGCGCCGGCCAGCAACGACCAGCGCGGGCTCCACTGCCACCAGGCCTGCACGAACTGGTCGACGTTGGACACCGTGTCGCGCTGGTCACGGCGCAGCCGGCCGCGCACGCCCAGCTGGTCGCCGACGAAGTTCTCGTGGCCGGTGCGGTGCTGGCGCTGGCGGTCGGCATTGACCCCGGCGGTAACGTCCAGCGCGCGCCCGGCCAGCTCACCGTTCCAGCCCCAGCGCGCGTCCAGCCCGCCGAAATCGCCATCCAGTCCGATCACCCCGCCGGCATGCAGCGGATTGGCCTGCGGGCCCGGCGGGATGGCCAGGAACTGGGTCACCTCGCGTTGGCCGGCGTAGCCGGTCAGGCGGAAGCGGTGATCGTCGCGCTGGCCGCTGTAGACCAGCCCGGCCTGCGACTGCCGGACCGATTTACGGGTGTTGTACTGATGCGCCACCGCGGTGGCTTGGCGCGGATCGGCGGCCACCTGGGCGCGGGTCAGGCCGAGCGGATCCTGCGCGTCCGGCGCATCCAGGTAGTTCACCAGCAGCTCCAGCCGGTCCTCGCCCACGGCCGTGCCCAGCCGTGCATTCAGCGATTCCCGGCGGGCCGCGCTGTGGTCGCGCCAGCCATCGGTACGGAAGTGGTTGGCGGCGATGTTGTAGTCCACCGGGCCCTGCACGCCGCGCAGGTGGGCGCCCACGCTCAGCGTGTTGTCGGCACCGGCATTGAGTCGCAGCCGCCACGGATCGCCTTCGCGGCCCTGCGCGGTATGCACCTGCAGCACCCCACCGGAGGAGTTGCCGTACAGCGCCGAGAACGGCCCACGCAGCACGTCGATGCGCTCCGCGCCGAGCAGGCTGGGGTGCGAAAGCTGGCCCTGGCCATCGGGCATGGTCGCCGGTACCCCGTCCACCAGCACGCGCACGCCGCGCACGCCGAAGGTGGAGCGCGCACCGAAGCCACGGATCGACAGCTGGGTGTCCTGCGCCAGGTTCTGCCGGTCACGGGCCAGCACGCCGGGAATCCCGCCCAGTGCCTCGGACAGCTGCGCCTGCGGACCACTGCGGTCGTCGTCTATCCAGACCGTGTCCAGACTGGCCGGCAGTGCGAACGGATCCACCCCGGGCACCCGGGCGGCCTCCACGTCCACTGCCGGCAGGGTACGCGCCGGCGGGTCCTGGGCGAAGGCGAGGGTGGGCAGCAGCAGGGCACAGGCAACGGACAGGCGGCAACGCGCCGGGAGCAGGTTCATCATTCAGGTTCAGCCACAAGCATGAACGGCCCATGGTACCGGCCAGGAGGTGATGAGGAATGCCGCGCCACCGGCACGCTTTGTTACGATGACGTCGTCACTGCCCCACGGTGGTGGCGCTGCTGCGTGCTTTCTTCCTCCCCCTTATCGAATGAGTACCGCCGTGTCCTTCTTTGCAAACGTGGAACTGGTCCCCGGTGACCCGATCCTGGGCCTGACCGAGGCGTACAACGCCGACAGCCGTCCGACCAAGGTCAACCTGGGTGTGGGCATCTACTACGACGAAAGCGGCCGCATTCCGCTGCTTCGCGCCGTCAAGCAGATCGAGCAGCAGCTCGCCACCGAAGCCAAACCGCGCGGCTACCTGCCCATCGATGGACTGCCGGCCTACACCCAGGCCACCCGTGAGCTGGTGTTCGGCAAGGATTCGCCGCTGCTGGCCGCTGGCCGCGTGGCCACCACCCAGACCGTGGGCGGCAGCGGTGCGCTGCGCGTCGGCGCCGAACTGCTGAACAAGCTGCTGCCGCACGCCACCATCGCCATCAGCAACCCGAGCTGGGAAAACCACCGCGCCGTGTTCGGTGCGGCCGGCTTCGACGTGGTGGAATACAGCTACTTCGACGCACAGACCCACGGCGTGGACTTCCCCGCGATGCTGGCCGACCTGCAGAAGCTGCAGCCGGGCACCGTGGTGCTGCTGCACGCGTGCTGCCACAACCCCACCGGTGCCGACCTGACCGTGGACCAGTGGAAGCAGGTGGCTGAGGTCCTGAAGGAACAGCAGCTGTTCCCGTTCATCGACATGGCCTACCAGGGCTTCGACAAGGGCATCGAGCAGGATGGCGCCGCCGTGCGCATCATCGCCGAAGCCGGCATCGACAGCTTCGTGGTCGCCAACTCGTACTCCAAGTCGTTCTCGCTGTATGGCGAACGCGTGGGTGCGCTGTCGATCGTCGCCCCCAACGCCACCGAAGCCAAGGCCGTGCAGTCGCAGATCAAGCGGATCATCCGCACGATCTACTCCAGCCCGTCCAACCACGGTGCCGCGCTGGTGGCCGGCGTGTTGAACAGCCCGGAACTGCGCACGCTGTGGGAAGCCGAACTGACCGAGATGCGCGAGCGCATCCACGCCCTGCGTCATGGGCTGGTGGACCGTCTGGCCGCCCTGGGCGCGCCGGAATTCGCCTTCATCAACGACCAGGCCGGCATGTTCTCCTACTCCGGCCTGAGCCGGGTGCAGGTGGAAAAGCTGCGCGATGACTACGGCATCTATGCCGTCGGCACCGGCCGCATCTGCGTGGCCGCGCTGAGCCAGAGCAACCTGGACTACGTCGCCCAGGCCGTGGCCAACGTCGCCAAGGCCTGATGCAACACCAAAAAGGGGACGGAGGGGATTAATAATCCCCTCCGTCCCCTTTTTGCATCCGGGCGGCGACAATAGGCGCATCTTTCCGTCGCTCGAGCCCTGTCCATGTCCCGTACGTCGTTGACCCGGTATCTCATCCAGGAACAGCATGCCGGCCGCATCAATGCCGACCTGCGCCAGCTGATCGCCGTGGTCGGGCGTGCCTGCACCAACATCTCCATCGCCGTCAGCAAGGGCGCCCTCGGCGGCGTGCTGGGCGAAGCCGGTACCGGCAACGTGCAGGGCGAGGCGCAGAAGAAGCTGGATGTGATCAGCAACGAGATCCTGCTGGAAGCCAACGCCTGGGGTGGCCACCTGGCCGCCTGCGCATCGGAAGAAATGGACCACTCGCAGCCGGTGCCGGACATCTACCCGCGCGGTGATTTCCTGCTGCTGTTTGATCCCCTCGATGGCAGTTCCAACATCGACGTGAACGTGTCGGTGGGCACCATCTTCTCCGTGCTGCGCTGCCCGAAGGGCGTCGAGTTGCCCGGCGATGACAGCTTCCTGCAGCCCGGTACGGCGCAGATCGCCGCCGGTTACTGCATCTACGGTCCCAGCACGCAGATGGTGCTGACCGTCGGCCATGGCACCCATGCGTTCACCCTGGACCGTGAAACCGGCGAATTCGTGCTGACCACCCAGGACATGCAGATCCCGACGGCCACCCAGGAGTTCGCGATCAACATGTCCAACCAGCGGCATTGGGAAGCCCCGATGCAGGCCTACGTGGCCGATCTGCTGGAAGGCAAGGAAGGCACGCGCGGCAAGGACTTCAACATGCGCTGGATCGCCAGCATGGTGGCCGACGTGCATCGCATCCTGACCCGCGGTGGCATCTTCATCTACCCGTGGGACAAGAAGGACCCGTCCAAGGCCGGCAAGCTGCGCCTGATGTACGAAGCCAACCCGATGGGCCTGCTGGTGGAACAGGCCGGCGGCGCCGCGTCGACCGGCCGCGCGCGGATCCTGGATATCCAGCCGGACCAGCTGCACCAGCGCGTGCCGGTGTTCCTCGGTTCGCGCGATGAAGTGGCCGCCGCGGTGAAGTACCACCAGCAGCACGACGCCTCCGCAGACTGAGCAGCAGGCGGGCGTGATCGCCTGGCCGTCGGGCACGCCGCCGCACATGTCGGTGGCGTGACAACCCCCGCGCCAGTGGGCACCATCAAGGGCCCGCTGGCGAAGGATGCAGGCATGCACACGCAGGACCCGGTTGATTTCATTGAAGTGATCCACAACGCCGTGCCCGCCGATGTGTGTGCGGCGATCGTGGCGCGATTGCGCGCAAGTGACCGCCTGCAACCGGGTGCGGTAGGCAGTGGTGTGTTCCCGGAACTCAAGCGCAGCAAGGATCTGCGGATCAGCGGGCTTTCTGATTGGGCTGATGTTGAAAACGTCCTGCAACAGGCCGTTTTCAACGGGCTGCTGAGTTATCTACGCCGTTATCCACAGGCTCTGATCGCGCCGCTGATGTTGCAGATCCAAGACAGCAACGGCCAGCCCAAGCGCCTCGTGGCAGAAGATTTCCCCGACATGAGCCCGGCCGCGCTGTCGGATCTTGCGCGCACGTGCCTGCGTCCGGGCGCGATCAACCTGCAATGGTACGCAGCAGGCGAGGGCGGCTACCCCTACTGGCATTGCGAGCTGTATCCGAAGGACGAGAAGGCGGAAACCCTGCATCGCCACCTGCTGTGGACGCTGTACCTCAACGATGAATTCGAAGAGGGTGAGACCGAGTTTCATTTCCAGCAGCGCAAGGTCGCGCCGCGCACCGGCAGCCTGCTGATCGCGCCGACCGCCTTCACCCATACCCATCGCGGCAATCGTCCGCAGGGCGGGGACAAGGTCATCGCCACCAGCTGGATCCTGTTCCAGTCCGCGCAGAAGCTCTACGGCGGCTAAGGTCCCCATTTCCCCGGGCGCTGAACGCACACGTGTCCACCTTTCCCTTGGCCGACATGTGCAGCGACGCCCGGGGAGATGAGGATGCTGGCAGCGAGCATCCTGCTCATGGGCGGGTCTTCCGTGCGGCGGTGCGTCCCCAATTCGATTGATGGAGTCGATATTGATTGGCGTTGCCTCTGCACGGCGCCTATCTTCCGCGACACGACGCGAACTGCCTTTCAGAAATCGCTCACCTCACCGCCGGGGCCCGTGCCAGGGGTCGGATCCCTTTCGCGCAGCGAAAGGGCTCTGACCCCATGCCGACCTCCCCTGACGGCCAGACCGCTGCGCTCGCCGAGCGTGGCTCGGCGCTACCCTCCTCACCGCCCGTCTCGGTGGGTGACCCTCAGAGGAACGCATCCTGGGTCAGACCATGCGAGGTTTCCACATCGTACTGCCGGTCGCGCTGCTGATACTCCTCGACAATCGAACGTCCCAGCCTGTCCACCTCCGCCTCCAGCGGCGCACAGCCCTTGTTCGATTTCAGGCTGACGAACTGCCGGCGGAGTTCATCGGCAGCGGCCACGCCAAACTGGAAATGGCCCTGCTCGTGCACGGTCAACGCGGCCAGGAAGCGGTCCCATCGCTGCTGCAGCTCAGGATCCGCACGGTCGCGATCTTCCCAGCGGGGCAGGGTGATCGTGCCCTTCAATTGAACAGACGGCGTAGTGAGCGAGCAACGGTTGCCCTGCGACTGCCACCGATACGTCCACGACACGTTCCAGTCGGCACGCCCCGGATAACGCCTTCCCGTGGGATCGGCCGGCCCCAGCGAGCGCATCGCGCTGCCCAGCTCGCGGTCGGTAGTGCCGTGAATCGTGTAGTGCACGACGCTCGGCGGGTCATAGGCCGACGCGACGTTGGCGACCAGCAACAGCACGACAAGGGGCAGCAAGCGCATCCCTGCACTCCAAAGGAGGAATCGCAAAGTGTAATCGCGACGGAACTTCACACGCGACCCGAGGTTCCGCCCGCTGCAGGTTCAGTCCGCCGGCTGCATGCCGTCGACAGCGTCCACCCGCAGCGCCAATCCCAACGCGCGCAGCGCGCCCATCATCGTGCGCAGGGTCAACGTGCGTCTGCCGTACAACTGGCGACGCACCACCTCGACAGGCAGCCTGCATTCGCAGGCGATGGCACGCAGTCCTGCATCGCCAGCAACATAGGCGAGGGCCTCGCCGAAGATCGCCGCATCACCTTCGCTTTCGGCAATGCACGCGTTCAAATACTCAATCACCGCCTGCGGCGTGGATGGCCGGTCGAAGTGACCTGCTGCTTCCATCTCCGCATAGGACAGCGTGGCGCGACCGGCCTTCATCGGAACGACCTGGAGGTCGCGAAGAAGGACACGTGCATGGGCTGCATGGACATCGAAAGACCTCGCATGGCATGGGCCACCTGCGCCAGGGCGCAAGGTGGCGGGCGATGCGGGTTGGCGTACCGGACTACGCGACACTCATTAACCGGCGGATCGGGATCCCCGCGCACCGCCCGCCGTATGACCGGCAGTGCAGTGCATTCTCCGCCGTGCCCGAGGGCTACAACAGAGGCAATGAGTGATGCGTAGTGTCGGGACGCCAATCCCGGCTGGCACGTTCGGCACCAGCACGGTCATCGTGCACAGCCGTGTGCACCTGCGTCCATGAGAAAAGTTGCGAACTGAGTGCGCCGTGACCACCACCGGTTTGCTAAAACAACGACCCCTGCGGCGAGTCCGCCTTCGGCGGCGCCGGCCGCTCGAACTTCGTGCAATCCAGCTTCGGCCAGTGGCTGTTCTGCGCATCGAATCCCAGCCGCCTGCGCGCCAGCTTGAAGCGGTTCGCCAACAGGTCCGCATAAACACCCTGGCCGCGCATGCGGGTGCCGAACTGGCTGTCGTAGTCCTTGCCGCCGCGCAGCTGGTTGATGGTGCTCATCACGTGCGTGGCGCGGTCCGGGTAATGTGTGTCCAACCAGTCGCGGAACAGCGGCGCCACTTCCAGTGGCAGGCGCAGCAGCACATAGCCGGCACTCGATGCGCCGGCGTCGCGCGCGGCTTCCAGTACGGCCTCCAGTTCGGCATCGTTGATCCACGGAATCACCGGCGCCACCATCACCCCGACCGGGATGCCGGCATCGTGCAGCCGGCGCATCGCGCGCAGGCGTGCATGCGGTGCGGCGGCGCGGGGTTCGAGTTTCGAAGACAGGTGCGGGTCCAACGAGGTCACCGAGAAGTGCACGCTGACCAGGTTCTGTTCGGCCAGCGGCGCCAGCAGGTCGATGTCGCGCTCGACCAGCGCGTTCTTGGTGATCAGCGAGAACGGGTGGCGGGTTTCCAGCATCACTTCGATCAGCTGGCGGGTCAGTTTGAACTTGCGTTCGATCGGCTGGTAGGAATCGGTGTTGATGCCCAGCGCTATGGGTTGTGGCACGTAGCCGGGTTTTGAAAGTTCCTTGCGCAGCAGCTGCGCGGCATTGGTCTTGGCAAACAGCTTGGTCTCGAAGTCCAGCCCGGGCGACAGGTTCAGGTAGGCGTGCGAGGGCCGGGCGAAGCAGTACGAGCAGCCATGTTCGCAGCCGCGATACGGGTTCACCGATTGGCTGAAGCCAACGTCCGGCGAGTTGTTGCGGCTGATGATGCTGCGGGCGGTTTCGGCGCGCACTTCGGTGCGCAGGCGCGGCGCCAGGAATTCTTCGCTTTCTTCGGCTTCCCAGCCATCGTCCACCGCTTCGCTGACCGTGCTTTCGAAACGGCCGGGGAGGTGGGTGGTGCTGCCGCGACCTTTGATGGCGACGTGGGGAATGGAATCGGGGCGACCCATGGGAATCTTCTGCTGGAAGTGTGATTAGTATTATTGCTAACCACAGCGTATGCAATGTGCTGGAATTCAGATGGCTGTAGGCGTGGAGGGGGATGGGGGTTTGGCTTGCCCCCATGGTTATCCACAGGACATAGGGTCATGTCGGGACAGCGCGCAGGACATTACACGCCACGCGATGCGCAGCGGAGGGTAGGGGATGGGGGTCTCAGGGGGTGCGACGGTGGGGATCATGACGGCCAGCGGTCGTCACCCACCGGAGGGGGTTGACGGCCAGCGGCCGCCACTACCGGGGTGGGTTGACGGCCAGCGGCCGTCACTACCGGCTTAGAGGCGGGCCAGGTAGGCCTTTACCGTGGCGTCCAGGCCGTCGTACAGGGCTTCGCTGATCAGGGCGTGGCCGATCGAGACTTCCAGCACGTCAGGTACGTGGCTCAGGAAGTCACGCAGGTTGGCCTGCGACAGGTCATGGCCGGCATTGACTCCCAGGCCAACCGACTGTGCGCGGCGCGCGGCGGTGGCGAACAGCGCCAGCATCGCCGTGGCGTCGCCGGCGGCGTGGGCTTCCGCAAACGGGCCGGTGTACAGCTCGACGCGGTCGGCACCGACCTCGGCCGCGCGTTCCAGCAGCGGGTTGCCGGCGTCCACGAACAGGCTGACGCGGCAGCCCATCGCCTTCAGCGCGGCCACCAGCGGACGCAGGCGCTCGCTGTCGGCTGCGAAGTCGAAGCCATGGTCGGACGTCAGCTGGCCGTCGCCATCGGGCACCAGCGTGGCCTGTGCGGGACGCGTGGCTTCGCACAGCGGCAGCAGGCCCGGGTAGCCCTCGCGCGGCGGGGCGAACGGGTTGCCTTCGATGTTGAACTCGACCCCGCGCGCCGTGGTCAGCGCGGACAGCGCGTGCACGTCTTCGGCGGTGATGTGGCGGCGGTCCGGGCGCGGGTGCACGGTGATGCCGTGTGCACCGGCGTCCAGGCAGGCCTGCGCGGCGCGCAGCACATCGGGGTCGTGGCCACCGCGCGAGTTGCGCAGCACGGCGATCTTGTTGACGTTGACGCTGAGGCGGGTCATGACGGCAGGCAGGACGGTGACAGAAGCGCGCAGTGTAGCGCCGCTGTCACAACAGCGGCGAGGCCAGCCGGGCGAAGGCTTCAGGCAGGCGGTGCCGCCACAGGCCGCGGTTGCGTTCGTTGTGGACGCGGGTGGCGCTGTCGAACTCATGGTCCAGGATGCCGGCCAGCTCGGCCACGCGGTCTTTGTCCCGCAGCAGCATGGACAGTTCGAAGTTGAGCCGGAAACTGCGATGGTCGAAGTTCGCCGTGCCGACGATGCAGACCTCGTCGTCGGCGATGAAGGCCTTGGTGTGCAGCATGCGCGGGCCGTATTCGTAGATCTTCACCCCCGCCTGCAGCAGCTCGTCGAAGTAGGACCGCGCGGCCTGGGTGACGAACCAGGAGTCGCTCATCTTCGGCACCAGCAGCCGCACTTCCAGCCCGCCCAGCGCGGCCGACGTCAGCGCCATGCGTGCCGCTTCGCCCGGCACGAAGTAGGGCGTCACCAGCCACACGCGGTGTTTGGCTTCGTGTATGGCGGCCACGTGCAGGCGATGGATGGTCTCCCAGCCCGAATCCGGGCCGGACACCAGCACCTGCGCGTTGATGCTGCCGTCGTCGCGGCTCGGCGTTTCACGTGGCCACAGCCGTGCCTGGTCGAACTGCTGGGCCTCCTGCCCGCTGGCGTACAGCCAGTCTTCCATGAAGACCAGCTGCAGGCTGCGCACCACATGCCCGCGCAGGCGCATGTGCAGGTCGCGGTAGGCGTTCGGGTCGCGCTGCTCGTTCTCTTCGTCGGTGATGTTGATGCCACCGGTGAAGGCCTGCAGGCCATCGATGACCACCAGCTTGCGGTGGGTGCGCAGGTTCAACCACGGCCGCTTGAACGGCTTGAGCAGCTGCCGCGGATGGAACCACACCGCTTCGCCGCCGGCCTCCAGCAGCGGCTTCAGGAACGCCGCGCGGATGTTGCCGGCGCCCACGGCATCCAGCAGCAGCCGGACCTGTACGCCACGCTGCGCGGCGGCCACCAGCGCATCGCGCACGGCGGTGCCGGTGTGGTCCGGTTCGAAGATGTAGTACTCCAGGTTCACGTGATCGCGCGCTTCGGCGATCGCCTCCAGCAGCGCGGCGTAGGTCGCCGCGCCATCCACCAGCCATTCCACTTCGGTGGCGCTGCTGGGTGCCAGGCCGGTGGTGGCCTGGCCGATGGCGGCCAGTTCGGTGCAGTCCGCATCGGGCGGGCAGACACTGCTGTAGTGCTCCATGCCGGTACGCGAACGGCCGCGGCGCAGGCGTTGCCGTTTTACTTTCTGCGGACCCAGCAGGTAGTAAATGAAGAGGCCGATGTACGGCAGCGCGGCCAGCGAAAGAATCCAGCTGAGCGTGGCGACCGGCTCGCGTTTCTGCAGCATGATCCAGCCGATCAGCCCGAGCAGGTACAGCACATAGGCAATCGCCAGCGACGTGCCGAGGTGGGGAATGGCATCAAGCCAGTGTCGCAGCGCATCGAAGAAGGCAATCATCGCCGGATGATACGCGGGCGCGGGCTGGGCCGGACGGGGTCAGAGTCCTTTTCCTGCGGAAAAGGAGTCTGACCCCTTCGGCAGCGGACATAAAAAAACGCCCCCGTTTCCGAGGGCGTTTTCCAGTCGCGTCATGAGTGCGGACTGCGTGTAGCGTTTACTGCTGTACGAAACCGATCTTCTTCATCTGGGCGTTCTTCGAGGCGGCCAGGATCTTGGCCATCACGTCGTACTCCGAGTCCGGGCTCGCGTCGATCCGCAGTTCCGGCTGGTTCGTCGGGTCACGCTGGACCTCCTGTTCCATCCGCTGCTGCAGTTCGCCCACGGCGACCGGGCTGTTGTTCCAGAACACCTGGTTGCTCGCATCGACGCGCAACTCGACCGGCGGCGGCGGTTCAACCGTCACCGGGGGCGGGTTGAGCACGCGCTGCGGCAGATCCACGGCGATGGGGTAGGTCATGATCGGTGCGGTCACGATGAAGATGATCAGCAGCACCAGCATCACGTCCACGAGGGGCGTGACGTTGATGTCCGCCATGGGGCCTTTGCCACCACCAGAACTGAATGCCATGGCTTACTGCCCCTTCTCTTTGGTCGCAACGAAGCCGACGTCCAGCATGCCCTGTTCCTGCGCGACCTTGGTCAGCTCATTGATGACGCGCATCTTGGTCGTGCGGTCACCACGCAGGTTCAACGGCGGCTGCGGCGTCTGCTGGGCGGCGGTGGAAAGGCGGGACTCAAGCGTCCCACGATCGATTTCCTCGTCGTTCCAGTAAACCGAACCGTCTTCCTTGACCGCCAGCGTGATCGGACCCTTACGATCATTGGCATCGTCCGGGTTCTGGATCAGGTTGGCTTCGGGCAGCTCGACCTTGACCTTGTGGGACATCAGAGGCGCCGTGATGATGAAGATGATCAGCAGCACCAGCATCACGTCCACGAGGGGCGTAACGTTGATGTCGGCCATGGGGCCGCCGCTGTTACCACTACTGAAAGCCATAACGGGCTCCGTCTAGATCGGTGTGAACTACCTTCGTGCCGGGTACAGCGCGTCCTTAGCGGACGCGCGAACCGGTAGCGAAGAAGTCGTGCAGGTCGTGCGCGAAGGTATCGAAACGGCTGATGGTCGCGCTGTTGATCTTGCTGAAGAAGTTGAACGCGAACACGGCCGGGATAGCCACGAACAGGCCGATCGCGGTCATGATCAGCGCTTCACCCACCGGGCCGGCAACGGCGTCGATGGAGGCCGAACCGGTTGCACCGATCTTGATCAGCGCGCCGTAGATGCCCCACACGGTACCCAGCAGACCGACGAACGGAGCGGTTGCACCGACGGTGGCCAGCAGGGTCATGCCCGACTGCAGCTTGTTGCTTTCGCGGGTCACGGCCTGGCGCAGGGCGCGGTCGACGAACTCCGAACGGCTCAGGGTTTCACCCAGGCCACCGGTTGCGCCACCTTCGGCACGCTGGTGGTGGGCGGCAGCCTGTGCGGCGTCCAGGGCGATCTTCGAGAAGGGCTCCGAAGCCGGCTGTTCTTCCATCGCACGGATGGCGTCCTGCGCGTTCGGGGTATCCCAGAACAGGCTGGTGACCTTGTCGGCAGCAGCCTTCAGGCGGGTAGCGCGGAAGATGTTGATGACGGTCCAGTACCAGGACATGGCCGACATCACGATCAGGGTGATCAGAACCACCCAGGAGACTGCGAAGTCGCCCGGCTGGCTGGTCATTTCATGGATGAGGTGCTCGAAGCCCATCTGCGACAGGGCGTTGGAGTTGCCCCCGGCAGCAGCGGCGATGAAAATTTCCTGCAGCATGACGCTTACCTTTGTTGTGTGTGGTGTTGAAGGGTGTAGCTAATCATAAGAGCCATCAGCGGGGTGGCCCTGCGGCCACCCGATGCATCAGCTCAGAGCAAAATTGACCGGTACGCGTACGCGGCCCGCGGCTTTCTTGCCGCCCGACTCGGCTGCGTTGAAGCGCCACTTGCGTGCAGCTTCCATTGCAGCGCGATCCAGGTCGCGGTTACGGCTGGATTTCTCGACCGTGACATTGGTGACGTTGCCTTGGGCATCGACATCGATGATCAGGATCACTTCACCCTGGATACCAGCGCGGAATGCAGCCGGCGGGTAACGCGGGGGATTCATGTTCTTGGACGAGATATCGACGCTGGCCTCGATGGAGGTCGGCGGTGCCGGCGGCGCGGGCGGCGACGGCGGGGTGACGATATCGTTCGGGCGCGGTTCCGGCACGTCGACGATCGGCGCCTGCGGCGGCGGCGGAACCGGCGACGGCTTCGGCGGCGACAGGTTCTTCACCGGCGGCGGCGGCGTCTCATCCGGCGGCGGCGGCGGCGGCGGCGGAGGCGGCGGCGGCGGTGCATCGACGATGGTCACCATCACGTTGCGCTCCTTCTCTGCAGCCGCCTTGGGGGCGACGGCAGGAATGAGGAGCATCATGAAGGCAGCCAGATGCAGTGCGATAACAAACGCGATGCCGAAGATGCGGGGCCAGCTCAGGCCCTTCTCTTCAGTTTCTTCGTAGCGGTGAAAGACTAGTTGTTCCGTCATGCGCCAAGAGCTCGATTGTGGGGCCGGGATACCCGGGGGGCGGGATCCCTGATCAGCGGTGCATGACACCGCAGGAACCTCCAAGCTTATACCAATCCTGAGTGCCTGCGCACGCTTCGCGCAGGCATTCAGGCGTTATTCCTACTTACTTCAGGTTGATGATTTTGTCCGCATCCGCGGCGTTCTTCAGGCCACCCTTGGCCTTGGCCTGACGCGCTGCTTCCTTGGCCTGGGGAATCTTGCCCTCACTGTGCAGGACACGTGCCAGATTCAGGTAGGTTTCGCCGGTGGGCGACAGCGGAGCGGCCTTCTGCCACGCCTCGATCGCCTTGTCCACCTGCTGCGGTTCTGAGTAGTAGTAGGACTGGGCCAGTGCCAGGTAAACCTGATGGTCCGGCTTCAGTATGCCCTTCTCGAGACCTTCGTTGATCACCGAGATTACTTCCTTTTCCTTGTTCTCGGTATTGGCGTAGATCGAATACAACTGCTTGTATTCGCGCTCGTCGGTCAACTGGCCCGACGCACGCAGCTTGTCCATGACACCGGCGGCCTTGTCCATCTGGTCGGCCTGCATGTACATGTTGGCCAGGTTGAGCTGCGCCTTCTTGTCGTTCGGGTTCTTGGCGGCGACGGCCTCGGCGGCACTCACGGCCTCACCGGTCTGGCCGGCTTCGGCGTAGGCGGCCATCAGCAGCTGGTTCCACTGGTCCTTCGGCTCGGGCGAGGCAGCGATCGCTTCCTTCAGCACCGGGATCGCTTCCTGGTAGCGCTCCAGCTGGTACAGCGCCTGGCCCTTGGAAACCAGTTCCTCGGCCTTCTTCGAACCGCTTTCAGCGAAGTACTTGTCGATCAGGGTCAGGCCCTGCGCCTGCACCGCCTTGTCGTCATCCTGCAGCTGCAGCTGGGCCAGCATCAGCATCGACTGGAAGTGGCTGTTGTTGTCCAGCGCGTTGGCGTCGAGCACCTGCTGCAGGTAACGCTTCGCACCGGCAACGTCGTCCTGCTGGTAGGCGGCCTGCGAAGCGAGCTGGGCGGCAAGCGCCTTGTCGTATTCGTTGGCGGCGCTGTTACCCAGGATCGCGGTGGCTTCGGTCAGCGTCTCCGGGAACTTCTGCTCGTTGTAGCTGTCTACCAGCTTCTGCAGCTGCTTGCCCAGCTTGGCCGAGGACTTCATGCCCGGCTCTTTGCGGGTCGCGTTCGGGTACAGCACTTCGGCCGCAGCGGCCTTGCTGCTGCCACGACGCTCACGCTGGTCGGAGCGATCGGCCGAACGTGTCTGCGCGGCGACATCGGTGATCACGGCGCCACTGACAGCAGTCGCGATCAGCATGGTCAGCAGGGCTTGCTTGTGGTTACGGAGCATCATCTTTCACCTCGTTCGGACCGCGTAGCGGCAGCAATGACGGACGTCAGAAAAATCTGAGCCGCCAAACGTATCAGAATTAAGCGACGTGAGAAATCGTTTCCTGTGCTGCATCACAGCAAATTCACGCATATTCAGCTACAGCGTGGTTTGCGTCCCGCCGCCTGTGCCTGTTGGAACACGCCTTGCAGGGCGGGTGCATCGCGCTGCAGTTCGCGGATGCGATTGGCCGGATCGGGATGGGTCGACAGCCACTGCGGACTGCGGCCACCGCTGGCGGCCATCATGTTCTGCCACAGGTTCACCGCCTGCGCCGGGTCGAAACCTGCCTCCGCCATCAGCTTCTGTCCGACCACGTCGGCTTCGCTCTCCTGGGTGCGTGAACCGGGCAGCAGGAACAGGGTCTGCGCGCCCATGCCGCCGAACTGGTTCACCGCGCTGGCGGCGGTTTCGCCATAGGCTGCGCCGGCCAGTGCACCGACCACCGACAACCCGGTCTGCGCGCCCATCTGGCGGGTGATGCGTTCCTCGTGGTGGCGCGCGATGACATGGCCGATCTCATGCCCGATCACCGCCGCCAGCTGGTCCTGGTTCTTGGCCACGGTGAAGATGCCGGAGTTCACCCCGACCTTGCCACCGGGCAGGGCGAAGGCGTTGGGTTCGCTGTCGGCGAAGACCGCCGTTTCCCAGCGCACGCCCCGGTACTGCGACGGCAGCTGGGCCACCAACGCATTGACCACGCACTGCACGTAGGCGATCTGCCTGGCGTCAGTGCTGATCTTTTCCTTCTGCTTGGTTTCAGCAAACGCCTGTGCGCCCAGCTGGTCCAACTGCGCCTGCGAAACACCGCCAACGACCTGCCTGCGCCCGGTGGGGGAGGTGGTGGTGGCGCACGCGCTCAACAACGCGGTAATCGTAAAAGCCAGCAGCAGTCGTTTCATGGATCGGATCCCCGTGTTCATGCAACGAGTGTCCACTTCGGCGGCTTAATTTTTCGTCAATCCAGTCAACCCATGTCACGCATGCGCTGCGGATTGCGGCACGTTTTCAAGTCGCGCCAAACACCATCAACAACGTCATCGCGACCGCGTTGTTCAACGCATGCGCACCTATCGGTGCCCATAGCGTGCCCGTGCGTTGGTACAGCCAGCAGAACGCGGCGCCCATGCCACCGTAGATCAGCCACAGTTGGGCGATTTCCGCCGGCCCGTTGCCGCTGGTGCCCGGAATCTCATGAACCAGTGCGAATGCAAGGCTGCTCAACAGCACGCCGAGCCACGGTTTTCCGGCATTCCATAGACGCCCGAACAGCACCCGGCGGAACAACAGTTCCTCGTAGGCTGGCGCCAGCACCACGGCGAACAGCGCCAGGAAAACGGGGAATTGCGCGGCAGCGCTGCTCATCAGCTCAAGGTTGGTCGGTACCGGCTCGATACCGGCCCGCTTGGCGAGAAAGCCGATGCCGTTGCTGCCGATGATGACCAGCGTGCCCACCCACAGGGTCCAGCCCCAGGTGGCCGGCCGGCCCAGGGCGCGCATGGAGGTTTCACGTTCGGCGGGCGTGGCGCGGCGACGCCAGAAATACAGGATCAGCGCTGCGCCGCCGGTGGCGAACAGGGCCATCAGGATCTGTGCCAGCGCGCCGGGCTGGCCAAGCTGGGTGGCGATCGAATCCGGACTCGGCGCTGGCGCACCGTTGGCGACCAGTTCTGCACCGACCCGCATGCCCTGCACCGCGCCCCACAACAGTCCGGCCAGCAGGCTCAGCCCGAACAGGATGAGCGCGGCCAGTCCCAGGTCGATCAGGAAACCGGCCACCGGTGAGCCGGCAGCACGCGGTTTAGGCGCAGAGGCGCCGGGAAGCGGCGGCGGTGGAACCGGGGTGGTTGTTGACATGCGCATCCTGCAGCAGAAGGAGAAACGCCGGCGCCGGATTGATCCGGGCGCCGGCAACCTTCGATTGTGTCAGATATCCAGATTGGCGACTTTCAGCGCGTTGTCTTCGATGAAGTCACGACGCGGTTCAACCACGTCCCCCATCAGGGTGCTGAAGATCTGGTCCGCAGCGACCGCGTCTTCGATGCGCACCTGCAGCAGGCGACGGGTATCCGGGTTGACCGTGGTGTCCCACAGCTGCTCCGGATTCATTTCGCCCAGACCCTTGAATCGCTGGATCTGGCGACCGCGCTTGGCCTCTTCGAGCAACCACGCCTGGGCCTGGGCAAAGCTGGTCACTTCGATGGATTTGGCACCGCGATTGATGGTGGCGCCTTCGCGGACCAGGCCGTGCAGCAGGTTGGCGGCCTGATAGAGCGCACGCAGTTCGCCGCCGTCGAAGGCCGCAAGCGGCAGCACCTGGATATGCTCTTCGCCCATGTGGCGACGGGTCACCAGCACGGCAGCCGGACGCTGGTCGTTCGGTTCCTGCAGTTCCAGGCTGAAGCGCGCCGAGCCCAGGCTGCCCTGGTTGAGGCGGGCAGCCAGTGCATCCAGGCCTTCACCGGCCGGTGCATTGCGCAGGTGCTCCAGGTCCATCGGAATGAAATCGACAAGCGATTCCAGCAGCTGGCGATCGTAGCGGTGCGCATTGCGCGCAATCGCTTCGAGTGCGCCGGCATAGCTCAGCAGCAGTTTTTCCAGGTTGACGCCGTCGATCGGCGGTTCGCCGGCCGCGGGTACCAGCGCCGCATTTTCCACCGCGCTGCTGGCCAGGTAACTGTCCAGTGCCGGATCGTCTTTCAGGTACAGCTCGGTCTTGCCCTGTTTGATCTTGTACAGCGGCGGCAGGCCGATATAGACATAGCCGCGCTCGATCAGCTCAGGCATCTGACGGTAGAAGAACGTCAACAGCAGCGTACGGATGTGCGCACCGTCGACGTCGGCGTCGGTCATGATGATGATCTTGTGGTAACGCAGCTTGTCCGGATTGTACTCGTCCCGGCCGATGCCGGTGCCCAGCGCGGTGATCAGCGTGCCGACCTGGTCGGACGCCAGCATGCGGTCGAAACGTGCGCGTTCCACGTTGAGGATCTTGCCGCGCAGCGGCAGCACGGCCTGGTTTTTGCGGTTGCGGCCCTGCTTGGCCGAACCACCTGCCGAGTCACCCTCGACGATGAACAGTTCGGACAGTGCCGGATCCTTTTCCTGGCAGTCGGCCAGCTTGCCCGGCAGGCCGGCGATATCCAACGCGCCCTTGCGGCGGGTCAGGTCGCGGGCTTTGCGGGCCGCTTCGCGCGCACGCGCGGCATCGACGATCTTGCCGGCGATGGCCTTGGCTTCGTTCGGGTTTTCCTGCAGGAAGGATTCCAGGCGCTGGCCGAACGCGTTTTCCACCGCCGGACGGACATCCGAGCTCACCAGCTTTTCCTTGGTCTGGCTGGAGAAGCTGGGATCGGGCACCTTCACCGACAGCACCGCGATCATGCCTTCGCGCATGTCATCGCCGGTCAGGTTGATCTTGGCCTGCTTGGCGATGCCGTTCTGTTCGATGTAGTTGTTGAGCACGCGCGTCAGCGCGCCGCGGAAACCGGCCAGATGGGTGCCGCCGTCCTTCTGCGGAATATTGTTGGTGAAGCAGTACATCGTTTCCTGGTAGGAATCGGTCCACTGCAGCGCCACTTCCACGGTAATGCCGCTGTGCTCGCCCACCACCGAGATCACGTTCGGATGCAGCGGGGTCTTCAGCTGGGCAAGATGCTCCACGAAGCTGGCGATGCCGCCTTCGTAGTGGAAATCATCGCGACGACCTTCTCCGCGCTGGTCGATCAGCACGATCTTGACGCCGGAGTTGAGGAACGACAGTTCGCGCAGACGGCGGGCCAGGATGTCGTAGTGGAATTCGACGTTGTCGTGGAATGCCGTGGTCGACGGCCAGAAGCGCAGGGTCGTACCGCGCTTGGTGCTGGCTTCAACCTGCTGCAGCGGCATCACCGCGGCGCCGTCGGCATATTCCTGGTGGTAGTGGAAACCGCCCTGGTAGATGTCCAGGGTCAGCTTCTGCGACAGCGCATTGACCACGCTGACGCCCACGCCGTGCAGGCCGCCGGACACTTTGTAGCTGTTGTCGTCGAACTTGCCGCCGGCATGCAGGACCGTCATGACGACCTCGGCCGCCGAGACCTCGCGATCCAGCTTCCTGCTCATCTGCTCATGCTTGCCGGTCGGGATGCCGCGTCCGTTGTCCGATACGCCTACGGAACCATCGGAATGGATCGTCACCGACACGTGGTCGGCGTGGCCCGCGAGCGCTTCATCGATCGAGTTGTCGACGACTTCGAACACCATGTGGTGCAGGCCGGTGCCGTCATGGACATCGCCGATGTACATGCCGGGGCGCTTGCGGACGGCCTCCAGGCCTTCCAGCGCCGTGATGCTGTTGGCGTCGTAGGTGCCAGTGTTTGCAGGGGTGTTCTGTTCGTCAGTCATTGCGCTCGCCGTAGGCTCCGCAGGTCGGGCGCCAACGAATGGCGCGCCGAGAAAGAGGGGGTGGTGCAACCTGAATTATACCAGCCGGGCAGGTCTACCCCGTGGGCCACTATGGCACACCCGTGACGTGGCCATGTTCCACGTGGAACCGGGCGATGTCGGTGCGATCCTGCAGCGGTGCAGGGGTCTCGGTTGCGGTGATGAATATCTGCGCCGGGCCGGCCAGCAGGCGGTCCAATACCCGGCCCTGATGGTTACGATCCAGTTCCGAACCCAGGTCATCCAGCGCAATCACCGGCCAGTGCCCGCGCTCCACCGCATAGTCTTCCGCCTGCGCCAACAGGCAGGTGAGGGCAGTCAGCTTCGCCTGCCCGCGGGACAAGGCATCACGGCCCGGAATGCTGCCAAAGCCGACGCTCCAGTCAGCGCGGTGCGGTCCGACCGAGGTATAGCCGGCCTGGCGATCACGCTCACGTGCCAGCAGCAGCGCATCGGCCAGTGAAATTTCGTGCCGGCGCCAACCCGGGCTGAGCGTCAGCGACTGCAGGTCCAGCTGCGGCGCCAGATTCGCGGCGAGTTCCACGGCCCGGCCCTGTAGGCGTTCCAGGTAATGAAGACGGCGGCTGGTAAGCGGCTCACCGGCCTCGGCAAGTTCATGATCCCAGGTATCCAGCATCCGCGGCGATCCGCCCTGCTTCAACAGGGCGTTGCGCTGCTTGAGGGCGCGCGAGTAGCGGCGCCACAAGGAGAGGAAGTCGGGTTCCACGTGGAACAAGCCCCAATCCAGGAAACGGCGACGGGGCTCGCCGCCACCGCTGACCAGCGCATGGCTGCCCGGTTCGAAGGTCACCACGGCCAACGCAGCGCACAGGTTTCCCAGTTGCGCTACATCCTCGCCGTCCAGACGGCCCTTCCAGTCCTGTCCCGAGTGGCGAAGACCCGCGCGCCGGCGGATTTCGCTGCCTTCGGCGTTCGATTCGTCCCATTCCACGAAAATCTCCAAGGATTCCTGTCCCTGACGGATCAAGCCGTCGCGGACGCGGCCACGGAAGCTCCGCCCATAGGCCATCAGGTGCAGGGCTTCCAGGACGCTGGTCTTGCCGGCGCCATTGTCGCCCGTCAGCAGGTTGATGCCGGGCTGCGGCAACAGTTCTGCCGCGTCGAATCGACGGAGCTGGTGGAGGGAAAGACGGCGGATCTGCATGGAGGGGGACGGTCGGCACCGGCGGTGCGGGAAGTTGAGCGATCTACCAGCTTACTGCATCGGTCAAGTGCGCCTGTCGGCTGCGGAGTGCGGCCGATGCGCACCCTACCGCGGCCGAAATAACCTGCGTTCTACGGGTCTGAGTCCGTTCCACGCACCAGATTTCAAGAACTCCATGCCCGTCACTGGCAAGGGTTCAACGTGATCCCAGCGAAATCCTTGAATTCTGCTGGGCCCCAGCCCACGGGCCGCATCAGATTTCAAAGAATTCACGGCATCTTCGAAACCGATCGGGAAAACCTCTGGATGACTTATACACAAGCACTGGGCAATCTGTGGATAAAAAGTCGAGTTCACGAGCCTTCAAAATCTATCCACAGGTATTCCCCCAGCCCGACCCCCACTTAGAAGGGGGGTTTCGAGGCCGACAAAGCCTTTTAAATCATATACATAAGCTAGTTATACATGAAATCTGGCCCTACCATCACCACCATGCTTTAGATTTATACCCAGATTTAAAGCTTGGCAGACCCTCCGATCAGCACGCGGCAGGGGTGTGGATAGCCGTCTGCGCGGCAGGGCAGAGCAACGGGCAATGACGCAGCTGATTCACTTGCAAACTAGATTGACTTCCCGATTGCAGATCAGCACTCGGTGGACACTCTCGTCGAACTAGGGGACGGCAAAGCCCATCATCCGAAGGTCCGTACGTCCCACAGTGGCAATGCTCCACGTGGAACAAAAAAAAACGCCCGAACCAGTCGGGCGTTTCCTGTTCCACGTGGAACCGAACGTCAGAGACGCAGCGGCATCACCACATGACGCGACTTCTCGCTGCTCGCTTCACGAACCAGCGCAGAGGAGTTCGAATCACGCAGCTGCACGATGACGTACTCATCGCGCAGCGCGGACAGGGCATCCAGCACGTAGTTCACGTTGAAGCCGATCGCGAGATCGCTGACCGTGGTCTCGGCCTCGATCTCT
The DNA here is from genome assembly GCF_032054965.1 of Stenotrophomonas chelatiphaga. NCBI lineage: Bacteria > Pseudomonadati > Pseudomonadota > Gammaproteobacteria > Lysobacterales > Lysobacteraceae > Stenotrophomonas > Stenotrophomonas chelatiphaga. The sequence continues at coordinate 54,073 of NZ_DAMBRS010000006.1, read as the reverse complement.
TCCTGGGCTTCTTCCTGCTCCGGGTTGTGCGCGCTGATCTTCAGGTTGCCCGGCGAGACTTCCACGCGAATGCCGCGGTACTTCTCGTTCGACAGGATCGCGGCACGCTGCAGCGAGGCACGCAGTGCTTCACGATCAACCTTGACCTCGCGATCCGCACCGATCGGAATCACCGCCTCGTAGTCGGGGAAACGACCGTCGATCAACTTCGAGGTAAAGGTCACATCGTCGCGCTTGACCCGCACGTGGCTTCGACCGACTTCCAGCTCGATCTCACGGTCGCCGCTCTCCAGCAGACGCTGCAGCTCGGTTACGCCCTTGCGCGGCACGATGATCTGGCGCTTGGAACCGCTGGGCTTGGCCAGGTCCGTTTCGCACAGCGCCAGGCGGTGCCCGTCGGTGGCAACGGTACGCAACGTATCGCCGCGCAGGTCGAACAGCAGGCCGTTGAGGTAGTAGCGCACGTCCTGCTGGGCCATCGCGAACGCGGTGCGTTCGATCAGCTCCTTCAGGGTGGCTTCGCCAATGGCGACGCGCTCGGTGGCTTCCACTTCGTCCACCGACGGGAAGTCGTTGGCCGGCAGGGTTGCCAGGGTGAAACGGCTACGCCCGGCCTGCACGGTGATCTTGTCACCGGTCTGCGAGACGGTGATCCGGCTGCCATCGGGCAGGGCGCGGATGATCTCGAAGAGCTTGCGGGCGGGAATGGTGGTTTCGCCGTTCTCGGCGTCTTCAACTGCGATCCGCGACACCATTTCCACTTCCAGGTCAGTACCGGTCAGCGAAAGCTGCCCGTCCTGCACCTGTACGAGGAAGTTGGCCAGAACCGGCAAGGTCTGGCGGCGTTCGACCACATTGACGACTTGCGCCAACGGCTTGAGAAAGGCTTCGCGCTGCAGTGTGAAACGCATGTGGTTCCGTGCCCCTATGCTTTAAAAAATATGGAATAAATCAAAAGCTTGGTGGTGATGGTAGAGCCAGAATTCAGGGAAAACACACTCAAGTATCTGAATACAAAGGGTTTTAGTGCATCGAAACCCTATGGAATACCGCCCTTCAAAGGGGGGGGAAAGCTGTGGATGGAATTCCCTGGATCTGGAACGCCTTTTTTATCCACAACATGCCCCGTGCTTGCCCCCGGATTCTGCACCGTTTTGTGCGATGACGCCTTACCGGCGTACGTGCATCATTCGCTCAGCTTGCGGATGAGCTTGTCCCAGTCTTCCCGCAGCTTGCCGTCGGTTTCCATCAACGTCCGGATCTGGCGGCAGCCGTGCAGCACCGTGGTGTGGTCCCGCCCTGCGAAGGCGTCGCCGATCTCGGGCAGGCTGTGCTCGGTGAGTTCCTTGGTCAGGGCCATCGCGACCTGGCGCGGACGGGCCAGCGACCGGGTCCGACGCTTGGACAGCAGATCCTTGATCTGCAGGCCGTAGTAGTCGGCGACGGTTTTCTGGATGTTGGGAATGCTGATGGCCTGCTGCTGGGCCCGAAGCAGATCGCGCAGGGTTTCCTGGGCGAACTCCGTGGTGATCGCACGGCCAGTGAAATTGGCCCGCGCGGTCAGGGTATTCAGCGCGCCCTCGAGGTCGCGCACGTTGGAGCGCATCTTCTTGGCTATCAGGAACGCCACATCGTCGGGAATCTCAGCGCCACGTTCGCGAGCCTTGGCCAGCACGATGGCGGCGCGGGTCTCGAAGTCCGGTGGCTCGATGGCCACCGACAGGCCCCAGGCAAGTCGCGACTTCAGGCGCGCTTCCAGGCCTTCGACTTCGCGCGGATACCGGTCGCAGGTCAGGATGATCTGCTGCTTGCCGTCGAACAGCGCGTTGAAGGTGTGGAAGAATTCTTCCTGGGTGCGGTCCTTGCCGGCGAAGAACTGGATGTCATCGATCAGCAGCGCGTCCACCTGCTGGAACTGGCGCTTGAACTGATCCATGGTCTTTTCCTGCAGGGCCCGGATCATCGCGCTGAAGAACTGTTCCGAACGCAGGTAGAGCACCTTGGCGTGCGGGTTGGCTTCGCGCATCGCGTTGCCCGCCGCGAACATCAGGTGGGTCTTGCCCAGCCCGGTGCCGCCGTACAGCAGCAGCGGATTGTGCGCGCGGTCACCCGGACGCTGCGCCGCCTGGAACGCCGCCGCCAGACCCAGCTGGTTGCTGCGGCCTTCGACGAAGTTGGCGAAGGTGTAATGCGAATCCATGTTGCCGGCGAACGGCACCACCGGCGCACTGGCTGCAGGCGGCAGCGCCGGCGAGGCCCCCCCGGTGAACAGGCCCGGATTCGGCGCGATCTGCGTCTCCATGGGGCGGGGACGCGAGCCGATTTCAAGAAAAACGTCGCCAAAACCAGCGAAGTGGGTCAGCAGTTCGCGGATCCTCGGCAGGTACAGCGAGCGCACCTGGTCGACGATGAAGGCATTGGGGGCGAAGAGGATCAAGGCGTCAGCGCGCAGATCAGCCTGCAGCGGCTTCAGCCAGGTGTGAACGTCTTCAGGCGGGAACTCCGCTTCAAGGCGTTCCAGACAACGGGACCAGGCATCCATCGGCAATAATCATCTTGGGCCGGTGGTCAGGCGCTTGAAAGCACCGTCCCGACAGGCCGGAAAGGGGGAAAAGGATGACTCAGACTACCATCGCCGGGCGGCCTCTGGAATGCTTGTCCCACAGTTATTCACAAAATCATCCACAGCTATTGCACAGCCCCATGAAATCGCGTAGTCACAAGGGCTTGACGCGAGGGGGTAAGTACCTCTAGAATTTCCGGTTCTTTCCGTCCATTTCATACGAGAGGCCCAACATGGCCACCAAGCGCACTTTCCAGCCCAGCAACCTCAAGCGTAAGCGCGACCACGGTTTCCGTGCCCGTATGAAGACCGCTGACGGCCGCAAGATCCTGTCGCGTCGCCGCGCCAAGGGCCGCAAAGTCCTGAGCGCCTGATTGCCATGCCGCTGTCCGCGGCAGACGCAATCCTTCCGACAGTGAGTACTGCTGACCCGCGCAAGCGATTCCCTCGCTCTGCGCGGGTTCGCACGCGTGCCGAATATTCTACGGTCTTCAACGGCGCCCGCCGGGTGTCCGAACCGCTGATGACCCTTCACTGGCTGCCAGAAGACCGGCCGGCCAGGATGGGTCTGGCCGTTTCACGCAAGGTGGATCCGCACGCCGTAGGGCGTAACCGGATCAAGCGCGTCCTGCGCGACGCCTTGCGACATTGCCGCGCTGACCTGCTGCCGGGCGACATCGTCGTCGTGGCACGTAGTGCTGCGCGTGCCGCCAGCAACGATGAGATCCGCCAGGCCTTCCTGCGCCTGTTGCGACGCCTTGGTGCATTGCCCGCCCCGGTCGTGGACGGCACAATGCCGCCTTCCGACGGCGTCGCATCGCCTTCTTCGAACGAGCCGGCACCACGCCCCGGCACCGCAGAGCCTGTCCGCTGATGAACCAGACCCGTATTTTCCTTATCTTTGCCTGGCTGATGGTGGCCGTGCTGTTGTGGATGGAGTGGGGCCGCGAAAAGGCCGCACCGCCGGTCACGCAGACCACCACCGCCGTCGCCGCTGCCAACCAGACCGTCCCCGGCGCCACGCCCGGCGGCGTGCCCGGTGCGCAGGTTCCCGGTGCCGATGCTGCGGCGACCACCGCACAGGCAACGGCCACGCCGGCCACCCAGCGGGTGACCGTCACCACCGACGTGCTGCGCCTGGTGCTCGATGGTGGCCGCGTGCTGGACGCCGAGCTGCTGCAGTTCCCGCAGACCAAGGCCGACAACAGCCCGCCGGTGCGCCTGCTGACCGAAGACGCCGCGCATCCGTACAGCGCGATCAGCGGCTGGGCCAGCGAAGACAAGAGCGTGCCGGTTCCGGGCGCCGATGGCTTCAAGCTGGTCGGTGACCAGCGTGAGTTCGTGCTGGCCGACGGCCAGAAGGAACTGCAGATCCCGTTCGTGTGGAACGGTCTGAACGGCGTGGTGATCGACCGCACCCTGACCCTGTCGCGCAACGAGTACGCGATCAAGGTCAAGGACGTGGTCCGCAACCAGGGCACGGCCCCGTGGAACGGCTTCGTCTACCGCACGCTGGACCGCAGCCCGACCATCCTGTCGCGCAGCATGACCAACCCGGATTCCTTCAGCTTCAACGGCGCCACCTGGTTCAGCACCGAAGGCGGCTACGAGCGCCGTGCCTTTGCTGATTACCTGGACGACGGCGCACTGAACAAGAACATCACCGGCGGTTGGCTGGCGATGCTGCAGCATCACTTCTTCACCGCGTGGATCCCGCAGTCCGACCAGGTCGCGCACTACGTGCTGTCGCAGAACAACGGCCGTGACCAGATCGAAGCGCGCGGACCGGCGTTCAACGTCGCCCCGGGCCAGCAGGTCAGCAGCGAAGCCCGCCTGTGGGTCGGCCCGAAGCTGGTCAACCAGATCGCCAAGGAAGACGTGAAGGGCCTTGACCGCGTGGTCGACTACAGCCGCTTCTCGCTGATGGCGGTGATCGGCCAGGGTCTGTTCTGGGTGTTGAACCAGGTGCACAAGCTGGTCAACAACTGGGGCTGGGCGATCGTCGGCCTGGTGGTGCTGCTGAAGCTGGTGCTGTATCCGCTGTCGGCGGTGCAGTACAAGAGCGGTGCGAAGATGCGCCGCTTCCAGCCGCGCATCGCGCAGCTGAAGGAACGCTACGGCGATGACCGCCAGAAGTTCCAGACTGCGATGATGGAGCTGTACAAGAAGGAAAAGATCAATCCGATGGGCGGCTGCCTGCCGATCCTCATCCAGATGCCGATCTTCTTCGCCCTGTACTGGGTGCTGGTGGAGTCGGTCGAACTGCGCCAGGCGCCGTGGCTGGGCTGGATCCAGGACCTGACCGCGCGTGATCCGTACTTCATCCTGCCGGTGATCAACGTGGCGGTGATGTGGGCCACGCAGAAGCTGACCCCGGCACCGGGCATGGACCCGATGCAGCAGAAGATGATGCAGATGATGCCGATCGTGTTCGGCGTCATGATGGCCTTCATGCCGTCCGGCCTGGTCCTGTACTGGGTGGTCAACGGCGGCCTGGGCCTGCTGCAGCAGTGGTGGATGACCAAGCGCCATGGCGGCGATCCGGTCCCGGCCATCGCCACCAAGAAGTAAGCCACACAGGAACCCGCCGCAAGGCGGGTTTCCTGCTTCTGGCCGTCTGCAGACCAACGCCGCACAATGATCGTCATGGATACCACCGCTACCGACACCATCGTTGCCATCGCCACTGCCGCCGGCGCCGGCGGGGTGGGCATGCTGCGCCTTTCCGGACCGCGCGCGGCGACCATCGCCCACCTGCTTGGGGCACCCGTGCTGCGCCCACGCCACGCGCACTACGCCAGGCTGCGCGATGCCGACAATGAGGTGATCGACGATGGCATCGTGCTGTGGTTCCCGGCCCCGAACAGCTTCACCGGCGAAGAAGTGGTGGAACTGCAGGGCCACGGCAGCCCGGTCGTGCTGCAGCAGCTCGTCGCCCGCTGCATCGCACTCGGTGCGCGCCAGGCGCGGCCGGGTGAGTTCAGTGAACGCGCATTCCTCAATGGAAAGCTGGATCTGGCCCAGGCCGAGGCCATCGCCGACCTGATCGCGGCCGGTGACCACCGCGCCGCACGCGCGGCACGCCGTTCACTGGACGGGGTGTTCTCGCGCCGCGTGGACGAGGTGGCCGAACAGCTGGTCAGGTTGCGCATCCACGTCGAAGCGGCCATCGATTTCGCCGACGAACCGCTGGATACGTTGGGGGGGGAGCAGGTGCGGCGCGGCCTGCTGCAGGCACGTGAAACGCTGGCGCTGCTGCGCCGCGATGCCGAACGAGGCCGCCGCCTGCGCGATGGCCTGCATGCCGTGCTGATCGGCCCGCCCAATGCCGGCAAGAGTTCGTTGCTCAACGCGCTGGCCGGCAGCGAACGGGCGATCGTCACCGACATCGCCGGCACCACCCGCGACACCCTGCGCGAGACCATCCGGCTGGACGGCCTGGAGCTGACCCTGGTGGATACCGCCGGCCTGCGCGATGGCGGCGATGCGATCGAACGCGAAGGCATGCGTCGTGCGCGGGCGGAGATCGAACGCACCGATCTTGCGTTGATCGTGCTGGACGCGCGCGATCCCGGCGCGGGTGAAGCGGCGATCGGCGCATCGCTGCTGGACGTGCCGCACAAGGTCTACATCCACAACAAATCCGACCTGCTGCCGGCGGGCACGGGGCAGGGCGGCGACGACCCGGACCGGGTGTTCGTGTCGGCCGCCACCGGCGCCGGGCTGGACGACCTGCATGCGCGGCTGCGCATGATCGCCAGCGCCGGTGCCGGCGAACAGGTGGACGGCGAGTTCTCCGCGCGCACCCGCCATGTCGACGCCATCGAGCGCGCGCAGGACCATGCACTGCAGGCCGATGGCGAGCTGGCACACGAGCATCTGGAACTGGCTGCTGAAGAACTGCGGCTGGCGCACGAGGCGCTGGGCGAAATCACCGGCGCGATGAGCGCCGATGACCTGCTCGGCAGGATCTTCTCCAGCTTCTGCATCGGCAAGTAGCGCTGGGTCCGCTTGGTAGCGCCGACCTCGGCCTGCGGCCTTCCACCGCGAAACCTCACGTACATGCGTGCCTTTGCCGACGCCTGGCCGGACCCGGCGTTTGTGCAAGAGGTGCTTGCACAATTACCGTGGGGCCACCAACTCATGCTGCTGGAGCGCGCCGGTAGCGCCGTCACCAACGTCGAGTTGCGGCTGCCCAAGGCACATTCTGTCCTCGCCCGCGAAACACTCAAAGATCCCTATCGATTCGACTTTCTTGCGGTAGGACGCGAGGCCAGCGAGTGCGAACTGGAAGACGGCCTGGTGCGGCAGGCACTGATTTTCTCCTTGAGCCGGGTGCCGGTTTCGCATTCGCAGGCAGGCAGGTGCTCATCGAAGTGGCGGGGGAAGAATTCTTCATCGATCTACTGTTCTACCAGACGGCCCGACCCTGGCCGGGTGACCTGCCTACCTCCCCCTGTCATATTGCAGACGCATACTCGCCGCATTCGTCATCCAAGGGGATAGTCCGTGAAGTCGTGGGGTTGTGCATTGCTGTTGTCGCTGGCCGTGGCACCATCGTTGGCCATGAGCGCCGAATCTTCATCAGCCGCACCGGGCAAGGCCTCGGTCTATGCCCACCGCGGGGCCAGCGCCCTGCTGCCCGAACACACCCTGGCCGCCTATGCACAGGCCATCACCGACGGCGCCGACTACATCGAACCGGATCTGGTGATGACCAAGGACGGCGCGCTGGTGGCCCGCCACGAGAACGAGATCAGCGGGACCACCGACGTCGCATCGCGCGAAGAATTCGCCGACCGCCGCACCACCAAGACCATCGACGGTGAAAAGGTCGAGGGCTGGTTCACCGAAGACTTCACCCTGGCCGAGCTGAAGACGCTGTACGCCCGCGAGCGCCTGCCACAGCAGCGCAGCACCGCCTTCGACGGCCAGTTCCGCATTGCCAGCTTCGATGAAATCCTGGCTTTCCTGGTGCAGCAGGCCGGACGCGCCAACCGCGGCATCGGGCTGGTACCGGAGATCAAGCATCCCAGCTACTTCCAGTCCATCGGCCTGCCGATGGAAGACAAGGTGCTCGCTGCGCTGCAGGCCAACCCGTATACCAAGGTCGGTCCGGTGACACTGCAGTCGTTCGAGACTGCCAACCTGCGCTACCTGCGCGGCAAGATCGGCCGCGGCAGCAACATCCGCCTGCTGCAGTTGACCTGGAAGGGCGACGCCAAGCCGGCCGACGTGGCCAAGGCGGGCGGTGCGCTGACCTATGCGCAGATGCTGACGCCTGCTGGGCTCAAGGAGATGGCGACCTACGCTGACGGCATCGGACCGGAGCTGCGTTCGATCATTCCGCTGGACGCCAATGGCGCGCTGGGTACGCCGACTTCGCTGGTGCGCGATGCGCATGCGGCGGGATTGATGGTGGTTCCGTACACCTTCCGTCCGGAGAATCTTTTCATCGCCGCGAACCTGCGCCGCGGTGACGCCAATGCCCGCAACCCGGAGGGCTCCATCGCCGAAATGCGCGCCTACCTCGACACGGGCATCGATGCCTTCTTCACCGATGACCCGGCACTGGGGCGCAAGGCCGTCGACGGTCGCTGAGCCGCTACTTGCCGGCAGACAGGCTCGAGCCGCGGCCGCGGCGCAAAGGACAGCGACGCGGATCGCCACATCGGCAGCAGCGACGGGCCACGGGATCGCGCGACGCGATATGCAACACCAGCAGGCTTACGACCAGCAGCAGGCCGCCGATCACCAGATACAGCACCATGTTGTCGATCGATGCGCCAGGGGACGGGAAGACTCCCATGCGGTTTTTCCTTGCAGCGGGTCAAACGGGACGCCACACCCGGCTGGGCCTGTGGGCTCCAGCCGGTACATCTTGGACAAGGCGGCCGAGCCGCGTCTATGACGGAAATTTGAAAGACGAGAGCGCGTGACGACCACCGGTCGTCACCCACCAGAACGATCGTCACCCACCAGAACGATCGTCGCCCTCCAGAACGATCGTCGCCCTCCAGAACGATCGTCGCCCTCCAGAACGATCGTCGCCCTCCAGACCCAACCGGCGGGCGATCAGCGTGGTGCGTCGTCCTGGCCCGGGCGGCGGAACGGCAGCACCACGTAGTCCTGCCCTTCGCGTGGCTGCCACAGCACCGGCACCTGGCGCGGGGAGGGCGGCTCCAGCTCGTCGTCGGGCAGGGCTTCGATGGAATCCTCTTCGTCTTCCCAGCTGTAGCGTGGGCGGGCGGCCATCGGGTCGCTGTTGCGGAACAGCAGCGCGGCGATGATGCCCGCGAACGCCCCACCCATGTGCGACTGCCAGGACACGCCCGGCGTATGCGGCAGCACGGTCATCAACATGCCGCCATAGAACAGCATGCCGATCAGCCCGGTGGCGATGGCGGCGCGGTCGCGGCGCAGCAGGCCCAGGCTGGCCAGCAGGAACATCAGGCCATGGGTGACGCCACTGGCACCCAGGTGCCGGCTGCCCGGATCCCCCAGCAGCCAGGCGCCGATGCCGGAGCCGATCCACAGCAGCGGCAGCGCGCGCAGGGTGGCCTTTGGATAGACGCTGCCGGCCAGCGTGCCGAGGATCAGCAGGGCCACGCTGTTGGCGGCGATGTGTTCCACCGACCCGTGCAGCAGCGGCGCACCGAGCAGGCCCAGCAGGCCAGCCATCTCCAACGGCGCCACCGCCCACGGCCGCCAGTCCACGTAGTCCTGCAGCGCGAACACGGCCACCAGCAGCACCACGGCGCCAAGGCTCAGGTTGAAGGCGCGCAGGATGCGCAGGCGATCGGTAGGCGGGGCCGGGTTGTCGCCGGCGGGCACGGGTGCGTTGGCGTTCATATCCAAGCAATGGCGGTGGCCGGGGCGAAACCAACCCCGGCGGGGTGGGAAAGTAAAACGGGCCGGCGGGATAATCCCGGCCGGCCCGTCGTTGCAGCGCGCGCTGCCGGCCCAGCAGGACCGGTAACGCGATCGATCAGGCCTTGTCGTGCTTGGGCGGGATCTTCAGGCTCAGCATCACGGTGACGGCGATGATCAGCGCGACCACGCCCAGCGAGATCGGGGTCGGGATCTTGAACAGGTCGATGATCATCATCTTGATGCCGATGAAGCCCAGCACCAGCGCCAGACCGTAGGGCAGCAGGTGAAAGCGATCGGCCATGCCGGCCAGCAGGAAGAACATCGCGCGCAGGCCCAGCACCGCGAACACGTTCGAGGTCAGCACGATGAACGGGTCGGTGGTGATGGCGAAGATGGCCGGGATGCTGTCCACCGCGAAGATCACGTCGGTCACCGCGATCAGGATCAGCACGGCGAACAGCGGGGTGTACCAGCGCTTGCCGTCGCGCATGACGCTCATCGCATTACCGGCGTACTCCGGCAGCAGGCGCAGGTGCTTGCGCATCCAGCGCAGCGCCGGGTTGGTTTCAAGGTCCGGCTCCTGGCCGGCCGAGAACCACATCTTCCAGCCGGTGAACAGCAGGAAGGCGCCGAACACGTACAGCAGCCAGTGGAACTTGGTGATCAGCACGCTGCCGGCGAAGATCATGATCGTACGCAGCACGATCGCGCCGAGGATGCCGATGATCAGCACCTTCTGCCGCTGTTCTTCGGGTACCGCGAAGTAGCCCATGATCATCAGGAAGACGAAGATGTTGTCGACGGCCAGGGCCTTTTCGACCAGATAGCCGGTCAGGAACTCCAGGCCGACCTTGTTCGCCACCACCTGCCCGGCAGTCTCGTTCAGGTAGTACCAGAGGCCACCATTGAAGGCCAGGGCGAGCAGCACCCAGCCGATCGACCACCACAGGGCCTCCTTGAAGGTGACCTTGTGCGGGCCGCCGTGGCGCATCAATACCAAGTCGACCAGCAGCGCGATGATCACCACCGCGCCGAAGCCGAGCCATAACCACAAATTACCGATCGTCTGCATGGGTTTGTCCGTTGGGAAAGAGAAAAAAGCCGCAAGCCGGACGGCGAGGATCTGCAACGGAGGATCGGGAGGGGGATCCAGGGACAGAGCTTCGCCGGTACGGCGAAGGTCTCGCTCGCAGCCCCGATGTAGTGGGACTGCCGTTGCACCGGAGCCTGCGGGCTCGAATTGACGGCGACAACGTTGGGAGCTACTCCCCTTCTGGCGCCGATTCTGCGGGCATCCCGGCGCCGCGTCAATCGCCGGCTCGTGACGGCCGCTTCAGCCGATAGTGACGGCCGCTGGCCGTCAAGAAGGAATCGCGCGATTGACGGCCAACGGCCGTCACTACAGGGGCCAGCGCCGTTACCACCGCGGACTGCGGCCCTCCCTACCGCAGCGATTACAATAGGCCGATGAATACCTCTGCCCCCTCAGTCCGTCTCAAGAATGCCTGGCGTTCCAGCCACCCGTGGATCTTCCAGAAACTGGTCGAAAAACCGGCCGTCCGGCCCAAGCCCGGCACCATCGTCGATGTCTTCGGCGTGGAAGGGGACTTCATCGGGCGTGGCTTCTACAACGGGCATTCGCGCATTGCCGTGCGCATCCTGGAAACCGACGAGCGCGTGCCGGTCGACGCCGGCTGGTTCTCGCGCAAGATCGCCCAGGCGGTGGAGCTGCGTCGCGACACGCTGAAGCTGGATGCGGTCAGTGATGCCTGGCGCGTGGTGCACAGCGAAGGCGACGGCCTGTCCGGGCTGGTGGTGGACCGCTACGGCGACCTGGTGGTGGTGGAGTTCTTTGCCGCCGGCATGTTCCGCCACCGCGAGTGGATCTACGAAGCCCTGAGCGAACAGTTCCCGGGCTGCCGTTTCCACAGCTTCGCCGATGAACACGTGCAGAAGCAGGAAAGCTTCGACTTCCATGGCAACACCACCACCGAAGCCTCGGTGATCACCGAGTACGGCGTGAAGTTCCGCGCCGACCCGGCCGGCGCGCACAAGACCGGCTTCTTCGCCGACCAGCGCGACAACCGCGAATGGTTGAGCCAGCAGGTAGAAGGCAAGACCGTGCTCGACCTGTGCTGCAACACTGGCGGTTTCGCGGTGTACGCCGCCGCGCGCGGTGCCAGTGAAGTCATCGGCATCGACATCGACGAGGACGTGATCCAGATCGCCAAGGGCAACGCCAAGCTCAACAACGTGCGGCCGAAGTTCGTGCAGTCCGACATCTTCCCGTGGCTGCGCGATGCCGCCAACCGCGGCGAGCAGTACGACGTGGTGATCCTGGACCCGGCGAAGATGACCCGCGACCGCGACCAGGTCATCAGCGCGCTGAAGAAGTACCTGGACATGAACAAGCTGGCGCTCGGCGTGGTCAAGCCGGGTGGCCTGTTCGCCACCTTCTCGTGCACCGGCCTGGTGGCCGAAGACCAGTTCCTGGACATGCTGCGGCGTGCGGCGTTCTATTCCGGCCGCACCATCCAGATCCTGAAGGTGTCCGGCGCCGGTCCCGACCACCCGTTCATGGCCCACGTGCAGGAATCGCGTTACCTCAAGGCCGTGTTCTGCCGCGTGCTGTAACCGCAACCCGGTGGGTGGCGACCGTGGGTCGCCACATGGACCCGCCAAGGCGCGCAGGCTATGGTCAGGTCTCCCCGTTCCCGGTGAGACCTGCATGATCCTGCGTCGCCTGCCGCTGCTGCTCGCCCTGGCGCTCAGCACGCCGCTGTCCGTCCATGCCATCGATTTCAGCGCCGCCGAACTGCAGCGCGCCACGTCCCTTCAGCAGCGCCTGCTGACCCTGGACAGCCATCTGGATACGCCGGCCAACTTCGCCCGCGATGGCTTCGACATCGGCAACCGCCATGACCACAACGCGCTGTCCCAGGTGGATTACCCGCGCATGGTGGAAGGGGCGCTGGACGGTGGCTTCTGGGCGATCTACACCGGCCAGGGTGACCGCAGTGCCGCCGCCCATCTGCGCGAACGTGATGCCGGCCTGCAGCGGCTGCTCGACATCCGCACCATGCTGGCCGCCAACAGCGATCGCTTCGCGCTGGCGCTGACCCCGGCCGACGCGCTGCGGATCAAGGCCGACGGCAAGCGCGTGGTGTTCATCAGCATGGAAAACGCCAGTCCGCTGGTGGCCGACCCCAGCCTGCTGGGCTTTTATCACCAGGCCGGGCTGCGCATGCTGAGCACCGTGCACTTCGCCACCAACGAGTTCGCCGATTCGGCCACCAACCCGAAGGGGCCGGAGTGGAACGGGCTGAGCCCGGCCGGCCGCGCGCTGGTCAACGAGGCGGTGAAACGGGGCATCGTCATCGACCAGTCGCATGCCTCCGATGCGGTGTTCGACCAGCTCATCGCCATGATGCCGGTCCCGTTCGTGCTGTCGCACAGTTCGGCCAAGGCGATCCATGACCACCCGCGCAATCTCGACGATGCGCGCCTGCGCCAGCTGGCCAAGGCCGGCGGGGTGATCCAGGTGAATGCCTACGGCGGCTACCTGGTGGACCCCGGCAAGAGCCCTGCGCGCAAGGAAGCCGAAGACGCGCTGAGCAAGCGGCTGGGCGGCTGGGACAGCATGAGCATCGCGCAGGGCGAGGAACTGCAGCGCGCGGAAGACGCGCTGGACCGGCAATACCCGGTGCGCCACGCCAGCCTGGATGACTTCTTCGCGCACATGGGCCACATCCTTGATGTGGTCGGCCCGGAGCACGTGGGCATCGGCCTGGACTGGGATGGCGGCGGCGGGCTGACCGACCTGCGCGATGTCAGCCAGCTGCCGAAGATCACCGCCTGGCTGCTGCGGCGCGGCTACGACGAAAAGCAGATCGCCGGCATCTGGGGCGGCAACCTGCTGCGGGTGATGCAGCAGGCGCAGGACCACGCCCGACCCTGACCGGCCGGTAGTGACGGCCGCTGGCCGTCAGCCCGATATCACCGCGTTCGACGGCCAGCGGCCGTCACCACCTACCGGCCCAGCACCGCATTGCGGCGGCTGTACAGGAAGTACACCGCCAGCCCGATCACGTTCCAGATCAGGAAATACAGCTGGGTGCTGTGCGGCAGGCTGAAGAACAGATACACACAGCCCAGCGCGGCGGCCGGACCGACGATCCAGGCCAGCGGCGTGCGGAAGGTGCGCGCGCGATCCGGTTCACGGCGGCGCATCACCACCAGGCACACGCCCACCGCGGTGAAGGCGGCCAGCGTACCGGCATTGGCCAGTGCAGCGATTTCATCCAGCCGCGCCACGCCGGCCAGCGCCGACACCAGCAGCGCACTGAACAGCGTGGTCGCCACCGGCGTGCCGGTGCGCTTGCTGACATTGGACAGGCGGCGCGGCAGCATGCCGTCGCGGCCCATGACGAAGAACACCCGGCTCTGGCCGAACATGAAAGCCAGCAGCACGGTGGGCAGCGCCACGATGGCCACGACGCCGATGATCAGCGCGGCGGTCGGGTGGCCCAGCTGGCGCATGATCAGCGCCAGCGGCTCGGCGCTGCTGCCGAACACCGCATAGCTCATCGCACCGACCGCAGCCAGCGCGACCAGCATGTAGACGATGGTGCAGCCGACCATCGAACCGATGATGCCGATCGACAGGTCGCGGCCCGGGTTCTTGGTTTCTTCGGCGGCGGTGGCGATCGCATCGAAGCCGTAGAAGGCGAAGAAGATGATCGCCGCAGCCGCCATGACGCCGCGCTCCAACCCGTCCGGGCCCAGCGATTTGGCGAAGCCATACGGCATGAACGGCTGCAGGTTGGTGCTGTCGAACGCCGGCAGGGCCACGGCGATGAACACCCCCAGCGCGATCAGCTTGAGCACCACCAGTACGGCATTCAGCGTGGCGCTTTCCTTGGTGCCCAGCATCAGGCCACCGGCCACCAGCCAGGTGATCAGCACGGCCGGCAGATTGAACACACCGCCTTCCACGTGCGGGCCGGCCGACAGCGCCAGCGGCAGGCGGATGTCGATGCCCATCTGGCTGTTCACCCATTCCAGGAAGCCGACGAAGTAGCCCGACCAGCCGACGGCCACGGTACTCACCACCAGCGAGTACTCCAGGATCAGGCTCCAGCCGACCACCCAGGCGAAGATCTCGCCGAGCGCGGTGTAACTGTAGGTATAGGCACTGCCGGAGGCCGGCATCATCGTCGCCAGTTCGGCATACGACAGCGCGGCGCAGGCGCAGACCGCACCGGCGATGGCGAAGGAGATCAGCACCGCCGGACCGGCCAGGTTGGCACCCACGCCGATCAGCGTGTAGATGCCGGTACCGACGATGGCGCCGATGCCCAGCGCGATCAGGTGCGGCCAACTCAGCGTACGGACCAGCTGCCTTCCGGCTTCATGGACGGTGACGGTATCCAGGGATTTGCGCCGGAGCAATGACATGCGGGCCTCGTGGTGACTGGGAACGACAAGTGCCCGAGTGTGACCGAACGCGGCGCCGCATTACTACTGACGGACGCTCATTGACAAACCGCCATGCGTTGCATCAGGCATATCCTGCCGGAATCGGCACAACGGCTCAGCCATTCAACCCGAGCCGGATGCCGAAGCCCAGCAGGAATACGCCGGCCACGCGCCGCAGCAGGTCACTGACGCGTGGATGCTGGATCAGCCGCCGACGGGCCAGGTTGCCCGCGCCGATCAGCAGCGAGCAGTACGCCACGCTGACCACGAAGATGATCCCGGCCAGCGCGACGAAGGTGGCCACGCCCTGGTGCTGGCGCGGGTCGATGAACAGCGGCAGGAACGCCATGTAGAACAGGATCGCCTTGGGGTTGAGCAGGCTGACCAGGATCGCCTGGCGGAAGTAGTGGCCCGGCGCCAGCCGCACGCTGCCCGGCAGGTCGCCGCCGTCGGCCTTCGGCGTACGCAGCAGGCTGATGCCCACCCACACCAGGTAGGCCGCGCCCACGTACTGCACGGCATGGAACACGGTCGGGTTGGCTTTCAGCAGCGCGGCCACGCCGGCCAGCGCCAGCCACATCAGGATCTGGTCGCCCACCAGCAGGCCGGCCAGCGCCGTGTAGCCACCGCGCACGCCACCGCGGCCGGTGGCGGTGAGCAGGGTGAAGGTGCCCGGACCCGGCAGGGCCAGGAACACCAGCACGGCGACCAGGAAGGTCCACAGGTCCTGGATGCCCATCCACGGCATGGCGGCTTACTCGTTCAACGCAGGGGGCTTCATTGTAGTGACGGCCAGCGGCCGTCACTACCGGGCGCTGGGCAAGCCCTGCAGCAACGGCGTCAGCCGCTCGCCCAGGAACCCATGCAGCTGCCGCACCGCCGGCGAAAACTGCTTGCGGTGCGGGCAGACCAGGTTCAACGGCAGGCTCTCGCCCTGGCCGTCGAGCAGCACCTGCAGGCGCCCGGCGCGCACGTCATCACCGACATCCAGCCACGATTTGTAGGCGATGCCCTCGCCAGCTACCGCCCAGCGCCGCACCACGTCGGCGTCGTCGCACAGCAGCGCACCACGCACCGCCACCACGCTGCGGCGGCCGTCCTGTTCGAAACTCCAGCGGTCGTGGGTGCGGCCACCCAGCTGGTACAGCAGGCAGGCATGGTCTTTCAGCGCATCCAGGCTGTCCGGTGCCGGGTGCGCCTGCAGGTAGGCGGGAGACGCCACCAGCACGCGGCGGTTGCCCGCCAGCAGCGGCAGGGCGACATAGCTGGCGTTGTCGAAACGGCCCAGACGGAAGGCGATATCGACCGGATCGCGGAACACATCGGCCACCTGGTCGGACAGCTGCAGGTGCAGCTGCAGCCGCGGATGCGCACGCCGGAACGCGGTCAGCCAGGGCAGCAGCACGTTGCGGCCGAGATCGGACGGCGCCGCCACCTGCAGGGTGCCGGCCAGTTCGGCGGCCTCGCCCTGCACCCGCGCTTGACCCTCGCGCAGCGTTGCCAGGCCTTCCTGTGCATAAGGCAGGTACTGCGCGCCTTCGGCCGTCAGGCGCAGGCTGCGGGTGGTGCGCACGAACAGGCGCAGGTCGAGCTCGCGCTCCAGCCGTGCGATCGCCGCGGCCACCTGCCCGGGCAGCAGGTCCACCTCGCGCGCTGCACGGCTGAAACTGCCCAGCGCCGCGGTACGCACGAACAGCTGCAGGTCATCGAACCGGACCATTTTCACCACAGAAGAGAAAGTGATGAACGATTCTGCGCCTTTTCAGCGTCACCTGCAGCGTCCATCCTGAGCGCATCCCCCCGCTGCGGAGTCACCCCATGCGCGCTGTTGCCTATACCCATGCCGGCCTGTCGCCGGACGACGCCACCTCCCTGGTCGATATCGATCTGGACATCCCCACCCCGGGCCCGCGCGACCTGCGCGTGGCGGTCAAGGCCGTGGCGGTGAACCCGGTCGACGCCAAGGTGCGCCGCAACGCTGCCACTGAAACCCCGCGCGTGCTCGGCTTCGATGCGGTGGGCGTGGTGGATGCGGTGGGCAGCGAGGTCACCCTGTTCCAGCCCGGCGACGAGGTCTACTACGCGGGCGCCATCGACCGTGCCGGCAGCAATGCCGAGTACCAGCTGGTGGACGAACGCATTGTCGGCCGCAAGCCGTCCAGCCTGGACGACGCCAGTGCCGCGGCACTGCCGCTGACCGCGATCACCGCATGGGAACTGTTGTTCGATCGCCTGCGCATCGCCGAGGGCAAGGGCGAAGGGCAGACCCTGCTGGTGATCGGCGCGGCCGGTGGCGTCGGTTCGATCCTGGTGCAGCTGGCCCGCCAGCTGACCAAGCTGACCGTGGTCGGCACCGCCTCGCGCCCGGAAACCCAGGACTGGGTGTACGCACTGGGCGCGCACCATGTCATCGACCACAGCCAGCCGCTGTCCGAAGGCCTGGCACGGCTTGGCATCGCGCATGTCGAACACGTCGCCAGCCTGACCCACACCGACCAGCATTACGCACAGATCATCGAAGTACTGGCACCGCAGGGCCAGCTCGGCCTGATCGACGACCCGGGCCAGTTGGACGTGATGGCGCTGAAGCGCAAATCCGCCTCGCTGCACTGGGAGTTCATGTTCGCCCGGCCGCTGCACCAGACCGCCGACATGCAACAGCAGCACGTCCTGCTCAACCGCGTCGCCGGCCTGATCGACGCCGGCGTACTGCGCACCACGCTGGGCGAAAACCTGGGCCGCATCAACGCCGCCAACCTGCGCCGCGCGCACGCACTGATCGAAAGCCAGAAAGCCAAGGGCAAAATCGTGCTGGAAGGCTGGTAAGCCTCCCAGGCATCGGGGTCGCAACCGGGGTCACGGGCACCGGGGTCAGCGTCCTTTTGCGCGCAAAAGGACGCTGACCCCTCTCTCATTTCTTTCAACGCGGCTGACAGCACGCGAAAAACGGTCAGCGGGTGGGGCGGGGAGGTTATGCGGGGCCTTGAGCGGCAGGAGCCGCGAAGAGCTACATGGACGTACTTGCGCGTGCCCCGCATAACCTCCCCGCCCCACCCGACACCCAGCCCTGCTGGAAGCCTGACAGCCGCGAGGGGGTTCCACCCGCTCGACCAACCACCCCCGGCGCAGCGCATGAGACGGCAGCCGCCTAAACTAGCGGCATGGAAACCCAGACGCTTGCTCTACTGGCCGTGCTGTTGCTGGCCGTCATCCTTGTCCTGCTGGTGGTGGTGCTGCGCCGCTCCGGTGGCGGCACCGACACCCACGAGCTGGACGCACTGCGCCAGGCGCTGGCCGACGAACGCGACCGCAGCCTGGCCGCGCAGGTCGACGCCGGCCAGCTGCGTGGACGCCTGCAGTCGCTGCAGGAAGACATCGAAGGCGAACGCCGGCGTGGACTGGAAGCGCAGCAGGCGCTCAGCGCAGCACAGGCACGCATCGAACGCGACGCCGCACTGGCCAGCGAGCGTCACACCCGCCTGGTCGAACGCGGCAACGCACTGCAGCAGTTGCAGGCGCAGCTGGCCGATGCGCAGCAGCAGCTGCACGCCCAGCGCGAGACCTACCAGCAGCTGCATGGCGAGCACACCCGCATGCAGGCCAACCTGCAGCACTCCCAGCAGGCCAGCGACGAACTGCGCGCCTACCTGGACAGTGCCAAGGAGAAGCTGAGCGGCGCCTTCGCTGAACTGGCCGGCAAGGTCTTCGAAGAACGCGGCCAGCAGTTCGAGAAGAACGTGCGCCATGCCACCGGGCAATCGCGGCAGGACATCGAGAACCTGCTGAAACCCTTCACCGAACGCCTGCAGGAGTTCCGCGGCCGGGTCGACGTGCTGTATGCCGAAGAAGCCCGCGAACGGGCCAGCCTGCTCGGCGCGGTGGGTGAGCTGAAGACGCTCAACCAGGACATGGCCTCGCAGGCGGCGGCACTCACCAATGCCCTGAAGGGCAATGCGAAGGTGCGCGGCGACTGGGGCGAGCTGATGCTGGAAACCGTGCTGCGCGGCTCCGGGCTGGAAGAAGGCGTGCACTACAAGCGCCAGCAGCACGTGGTGGATGACGAAGGCGAACGCCTGCGCCCGGACGTGGTGGTGAACTTCCCGGACCAGCGCAGCATCGTGGTCGACAGCAAGGTCAACCTGGTGGCGTGGCAGGAAGCCATGAACGCGGTGACCCCCGACGCCAGCGGCGAGGCCCTGCTGCGGCATGCCACCGCGCTGCGCGCACACGTGCGCGACCTTGGCGTGCGCAACTATCCCAAGGCGATGGGCGAAGAGCAGACGCTGGATGTGACCATCGCCTTCGTGCCGATCGAAGGCGCGTTGTCGGCCGCGCTGTCGGCCGATCCTTCGCTGCAGACCTATGCCTTCGACAACAAGGTGGTGTTCGCTTCGCCCAATACGCTGATGGCGCTGCTGCGCGTGGCCGAACGGTTGTGGACGCGCGACAAGGTGCAGAAGCAGGCGTTGCAGATCAGCGATGCCGGTGGCCTGGTGCTGGACGCGCTGATGGCCTTCCTGACCGATTTCAACAACGTCGGCAAGAAGCTCGAAGACGCCACAACCGCGTTCTCCAATGCCCGCAACCGGCTGCAGGATTCGCGAAACTCGGCGATCAGCCGCGCGCGAAGGTTGGCCGAGCTGGGCAGCAAGGCCAAGAAAGCGCTGCCGCCTGAACTGCAGCCCGATACCGTGCAGCAACTGGCAGGGCCTGACGAAGAGTAGACACATCGCTTCGGTATCCTCGGTGACCGACCCGCACCCTGATGGATACCGCCGATGCGCCTTTCCCTGCTGACCAGCCTGTTGCTGGTGACCTCCCTTGCCGGCTGTGCCTTCGGCGGTAGTCGCCCGGACACCGCCTCGTCGGCTGCCGACACGGTGCCGGCCGTGGCCGCGCTGGATGCCGCCGCCTGCACTGCCAAGGGCGGTGAGCTGCGCCCGCTGGGCCGCCTGCAGCGCGTGCAGTGCGTGGTGCCGTATGCCGACGCCGGCAAGACCTGCAGTGCCAAGGCCGACTGCAGTGGCCAGTGCCTGGCGATCGGCGAAGTGGTTGCCGGTTCGCCGGCCTCCGGTGTGTGCCAGCGCGATGCCAGCGAAAACTTCGGTTGCCGCCAGCGCATCGATGGCGGTGTTGCCCAAGGCACGCTCTGCGTGGATTGAACGCGCGCTGCTGCGCGTCCCCTGCGGGATGCCTCCCTTTCACCCTTGTAACCAGGAGTCCGCCGTGACCCAGTCGATCCAGGAAATTCCCGTCACCACCATCGAAGGCCAGCCGGCCTCGCTGGCCGATTACCGCGGCAAGGTGCTGCTGGTGGTCAACGTCGCTTCCAAGTGCGGGCTGACCCCGCAGTACGAAGGCCTGCAGAAGCTGTACGTGGAAAAGCAGGCGCAGGGCCTGGAGGTCCTCGGCTTCCCGGCCAACAACTTCCTCGGCCAGGAGCCGGGCAGCGAAGCGGACATCCAGCAGTTCTGCCAGCTGACCTACGACGTCAGCTTCCCGATGTTCGCCAAGATCAGCGTGGCCGGCGATGAGGTGCATCCGCTGTACCAGCAACTGATCGCCGCGCAGCCGCAGGCCATCGGCGAAGGCCCGATGCGCGAGCGCCTGGCGGCCAAGGACCTGGCGCAGCCGGCACCGGGCATCCTGTGGAATTTCGAGAAGTTCCTGATCGGCCGCGACGGCCAGGTCATCGCCCGTTTCGCCCCGGACGTAGCAGCGGACGACGCCCGCGTGCGCGAAGCCGTGGACGCCGCACTGGCGGCCTGATCCGGCGAACGGCGGAGCCCCTCGTGGTGGGTCGCACTACAGCCGGGTCACTGGGGTGGGCCGGGCGGGAGGGGCTGGTGGGGGACGGCAAAAACTGCATCCATGCGGGCCTCGTGTCGCGCCATCCATGGCGCTCCACGCCCCCACCAACCCCTCCCGCCCGGCCCTGACAGACCGCGCGCGCGTCCCGCCACGTAGAAGAGAGAAAAAAAGAAGGGGTCAGAGTCCTTTCGCGCAGCGAAAGGACTCTGACCCCGTTCCGGAAACATTCCGCTTTTATTTTATTTTTTACGTGGCGGCGCGCGCGCTATGTCACAGAGCCGGGCGGTGGGGTTGGGCGGGGGCGTGGAGCGCCATGGATGGCGCGACACGAGGCCCGCAGGACGCAGCTTCTGCCGTCCCCCGACCAGCCCCATCGTCCGGCCCAACACCCGTACAACCGATCCCCCCACCACGAGGGGCTCAGCCGTTCGCTGTAATCAGTTGCCCCACTGCGGCATCGGCATCGCATCCACCGGAATCGGCGAATCCAGGTCGTCCTTGCCGCGCGCATGCTTGCCACGCAGGTCGTTCTCGATCTGGTAGTTGCGGCGCTGCAGCCACGCATCACGCACCAGGGCGTATTCGTCCACCGCGCTGGAACGGATGTCATCGGCGGCCAGCAGCTGCGAACGGGCGTCCACCAGCTGCAGGCCCTGCAGGCCGATGCGCACCTTGTCTTCTTCGATCTGGCGGATCGGCGACAGCGGGATGTCACCGGCCAGGCCAAACACATCGCGCACCGTACGCGGGCCGAAGAACGGCAGTTCGACGTAGCGCGACGGACGCCAGCCCCACGCACCAAGCGTCTGGCCGAAGTCTTCCTTGCGGTTGGCGATCATCGCCTTGCTGGCCGGATCGAACAGGCCGCCGATACCCAGCGTGCTGTTCATCAGGAAGCGGCCCATGGTGTCCCAGGCATCGTCCGGACGGCCCTGCAGGAACTGGTTGACGATGGTGACCGGCGAGCGGATGTTGCTGAAGAAATTGCTCACGCCGGTGCGGGCAAAGCGCGGCACCACGTTGGTGTAGGCCGTGGCCAGCGGACGCGCGACGGCGTTGTCCACCACCACGTTGAAGCGATGCACGCGGCGGTTGAGCGGTTCCCACGGATCGTAGACGGCCGTGGATCCGCCGCTGACCCCATCGCTGCCGTACAGCGCGGCGAAGTCGTCCTCGGTGGCATCGGGCGTGCCATCACCATCGGCATCCACGGCGGCCGGCGCTGCGGGCGTTGGCGTTGCCGGCGCGGCCACCGGAGCGGCGTCGGAGGTGACGACCGCATCGTCCGCCGCGGTGGCGGCCAGCGGCGCGTCGGCGACCGGTGCTTCCGTTGCAGGCACCACGGTGCCGGCGCTGGGCGCGCTGTCACGGGCCGGTTTGGCAGCACACGCGCTGAGCGTGGCGGCCAGGACGAACAGGGGGAGTATGCGTACGACGTTCATGTCAGCTCGCGGCAGAAGGGGCATTGAAATCAAGGTCTGCAGACAGCCGGTAGGCGGCCTCCAGTTCGGTCAGGCCGTCCGGCGTGCCAGTGATGGCCAGCGTCCGTCCCTGCTGCCGCGCACGCGCGGCCAGTTCGGCCAGCAGGGCGACGCCGGCGCTGTCCACGCGCGGCACCCCGCTCAGGTCCAGCGCCTGCGCGCCGTTGCCCAGCGCCTGCAGCTGCGGCCACAGCGCGATCACCGCGCTGCGGTCCAGCACGCCGGACAGGTGCAGGGTGCCCTGGTCCAGCCGGGCCTGGGCGCTGTTACTTGCCATTGCCCGGGGTTCCGGCCTGCATGCTGCCACTGCGCAGCTCGGTGGCGACCTGCTTGATGCCCTTCTGGCGCAACGGGGCGTCGAACTGGTTGCGGAAGGTCTGCACGTAGGAGATGCCTTCGATGTTGACGTCGAAGATCTTCCACTGGCCGTCGGTGTTGCGCATCAGGTACTCGACCGGGGTCGGCTGGTCGCCCGAGCGCACCAGTTCGGTGGCCACGCGCACGCCGCGGTTGCCCGGCAGCGCGCTCTCGCCCTTCAGGCGGAAGCTCGGCCTGCCCTGGATGTTCAGCAGGGCCGAACCGTAGCGCTGCATCAGGTTGTCGGCCATTGCATCGGCGAACAGCTTGATGTCGGCATCGGACGCACCGCGCGAATGCGCGCCCAGCACCAGGCGTGCCGCGTAATCGCGGTCGAAGGTGCGGTTGAGCTCGCTGTTGATGAAGTTGCGCAGCGCGGTCGGGTCCTTGCTGAACTCGGCCTTGCGCTGCTGCAGGGTGGTCATGATGCGCGTGCTGGCATCAATCACGGTCTTGCCGGCCTGGCCCTGGGTGGCGGCGGTGGCGGCAGGTGCCTGCGCCGTTGCCAGCAGCGGGGTGGTGGCCAGCAGGGCCGAAGCGAGGAAGAGCGGGAGCAGTTTCATTTTCATGGTTGGGTTTCCGTAGCGGGCGCGGGCGCGCCGTCGTGGGATTCGTTGGACGGTGCTGCGTCGCCACCGGCGCCGCCACCACTGAACATGTATTTGCCGACCAGCTGGATAAGGTCTACCGCTGGCTGGGTGAACACGATTTCATCACCGGCCTTCAGCACGTCCGGATCGCCGCCCGGTTGCAGGCCGATATAGCTCTCGCCGAGCAAACCGCTGGTGAAGATGCCGGCGGAGGTGTCGGCCGGCAGGTCCTTGAACTTGCCGTCCATCTTGATGGTGACGATGGAGTCGAACTTGACCGGATCCAGGTCGATGGCCGCCACCTGGCCGACGTTGACCCCGCCGATCTTCACCGGTGCCTGCTTGCGCAGCTGGCCGATCTGCGAGAAACGGGCTTTCAGCTCGTAGCCGCCACCGCCCAGGCCCCAGCGCTGGTTGGTCGAAGCGACCGCCAGTACCAACAGCGAGGCCAGTGCCAGCAGCAGGAAGGCGCCGACGGAAAATTCCAGTCTGGGACCGCGGATGGCCATGTTCATTTCACCATTTTTGACAGGTGCCCCGGCATAGACAGGGCGGGAGGTTCAGGTCGTTCCCGCGCTGCCAGGCGCCGGAACCAGGAAGGAATACAGTTACTGGAACAGCATGGCCGACAGCACGAAGTTGAACATCAGCACCAGCAGCGACGCATTGACCACCGCGCGGGTGGTGGCGACGGAGGTGCCTTCGATGGTCGGCTCGGCGTGGAAGCCCACGTAGGAGGCCACCAGCGCCGCGGTGCCGCCGAAGATGGCCGATTTCAGCATCGCCACGCCGAAGTCGTTCCAGAAGTCCACGCTGTTGCGCAGCGCCGACCAGAACACGCCGTTGTCCAGGCCCAGCAGGTGCACCGCTTCGAAATAACTGGCCGAGATCGCCAGCGAGCAGAACACCCCGGTGAGCAGCGGCACGGTCAGCACCGCCGCCCAGAAGCGCGGGGCCACCGCCTTGGCGATCGGGTCGATGGCCATCAGCTCCAGCGCCTTGATCTGGTCGGTGGCGCGCATCAGGCCCAGTTCGGCGGCGATCGAACTGCCGGCGCGACCGATGAACAGCAGTGCGGTCAGCACCGGCGCCAGCTCGCGGTACAGCGACAGGCCCAGCAACGTGGACAGCGCATCGGCGGCGCCGAAGGTGGTCAGCGTGCGGTAGCCCTGCAGGGTCAGCACCAGGCCGACGAAAGCCCCGCCGACGGCGATGATCGGCAGCGAACGCGCGCCGATCTTGTAGATCTCGCGGGTCAGCTCGGCCAGGAAATCAGCGGTCGGCAGCGAACCGCGCAGCACGGTCAGCGAAAACAGACCGGCGCGTCCCAGTGAGCGGGTGGCGGCAACGAAGGGCATCAGGCAGTCCTCGCACGGGGCGCGGCGTCGAACGGGATCGGGCCATCCGGGCGGCCGTGCAGGAACTGCTGCAGCAACGGATCCTGGCTGGCTTCCAGCGCGGCGGGGCTGCCCTGGAACACCACGCCACCGTTGGCGATGGCAATCACCTGGTCGCAGATCGGCAGGGTCTCGTGCACGTGGTGGCTGACGATGATGCTGGTCAGGCCCAGGCTGTGGTTGAGGCGCTGGATCAGGCTCATGATGACCCCGGAGGCGATCGGGTCCAGTCCGGTCAGCGGCTCGTCGTAGATCATCAGCGGCGGATCCAGTGCCAGCGCGCGGGCCAGCGCGACGCGGCGTGCCATGCCGCCGGACAGTTCACGCGGCCAGGCATCACCGGCCGACAGCAGGCCCACCGCGTGCAGCTTCATCTGCACCAGGCGCTCGCGCACGGCCACCGGCAGCCGGGTATGCGCGCGCAGCGGCAACGCCACGTTCTCGCCGACGGTGAGGTCGGTCAACAGGCCATTGCCCTGCAGCAGCACGCCGACGCTCTTGCGCATTTCCAGCAGCTCGCGGTTGCCGGTCGGGATCGGCTTGCCGAACAGGGTCACTTCGCCCTGCACCGGACGCAGTTCACCGGTCAGCGCGGCCAGCAGGGTCGACTTGCCGCTGCCGGACGGACCGAGCACGGCGGTGATGCTGCCCTGCGGTACCTGCAGCGACACATCGCGCAGGATCGTGCGTCCGCCGCGCTCGATGCGGACGTTGGTCAACTGCACCAGAGGAGTCGTGGAAGCCTGCATGGGCACCATTTAACAATTTTCCAACGTTGAAGGATCAGGGCGCGGCGCTGAACATAAGCGTACTGGACCGTCCAGTATTGTCGCATGCGTGGTTGTGGCACGCGCGTAGCCGCTCCGGGACAGTCGAAGCGGCCTGGCGGAACAATCCACGGGCAGTGATCGGCAGGCCACATGCGTCCAGCATTCATTTACCACGCCGCTGCGGCAAACTGTACGCAATGAGCGACCCCTCCAGCGATTTCCGTCTTTACCATTCCAACTCGCTGGACGTGCTGGCCGCGTTGCTGGCCCGGCACGTGCGCGCGCCGCTGCCCGGCCAGCCGCTGCTGGACCCGGAAGTGGTGCTGATCCCGCAGGTAGCGATGCGGCGCTGGCTGCAGTCCACCCTGGCGGCCGAATACGGCGTCGCGGCCAACCTGGAGTTCCTGACCCCGGGTGAGTTCGTGGCGCGTGCGTTGAACGCCAACGTCCCCGGCGAAGCCGAGGACCTGGACGCAGCGGCCCTGCATTGGCGCCTGTATGCCGCACTGGGCGACGAGCAGTTGATGGCGCAGCCGCCGATGCGCGCGCTGCACAGCTACCTGTCCGGCGGCGACCCGCTGAAGCCCTGGGCGCTGGCCGGCGAGCTGGCCAGCGTGTTCGAGAAATACCAGGCCTGGCGCCGCGACTGGCTGCTGCGCTGGGACGCCGGGGCCGATCCGCAGGATCCGCAGGCGATCCTGTGGCGCGCCATCGCGCAGGGACGCGGCTACCGCGCGCGCCGCATCCAGGCCTATCTGGAACAGTTCGAAGGCGCCGGCAAACCGTTGCCGCAGGGCCTGCCACTGCGCCTGTCCGCCTTCGCCACGCTGAACATCTCGCCCGACGTGCTGCGGGTGATGGCCACCCAGGCGCGCGTGGGCGAACTGCATTTCTACCTGCCCACGCCGGTGCAGGCGTACTGGGGCGACCTGCAGACGCTGGGCGAGAAGCTGCGCAGTGGCGCGCCGGATCCGTTCGGCGAAGCGGCCGGCGAGAACCGCCTGCTGGAGGCCTGGGGCGCGGCCGGCCGTGATTTCATGGCGGTGCTGGGCAGCTACGAAGTGGTGCATCCGTCCGGCGAGATCGGCGCCTACGACGATCCCGAGGACGACGTGCGCCCGCCGATGGAGCAGGGCGGCCTGTCCGACAGCCTGCTGCACCGGCTGCAGCGCGACCTGTTCCACCGCCGCGGCCTGCCGTCGGGCCCGCCGTTGCCGGCGCTGCGGCTGGACGATCCCAGCCTGCAGGTACATGCCTGCCATACCCGCCTGCGCGAACTGCAGGTGCTGCACGACCAGCTGCGCGGCCTGCTGCAGGATCCGCGCTTCGACCCGCCGCTGCAGGCGCGCGACATCGCCGTGCTGGCACCGGACATCGATCCCTACGTGCCGTACCTGGAGGCGGTGTTCGGCGGGCGCAGCGGCGGCGAGGACCACATTCCCTACGCGCTGGCCGATACCAGCCCGCTGGCCGGCGAGCCGCTGGCCGATGTGTTCGTGCACCTGCTGGGCCTGCCGGTGTCGCGCTTCGGCTTGAATGAAGTGCTGGACCTGCTGGCCAGTGCGCCGCTGGCCGAAGCCGCCGGACTGGATGCGGCCGCCTTTGATCGCCTGCACGACTGGCTGCAGGCGGCGGGCGCGCGCTGGGGGCTCAGCGCCGACCACCGTCGCCAGCACCAGGCGCCGGCCGACGATGCCTTCACCTGGCAGTTCGCGCTGGACCGGCTGCTGCTCGGCCATGCCAGTGGCAGCGAGGGTGACATCGCCGGCGTGGCCCCGTGGCCGGAACTGGAAGGCAGTGCGCTGGATGCGTTGGACCGCCTGCTGCGCCTGTTGCGGGTGCTGGCGGTGTACCAGCAGCGGCTGGGTGAAACGTTGACCCCGGCACAATGGCGGCAACGCCTGCTGGCACTGCTCGACGCGCTGCTGCCGACTCCGCCGTCGTCACCGAACAGCCAGCGCGCGCTGGAGCGCCTGCGGCGGCTGATCAACCAGTTCGCCGAAGACGCGGACAAGGCCGGATTCGACGGCCGTGTCCCGGCCGAGGTGATCCGCGCGCATTTCGCCGGCGCGCTGGCCGAGGCCGATACGCGCGCGCCCCTGCTGACCGGTGGCATCAGCTTCGGTCGCATGGTGCCGATGCGCCTGCTGCCGTTCCGGGTGATCTGCGTGCTGGGCCTCAACGATGGCGACTTCCCACGCCGTGACCCGGCGGCCGGGCTCAACCAGCTCACCGCCGAACTGGACAGCGCGCGCCGTCGCCCGGGTGACCGTTCGCTGCGCGAGGATGATCGCTTCCTGTTCCTGCAGCTGTTCGCCGCCGCGCAGGATGCGTTCTACCTGAGCTACCTCGGCGCGGACCCACGCGATGGCAGCGTGCGCGAGCCCTCGGTGCTGGTCAGCGAACTGATCGACGCGGCGATGCAGTACCACGTCGATCCACGTGAAGCGGCCAAGCAGTTCGTGGTGCGGCATGCCTTGCAGCCGTTCTCGCCGGCGGCATTCGGTGGCGGCGACCCACGGCGTTTCAGCTATCGCCGCCAATGGCATCCCGCCGCAGCCACCGTGGGCGGTGCCCGTGGCCAGCTGCCGGCCTGGATCAGCGCGCCGCTGCCCGCGCCGACTGCGGACCCCGAAGCGGTGGAATCGCGGCTGTCGCTGGATGAACTGCGCCGCTTCCTGGTCGATCCTGCGGGCCAGTTCCTGTCGCTGTCGCTGGGCCTGCGCCTGCCCGGGGAGATGCAGGAAACCGACGACGTGGAGCCGCTGGTGTTGTCCGAACGCAGCGCTGAGGCGCGCAGCGTGCAGCTGGCCGTGGTGCAGGCCACGCTGCGCGAGGATGACGCGCCGTTGTACCCGCGGCTGCGCGCACGCGCGCTGCTGCCGTCCGGTGCCCTGGGCGAACGCGGTTTCGATGCGCTGCAGGCACAGTCGCGTCCGTATGCGCTGGCCCTGCGCGAGTGGTTGGGCGATACACCGCTGGAAAGCCGCCGCTATGAAGTGGACATCGACGGCGTGCGCCTGCATGGCCGGGTCGCTGACCGCCACCCGGCGGGCCTGGTGCGCCTGCGCACCGGCAGCCTGAACGGTAATGCGGCGATCCGGCATGGGCTGGACTGGCTGCTGGCCAATGCCGCCGGCGATGCACTGCCGCTGGTGCAGTTCCACGATGAAGGCGAGAACGGCGTGGGTCCGCACCTGCTGCCCGCGTTGCCACCCACGCAGGCCCGCGATGCCCTGCGCAGCCTGCTGCAGCTGCGCGCGCGCGGCCTGCGTGAGCCGCTGCCGTTCGGTCCCTATACCGGCTGGACCCTGCATACGACGCCTGCGGAAAAGCAGTTCAATGAAGCCGCCAAGCGCTGGCACGGTTCTGACCGCAGCTGGGGCGAAGCGCAGGGCGAGGCGATCCAGCTTGCGCTGCGCGGGCAGGATCCGTTCAAGGACGACGCCAGCTTCGCCGACCTGCTGCACATCAGCCGCGTGGTGTTCAGCGCGGTGCGCGAAGGCCGCGCGCTGCGCGAGGAGGGCGGGCAATGAGCAACGACAGGGACACGCTGCAGGCTGATCCGTACCTGGCGCTGCCGTTGCACGGGGTGCAGCTGATCGAAGCCAGCGCCGGCACCGGCAAGACGTTCACCCTGGCCACGCTGTTCACCCGGCTGGTGGTGGAGCAGGGCCTGCGCATCGGCCAGGTGCTGGCGGTGACCTTCACCGACGCGGCTACCCAGGAG
The DNA here is from genome assembly GCF_032054965.1 of Stenotrophomonas chelatiphaga. Taxonomy (NCBI): domain Bacteria; kingdom Pseudomonadati; phylum Pseudomonadota; class Gammaproteobacteria; order Lysobacterales; family Lysobacteraceae; genus Stenotrophomonas; species Stenotrophomonas chelatiphaga. The sequence continues at coordinate 25,023 of NZ_DAMBRS010000006.1, read as the reverse complement.
CTGCGCAAGCGCATCCGCGAGCGCCTGGCGCTGGCTGCGCAGCTGGTGGATCGCGCGCCGGCCGATGGCGATACCCCCGACGTGCTGCTGACCCGGTGGGTGCTGCAGCGGCACCTGCAGACCGGCACGGAAAGCGCCGCTGCGCTGCAGCGCCGGCTGCAGGTCGCCGCCGATGAGATCGACCTCGCCGCGATCTTCACCATCCACGGCTTCTGCACCCGCGTGCTGCGCGAACATGCGCTGGAAAGCGGACATACCTTCGATCCGCCGGAGCTGCTGGCCAGTGACCGTGCGCTGCTGGAAGAACTGGCCGCCGACCTGTGGCGCGTGCATGCCAGTGATGCGACCGCGATCGATGCGCTGACCTGGCTGTGGAAGACCCCCGAGGCCCTGGCCGGTGACCTGCCTGACCTGTTGAAGCCGTTGCCGTTGCTGCCCCCGGCAGGCGTGGTCGGTGAGGATCCGACACTGCGGCTGCAACACGCCGCCGATGCGCTGGGCCAGGCCATCCGCGATCACGGTGATGCCTTCTTCGGCGCACTGTGTGAAGCGGTGGACGCCAAGTGGCTCAACGGCGCCTCCTACAAACTGGGCTGGCTGCAGCCGCTGTGTTCGCAGCTGCGCGATTGGGCGCTGCATGACGGGCCGGCCACGGTGCTCGACAGCGAGCGCCTGCCTGCGCTGCTGCCAGCCGCTCTGGAAGGCAAGACCAACAAGGCGCATGCCGGCCGCACGCCGGGGTCGCCGCTGCAGCCGGCACTGCAGGACTACCTGCAGGCCCGGCAGGCGCGGCTGGACTGGCTGCGTGGCCGAGCGGTCAATTTCCTGCACGACCTGCGTGCCGAAGCCCGCCAGCGGCTGGATGCGCTCAAGCGCGTGCGTCGCGTGCAGACCTATGACGACCTGATCGACGGGGTGGCCAACGCGCTCGCCGGTCCGCACCGCGACACCCTGGTGCGGCAGCTGCGCAGCCAGTACCGCATCGCGCTGGTCGACGAATTCCAGGACACCGATGATCGCCAGTGGGGGATCTTCCATACGGTGTTCGGCGACAGCGAAGCAACGCGCGAGGCCGGGCTGGCGCCGGCGCTGTTCCTGATCGGCGATCCGAAGCAGGCGATCTACGGGTTCCGCGGTGGTGACATCCATACCTACCTCAAGGCCAAGCGCGGGGCGCAGGTCGCACCGGCGCTGGACCGCAATTTCCGCTCGCGCCCGGGCGTGCTGCGTGCGTTGCAGTCGCTGTACGACAACGCCGGTCCCACCGCCTTCCTGGACGAGGGCATTCCCTTCGAACCGGTGGCCGCCGGTGGCGTGCGCGGCGACGCGGACTACCTGCGCGATGGCCAGCCGGCGCCAGGCCTGACCCTGCGCGTACTGCGCAATGAAGGCGGGCGTCCGTTCAACGCCGATCCCTCGCGCGAGGTGGCCTGCGCCGCCTGCGTGGCCGACATCCACCAGGTGCTGGTGGACGCACGTGCCGGCCGTGCCGAACTGCGCGGTCGCCCGGTACAGCCGGGCGACATCGCGGTGCTGGTGCGTTCGCACCGCGAAGCCACGCTGGTGCAGCGCGGGCTGGCCGCAGCGGGTATTCCCGCCGTTGCCGCGGGCAAGCAGAGCCTGTTCGCCACCAGCGAAGCGCAGGACCTGCGCGCGCTGCTGATGGCCCTGCTGCAACCGGCCGATGAAGGACGCCTGCGCGCGGCACTGGCGACGGTGCTGCTGGGTCAGGACGCAGCGGCGATCGCCGGCATGGAACGCGACGGCGATGTGCAGCGCGGCTACCAGGCGCAGCTGCTGCAGTGGCGCGAACGCTGGACCCGCGGCGGGCCGTTCGCGGTGATCGCCGATGCCTGCGCCGGCCAGGCTGAACGCCTGCTGGCGCTGCTGGACGGCGAACGCCGGTTGACCAACTACCTGCAGTTGGGCGAGCTGCTGCAGGAGGCTTCGGCCCAGGCGCTGGGCATGCACGGCCTGCTTGACTGGCTGCAGGGCCAGATGGCGCATGCCGACCAGAACGACGAACAGCAGCTGCTGCGGCTGGAATCGGACGCGCGCCGGGTACAGATCATCACCCTGCACAAGAGCAAGGGCCTGGAATACCCGCTGGTCTACCTGCCGTTCGTCGGTATCGACGGCGGTGCGCCGAACACCGCCAGCAACTGCACCGTGCATGCGCAGGATCGCCGCGAACTGCACTGGAAGCTGGACAAGGACGCAGCCTGGGACGCGGCCACCGCACTGCGCGACCAGGAGCAGCGCGCCGAAGATGCGCGCCTGCTGTACGTGGGCCTGACCCGCGCCGAGCACGCGCTGTGGATCGCCGTCGGCGACCTCGCCGGACTGGCGAAGACCCGGCTGGCGCCGATGCTGGGCGAGCTGACGGCGTTGGCGGCGCATGCCGATATCCGCGTCGATGCGCGCCCGCTGGCGCCACGCCCTGCGCAGCTGGCGCTGGAAGACGAAGGCGAGCTGCCGCCGGTGCGGTTGATCGAACGGCGGGTGCCACACGACTGGTGGGTGTACAGCTTCACCCAGCTGGCCAACGCCGATGCCGGCCAGGACATCGATGCCGCCGCCACCGAAGTGCCCGCGCCCGCCGCCGACGAACCCGCCGGTGCCGACCTGCCGCTGGAACCGGCGCTGCCGGCCGGCAGTGAAGCGGACAGCGTCGCGGTGGATCCGCGCTTCATGGGCAGTCGCTTCGGCAACGTGCTGCACGACGCGCTGGAGAACACCGACTTCGCCGCCTGGGGCGACTGGCAACCGGGCGAGCAGGCACCGGAAGGCCAGGCCGCGGTGCTGCGCAAGGCGCTGCGCGAGGAAGGCTACGCCGATGCCGACCTGGACGAAGGCGTCGAGGTCCTGGTGCCGTTGGTCGGCCACACGCTGACCGTGCCGCTGCCGGAGGGCGGGGCCCTGCACGAGCTGCCCGCGGCCCAGCGCCGCGCGGAAATCGAGTTCCACTTCGCCATGCAGCCCACCGCGGTGCCGGCGCTGCTGCAGCTGCTGCATCGTTTCGGCATCGTGCCGGCGCGCCGCGGCTTCGGCCTTCGCCGCCAGCTGGAAGGGCTGATGACCGGCAAGATCGACCTGACCTACGTGCGCGAGGGCCGCTGGTACGTGCTCGATTACAAATCCAACCGCTTGCCAGGCTACACCGCGGACCTGCTGCGCGCGGCCATGCGCCACAGCGAATACGACCTGCAGGCCTTGATCTACACCGTCGCCCTGCACCGTTGGCTTCGTTTCCGGCTGGGCAGCCGCTACGACTACGCGCGCGACATGGGCGGCATCCGTTACCTGTTCTGCCGCGGGCTGGGCGTGGACGGCGAAGGCGTGCATGCAGCGCGTTTCGAGCCCGCACTGGTGGATGCGCTGGACGCCCTGTTCGCCGGCGGTGACGCTGCCCAGGCGGCGCTGGTCGCCCGCGTGGTGGGGGGCGTGGCATGAGCCTGCTGGTGGAACTGAAAGCCGCCGGCCAGCTGCGCACGCTGGACCATGCGCTGGCGCTCAGCCTCGGGCGGCTGCGGCCGGAAACCCCGCCTTCGATCCTGGTCGCTGCCGCACTGGCCTCGCTGGCGGTGTCGCAGGGGCACGCCGGCTTCGATCCGGGGCAGCCGCAGCGGCTGGTGGAAGGCAGCTTCAGCTGGCCGAGCCCGGGCCAGTGGCTGCAGCAACTGCACGACTCGCCGTGGGTGGCACGCCCGGAGCAGGCCGATGCGGTCAGCGTTGATGCGCCGCTGGTGCTGGAAAACGGTCTGGTCTATCTGCGCCGCTACCGCGAATACGAACGGCAGCTGGCCGAAGGGTTGCAGCGCATCGGCCGGCACCCGTTGCCGAGCGTGGCGCTGGAGGCGATCGCGCCGCTGTTCGCGGACCTGTTCCCGCAGGCGGCCGGGCGTGTCGACCACCAGGCGCGCGCCGCGGCGGTGAGCCTGCGCCACCCGTTGGCCCTGGTGACCGGCGGACCGGGTACCGGCAAGACCACCACCATCGCGCGGCTGTTGCTGCTGCTGGTCGCGCAGGCCGTGCAGGCGGGCCAACCGGCGCCGCGCGTGGCGCTGGCCGCACCGACCGGGCGCGCCGCCGAACGCATGGCCGAAAGCCTGCGCCTGGCGCTGCAGCGACTGCAGGCCGAAGGCCTGGCGCCTGAGCTGTGCGCGGCCCTGCCCAGCAGTGGCACCACCCTGCACCGGCTGCTCGGCGTGATCCCGGATTCCCCGCGCTTCCGCCACCATGCCGAGAACCCGCTGCCGTTCGATGTGGTGGTGGTCGACGAAGCGTCGATGATCGACCTGCCGCTGATGGCCAAGCTGGTGGAGGCCATCGCCTCCGGCACCCGGCTGATCCTGCTGGGCGATCCGGACCAGTTGCCGTCGGTGGAGGCAGGCGATGTGCTCAGCGCCATCCTGCGCGCCAGCGGCGATGGCGAGGGCACCCGCCATGACGATGCACGCGCGCTGCAGCCGTTGCTGGCCGCGGCCACGCTGCGGCCGGAAGCACCGCCCAGCCCGTTTGCCGGCCGCCGGGTGCAGTTGCAGCGCGGCTATCGACAAAGCGATGCGCTGGACCTCGCCCCCTTGGCCACGGCCGTACGCCAGGGTGACAGTGCTGCGGCGCTGACGCTGCTGCGGCAAGGCACGCTGGCCGGCGTCAGCTTCCACGAAGGCCTGCTGGATCCGCTGCAGGAGCAGCGTGAGCACCTGCTGGCGCAGTGGCGCGCGCTTGCCGACAGTGGCGATCCGGCCACCGCGCTGGCCCAGGCTGGCCGCCTGCGGGTGCTGACCGCGCTGCGCGAAGGGCCGCAGGGCGCGCGCGGGCTGAACCATCGCATCGAAACCCTGTTGGCCGGTGCAAACGCCGGTTACTTCCACGGCAGGCTGCTGCTGGTGACCGAAAACAGCTATCGCCACCGCCTGTTCAACGGCGACGTGGGCATCTGCCTGCGCGATGCCGGCGGCGGCATCGCGGCGTGGTTCCCGGGTGATGACATGGCCCATCCCCGTGCGTTCCATCCGGCGGCCCTGCCGGCCCACGAAAGCGCGTTCGCGATGACCGTGCACAAGGCCCAGGGGTCGGAATTCGACGAAGTGTGGCTGCAGTTGCCGCGTCATGACAGCCGGGTGTTGTCGCGCGAACTGGTATACACCGGGCTGACCCGGGCGCGGACGCGGTTGCACCTGGCGGGGTCGGCGGAGGTGCTGGAGAAGGCCCTGCAGCGCCACGCCAGCCGGTTGTCCGGGCTGGCATGGCGGCTGGGCGCCGAGGCAGTGCAGGGCGAACTGTTGCTGTAACGCCCTGATGCATGCCGGGCATGGCCCGGCGCTACATCAGGCATCGCTTATTCCAGCACCAGCACGGTGCCGTCCGGGTACACGATGGCGGCTTCATCGCTGCTGGCATCGAAGAAGCCCAGGCCATGCTGGAAGGCCAGCACCTGCACCATCTCATGCGCACGCTCGGCCACGTCATCGGCGAACGAACCGTAGATGACATGGGCGGCGATGCTGTAGTCGGTCACTTCGTCGCGGTCGTCTTCATCGTCGGACAGCGGGCCGTTCATCGGCGGGAAGTGTTCGGCGATCTCGGCGAACCAGGCCTGCAGGGCCGGCGCGGCGACCTTCGGATCATCATGGTCATGATCCTCGTTCCAGTCGGTCTGCTTCTCGTACCAGGCAATGAAGGCGGTCGCTTCGCGCGGCGCCACGCTGGCATCGAAGACCATCATGTCGTAGCTCATCGGGATGTTCCTGTTGAAGGTGCGCAGCAAGCGCGGACGCGCAGGGTAGCGCGCCGCCGCTTGCGGCGGGATGACTGGCCGGGCGGCGGGCGGACATCGGGTGGGGAAACGGCCGGTCATTGGACGCGGAAACGGCCAACAGCAGCGAATGTCAGCCTTCCGCGTCCGGGAACAGCGCGAAGCGCAGGCCCACCAGGCCCATCAGCGCCTCGTCGCGCGCCTTGCAGGCGGCAACGCCCCCCACCCGCGACAGCGAGGCATCCAGACGCCCGCGCAGCGCCCCGTCACCGGGCAGGGGGCGTCGCGCGGCCACCTGGCGGCGGTAATGCGCGGCGATCTCGGCCAGGATCCGTTCCACCGCTTCGCGGCTGCGTTCGGGCAGTTCCAGCCGGGCGCGCCGCAGCTGCAGGATGTTCAGTCCCACGCGGGCTTCGGTCAGCATGTCCACCGACGCGATGTCGCTGCCCTCCGGGGTCGCCGCCAGGCGCGGCGCCAGCAGTCCCAGCAGGTCCAGCATGCGCGCGGCGAAGCGCTCGCGATCCTGCTGGCCACGCCCTTCGGCCGCTTCGGCCAGCGTGGTCCAGCCCTGCCGCACCAGTCGCCGCGCGGTCCATTCGGCCCCCACCGAACGGAACAGGCGGGTCATCACCACGGCAAAACCAATGCCGATGAACATCGCCACCGCTGAATTGACGAAGCTCTGGATGTTGGCGCTGTAGGTGTTCTGCACGCTCAGCAGCGCCACCAGGTTCACCGTCAACGGCAGCGCGAACAGCATCGTCTTCGGGTGGTGCAGCAGCACGCCCAGCGGCAGGAACACCACTGCCAGCAGCAGCACCAGCAGGCCGAAGTCATGCACGGCCGGGAAAATGCCGAACAGGTAGATGCCGGCGACCACGCTGGCCACCACCGCCCACACCAGGAACGACATCATGCTCGGGGCCGGATCGTCCTGCGCGGCGAAGAACGCCGCTGCGACCGCGGCCATCATCGCGCCGTTGCCGCCGCCTTCCCAGCCCAGCCCGATCCACAGCACGCAGTAGCTCATCAGGGCGATGCCTGCGCTGAGCGCGGAGAACAGCGCCATGCCGTAATCCACGTGGCGGCTTTCGGCAACGCTGCCGGTGCTGATGCGGTAGTGGCTGGCGTCCTGCGGTGCGCTGCCCTGCTCGATGGCCTGGTGCAGCGCGCGGCAGTCCGCCCACAGGTCCACCAGTTCTTCCAGCCGCAGCAGCAGCGAGGCCAGCTGCAGGTGCTGCAGGTCACCGTCCACCTGCGGCTTCAACGCGCTGATGCGGGCGCGCAGCCGGTCATGCGAGGGGCTTTCGGTGGGGGCTTCCAGCCAGTGGCGGATGTCCTCCACCAGGGATTCCAGGCCGTCGGGCAGGCCGTCGCCGTGGCGGCGCAGCGCGCCCAGGCGGTCGGCGATGGAGGACAGTACCGGCAGCAGCAACAGCATGCGTTCGCGCAGCTGCTGCATCGACACCGCCGCGCCGGCATGGCGCGGATCGTCGCGACGCAGGAACTCGATCAGCGCCTCGAACTGCACCAGGTCGGCGGCCAGCCGGTTGCGCGGTGCATGCGCGCGGCCGCCTTCCAGGATCTGCCGGCACCAGTGCGCCGCATCATCCATCCAGTTGCCGATGCGGCCGGTCAGCATCGGCCGCACCGATGCCGGGAACACCAGCGCGGCGAACAGCACCGCCACCACCGTGCCGAGGATGATCTCCTCGCTGCGGGCCACCACAGTATCGAAGATCAGCTCCGGCGAGGTCACCGCCGGGAAGCCGATGAAGGCGGTGGTGTAGCCGGCCAGCAGGAACGCATAGCCCCGCGGGCCGCGGTTGAGCAGGGCCATGAACAGGCAGCCGGCCAGCCACAGCGACATCGCCGCGCTGAGCAGCAGCGGCGTTTCCACCAGGTGCGGCAGCATCAGCAGGGTAGCCGCACCGGCCAGCAACGTGCCGAGGATGCGGTACACGCCCTTGGCCCGGGTCGGGCCGAGCAGTGGCTGGCTGACGATGTAGACCGTGGCCATCGCCCAGTACGGCCGCGACAGATTCCCGGCCAGGCCGATGTACAGCGCGGTGATCGAGGCCAGATAGGTCTTGATCGAGAACATCCAGCCTTGCCGGTCCAGCAGCACGTGCATCGCGCTTACCTCGCCGCCGCGGGAACGGCAGCGGCAGCGGCCGGAGCATCCCAGCCACCCCCCAGCGCCAGGAACAGATGGATCTGGTCACGCGACACCTGCGCCTGCGCATCGGCCAGGGTGGCGTCGGCGGTGGCCAGGCTGCGGTCGGCATCCAGGCTGGACAGGTACGGCGTGCGGCCGCCCTGGTACAGGCGGCGGTTCTGTTCGGCCGCCAGCGTGGCCTGCTGCTGGGACACCTGCAGCGACTGCAGGCGGCGCAGGTCCTGCGCATACCGGTCCAGCGCGGTCTGGGTCTCGCGCAGCGCCTGCAGCACGGTCTGGTCGAATTCGGCCAGTGCTGCATCGGCACCGGCTTCGGTGGCGCGGATGCGCGAACGGGTGCCCGACGAGGGCAGCGTCCAGGAGATCAGCGGGCCGAACGACCACTGCTGGGTCAACGGCTCACCGAAGTCGGCCAGCAGGCCGGCCGCCCCGACCGAGGCCCCCAGCCGGATGTCCGGATACAGTTCCGCGGTGGCCACGCCGATGCGTGCGGTGGCCGCAGCCAGCCTGCGTTCGGCCTGGCGCACGTCCGGTCTACGCGCCAGCAGCGCGCGGCCATCGCCGATCGGCAGCTGGCCGGGGGTCTGCCCGAGCAGCGCGGCGAGCGAATAGGCAGCGGCCTGGCGCTTGGCCTGCAGCGGCGGCAGCGCGGCTTCCAGCATCGCCACCTGGGCGTTGGCGCGCGCCAGTTCCGGCGCGGTGCCGCGACCGGCGGCGATCAACCGCTGGGTCACCTCGCGGCCACGCTGCTGCAGCTGCAGCGAATGGCTGGCGACGTGCAGCTCGTGGTTGGCGTGGCAGATTTCCAGATAGTTGTCGGCCACCTCGGCAACGACGCTGATGCGCGCGATATCGCGCGCTGCGGCCACCGACTGCTCATCGGCATGCGCCGCTTCGGCGCCCCGCTTGAGCTTGCCGAACAGGTCGAACTGATAACTCACCGCGAACTTGCCGTCGGCCAAGTTGATCGGCGGCAGTTCGTGCTCCAGCAGGAACGATTCGGCCGAAAGCTGCGCCCGGCTGACCCCGGCCTCGGCCTCGTAGTCGAAGCCACCGGCGTCCAGCGCCTGTTCGTACATGGCCGCGGCGCGGCGCAGGTGGGCATCGGCTGCCTTCAATTCCAGGTTGTCGCGCAGCGCGTGTTCAACCAGGCCATCCAGCACCGGATCCTGGTACAGCGACCACCAGCGGGCGGGCAGTTCGGCACTGGCCGCGACCTGCGCGTTGCCGGTGTCGATGAAGGCACTGTTCGCCGCAGGGCGATTGAACGCGGACCCTTCCGGCACGGCGTAGTCCGGGCCGACGGTGCGGCAGGCGGCCAGCCCGGCCAGGGTGACCACCAGCGCCAGCCTGGGCAGGCCGTGCAGGGGCGTGCGCAGGTTCACAGGCCCGCCCGTGCCGGCGTGACACCGGCCTTGTGCGCGGCGGTGCCGTGGATGTCCACGGTCACCGTGGCGGTACGGCCGGAGATCAGCTGCACGCCAGCGGGTACCTGGTCGATGCGGATGCGCACCGGGATCCGCTGCGCCAGCCGCACCCAGTCGAAGGCCGGGGTGACGTTGGGCAGCAGGCTGCTGCCATCGGTGCGGTAACGGTCTTCGATGCCGGCGGCGATGCTTTCCACGTGGCCCTGCAGCGCCACGTCCTCGCCCATCAGGCGGATGTCCACCGGCTGCCCGGGAGCCACGCCGCGCAGGCGGGTTTCCTCGAAGTAGCCGTCCACGCGGAACGAGGTGGTATCCAGCAGGGCCAGCACCGGCTTGCCGGCGGTCACGTAGTCACCCACGCGGACGGTGCGGTCGTTGATCTGCCCATCGGCCGGGGCGCGCACCTCGGTCCGTGCCAGGTTCAGTACCGCCAGGTCGACCGCCGCCTGCGCGGTGGCCTGGGCTGCCTGCGCGGCCTGCAGCTTGGCCCGCCGCACTTCCGCATCCTCGCCGGCCACCAGGTCCTGCAGGCTGCGATCGCGGGCGATCTCACGGCGCAGCTGGGCCACCGTCGCCTGCCGTTCGGCCAACGACGCGCGTGCCAGCTCCAGCGCGATCCGGTAGCGCGCGCGGTCGACCACGAACAGCAGCGCGCCCTTCTTCACCGCCTGGTTGTCGCCCACGTCCACCGCCTCGACCAGTCCGGAAACATCGGGCGCGACCTGCACCACGTCGGCGCCGATGTGCGCATCGCGGGTCCAGGGCTCGTCCATGTAATAGACCCACAGCTGGCGCAGCACCAGCAGGGCGACGATCACCGCCAGCACGGTCAGCACCGGCGGAAGGGCTTTGTTGACGATCTTTTTCACGATTGCATCCAACGCAGGAGGTGGAACAACCCACCGAGCACGATGCCGTACAGGGCCAGGTTGAAGAGGGCGGGGTGCCAGACCAGCCGATAGGCGCCACTGCGCTGCAGCAGCACGCGCAGGCCGCTGTTGAGCACATAGGCGAGCAGCATCAGCCCGAGCAGGGTCGGGACGAACACACCATGGAGACTGAATTCACCGGGCATCGGCAGGGATCTGGCTTCGGAACGGGGGAGGGAACCGCAACAGCAACAGCAACGGGCGAACGCCGCTGGCGTCTGCACGGCAGCGGTATCCCCCGGGACAACAACGCTCAGGTAATGCGATCGACCGCGGCGGACAGCAGCTGCCACACCTTCAGCACCGCGCGCAGCTCGTCCATGGACAGCTCGCCGAAGACTTCTTCGCGCAGGCCGATCAGCTGCTGTTCCAGCTCGCTGACCAGTGCCTGGCCTTCATCGGTCAGCCACAACAGGTTGGCGCGGCGGTCGCTGGCATCGCATTCGCGGCGCACCAGCCCGCTGGCTGACAGCTTGTCCAGCAGGCGCACCAGCGAAGGGCCTTCCAGCCCCAGCTGCTGGGCCAGGGTGACCTGGCGGATGCCCCCGCCGGAGCGGCCGATCATCAGCAGCGGCATGGTGCAGGCAGTGGAAATGCCATAGCTGCCCAGCGCGCTATCGGCCAGGCGCTGCCACTGCCGCCCTGAATGGAGCAGGCCGGAGCTGAGCTGCATCTGCAGCCGGGTACGTTCGTCTAGGGAAGTGTTCATGGCAGATAGATAGGATACTACTAATTTCATTCCTATCAATACCCCTCGCGCCGCATGGTTCAGCGTCCGACCCTGGTGAGTTTCCTGCCGGACGGGCGGCCACCAGGAGCTGTCAGGGGCGACGCCAACCCAGGAACCCGTCTCATCCGGCGCCAGCAGGCGGCCGGCGAACCCGGGCACGGGCAGGGGACGACTCCCCCCTTGGTCGGCTACCATGCTCGACCCCTCCGGGATGCAGTTCGCAATGAGCAACGACAACAATTCCAAGGCGCCGCAGGGCGATGTTTCCCAGACGCAGGCCGAAGAGGCCGTGCGCACCCTGCTGCGCTGGGCCGGTGAAGACCCGACCCGCGAAGGCCTGCTGGATACCCCGCGCCGGGTCGCCGAGGCCTATGGCGACTGGTTCAGCGGCTACCGCGATGACCCGCGCGCCTACATGGAGCGCACCTTCGAAGAGGTCGCCGGCTATGACGAGCTGATCGTGCTGCGCGACATCGAATACGAAAGCCACTGCGAACACCACATGGCGCCGATCATCGGCCGCGTGCACGTCGGCTACCTGCCGGCTGGCAAGGTGGTGGGCATCAGCAAGCTGGCCCGCGTGGTGGAAGCCTATGCGCGCCGCTTCCAGGTGCAGGAAAAGATGACCGCGCAGATCGCCCAGTGCATCCAGGACGTGCTGCAGCCGATCGGCGTGGGCGTGGTGGTCGAAGGTGCCCACGAATGCATGACCACCCGCGGCATCCACAAGCGCGGCGTCAGCATGGTCACCTCGAAGATGCTGGGCAGCTTCCGCGAAGATGCCCGCACCCGCGCCGAATTCCTGCGTTTCATCGAAGTCGGCGGCAAGCGCTGATCGCGTTGCCTGTGCGGCGCCGGCCTGCGTGGCCGGTGCCGTTCCCGCTGCGCGCCCGTCCGCCGCTGCCCGCCTATCCGGATTCCCTCGCTGCATGAAGCATCGCGAACGCATCATCCGTTACCGCCATCTGCGGGAACAACCGCAATGGAAGCTGCTCGCCGCCGACCATGCGCCGGAGATCATCGGCCTGCTGCAGGGCCTGCTGATGGACGGCGAACGCACGCTGGCCGCGCCGGTGCTGCACGAGCGCCTGCAGCGCGCGCTGGACCAGCTCAACGGCGAAGAGCTGTCGCGTGAGCTGCCGCGCACCGCGCAGGCCTACGTGGCGCATTGGCTGGCCCAGGGCTGGCTGGAACGACGCCTGCCCGAAGGCGCCGACCAGGAACAATACGAACTGTCCACCCAGGCATTGCAGGCGATCCGCTTTGCCGACAGCCTGGAACAGAGCCGCGTCGCCGCCACCGAAAGCCGCCTGGCGCTGGTCATCAACCAGCTGTCCCAGCTGGCGGCGCAGACCGAAGCGGACCCGGATGCGCGGCTGTCCGCGCTGCGCGACGAGCGTGACCGCATCGATGCGGAAATCGCCCGCGTCGGCGAAGGCCGCGTGGCCGCGCTGGATGGCAAGCGCGCGCTGGAACGCGCCCGCCAGATCATCGGCCTGGCCGACGAACTGACCGAAGATTTCCGCCGCGTGCGCGACGACTTCGAACGCCTGAACCGCGAATTCCGCGAACGCATCATCGACGATGAAGGTGAGCGCGGCGACGTGCTGTCCAAGTTGTTCGAAGGCGTGGACGTGATCGGCGAGAGCGACGCCGGCCGCAGCTTCCAGGCGTTCTGGCGGCTGCTCAACGACGCCGAACAGAGTGCGCAGCTGGACGCCGCGCTGGAATCGGTGCTGGCGCGTGGCTTCGCGCGGCGCCTGGACCGCAACGAACGGGCATTCCTGCGCGGCTTCACCGGCACCATGCTGGAACGCGGCGGCCAGGTCCACGATGTGCTGCAGCACTTCGCCCGCAGCCTGCGCGGTTTCGTGCAGAGCCGCGGCTACCTGGAACAACGCCGCCTCAACCAGCTGCTGAAGCAGGCGCAGGGCGAGGCACTGGCCCTGCGCGACGACTTCCCGGCCCAGCGTTCGATCGGACGCGACCTGCAGCTGACCACCAGCCGGCTGCGCTCGTGGTCGCAGTGGAAGCTGCACGATCCGCGCAGCGCGCAGGTCGATGGCAGCGTGCAGCGCAACGATGCCGCCGCGATCAGCCTGGAAAGCGTCGGCGACCTGGTGGCATCGTCCGAAATCGATTTCCGTACCCTGCGCCGCGATCTGCATGACCTGCTCGGCATGCAGCCGAAGCTGAGCATTTCCCAGGCCTTGTCGCAGCGCGAAGCGCCGCAGGGCCTGGGCAGCGTGATCGGCTACCTGTCGCTGGGCACGCGCTTCGGCACCGTGGTGGAGGGCGAGCAGGAGCTGGCCCACTGGCGCGGTGGCGATGGCCAATGGCGGCGCGCCCGCATCCCGCTGGTTTGGTTCACCCAGGAGAAACGCCATGAGCTGGAATGAAGATCCGATCGAATCCTCCCGCCTGGGCGAGGGCGAGGATGCCTTCGACGCCGAGCCGGTGGTGGTCACCCCGTTGCCCCGCCGCAACAACGACGTGCTGTACCTGGGCGATACCGGCCGGCTGCCGCAGGACGCGCGCCGCGCGCTGTGCCAGCTGCTGATCGGGCCGAGCATCGACCAGCAGCGCCACGCCAAGCTGTGGCCGGCGCTGCTGCGCAACGAAGCCGCCATCCGCACCTCCCTGTCCGACCTGTTCCTGGAACTGGTGCTGGACCGCGAGAGCGGCGTGGCCTTCACCCGCCAGGCCGATACCGAAGACCTGGATTCGCCGGTGCTGCTGCGGACCTCGCCGCTGACCTTCATCGACTCGGTGCTGCTGCTGTACCTGCGCCAGCAGCTGGGCGAAGCCGATGCGCGCGGCAACCGCGCGGTGGTCGCCGATGCCGAGATGGCCGAAGCGCTGGCGGTGTACGAGAAGAACCTGTCCACCGACCGTGCCGGCTTCAACCGCCGCGTGGCCAGTGCCGTGCAGAAGATGAAGGACAACCACATCCTGACCCGCCTGGCGGGCCAGGAAGACCGCCACGAAGTCTCTCCCGCATTGAAGCTGCTGTTCTCTGCCGAAGATGTCTCCGCGCTGTCGGCGGTGTACCGCCAGCTGCGCGAAACCCCGGCTGCCGAAGCCTGATCCCAGCGAGCACGCCATGGCCATTTCCAAGCACACTCCCGCCCTGTTCACCGAAGGCCTGCCCGACCCGCGCACGCAGCAGTTCCGCATGCGCCGCCTGCAGGTACACAACTGGGGCACCTTCAACGGCCTGACCGAAGTGCCGATCGCCGAGCGCGGCTTCCTGTTCGTGGGCCGCTCCGGTTCGGGCAAGTCGACCCTGCTCGATGCGATGTCCGCGCTGCTGGTGCCGCCGGCCATCGTCGACTTCAACGCCGCTGCGCGCGAAGCCGAGCGCAGTGGCCGCGACCGCAACCTGGTGTCCTACGTGCGCGGTGCCTGGGCCGACCAGCAAGATCGCGGCACCGGCGAGATCGCCACCCAGTACCTGCGCAAGGGCGCCACCTGGACCGCGCTGGTGCTGGAATACCGCGCCGGCGATGGCCGCGTGGTCAGCCTGGTGCGGCTGTTCTGGATCGCCGGCAACGGCGCCACTGCCGGTGACGTGCGCAAGCATTACATGGTGGCCGAACGCCCGTTCGACATCGCCCGGGACCTCGGCGGCTTCGACCTGGACCTGCGCAAGCTGAAGCAGAAGCTGGCCGACGTGCACCACTTCGACAGCTTCGCCGGCTACGCCGAGCGCTTCCGCCACCTGCTCGGCATCGACAACGAGATGGCGCTGCGCCTGCTGCACAAGACCCAGTCGGCCAAGAACCTGGGCGACCTGAATGTCTTCCTGCGCGACTTCATGCTGGATACGCCGAAGACCTTCGATGCCGCCGAGCGGCTGGTCAACGACTTCGCCGAACTGGATGGTGCGCACCAGGCGGTGGTCACCGCACGCCGCCAGGTGGAAACCCTGCTACCGGCGCGCGAGCACTACACCGAACTGAAGCAGATCAAGCGCCGTCGCAGCGACGATGAAGTGCTGAAACTGGGCATCGACAGTTTCCGCGAGTCGCGCCGCCAGCAGTTGATCGATGCGCGCCTGCGCGAACTCGACACCCGCGACCGTGGCCTGCTGGGCGAGGAATCCCAGCGCCGCGCCGCGCTCGACAACCACACCGCCAAGCTGGGCGAACTGGAGCTGCAGCGGCGCCAGCAGGGCGGTGAGCGGATCGAGGAACTGGAACGCGAACAGGGCCGCGCCGAAGCCGAGCGCGACCGTCGCCAGGCCAAGCAGGCGCAGGCCCGCGATGCCGCCGCACAGCTGCAGCTGGCGCTGCCCGAGGATGCACACGGCTTCGCCGCACTGGTGGAACAGGCGTCGACTGAACTGCTGGACCGCAAGCGCGCTTCGTCGGCGCTGGATGATGCGATCAGCGAGCGGCTGGGTGGCCGGCGCGATGACGAGCGCCGCTTCGGCGACGTGCGTGCCGAGCTGGACGCCATGCAGCGCAACACCTCCAGCATCCCCGCGCCGTTGCAGAAGCTGCGCGCGCGGCTGGTGGAAGAAACCGGCCTGCCCGAAGCGGCGCTGCCGTTCGTCGGCGAGCTGATCCAGGTACGCGAGGATGACCTGCCGTGGCAGGGCGCGATCGAACGCGTGCTGTTAGGTTTCGCGCAATCGCTGCTGGTCGACGACAAGCACTACAACGAGGTCGCTGACTGGGTGAACCGCACCCACCTCGGCATGCGCTTCACCTACTATCGCGTGCGTCGCAACGACGAAGCGTTCGCGCGTGACCCGTCGCCGCGTTCGCTGCTGCACAAGCTGGAACTGCGCGACCACGTGTTCGAAGGCTGGCTGCGGCGCGAGCTGGGCAAGCGCTTCGACTACGAGTGCGTGGACGCGCGCCAGCTGCGCAACGTCGACCGTGGCATCACCCGCGAAGGCCAGGTCAAGCATCCCGGCGACCGCTTCGAGAAGGATGACCGCAGCGCGGTGACCGACCGCCGCCGCTGGCTGCTGGGCTTCAACAACCGCGACAAGCTGGCCGTGTACGAGAAAGAAGCGCAGGAGCTGGCGAAGCGGATCGCCGGCTGCGACGAAGACGTCGCGCGCCTGCGTGCCCAGCGCGACCTCGACAACGAGCGCCGGCTGGCGTGCCACCAGTTGGCCGGCATCAGCTGGGACGAGATCGACATCGCCACCCCGCAGCAGCGCCTGGCCGACATCGAAGCGACCCTGCTCGACCTGCGCGAAGGCAATGCGGACCTGGAAAAACTGGCCCGCCAGATCGACGCGGCGCGCTCGGACATCGAGCAGGCACGACGCACCTACGAAGACACCCGCGTGGAGCGTGGCCAGCTGGTCAAGGAACGTGACCGCCTGGACCGTGCCCGCCAGCAGAGCCGTGCGCTGGTGCTGCCGACCCTGGGCAGCACCCAGGAGGCCGGCCTGCAGGAACGCCTGGAAGCGTTCGGCGCGCTCAGCCTGGAAACCCTGGAAGCGCACATGCGCCAGGTCAGCAACGCGCTGAACGAATCCCTGTCGTCCTCGCAGCAGGACGTCAACCGGGTCGAGAACCAGCTGCTGGGCTGCTTCCGCCGCTTCGTGCAGGGCTGGCCGGAAGAGTCCGGCGACTTCACCGTATCGGTGGCCTCGGCCGATGATTTCCTGGCCCGGCTGGAACGCCTGGAACGCGACGGCCTGCCGCAGCATGAAGAGCGCTTCTTCGACCTGCTGCAGAACCAGAGCAAGAACAACCTGCTGGCCCTGCAGCGGCACAGCGCCGAAGCGCGCAAGTCGATCGGCCAGCGCCTGGACGAAGTCAACGCCAGCCTGGAACAGGTGCCGTTCAACCGCGGCACCCTGCTGACCATCGAGCTCAGCGACCGCCGCCTGCCGGAAGTGCTGGAGTTCCACCAGCACCTGCGCGACGTGCTGTCCCAGCAGCAGACCGAACAGCGCGAACTGGCCGAAGCGCAGTTCGCCGTGCTGCGCCAGCTGGTCACCCGGCTGGGCTCGTCCGAAGGCGAGGACAAGCGCTGGCGTGAGCTGGTGCTGGACGTGCGCATGCACGTGGAGTTCATCGGCGTGGAACTGGATGCCGCCACCCGCCAGCAGGTGGAGATCTACCGCAGCGGTGCCGGCAAGTCCGGTGGCCAGCGGCAGAAGCTGGCCACCACCTGCCTGGCCGCCGCCCTGCGTTACCAGCTCGGTGGCGCCGATGGCCAGCTGCCCAGCTACGCCGCGGTGGTCCTCGACGAAGCCTTCGACAAGGCCGACAACGAGTTCACCGCGCTGGCGATGAACATCTTCGACAACTTCGGTTTCCAGATGGTGGTCGCCACCCCGTTGAAATCGGTGATGACGCTGGAGCCGTTCATCGGCGGCGCCTGCTTCGTGGAAATCAGCGGCCGCCACGATTCCGGCGTCCTGCTGATCGAATACGACGAGGAAGGCAAGCGTCTCAAGCTGCCCGAACGCAGCCGCCAGCAGGCCAACGAACCCGAGCCCGCGGACGCCTGATGGCCGGGGCGGCCCCCGCTCTCCCCGGGATGCGTGCGCGCGGTACCGGGGGGCGCGGCGGGTGGGGCGCTGTGCAGGGCACCGCCCGCCCCGCATGACAGCAGACAACATCGCGCCATGCGCGAAGCATCAGGCGAAGGTATCCCAGCCCATCCGCGCGATCAGCACCACCACCAGGCCCACGAACAGCTTGCGGATCAACGGCGTGCCGCCGCGCAACGCCAGCCGCGTGCCGACCACCGAGCCCACGATGTTGGCCACCGCCATCGGCACGGCGAACAGCAGCAGCACGTTGCCGGTCGGCACGAAAAACGACAGCGCAGCGAAATTGGTCGACAGGTTGACCACCTTCGACGCCGCCGAGGCGCGCAGGAAATCCAGCCCGAAAAAGCGCACGAACAGGAAGATCAGGAAGCTGCCCGTGCCCGGCCCGAAGAAGCCGTCGTAGAAGCCGATCGCCGCACCGATCGCCAGCGCGATCAGCAGCTCGCGGCGGCCCACCTCGCGCGGCCGGTGCAGCGCGCCGAAGTCCTTCTTCCACAGCGTGTAGCCCAGCATCGCCACCAGCAGCACCAGCACCAGCGGACGCACTGCATCCTTGGGCAGCAGGCTGACCGCGGTCGCGCCCAGGAATGAAAACACGAACGCGGTGGCGGCCGCGAACAGCACCGGTCGCCACGGGAAGCGCACGTTGCGCGCATAACGCCAGGCCGCCGCCCCGGTCCCGAAGGCCGAACTGAACTTGTTGGTGCCGAACAGCAGGGCAGGGGAGTGCTGCGGCAGCACCGTGAACAGGCCCGGCAGCTGTACCAGTCCGCCGCCGCCGACCGCCGCATCGACCAGGCCGGCAATGAAGGCGATGGCCACCAGCCACCAGAGTTCGGGGGGGATCATGTCCAGCACGGATCAGGCCTGCAATGGGGGGCCGACAGGATACGCCCACGCCGCCGCGACCCGCCGTTGCGCGGCGCGCCGGCCATGCAAAAATAGCGGGCATGAGCCAGACCGTCCCCGATACCTGCCCCTGCGACCTCGGCAAGCCCTACGCCGATTGCTGCGGCCGCTGCCATGCCGGCGAACCGGCGGCCGATGCCGCACAGCTGATGCGCTCGCGCTACAGCGCCTATGTGCTGCAGCGTGCCGACTACCTGCTGTCCAGCTGGCACCCCGATACCCGCCCAGCGGAGCTGTCCCTGGACGATGCCCCCGGCCAGCGCACCCAATGGCTGGGCCTGACCGTGCAGGAGCACCAGCAGGACGGCGACCGCGCGCAGGTGCGCTTCACCGCGCGTTATCGCATCGGCGGCGGCAGTGCGGTCAGGATGACCGAGCACAGCCGCTTCCAGCGCATCGGCGGGAACTGGTTCTACCTCGACGCGCTGTAGCCGGGCGGGGGCCGGCGAACACGGCACCATGGCGGGCCGATGACGTGGTCCTCACCGCAGCTGACCCAAGCTTCCTGTCGTGAACAGCCTGCTCGCCTCCGCTCCCCTGATCCCGTCTCGCCACGCTGCCCTGGCCGACTTCTATGTCCACGTGCGCCAACGCAGCGTGGCGCTTGCCGCCCCGCTCAGCGCCGAAGACGCCATGGTGCAGAGCATGGCCGACGCCAGCCCCGCCAAGTGGCACCTGGCGCACACCACGTGGTTCTTCGAACGCTTCGTGCTGGGCGCGCAGCCGGGTCACCAGCCACTGCAGCCGGACTGGAATTTCCTGTTCAACAGCTACTACGAAACCATCGGCCCGGCGCACGCGCGGCCGCAGCGTGGCCTGCTGTCCCGGCCCAGCCTGGAACAGGTGTACGACTACCGCGAACGTATCGACGGGCAGGTGCTGCGCCTGTTGCAGGACCGCGCGCTGACCGATGAAACGCTGGACCACCTGCAACTCGGCCTGCAGCACGAACAACAGCACCAGGAACTGCTGCTGACCGACATCAAGCATGCGCTGTGGAGCAACCCGCTGCAGCCAGCCTACCGCGATGACCTGGCCACGCAGGCCGGCGCCGCCACGCCGCTGCAGTGGATCGACAGCCCGGAGCGCATCGCGTGGATCGGTGCCCCGGCGTGGCCTGCCGATGCCGAGTTCGCCTACGACAACGAATCCCCGCGCCATCGCGTGCTGGTGCCCGCCCACGCACTGGCCAGCCGTCCGGCCAGCAATGCCGAGTTCGCCGCCTTCATCGCCGATGGCGGCTACCAGCAGGTGCAGCTGTGGATGAGCGAGGGCTGGTCATTGAACCAGGCCCAGCAGTGGCGGCATCCGTTGTACTGGGATGACGCGCTGGAGCGCGAATACACCCTCGGCGGCTGGCGTGCGCTGGATCCGCACGCGCCGGTCTGCCATATCAGTTATTACGAAGCCGACGCCTACGCCCGCTGGGCCGGTGCACGCCTGCCGACCGAATTCGAGTGGGAAGCGGCCGCCAGCCAGCACGCCGCTGACGGCCATTTCGTCGACGATGATCGCCTGCACCCGTCCGCGCCGCGCGCAGCGGATGGCCTGCAGCAGCTGCACGGCGATGTCTGGGAATGGACCAGCAGCGCCTACGGCCCCTATCCCGGCTTCAGCACCTTCCCGGGCAGTCTCGGCGAATACAACGGCAAGTTCATGTGTGGCCAGTGGATCCTGCGCGGCGGCAGCTGCGCCACTCCGCGCGGCCACGCGCGTGCCAGCTACCGCAATTTCTTCGACCCCTCCGCACGCTGGCAGTTCTCCGGCGTGCGCCTGGCAAAGGCGTTCCGATGAGCATCGTCCCATGAGTACCGTACACGCGGCGCGGCAGGCGCTGACCGACCTGACCCCCAGCCGCGAACGGGTGCTGTCCGACGCCATCGCCGGCTTGTCCGCCACGCCGCCGCGGCTGCCTTCCAAATATTTCTACGACGCCGCCGGGTCGGCCCTGTTCGAGCAGATCACCCGCACCCCCGAGTACTACCCGACCCGGACCGAGCTGGCCCTGCTGGAACAGTCGCTGCCGGATATCGCCGAACGCGTCGGGCCGCGCGTGCACGTGGTCGAACTGGGTAGCGGCAGCGGGCGCAAGACCGCGCTGCTGCTGGAGGCGCTCGATGCGCCGGTGGCCTATACCCCGATCGAGATCTCGCGCGCGGCCCTGCTGTCGAGCATCGACCATCTGGCGCCGGCCCAGCCGGACATTGAAATGCTGCCGGTCTGCGCCGACTTCACCCAGCCGGTGCAGGTGCCTGAGCCGGAGGAACAGGCTGCACGTCGTCTTCTGTTCTTCCCCGGCTCCACCTTGGGCAATTTCGAACATGACGAGGCGGTAGCGCTGCTGCGTGCGATGCGCCAGACCATGGGCGAAGACGGACTGGCGCTGATCGGCGTGGACCTGCACAAGGACACCGCGACGCTGGAAGCGGCCTACAACGATGCCGCCGGAGTCACCGCCGCGTTCACCCTCAACCTGCTCAAGCGCCTCAACCAGCAGGTCGGCAGCGATTTCGACCTGCAGGCCTTCCACCATCGTGCGCGCTACAGCGTGCCGCGCCTGCGCATCGAAACCCAGCTGGTCAGTGACCGCGACCAGGACGTCACCGTCGGCGGCCATCGCTTCCACTTCGCCGCAGGCGATGCGATCCAGGTGGAGTACAGCCACAAGTACACCGAAGCCAGCTTCCAGCAGCTGCTGGATGCCTCGGGGCTGCAGATCATCGGGCGCTGGGACACGGCCGCGCCGCAACCCGGCTTCGGCCTGCGCCTGCTGCGCCGCCGTTGATCGCCCCGCTGCCGCTATGATGCAGGGGCCATGGCGGCACGGAGGATGACCATGACCACGCGCTCCCTGATGTTGCTGGCCACCCTGATGGCCAGCCCGCTGGCGTCCGCGCAGCAGGTCGATCCGGCCTTCGCGTCCTGCCTGTCGACGCTGCAGGCCAGTGCGGCCAGGCAGGGAATCCCGGCCGAGCGCTTCAGCGCCCTGATGGCCGGCGCGCAGCCTGACCCGTCCGTGCTGGAGCTGCTGGATGCCCAGCCGGAGTTCAGCACGCCGATCTGGGATTACCTGGCCGCGCTGGTCGACGAACAGCGCGTGGACGATGGTCGCGCCATGCTGGCCCAGCACCGCGCCCTGCTGCAGCAGGTGTCCGCCGAATACGGCGTGGACCCGGCCACCATCGTGGCGGTGTGGGGCGTTGAAAGTGATTATGGGCGCGTGTTCGGCAAGCGCCCGCTGCTGCAGTCGCTGTCCACGCTGTCCTGCGCGGGCCGCCGGCAGTCGTTCTTCCGCGGTGAACTGCTGTCCCTGTTGAAGCTGGTGGACCAGGGCGACCTGCGCGGCGAGGGGCTGGTGGGGTCCTGGGCCGGTGCGTTCGGGCATACCCAGTTCATGCCGAGCACCTATGCACGCATTGCCGTGGATGGCGATGGCGACGGCCGCCGCGACCTGGTGGGCAGCATCCCGGACGCGCTGGCGTCCACCGCCAACTACCTCAAGCGTGCCGGCTGGCGCAGCGGCGAGCCGTGGGGCATGGAAGTCCGTGTCCCCGCCGGCTTCGCCGCCGCACAGGCCGGGCGCACCCAGCGCCGCGCGCTGGCGGACTGGAGAGCGCTGGGCGTGACCTCCCTGCAGGGCGACGCGATCGCCGTGCCCGGGTTGCCTGCCGATGCGCGCGCGGCGCTGCTGCTGCCGGCCGGGAACACCGGGCCGGCGTTGCTGGTGTTCCGCAACTACGACGCGATCTACAGCTACAACGCGGCAGAAAGCTACGCGCTGGCCATCGCCACGCTGGCCGACCGGCTGCGCGGCGGTGCCGGGCTGGCAATGGCATGGCCCACCGATGATCCGGGCCTGGGTCGCCGCGAGCGCCGCCAGCTGCAGGCGCTGCTGGCCGCGCGCGGGCATGACATCGGCCAGGTCGACGGCATGATCGGCACCGCCAGCCGCCGCGCCATCCAGGCCGAGCAGCAGCGGCTGGGCTGGACGCCGCTGGACGGGCGCGCCGGTCGCCGCATCCTGCAGGCGCTGCAGGCCGAACCCCCCACGGCTGCAGCGCCGGCCGCCAGCCGCTTCACCCTTCCTTACAACTACAACACGCTGGTGCAGTCGCCAGCGGTGCGGAGTGCTTCCAAGGTGCAACAGATCCAGGGCGTGACCAGTGGCCAGTTCCAGGGGCTCGATGCGTGGCTCATCCAGACCCCGCAGGGCAGCGCTGCGATCAGTGTGTTCGGCGGCCAGCTGCTGTCCTTCGTGCCCAAGGGCGGCAAGGACGTGATGTGGTTGTCGCCCCGGCGCGCCGAGCTGCCGACACCGATCCGGGGTGGCAGCCCGGTGTGCTGGCCGTACTTCGGCCGCCAAGGGCAGTCCAATGACGTGCCCGCGCACGGCTTCGTTCGCACCCTGCCGTGGGAGTTGAAGCAGGCGCGCGCGCTGGCCGACGGCAGCATCGAGCTCACCCTGGCGCCGCCGGTGCTGGACAACCTGTCGCTGCGGCTGCAGATGGTGGTGGTGGTCGGGGCGACCCTGACCCAGCGGCTCATCACCGACAACGCCGGCACCGCGCCGGCGACGATCAGCCAGGCGCTGCACAACTATTTCCACGTCGGTGATGCCGGCCGCGTGGCCGTGGAGGGGGTGGATGGGCTGGACTACCTGGACAAGTACGAGAACTACGCCCAGGCGCGCCGCCAGCAGGGGCCATGGAACCTGCGCGATCCGCGCGATCCCGGCCGCAGTGACCGCATCTATACGCAGGCCGGGGGCCGCTATGTGCTGCACGACCCGGTGTTGAAGCGCCGCATCACCCTGGAAACCCAGGGCAGCCGTTCACTGGTGGCCTGGAACCCGGGCGCCGAGGCAGCAGCGAAAATGGCCGACGTCGGCGATGGCTGGCGCGACTACGTCTGCCTGGAGGCGGCCAACGCGGGGCCGGACGTGGTGACCATCCCGGCCGGCGGCCGCCACGTATTGCAGCAGACCCTGTCGGTGCAGCCGCTGTAACAGGCCTGCGCGGTCATCCGCGCAGCGCCGTCCCGCTACCGCCGTCATGGTTGGCAGCCCGGCCTATGCCACTGCCCGCGGCCGCAGCACCAGCAAGGTCACCCCGCCGGCCACCAGTCCCCAGAACGCCGAACCGATACCCCACAGCGACATGCCGGACGCCGTAACCAGGAAAGTCACCAGCGCGGCCTCGCGGTCACGCTCCACCGCCAGCGCCGTGGCCAGGCTGTTGCCGATGGTGCCGAACAACGCGATGCCGGCCACGCAGGCGATCAGCTCCCTGGGGAACGCAGCGAACAGCGCCGCGACCGTGGCGCCGAACACCCCGACCACGATGTAGAACGCGCCCGCGGCCATGGCGGCGGTGTAGCGGCGGGCCGGATCCTCGTGTGCCTCGCGGCCCATGCAGATGGCGGCGGTGATCGCCGCGAGGTTCAGCGCGAAGGCACCGAACGGCGCCAGTACCGTGTTGACCACCCCGATCCAGCCGATCAACGGCGACACCGGTGCCTGGTAACCAGATGCGCGGATCACCGCCACCCCGGGAATGTTCTGCGAGGCCATCGTCACTACGAACAAGGGCAGGGCAACGCTGGCCACCGCCGCCCAGCTCAGCCGTGGCGTGGTCCACACGGGCAGGGCCAGCTGCAGCTCGATGCCCTGCAGGTGCAGCTGTCCGCTGCCAAGCGCCACCGCGATGCCCACCAACAGGGTGGCGATCACCGCATAGCGCGGCAGCAGGCGCCGTGCCAGCAACCAGCTGCCGAACATCGCCAGTGCCATCAGCAGCTGTGTCTGCATGGACACGAAGACCTCCAGGCCGAAGCGCAGCAGCACGCCCGCCAGCATGCCGGCGGCCAATGCCATCGGGACACGCTGCATCAGCCTGGCGAACACCCCGGAGAACCCGAGCACCGCACCCAGCACGGCCGCCAGCAGGAAGGCACCGATCGCCTCGGGCAGGCTGACCCCGCCCGCACCCACCACCAGCATCGCCGCACCCGGGGTCGACCATGCGGTCACGACCGGGATCCGGTAACGCAGCGACAGACCGATGCAGGTCACGCCCATGCCCAGTCCCAATGCCCACATCCACGAGGCGATCTCCTGCTGGTCCGCATCGACGGCCTGCGCGGCCTGGAACACGATGACGGCGGAACTGGCGAAACCCACCAGCACGGTAATGAAGCCGGCGACCACGGCGGGCAGGGAGAGGTCGCGCCACCATGCGCGTGCGGGGACTACTTCCATTGTCGTGTTGCTCCGGACGGGTACCGTGCATTGATACCTGCTGCGCTGCCGTGTGCGCAACGCGCGCACGGCAGCGCAGCGCCGAAGCCGACCCCCTTGCAGCGCTGCATGCGCGATGCAGGTAAAAGCATGTGCAGCACACGCGCTGTCATCAAAGTGAAAAAAGGTGTTGACGAATCCTGCAGGATCTCTACAATTCGCTCCCTCGCTGCAACGCAACGATTTCTACGGAAATCAGCGGAAACAGCACGCCACCACCGCCGAACGATTTATTCGAACGAAGGTGTTGACGGACTGAAAAAG
>NZ_DAMBRS010000005.1:182623-231378 GCF_032054965.1 Stenotrophomonas chelatiphaga | reverse complement strand
AGAACAAAGGCAGGGGTCAGAGTCCTTTCGCGTAGCGAAAGGACTCTGACCCCATCTTTCCTCCTCCGGCCACCAGGGCGCCGCTACCAGGGCCTCCATGGACCTGTCGAAGGTGGGGCGGGGTGGGTTGGCGGGAACGCTCATCCGCATGGATGCGGATGGCGAGCCTACATGGACGTATTTACGGCGATTCCCGCCAACCCACCCCGCCCCGCCCAACCCACACCCCTGCAGGGCTTTTGACGTTGACGTTGACGTTGACCTACGACCAAGGTCGGGGCGTTCGCACCGCGGCTGGCGCTCTATGCTCGATCCCATGACTTTGTCTGGGAGGGCTGTGTCATGGACTACGAAGAAACCTACCGCCGTTCGATCGACGAGCCGGAGGCATTCTGGGGCGAAGAAGCCAATCGCATCTACTGGCACAAGCCGCCACGGCAGGTGCTCGACTACAGCAATCCGCCATTCCGGCGCTGGTATGTCGGTGGCGAAACCAACCTCTGCTACAACGCCGTCGACCGCCACCTGGCCGAACGTCCCGACCAGCTCGCGCTGGTCGCGGTGTCCAGCGAAACCGGCACCACGCGCGAAATCACCTATCGCCAGCTGTACCGCGAAGTGAACGATTTCGCCGCCGTGCTGAAGCGGCTGGACGTCGGCCATGGGGACCGCGTGGTCATCTACATGCCGAACATGGCCGAGGCGGTCTTTGCCATGCTCGCCTGCGCCCGCATCGGTGCCGTGCACTCGGTGGTGTTCGGCGGCTTTGCCGCGCACAACCTGGCCCTGCGCATCGACGATGCACGGCCGAAGCTGCTGATCGCCGCCGATGCCGGCATGCGGGGCGGCAAGCTCATTCCCTACAAGGGCATGGTCGATGCGGCCTGCGCCGAAGCGCAGAATCCGCCCCCGCATGTGCTGATCGTGTCGCGCGGGCTGGACCCGGCCGAACCGCGCCAGGCGGGGCGCGACGTGGACTACGCCACCCTGCGTGCCGAGGTCGGGGAGGTCGATGTACCCGTCCAGTGGCTGGAATCCAGCGAGCCGAGCTACCTGCTGTATACGTCCGGCACCACCGGCAAGCCGAAAGGCGTGCAGCGCGATGTCGGTGGCTATGCGGTGGCGATGGCCCAGTCGATGCAGACCGTGTTCGACTGCCAGCCGGGCCAGGTGATGTTCTCCACCTCCGACGTCGGCTGGGCGGTGGGGCACTCCTACAACGTATATGGGCCGCTGATCGGCGGCTGTACGTCGCTGCTGTACGAAGGGCTGCCGACCAACCCGGATCCGGGCATCTGGTGGGCGCTGTGCGAGCAGTACAACGTGCGCACGCTGTTCTCCTCGCCGACCGCGATCCGCGTTCTGAAGAAGCACGACGTCGACTTCATCCGCCGGCATGACCTGAAGGCGCTGAAGTACATCTTCCTGGCTGGCGAGCCGCTGGACGAGCCCACCGCCCACTGGGCCAACGAAGCGCTGGGCAAGCCGATCATCGACAACTACTGGCAGACCGAAACCGGATGGCCGGCGCTCACCCTGCTGCCGGGACTGGACATGAAACCGGTGCGCTTCGGCTCGCCCGGGTTCCCCAACCTGGGGTACCGGATGAAGGTGATCGACGAGAACACCGGGGTGGAGGTCGCGCCGGGGCAGAAGGGCGTGCTGGTGATGACCCCGCCGCTGCCGCCGGGCTGCATGAGCACGGTCTGGAATGACGATGCGCGTTTCCTGCAGAGTTACTTCAGCCACTTCAAGGAGTTGCTGTACAGCTCGCTGGACTGGGCGATCCGCGACGAGGATGGCTATACCTTCATCCTGGGACGCACCGACGATGTGATCAACGTTGCCGGCCACCGCCTGGGGACGCGCGAGATAGAAGAAGCGATCTCCGGTCATCCGCGCGTGGCCGAGGCGGCCGTGATCGGGGTCAAGGACGAACTCAAGGGGCAGGTGCCGCTGGTGTTCGTGACCCTCAAGCAAGGCCTCAACGGTGAAGATCCGGCGCCGGTGGTGGCGGAAATGATGGCGGCGGTGACCGCCTCGCTGGGCGCGGTAGCGCGGCCGGCGCACATCCACGTGGTCAACGCACTGCCCAAGACCCGCTCCGGCAAGCTGCTGCGGCGCTCGCTGCAGGCCCTGGCAGAGCAGCGTGATCCGGGCGACCTGTCCACCCTGGACGACCCGGCGGCCTTGGATGAGATCCGGCGCGCACTGGGACGCTGAACCGTCCGCGGGGACAGGAGGCGGCAATGCTCCGCTCCCCGCGCAAAGGGCGTGTTGCAGTGCAGCTCCGCCGGCTGCCCGACTGCGCTAAGCTCGGCCTGTCATCGCGCTGCCACACAGCGCCGCGCCTGGGGGATCAGGCGTGGCTGCCGCAGTCGAGGGCATTGGGAGTCCAGACAGGGGGAACACCGATGGCGCTGCTGCATGCCAAGACGGCCGCTGGCCGTCAGGAAATCGATGATCGCGCGCGGCGCTTGCCAGCCGCCCTCCGATCAATTCTTTTGATGGTCGACGGCCAGCGCGATGATGATGTCCTGCGTGCGCTGCTGCCGGGCCTGCGTGCACCGCCGGACGCACTGGAACAACTGGCCGCACAGGGACTGATCGAGAAGGTCGGTGGCACGGCGGCGCCGACACGCCCCCCGGCGCTGACCGAAGGTCGCGGCCAGGACCCGGAGCTGTATCGCATCCTCCACGACTGGATGAGTGCATCGGTGCGCCGCCACCTCGGCCTGAAGGGGTACTTCATGCAGTTGAAGATCGAGCGCTGCACCGATGCGGCGGCGCTGGAGCAGCTGCTGCCGGACATGGTGGCGGCCATCGGCAAGGCCCGCAGCAGCGCGCTGGCCTCGCGGTGGCTGGATGAAACACGACAACAGCTCGAACCGGTAGCGATCAGCTAGCGGGTGAAAGGATCGGCCCAGGATGCATGTAAGGTTCAATCGAACTGACGCATTTTGCCTGCGTGTCGGCGGCCAGCTGGGCTAAAGTGAGCGCCCGGGTCGTCCAGGTTCCATCGTGCAGATTGCTTCCGCTTCCGAGCGTACCACCACCATGACGGACGACAACGGTACGCCTGGCTGGGATGCCATCAGCCAGGCCTTGGGTGAAGTGCATCCCCGCCAGGTGCCACGTCACTTCGGCACGGCGCTGCCGTGGACCCTCGGCGGCAAGGACCCGCTGGATGGGGTCAGCGTCTACTGGAGTGAACAGGGTCGCCCGCATTGGCACTACGTCAGCTACGGGCTGTCGGAACTGTTCGACAAGGAAAGCGACGACGCCGAGGTCAGCGGCTTCGGCTTCGAACTGACCTTCCGGCTGGCTGCTGCAGCGGGCAGCACCGAGGCGGACAGCCCGCCGACCTGGCCGATGAGCCTGCTGCAGAACCTGGCGCGCTATGTGTTTCAGACCGGCAACGTGCTGGAGGCGGGCCATCACCTGGACGCCAACGGACCGATTGCCGCCGATCACGCCACGGCACTGCGCCACCTTGCCTTCATCGAAGACCCGCAGCTGCCACCGCGCGATACCCCTAACGGCCGTCTGCAGTTCCTGCAGGCAGTGGGCCTGACCGATGACGAGCACGCCGCGATCCTGCGCGGATCGACCGGCGCTGTGCTGGAGGCGCTGGAACCGGTCATGCCCTTGTGGATCACCGACCTCGGCCGCGCCTGTGCGCTGTCCAATGCCGAGCTGGCCGCACGCGTCGCTGCAGGTTCCCAGGCGCAGGGCGCGGCCACCGGCCTGCTGCTCGTGGAGATGCTGGACTGGCAGGACGGCGATGCGTCCGGCAGCACCACCCTGGTGCTCGGGGCAGGGCAGGCCGAGCCCCTGCGGGAGCTGCTGGAAGTACGCCTTGCTGCTGGCCTGCCGCTGGAGATCGTCGGCCCGCGCAAGCGCTGGACGTTTGAACGGGGCGAGCAGGACCGCATGCAGGGCGATGACCTGCAGCGGACCTGCGTGCTTTCGCCGGGCGCGTGGGAGTGCCTGCGGCTGGCGCTCAGGCCCGTGGCCAACGTGACTCGGATCTCCGATGTGCTGTCGATCGACATCCGGCGTTCCTGTCTTCGCGACAGCGAAGGAAAACCCCTGCGCTTCATCGGCTGAAACTGCCGCAGCGTGCCGCGGGGTATCCCTGGCGATTCGCCCCGGTGGGCAAGGTGCAATGTCCGTGCGGCCATCGTCCGGTCGCGTCTGAGACAGGAATGCAGCCCATGAAGCGTCAAGTGGATGGCAGCGCCGTTTCGATCCTCCTCGTCGTGGCCGTGGCTGTAGTCGGCGCGCTGGCTCCCTGGCGCCACGCACACGCCCACGGCGCGCTCGCCTCGCCCATCGCCCGGCAATACCTGTGTTTCCAGGAGCGCGGTTACGACTGGCCCGCCGACGGCAGTGGGATACCCGGTGCGGACTGCCGACAGGCTTACCGCGAGACAATGGATCCATGGCCGTTCCAGCAGTGGAACGAGCTGTCAGCGAATCCGCAGGACATGGGCGACACCCTGGAAAAGATCAAGGCGGCCGTTCCCGATGGGCTGCTGTGTGCCGGCGGCGATGTGCGCAAGCGCGGCCTGGACCAGGCTACCCAGCCCTGGAGGGCCCAGCCGGTCACTCCCGATGCGCAGGGGCGGCTGGAGCTGGTGTGGGACCTCACCCAGGCGCACAACCCGTCGTGGATGAGAGTATTCCTGTCCAAGCCGTCGTATGACGGCAGCCGGGCGCTGCGCTGGGACGACCTGGAAGAAATCTACAACGACGATGCGCCGCAATCCGTGCCGGGCACGCCGTATCCGACATACACCGTGAAGGTGCCCCTCCCTGCGGACCGGACCGGCCGCGCCGTGCTGTACCACTA
This sequence comes from Stenotrophomonas chelatiphaga, assembly GCF_032054965.1. Lineage (NCBI taxonomy): Bacteria > Pseudomonadati > Pseudomonadota > Gammaproteobacteria > Lysobacterales > Lysobacteraceae > Stenotrophomonas > Stenotrophomonas chelatiphaga. Next base: position 226,523 of record NZ_DAMBRS010000005.1, on the reverse strand, counting down.
CTGGCAGCGCGACGATGCCGGCAACGAGGGCTTTTTCAACTGCACCGATATTGATATCCAGCGCTGAGCGGCCGGCCTGCGCGGGGCAGCATTGCCGCGCGCGGGTCCGGCAGGCCGGGGCTCAGGCCAGCCCTTCAGCCTGCAAGGCGGCCTGCACGCCGGCGTCGGCATCCATGCGCTTCTTGTACGCGGCAAGATGCTCCAGGCCGGACAGGTCGACCTTCGCCGCAGCGGCCCAGCGCAGCGTGATGTAGAAGTAGGGATCGGCAAAGCTGCGGAATCCCGCCAGCCATGGCTTGTCGGCCAGCTGCGCATCGGCCTGTTCGAAGATCCCGCGCAGGCGCTTGTGCGCGGCCGCAGCCAGTGCTTCCTTCTGCCCTTCATCGGCCAGGAACTTGCCCGGCGCAAACAGCGGGGAGAACGCCGGGTGCACGTCGGAATTGACGAAGGACAGCCAACGGGCCGCTTCGGCACGCTGGCGCGGACTGCCATCGCCTGCCAGGCCTGCCTGCGGATGGGTATCGGCGATATAGCCCATGATCGCCGCGTTCTGGGTCAGCACGAAATCGCCATCGACCAGCGCGGGCACCGAACCGACCGGGTTGATCTTCAGGAACGCCGGGCTCTTCAGGGATTCACGATCCAGCAGTTCAACCTCGAACGGCTGGCCGGTCCATTGCAGGGCGATGTGGTCGGCGGTGGAACAGGCACCGGGCTTGCTGTACAGCTTCATGGGAACTCCGCGCGGGATAGGTGGCATCAGGCCAACACTATCGCGGAGCCTGCAGCGCGCGGCAATGACGCGCTGGCACAACAGTCCGTTACGACTGGCGCGGCTTGAGGCTCTGCACCTTGTAGAAGGTGTGATCGCCGATGGTGGCGACCTGGTAGGCATTGCGCCAGCTCGGGCTGGCGATCGACAGCGCCGCGAAGTGGCTGGCACCGGGCACGATCTCCTTGCGCTCGCTGACCGGCAGCGCCCAGTTGCGTTCGGCATCGAAGGCAACGCTCATTGCTTCGCGCCATGCGGCGTCATTGGCCAGCTGGGTACCGGGGGCGACGATGGTCGGGGCAAACTGCTTGCGCGCCGTCACCACCTGGCACATCGAGTCTCCCCACAGGCCGCTGTCACGGCGACGCAGGGCCACTTCGGCGACGGCCTGCTGGCCACGCACGGTCTGGTCGCGGGCTTCCAGGTAAACGGTCGTGCTCAGGCACAACGAATCAGCGGCCGGCTGCGGCAACAACTGCGACAGCCAGAGAATCCAGGCCAGTTTCATATAACTCCTTGCTCCGTATGGGCCGGACCTGGCGGTTCCGTCGGCGTCATGGCCGGCAGAGGCGGGGGTACGACTTGGCGTCATGGGGAGGCGACCATCGGGGTCACCCCGTGGGCGGCCACGAAGAGTGATCGACGATCGATCAGGCGGGCCGCACCTGCTCACCGGAACTGGGTGGTGAGCGGGAAAGTTGGCGCAAGGTAAGGGGGTATTTCGCAACGCATCCTGAATCAATCGGGTTGACATTCAGGTTCGGGGCAGGGTCGGAAAGCGAATCCGAGTGCCCCTATTCATGTTCCTCAGAGGGCCGCAGCGACCCGGCTGCCCTGGTCGATCGCACGCTTTGCATCCAGTTCCGCGGCGACATCGGCACCGCCGATCAGCTGCGCCACGATGCCGGCAGCAGCGAGCTCGTCGCGCAGGCTGCGGTTCGATTCCTGACCCGCGCAGATCACTACGTGATCGACATCCAGCAGCTGTTCCACACCCTCCACGCGGATATGCAGGCCGGCATCGTCCACGCCCAGGTACTCCACGCCGCCCAGCTGGGTCACGCCCTTGGCCTTCAGCGTGGCGCGGTGGATCCAGCCGGTGGTCTTGCCCAGCCTGGCGCCCGGGCGTCCGGCACTGCGCTGCAGCAGCCAGAGCTTGCGCGGGGAAGGAACCACGACGGGGCGGGCGAGCGCGCCGCGCGATTCAAAGCTCGGGTCCACGCCCCATTCGGCCATCCAGCTCGCCGTGTCCAGCGACGGCGACGGGCCCGCATGGCTGAGGAATTCGCCGACATCGAAGCCGATGCCGCCGGCGCCGATGATCGCCGCGCGCGGCCCCACCCTGACGCGACCGAGCAGCACGTCCAGGTAGTCCACCACCTTGGCGTGCCCGGCACCGGGAAAATCGACCTTGCGTGGCAGGATGCCGGTGGCCAGCACCACCTCGTCGAAGCCGGCCAGCGCGGCGGCTCCGACGCGGCTGCCGAGCCGCAGCTGCACCCCGGTTTCCTCCAGCTTGTGGCGGAAGTAACGCAGGGTCTCGTGGAACTCTTCCTTGCCCGGGATCCGCTTGGCCACGTTGAACTGGCCACCGATCTCGTCGTGCGCGTCGAACAGGGTGACGTGGTGGCCGCGCTCGGCGGCGACGGTCGCGCAGGCCAGGCCGGCCGGTCCCGCACCCACCACCGCGATGCGCCGCGGCGTTGCGGTGGGGCGATACACCAGTTCGGTTTCGTGCGCGGCGCGCGGATTGACCAGGCAGCTGGCCAGCTTGTTTTCGAACACGTGGTCCAGGCAGGCCTGGTTGCAGGCAATGCAGGTATTGATGCGTTCGGGGCGGCCGGCACGTGCTTTGTTGGGCCACTGCGGATCGGCCAGCAGCGGACGCGCCAGCGACACCATGTCGGCGCCGCCGCTGGCCAGGATCCGTTCGGCCACGTCCGGCATGTTGATCCGGTTGGTGGCCACCAGCGGTACGTTGACGTGTGGCTTGAGCTTGGCCGTCACCCCGGCGAAGGCGCCGCGTGGCACCGAGGTGGCGATGGTCGGAATGCGCGCTTCGTGCCAGCCGATGCCCGTGTTGATCAGGGTGGCGCCGGCCGCTTCGATGGCCTGCGCCTGGGCGATGATTTCCTGCCAGTTGCTGCCATCGCTGACCAGGTCGACCAGTGACAGCCGGTAGATGATGATGAAGTCCGGGCCGCAGGCGTCGCGGATGCGGCGCACGATTTCCACTGAGAATCGCATGCGCTGCGCGGCGTCGCCGCCCCACTGGTCGGTGCGGGTGTTGGTGCGCGGGGCGACGAATTCGTTGATCAGGTAGCCCTCCGAGCCCATCACTTCCACGCCGTCGTAGCCGGCATCGCGGGCCAGCCGCGCGCTGCGCGCGTAATCGGCGATGTGCCGGTCCACGCCGCGGCTGGACAAGGCGCGCGGGGTGAACGGATTGATCGGTGCCTTCAGCTTCGACGGCGCCACCGATAACGGGTGGTAGGCATAGCGACCGGCATGCAGCAACTGCAGGCAGATCTTCGCCCCGTGCTGGTGGGCGGCTGCCGTGAGCTGGCGATGCGGGCGCACTTCCCATGGCCAGCTGAGCTTGCCGCCGAACGGCTTCAGCCAGCCGACCACGTTGGGCGCGAAGCCGCCGGTGACGATCAAGCCGACGCCGCCTTCGGCGCGCTCGGCGAAATAGGCGGCCAGGCGTGGGAAATCCCGGGCGCGGTCTTCCAGCCCGGTGTGCATGGAGCCCATCAGGATCCGGTTGCGCAACTGGGTGAAGCCCAGGTCGAGCGGGGTGAACAGGTGGGGGTAGGCGCTGTCGCTGGCTGGCGTCATCGTGGATACGCTTGCGTACGGAAGCGCCCAGCGTGCCGTGAATCGGCCTGCGTCGCAAGACGCGCTGCCGCAGCAAGCAGCCGGCGTTCGCCAACCGGGCGCGGGTCAGGCCGGTGGAATCACCGCCGGTGCCGCGCGCGGGGGCTTGCCGATGCCGAACCAGCCCAGCGTCATCCCGCACAGCGGCCCGATCAGCAGGGCAAAGGCCAACGTTCCCGGACCCACGTTTCCACCCAGCAGCCAGCCCACCAGCAACGCGCTGCCTTCAATCAGGCTGCGCACCTGCCAGATCGGCCAGCCGCTGCGGGCGTGCAGCCCGGTCATCAACCCATCGCGCGGGCCAGGTCCGAGGCGGGCGCCGATATACAGGCCGGTGGCTACGGCGATCAGCAGCAGCCCACCCGCAAACAGCGGCAACCGCAGCGACAGGCTTTCCACCACAGGCAGCAGCCACAGCCCGAACTGCGCAGCCGGACCGATCAGCAGCACGTTGAGCACGGTGCCCAGTCCTGGCTTCTGTCGCAGCGGCCACCACAGCAGCAGGACCACGGCCCCGATGACATTGGTGGCCAGCCCGAAGGACAGCGGCGTGTGGGCTGCGATGCCCTGTGACAGCACATCCCACGGCGCAACGCCGATGGCGGCCCGCACCATCAGCGAAATCCCGAAGCCATACAGGAAAAGGCCGGCAATCAACTGGATGAGGCGAAGCGGCAGGGAAGTGGGCATGGCACCAGGCCTCGGAGCGTCTGGTGCCACGATAGGTCGTGTAAATGTCGAGGAACAGGTACAGCGATGCGGAACTTACGCAGCACAGTGTCGCAATGTGACCGGGCAAATACCCCTCGCGCTCCGTCGTGATCAGCGCGTTGTCGCCGTTCAGACTTGCCAGATGCATAAAGTTCCTCACGGCGCAGGCTGCCGGATGAACCCTTGACTTTCTGCCAAAGCAAAATGTTGCGGTGCGAGACTGAAGCCCGGTAAAACCCTTGCCAGGCCTGCCTGTTGCGGTTTTTCATGATCCTGTATAGGGTGCAACCGCCGGTCCGGTGGAGGCCCGGCGCCCGTTTTTCACATGTTACGGGACTGTTAACATGGCCTTCACTCCCCTGAGCATAATGTTCGCGGCGGTGGCGTGCTGAATCGGCTGTCGTAGTGCTGGCCCATGCCTCTACCGGTTTCATACCCCCGATATAGGAGCTGTACTCAATGAACAAGAAGATCCTTACCGCCGCGCTGCTGGGTGGTCTGGCTTTCGCCCAGGCTGCTTCGGCACAGGAGTTTGACGACCGCTGGTACCTGACCGGTTCGGCTGGTTTCAACTTCCAGGACAGCGACCGCACCACCAACGATGCTCCGTTCGTCACCCTGGGCCTGGGCAAGTTCATCAGCCCGAACTGGTCGCTCGACGGTGAGCTGAACTATCAGAACCCGAACTTCGACGCCAACCAGGACCTGAACTGGTCGCAGTACGGCGCCTCGCTGGACCTGCGTCGCCACTTCGTGCAGGAAGGCCGTGGCTGGAACCCGTACCTGCTGTTCGGCCTGGGCTACCAGAAGTCGGAAGAAGAGTTCGCTGCTGTCGACGCCAATGGCCCGCGTGAGCGCAAGGACGGCAACTTCGCCGCCAAGCTCGGCGCCGGTCTGCAGACCACCTTCGACAAGCGCGTTGCCGTGCGTGCCGAAGTGGCCTACCGCGCTGACTTCGACGACAAGAGCGTTGCCGCTCCGAGCGAAGACTGGTTCGGCGACGTGCTGGCTTCGGTCGGCGTCGTGATTCCGCTGGGACCGGCTCCGGTCGCTGCCGTGCCGGCTCCGGCTCCGGTTGCTCCGAGCTGCGCCGACCTGGATGACGACGGTGACGGCGTCAACAACTGCGACGACAAGTGCCCGGATTCGCAGCCTGGCCAGACCATCGGTCCGGACGGTTGCCCGGTCCCGGTCTCCATCGACCTGAAGGGCGTGAACTTCGACTTCGACAAGGCCAACCTGCGTCCTGACGCAGTTGCGATCCTGAGCGAAGCCTCGCAGATCCTGACCCGTTACCCGGATCTGAAGGTTGAAGTTGCTGGTCACACCGACTCGAAGGGTTCCGACGAGTACAACCAGAAGCTGTCCGAGCGTCGTGCTACCGCCGTGTACAACTACCTGACCTCCAACGGCGTTGCTGCTTCGCGCCTGCAGGGCCCGGTCGGTTACGGCGAGAGCCGCCCGATTGCTCCGAACACCAATGCTGATGGTTCGGACAACCCGGAAGGCCGTGCGAAGAACCGTCGTACCGAGCTGAACGTCCAGAACTAAGTTCTGACGTTTCACCGGTAAGACACACAGCAGGACCCGGCTTCGGCCGGGTCTTGTTGTTTCTGCGCTATGGCGATCTACCGTTTATCCGAAAAAAACAAAAAAACCAATGAGTTGGCGTATTCATTGAATGTAGGATCTTGAAAGCCGTTGTGTCGCTGTTAAACTCGCGCCACTCCCTACTTTTCTGGATGCTCCTCATGCTGCGCACTGCATCGGCCGTCGTCCTGGCCCTGGCCCTGGTTCCCGCCGCCCACGCTGCCGTGGACTGCTCGGTCTCGGCCAGCAGCGCCCCGCTGCCGTTGCCGGCCACCGCGATCGCACCGGTGGCGAGCGAGCTGTTCACCCGCAATTCGCGCCTGGGCATGCCCGCCGGCGTATTGACCACCAATTACGAACAGGCTCAGTCGCTGGACAGCGTGCTGCGTCGCCTGCGTATCGAAGGCTGCCAGAACGTGGCCAAGGCCATGCCGAGCGCACCGGCGGTGAGCCCGAACGACCCGGCCGCCTACAAGCCGCAGACCGCATTCGACAACACGCCGTGGCGCTTCGACATGAGCCAGAACGGCAAGCGCATGACTGCCGAAGAGTTCGACGCCTGGATGAAGGCGCGTGGCGTGCGCGTGGTCAAGGCACGCCCGGTACCGGCCACCGCGGTCGCTCCGGTTGCCCCGGTGGAAGCCTCCGCCGAGACCAAGCCGGCTGACAAGAAGTAAGTGGGGGCAGGGCAGGACATGCGGCCACCGCGCCCACCTGCCCGTCCCTCTGCCCGTGCCCGCCCGATGGGCGCGCGCGCGGTCCCGGCACCAGGCGGAGGCGTTCGCCATGGGCTGGCACGCGTGCTGTCCAAGGCAGGCCTGTGTTCGCGCACTGAAGCCGCGCGCTGGATCGCCGCTGGCCGCGTCAGCGTGGATGGACGCATCGTCCGCGATGCTGAGTTTCCGATCCAGGCCGGCCGCCAGCAGGTGCGCGTGGACGGCCAACCGCTGGATGCCGCGCCGCGGATCTACCTGATGCTCAACAAGCCGCGCGGCCTGGTCACCACGGTGCAGGACGAGCAGGGCCGCGATACGGTCTATCGCTGTTTCGACGGCGCCGGACTGCCATGGCTGGCGCCGGTCGGACGCTTGGACAAGGCCAGCGAAGGGCTGCTGCTGTTCAGCAATGACCCGCAGTGGGCGGCCGCGCTGATGGATCCGGCGACCGGCCCGGACAAGACCTACCACGTGCAGGTGGATGGCATTCCGGACGCGCCGATGCTCGCCGCATTCTGCGCCGGCATCGAGGATGAAGGCGAGTTCCTCACCGCGCGCGCGGTGACGCTGCTGCGCACCGGCGAAAAGACCAGCTGGCTGGAAGTGACGCTGGACGAAGGGCGTAATCGCCATATCCGCCGCCTGCTGGCGGCATTCGACCTGCAGGTGCTGCGGCTGGTCCGCATCGGCATCGGCGGGCTGCAGCTCGGCGAACTGCCCAAGGGCCAGTGGCGGATGCTGCAGATGGAAGACCAGCGGCAACTGGAGGCCGCTGCAGGACCGGGCTGAGACCCGCGGCCGACGCCTGGCGTCGGTCCCGCTCCGGGCGCAAGGGGGGCCCGGCTTTGCATTTACTGAAAGAGGTATCCCACCGTGTTGCGTTCCCTGACCTCTCCGCTGCGCCTGGCCCTGCTGCTGCCCTTGGCGGCCCTGGCCGCCTGCAGCCACAAGAAAGAACTGGCCAAGGCCCCGCCACCACCGCCGCAGGACATCATCGAAGTACGCGTCCCCGAACTGGACGGGCGGGGCAGCTACCGCTTCAACATGAGCGAAGGCGACAAGAAGATGTCCGCCGACGAGTTCGACGCCTGGATGAAAGCCAACGGCATCCGCGTCGCCAAGGGCCGCTGACCCAAAAAAGGGGACGGAGGGCATTAAGTCGTATCCAGCCCGTACCGGCCGGATACGACTTAATGCCCTCCGTCCCCTTTTTGTCAGATCACCCCGAGTTCGCGGCCGATGCGGGTGAAGGCGTCGATGGCGCGGTCCAGGTGTTCGCGGGTGTGCGCGGCGCTGATCTGCGTGCGGATGCGCGCCTGGCCCTTGGGCACCACCGGGAAGAAGAAGCCGATCGCGTAGATGCCTTCTTCGAGCAGGCGCTCGGCGAACTTCTGCGCCAACGGTGCGTCGTACAGCATCACCGGGCTGATCGGGTGCACGCCGGGCTTCACGTCGAAGCCGGCCGCGACCATTTTTTCGCGGAAATACGTGGTGTTGGCCACCAGCGTTCCGCGCAGGTCGTCAGCGGCGGCCAGCATCTCGAAGGCCTTGATGCCGGCGGCCACCACGTGCGGCGGCAGCGAGTTGGAGAACAGGTACGGGCGCGAACGCTGGCGCAGCAGTTCGATCACTTCGGCCTTGGCCGTGGTGAAGCCGCCCAGCGCCCCGCCCATCGCCTTGCCGAGGGTGCCGGTGATGATGTCGATCTTCTCCAGCACGCCCTTCACTTCGGCCGAACCGCGGCCGGTGGCGCCCAGGAAGCCGGTCGCATGGCATTCGTCGATATGCACCAGCGCGCCGTACTTCTGTGCCAGCGCGGTGATCTCGTCCAGCGGGGCGATGAAGCCGTCCATCGAGAACACGCCGTCGGTGGTGATCAGCTTGGTCCGGCAGCCGGCCGCGTCGGCTGCCTGCAGCTGCGCTTCCAGATCGGCCATGTCGCAGTTGGCGTAGCGGAAGCGCTTGGCCTTGCACAGGCGCACGCCGTCGATGATCGAGGCGTGGTTGAGGCTGTCGGAAATGATCGCATCCTGCTCGCCCAGCAGCGGCTCGAACAGGCCGCCATTGGCATCGAAGCAGGCCGCATACAGGATGGTGTCCTGCTTGCCGAAGAAGCCGGCGATCTGCGCTTCCAGCTGTTTGTGCAGGTCCTGGGTACCGCAGATGAAGCGCACCGACGCCATGCCGAAGCCGTGGCTGTCCAGCGCGTCCTTCGCAGCCTGGACCAGGTCCGGATGGTCGGCCAGGCCCAAGTAGTTGTTGGCGCAGAAATTCAGCACCGTGCGGCCGTCTTCCAGGGTGATCTCCGCCGACTGTGGGCTGGTGATGATCCGCTCGGACTTGAACAGGCCCTGGGCGCGGATGGCGTCCAGTTCCTCGGCGTAATGGCGGGTCAGGTCAGGCGAGGATTCGGTCATGGCGGCAGCATGGCTCAACACGGGAAAACGAGGATTTTACCTGCCCCGGCCACGGAAGGGCGGCGGGGCAGGGAGCACGAACGTGTTGCGTTGCAATATCAAACAGGTTAAAAAACCGTGAACCGGATGGATTCGTGCAGCCGGTCCGCGCCACGCCCCATGTCCCTCCTCCCCCGCCATTGCCCCTTCGGAGACGCCCATGAAGCACGCCGTCCGTTGTCTTGCCGCTGCTGCTGTCCTGTCCCTCGCCTCGTTCGCCGCCAGCGCGCAGGAAGCGGAGTCGCCCTACAGCTGGAACGTCACCGCCGTGTCCGATTACGTCTTCCGTGGCGTGTCGCAGACCGACGAAGATCCGACCCTGCAGGCCGGCTTCACCTACACCAGCCCGGTTGGCCTGTATGCCGGTGTGTGGGGATCGGGCGTGGACTTCGGGCCGGGCGACCCGAGCACCGAAGTGGACTTCCTGATCGGTTACGGCTTCGACGTCACGGACAACGTCAACTTCGACGTGCTGTTCAACCGCTACACCTACCCCGGTGCCAGCGAGCTCAACTACAACGAGCTGATCACCACCACCACCTTCGCCGAGCAGTACAAGCTCACCGTGGCCTACACCAACGACCTGTCCGGTTCGGATACCAAGAGCTGGTATTACGCCGTCGGGGGGGAGTGGGCGCTGCCGCAGGAGTTCACCCTGGCGGCCAACGTCGGACGCACCTCGCTTGAGACCGATTTCGGCAAGGACTACACCGATTTCAACATCGGCGTCAGCCGTCAGTTCGGCCTGTTCAACCTCGGCCTGGGCTTCCACGGCACCGATGGCGCCGGCCGTGACAACAATGGCTACCTGGCCGACAACCGCGTGGTGTTCACCGTCGGCGTCGGCAAGTAAGCAGGCTGCGCCCGCAGGCGCAGCTCGATCGCAGCCAGTGCACTACGAAGAAGGCGCCCTTGCGGGCGCCTTCTTCAATTGCTGTACCTGTGTTCCCGCTGGAGTGGAGCCCCCTTGATGTTCAAGGGCGCGCGCCGACAGCCGCGGGGACAAGGAAACATGCGCGGACTGATCCGGCGTGCCGAAGGCACGACGAATCAGTTCCAGCTCAGCACCACCTTGCCGGCCTTGCCTTCTTCCATCAGGTCAAAGCCCTTCTGGAAGTCATCGATCGGCAGCTGGTGGGTCATCACCTTGCCGAGCGGGAAACCGGACAGCACCAGCTGGGTCATCTTGTACCAGGTCTCGTACATCTTGCGGCCGTAGATGCCCTGCACGGTCAGGCCCTTGAAGATGATCTTGTCCCAGTCGCAGCCCGCGCCCCGCGGCATGATGCCGAGCATGGCGATCTTGCCGCCGTGGTACATGCAGTCCAGCATGTCGTTGAACGCACGCGGGTTGCCGCTCATTTCCAGGCCCACGTCGAAGCCCTCCATGTGCAGTTCCTTCATCACGTCCTTCAGCGACTGGTTGGCCACGTTCACCACGCGCGTGGCGCCCATGTCGGCGGCCAGCTTCAGGCGGAAATCGTTGACGTCGGTGACCACCACGTTGCGCGCGCCGATGTGCTTGCAGATGCCGGCGGCGATGATGCCGATCGGGCCGGCACCGGTGATCAGCACGTCCTCGCCGATCACGTTGAACTCCAGCGCGCAGTGCGCGGCGTTGCCGTAGGGATCGAAGAAGGCGGCCAGCTCGGACGGGATCTGGTCCGGGATCGGCCACAGGTTGGTGGCCGGCATCACCATGTATTCGGCAAAGGCGCCGTTCACGTTGACGCCGATGCCGACGGTGTTCGGGCACAGGTGCTGGCGACCGCCCCGGCAGTTGCGGCAGTGGCCGCAGACGATGTGGCCTTCGGCCGAAACGCGCTGGCCGACCTCATAGCCGGTGACCGCACTGCCGAGCGCAGCGACGCGGCCGACGAACTCATGGCCGATGGTCAGGCCGGGCTTGATGGTGCGCTGGCTCCATTCGTCCCACAGGTAGATATGCAGGTCCGTCCCGCAGATGGCGGTCTTTTCCAGCTTGATCAGGACCTCGTTGGGACCCGGCACCGGCACCGGCACTTCTTCCAGCCAGATGCCCTTGGCGGCTTCGCGCTTGACCAGCGCCTTCATCGTTTGTGCCATCTCGGTGGAACTCACAGGGGGAAAGATGGCGCGGATTATAAAGCCGCCAGCGCCCGCGCCATGTTGCAGCGCGGGCCGGCCGACGCAAAACCGCCAAACATGGCCGTCGCTACCCAGGCCACCGGTCACCTGTCGAAGGCGGGGCGGGGTGGCTGTGCAGGACCGTCTTTTCGCATGGATGCGAAAAGCGAGCCCCCATGGACGGGTTAACGGCGTGTCCTGCACAGCCACCCCGCCGCGCCAGCACGCAGCCCCGGCTTTTGACCTTGACGTCCCGCCAGCACGCCGCCCCGGCTTCTGACCCTGACGCGCCGCTAGCCCGCAGGCATGGCGACCATGACCTCCGGGCATCCTGCCGGAGCCGGGCGGCGGGCTAGAATCGATGGTTCCATTACCCAAGGGCCGCTTCATGCGCTCGAACCTGCTTGCTTTCTCCATCGTCGCCAGCCTTGGCCTGGTCCAGGTCGCCCATGCCGCAGAAGGCATGTGGGTGCCGCAGCAGCTGCCGGAAATCGCCGGTCCGCTGCAGAAGGCCGGCCTGAAACTGTCCGCCGAGCAGCTGGCCGACCTGACCGGCGACCCGATGGGCGCGGTGGTCGCGCTGGGCGGCTGCACCGCCAGCTTCGTCTCCCCGCAGGGCCTGGTGGTCACCAACCACCACTGCGCCTACGGCGCCATCCAGCTGAACTCGACCGCCGAAAAGAACCTGATCAAGGACGGTTTCAACGCCCCGAAGACCAGCGACGAACTCAGCGCCGGCCCCAACGCCCGCGTGTACGTGCTCGACCAGATCACCGACGTGACCACCCAGGCCAAGGCCGCCATCGCCGCGGCCGGCAACGACCCGCTGGCCCGCACCCGCGCGCTGGATGCCTTCGACAAGTCCCAGGTCGCCGCCTGCGAGGCCGACGCTGGCTTCCGCTGCCGCCTGTACAGCTTCTCCGGTGGCAACACCTACCGCCTGTTCCGCAACCTGGAAATCAAGGACGTGCGCCTGGTCTACGCGCCCCCGGGCAGCGTCGGCAAGTTCGGTGGCGACATCGACAACTGGATGTGGCCGCGCCACACCGGCGACTTCTCCTTCTACCGCGCCTACGTCGGCAAGGACGGCAAGCCGGCCGCCTTCGCCGCCGACAACGTGCCCTACCAGCCCAAGCATTTCCTGAAGTTCGCCGACCAGCCGCTGGGCGCCGACGACTTCGTGATGGTGGCCGGCTACCCGGGCCGCACCAACCGCTACGCACTGGCCGGCGAGTTCAACGAAACCGCTGACTGGACCTATCCGACCATCGCCCGCCACTACAACGCGGTGCTGAAACTGATCGAAGATGCCGGCAAGGCCGACGCCGACGTGAAGGTGAAGTACGCCGCCACTGCGGCCAGCATGAACAACGTCGCCAAGAACTACGCCGGCCAGCTGGAAGGCTTCAAGCGGATCGACGCGGCCGGCCAGAAGCAGGCTGAAGAGGCCCAGGTGCTGGCCTGGCTGAAGCAGCAGGGCACGGCCGGCAAGCCGGCGCTGGCCGCGCATGCGCAGCTGCTCAAGCACCTGGATACCAGCAAGTCCACGCGCGAGCGCGACCTGTTCGTCAACCAGTTCAACAGCACCTCGGCGGTGGGTTCGGCGATCACCCTGTACCGCACCGCGATCGAGCGCAGCAAGCCGGACGCCGAGCGCGAAGTCGGCTACCAGCAGCGCGACCTGCCGACCATCGAAGGTGGCGTGCGCCAGATGGACCGCCGTTACGTGGCGAAGATGGACCAGCAGCTGCAGCAGTACTGGCTGGACCAGTACGTGGCCCTGCCGGCCGCGCAGCGCGACAACGCGGTGCTGAACCAGTGGCTGGCCGGCAGCGATGCCAACGCGGTCAAGGCACTGGTCAACAAGCTGGGCGGCACCCGGCTGGGCAGCCTGGACGAGCGCCTGAAGTGGCTCAGCGCCGACCGCGCCGCGTTCGAAGCCAGCACCGATCCGGCCATCCAGTACGCGGTGGCGGTGATGCCGGCGCTGCTGAAGCAGGAAGGACAGAAGAAGATCCGCGAAGGCGAATCGCTCAGCGCGCGTCCGCTGTACCTGCAGGCCGTGGCCGACTACAAGAAGAGCCAGGGCGGGTTCGTCTATCCCGACGCCAACCTGTCGCTGCGCATCACCTTCGGCAATGTCATGGGCTACGGCAAGGACGGCGTGAACTTCACCCCGTTCACCACGCTGGAAGGCGTCGCCGCCAAGGAAACCGGCGAAGACCCGTTCGATTCGCCGAAGGCGCTGCTGGATGCGGTCAAGGCCAAGCGTTATGGCGGCCTGGAAGACAAGCGCATCGGCTCGGTGCCGGTCAACTTCCTGTCCAACCTGGACATCACCGGCGGCAATTCCGGCTCGCCGGTGCTGGACGCGCACGGCAAGCTGGTCGGCCTGGCCTTCGATGGCAACTGGGAGTCGGTCAGCTCCAACTGGGTGTTCGACCCGGTGATGACCCGCATGATCGCCGTGGACAGCCGCTACATGCAGTGGATCATGCAGGAAGTGGCGCCGGCACCGCAGCTGCTGAAAGAACTGAACCTGTCGCAGTAACCGGGCGCGGGGCCAGGTCCGCTGGATCTGGCCCCACGGCCGTGGCGTTCCGCACGGCAGGGCTTCAGGCGGAGCGGTTATGATGGCGCTCCGGCGCGGTTTCACAGGACGTGAACGAAACGCCGGACCTCCTCCCCCCAAGGACCCGTACCCCGCATGCGCATCCTGCTTGCCCGTCATGGCGAAACGCCGTGGAACGCCGAAGGCCGTTACCAGGGCCAGATCGATATCCCGTTGTCGCCGATCGGCGAAGCCCAGGCGCAGGCGCTTGGCGAGCGCTTGAAATCCGTGGACATCACCCGGGCGGTGGCCTCGCCGCTGTCGCGTGCACAGCGCACGGCCCAGCTCGCACTGGGAGCCCGCGCCGACATGCTGCTGACCGAACCGGAGCTGCAGGAAATCGCCCACGGCGAGTGGGAAGGCCTGCTGGCCAGCGAGATCCATGAAAAAGACCCGTCGCGCCTGCGCGCGTGGCGCGAAGAACCGGATACCGTGCTGATGCCGGGCGGCGAATCGCTGCGCCTGGTGCTTGACCGCAGCTGGCGCGGCCTGGCGCGTGCCGCCGAAGGCCTCGGCGAGGACGACACCCTGCTGGTGGTCGCCCACGATGCGGTCAACCGGGTCATCCTGTGCCGGATCCTCGGCCTGCCGATCAGCCGCCTGTGGAGCTTCCGCCAGGCACCGACCACGCTGAACCTGCTGGAAGGCCCGGACATCGAACAACTGGAAGTGGTGCGCATGAACGACTGCGCCCACCACACGCCGTTCTTCGGCGAAGCCAAGCACCGCGCCCTGTAACCGAAACGATTGGACGTCCCACCGTGACTGCACTGCCCACTACGCTCAGCGACTGGCTCGTCTTCATTGAACGCCAGCACCCGGCCACCATCGACATGGGACTGGAGCGCGTGCGCACCGTTGCCAGCGCCCTGCAGCTGGGCGTGCCCGCGCAGCGCACCATCACGGTGGGCGGGACCAACGGCAAGGGCTCCACGGTGGCCTTCGTCGAAGCGATCGCGCGCGCGGCCGGCTGGAAGGTCGGCGCCTATACCTCGCCGCACCTGCTGCGGTACAACGAACGCGTGCGCATCAATGGCGAAGAGGCCAGCGATGACGCGCTGGTCGCGGCCTTCAGCGCGGTCGAAGCCGCGCGCGGCGAGACCACGCTGACCTACTTCGAATACGGCACGCTGGCGGCCCTGTACCTGTTCACGCAGGCCGGACTGGACCTGGCGGTGCTGGAAGTCGGGCTGGGTGGCCGCCTGGATGCGGTGAACCTGATCGACGCCGACGTGGCTGTCATCACCACCGTGGACATCGATCATGCCGACTGGCTGGGCGATGACCGCGAAAGCATCGGCCGCGAAAAGGCCGGCATCCTGCGTGGCTGGAAGCCGGCGGTGCTGGGCGAGATCGATCCGCCGTCCAGCGTGCTGCGGCGGGCGTACCTGATCGGCGCCAACGCGATCCGCGCCGGCAGTGATTACTTCAATGAACCACTGGATGCGCAGACCTGGGCCTGGCGCGATGTCGCCGTGCGCCTGGAGTTGCCGATGCCGTCGCTGGCGGGCCCGGTGCAGCTGGCCAATGCCGGTGCAGCGATCGCCGCGCTGCGCTCGCTGGAGCTGCCGCACGGTCGCTCGCTGCCGCGCAGCGCGTACGCCGAAGGCGTTGCCGCCGCGCAGATCGCCGGACGGCTGCAGCACTTCCAGCGTGACGGTATCAGCGTGCTGGTGGACGTGGGCCACAACCCGCAGGCGGCCACCGCGCTGGCCCGCGCGCTGCAGGCCGAACCGATCAGCGGGCGTACCCTGGCGGTGTATGCGGCGCTGCAGGACAAGGACGCGGTGGGCGTCGTGCAGGCGCTGGGCGAGGTCGTCAGCGCATGGACCGTGGCCGGGCTGGACGGCTCGCGCGGCCAGGATGCCGCGGCGCTGGCCGCCCGCCTGGCCGGCACCGTTGCCGCCGACGCCGCCCGCGCCGATTCGGTGGCCGACGCACTGGCCCAGGTGCTGGCCCAGGCAGGGCCGGGCGACCGGGTGCTGGTGTTCGGTTCGTTCCATACCGCGGCCGAGGCGCTGGCCTGGTTGAAGACCGCCGCCTGATCACCGTTCAGCCGTTGCCGACGCTGCATCACGGCGGGACCGTATAATCATCGGCAGTTCCCACCTGTTGCCTGCCATCCGTGGATACGTCCCTGAAACAGCGTCTGATCGGTGCCATCGTCCTGGTGGCCCTTGCCGTGATCTTCCTGCCGATGCTGGTGACCGGCCCTGCCCGCAACAGCAGCGCCGACAGCGTGCCGCTGGAAGTACCCGGCGCGCCGGCCAATGCCCAGTTCGAAACACGCGAGCTGCCGCTGGCCGCTCCGGCGGGGGGCGACAGTGGCCTGCGCGGTGCCGCGCCGCTGCAGGAACCTGCCGCCAATGCCGCCGCCACCGTGGATACCGGCCCGGCCGTGGCCGCCGGCAACTTCGCGGTCAGCTTCGGTGCCTACGCCAGCAAGGCCGACGCCGATGCGGTGATCGCGCACCTGAAGGGCGCGCAGCTGCCCGGCTTCAGTGAAACCGCCACGATCAACGGCAGGCAGGCCTGGCGCGTCCGCGTCGGTCCCTTCGTCGACCGCGCCCAGGCCGAATCGGCGCGCCTGCAGGCAGTGAAGATCCGCAGCGACGTGCGCGCCGAAGTGGTGACCCTGGACGCCAATGCCGAGGGCGCCGCCGCGACCGCGCAGGCACCGGCGGCCACCACCACGCCGCTGGGCGGCAACCCGGTGCAGACCCAGGCGCTGCCGGAAAGCGCCGCTGCCACGCCGGCCCCGGCGACCGCGCCGCCCGCGCCGAAGCCCGAACCGAAGCCGACCCCGGCGCCGGCTGCGGAAACCAAGGCGGTGGCCGCCAAGCCGGCAACGCCGGCCCCAGTCCCGGCCGCGAAACCCGAAGTGAAGCCTGAAGTGAAGGCGCCGGCCGCACCGGCCGCCAGCGGCGTCGGTTTCGCCGTGCAACTGGGGGCGTTCGGCCAGGCCGCTGATGCCAACGCGCTGCGCGACAAAGTGCGCGCCGCCGGCTTCAGCGCCTTCGTCGACCAGGTCCGTACCGACAAGGGCGTGCTCAGCCGGGTCCGTGTCGGGCCGGTCGCCAACCGTGCCGAGGCCGACCAGCTGAAGGCGCAGGTCGCCGCCCGCGTCGGCGTGGCCGGCATGGTCAGACCGCACCCCTGATGCCCACTCCCGGCCAGGACGCCCAAGGGAACCCGCCCGCATGATCGATATCGTGCTGGCCTGCGTGATCGCCCTCTCGACCCTGCTGGGGTTCGTGCGGGGCTTCGTCGGCATCGTGGTCGGCACCCTGTCCTGGCTGCTCGCCGGCTGGGCCGCCTTCCTGTTCGGCAACGACGTGGCCCATCTGTGGTCGGCGCCGGCACAGCCGGGCAACGGCCATCTGGTGGGCGGCTATGTGACGGTGTTCCTGGCCGTGCTGATCGCCGTCACCGTGCTCGGCATGCTGGTCCGCGCCGGGCTGCGCATGGCGCTGCTGGGCGGTGCCGACCGCATGCTCGGCGGCGCGCTGGGCCTGGTGCGTGGCGGCTTCATCAGTGCGGTGCTGCTGTTGATGGCTACCTTCACCCCGCTCACCGCCGAACCGGCGTGGCAGCAGTCCCACCTGCGTGCGGCGCTGCAGCCGGTGGTGGGGTGGATGGACGCCCAGCTGCCGGACGTTTCCCGGCCGATGCAGCACATCGAACGGATGGTGCCCAAGGGCCTGCCGTCGTCGTTGGATGGGCTGGTACCGGCCGGCTTGCCCTTGCCGTCCAACGGTTCGTCCCCATTTGCAGAAAGCCTGTTGGGAAAGCCGACCGCGACAGGCGATAATGGTGTCCTCGGCGAGGTGGTGGCGGGACGCGGATGGCCGCGTAACGTGGACCCGGCCAGGGGCGCGGCGAGCGAGTCCGCAAACGCCCCGGCACTGCCCGCGAACATCGAGTCGGCGCCCGAGCGTCCAGATCCTGCCGCTGTCCCGTAAGGCGGCTCCCCCGGCCAGGCACGGCCAACATCCCTGTAGATGGGCACAGCCCAGCGGAGATAACGCAACATGTGTGGCATCGTCGGAATCGTCGGCAACCAGAACGTCGCCGGGCAGCTCTATGACGGCCTGACCGTCCTCCAGCATCGTGGCCAGGACGCGGCGGGCATCGCCACCGTCGACGGCACCCGCCTTCGCGTGCAGAAGGCCAACGGCCTGGTCCGCGACGTGTTCGACGCGCGCACCATGTCCACGCTGGAAGGTCGCGTCGGTATCGCCCACGTGCGCTACCCGACCGCCGGTTCGGAGGGCATGGACGAGGCGCAGCCGTTCTACGTCAATTCGCCTTACGGCATCGCGCTGGCGCACAACGGCAACCTGATCAACACCGAAGACCTGCGTCGCCAGGTATTCGAACAGGATCGCCGCAACGTCAACACCGATTCGGACAGCGAAGTACTGCTGAACGTGTTCGCCTACGAACTGGATGCACAGAAGCAGCTCACCCCCGAAGCGGCGATCCGCGCGGTCTCCCACGTGCACCGTCGCTGCAAGGGCGGCTATGCGGTGGTCAGCGTGGTGCTCGGCCTGGGCCTGGTGGCCTTCCGCGATCCGCACGGCATCCGTCCGCTGGTGCTGGGCAAGCGCAGCCACGCCGAAGGCGATGAATACATCGTCGCCTCCGAGTCGGCCGCGCTGGACGTGCTGGGCTTCCAGCGCGTGCGCGACGTGCAGCCGGGCGAAGCACTGGTGATCACCGCGCGCGGCGAGTTGTTCTCGGAAATCTGCGCCGAGCCGGCCGAACACACGCCGTGCATCTTCGAGTACGTGTATTTCGCACGCCCCGATTCGATGATCGACAACGTGTCGGTGCACAAGGCGCGCATGCGCATGGGCATCAAGCTGGGCGAGAAGATCCTGCGCCTGCGCCCGGACCACGACATCGACACCATCATCCCGATCCCGGACACCTCGCGCGATGCCGCGCTGGAGATCTCCAACGTGCTCGGGGTGAAGTACCGCGAAGGCTTCATCAAGAACCGTTACATCGGCCGCACGTTCATCATGCCGGGCCAGGGCGAGCGGGTGAAATCCGTGCGCCGCAAGCTCAACCCGATCCACCTGGAATTCCGCAACCGCGTGGTGCTGCTGGTGGACGACTCGATCGTGCGCGGCACCACCAGCCAGCAGATCGTGCAGATGGCGCGTGACGCCGGCGCACGCAAGGTCTACCTGGCCAGCGCCGCGCCGCCGGTGCGTTACCCCAACATCTACGGCATCGACATGCCGGCCGCTGAAGAGCTGGTCGCGCACAACCGCAGCATCGAGGAAATCGAAGCGCACCTGGGCTGTGACTGGCTGATCTACCAGGACATCGAAGACATGGAAGCGGCGGTGAGCGAGGGCAATCCGGCGCTGCGCAACTTCGATTCCTCGTGCTTCAACGGCCATTACCCGACGGGCATCGAGCCGGGCTACTTCGAACGCATCCAGCAGCTGCGTTCGGACGACGCCAAGCACAAGCGCCGCGCCTGAGCGTGAGCGCCACGGCTCCATGCGACGTCGATTGCGCTGACGTCGCCGGTGACCTGCTGCGCGCTGCGCAGCAGTGCCTGGCCGAGGCCGACCCGCTGCGCAAGGTGGCCCTGACCCAGGCCCATGCCGCCGCGTTCCGTGCCGGCCGGCTGAAGCTGCCGGCCGATGCGCCGGCGCCCGAGCCGATCCGCATGCCCGGGCGTCCGGCCACCCTGCAGCAGGTGCACCCGCGTGACGTGCCACGGCGCAAGCTCGGCGGTGCGGAAGGGCGCGCGCGTTTCATCCATGCCATCGCGCATATCGAACTCAACGCGATCGACCTGGCGTGGGATGCGGTGTACCGCTTTCGCGGCCTGCCGGCCGCCTATCTTTCGGACTGGGTGAGCTGCGCCGACGACGAGTCGCGGCATTTCATGCTGCTGCGCGAACGGCTGCAGGCGCATGGCCACGACTATGCCGATTTCCCCGCACACAACGGGCTGTGGGAAATGTGCGAAAAGACCGCCCACGACGGACTGGCGCGCATGGCGCTGGTGCCGCGGGTGCTGGAAGCGCGTGGCCTGGATGTCACCCCGGGGCTGATCGCCAAACTGCGGGGCTGCGGCGACGAGGAGACGGCCGACGTGCTGGAGATCATCCTGCGCGAAGAAGTCGCCCACGTGGCGGCGGGTACCCGCTGGTACCGCTGGTACTGCGAACGTGCCGGGGTGGAGCCGCGCGCCCGCTTCCGGCAACTGCTGGTCGAATACGCCGGTGGTTACCTGCACGGCCCGTTCAACATCGAAGCCCGCCTGCTGGCGGGATTCGATGCCGATGAACTCGCCGAGCTGGTGGAACAGGCCGGCAACCCCGCTGCGCTCGCCGAGCATGGCTCGGCGCCATCGAACCCGCCTTCTGCGTAACGCATCCGGGATGCCGGCCGCGCAGGGCACGCCGACACCGCACCTCTTCGCATCAGGCGTTGCGCAGCACGACGCGCTGGCCATCGGCGGTGGGGCGGTTGATGTAGAACAATCCCGGGCCCGGGCGATACGGCAGCTCGCTGACCCCGGCATCGGCGGCGTAGGTCAGCGCGGTATCGCCCAGCGCGTCGAAATTCCAGTGCGCCGACTGCATCAGGTAGCGCTGCGTGAGCAGCCGTTCCTGTGCGCCATCCAGCGCCTGGCCGGCCATCAACGCGGTGGCGATGCCGCGCAGTTCGCCCGGCAATGCCGCATCCAGGGAAGTATCGGACGCATCGGTCCAGCGCACGCCCGCCTCAGCGGCGCGCGCGTGCATCAGGCGCAGCGCGATGAGCTGGTAACGCCAGTCGATCGGGCGCTTCAGCACGACCGCCGAATAGACGAACAAGGTGGGTGTGGGCAGCACGCTGGGGCTTCCGGCCTGGCGCTGGCGCACCCACTGGTGCCACGTGTCCACCCATACCGCAGTGGCATCCAGCCCCAGCTGCTGCTGCCAGCGAACGGCGTCGGCCAGCGCGCGCTGGTGGCTTTCGGTGCGATGCAGCCAGTTCCGCGACGGCACGGCGAACTCGGCCAGCCCATGCCGTCGCAGCTGCGTACTGCGTGGCCGGGTCAGCAGCTTGGGGCCTTCTTCGGTCTGGTCATAACCGCCGCCGATGTTGGCATGCACGCCGGGCAGCCGGATCTCTTCGTGGTCCGGTGCCACCGTGGTCAGGGCAAAGTGCTCGCGATGTTCGTCGCGTGCGCTCAGCTGCAGCACCTTGCCGGCAATGCCCGCGGGCAGGTGCAGGCGCAGCGGTTGTTCAGCGCGCCCGCCCTTGACCGCCACCACGGTATCGAACAGCCCGATGAAACCGATCACCGGGCGGCGCAGGGCGAACGCCGGATCCACGTGCAGGCCGGCTTCGCGCAGCAGTCCCTGCCAGTGCGGTGATCCCCACGCGTCGATCTGGTTGGCGGCATCGCGTGCCGCTGCGGCACCGCGCGAATAGCCGAACAGATCCACCCGGACGCCGCGCAGCGGCTGCTGCCAGTGCCGTGCGAGCTGCGCCAGCGCGGCGGGGAGCTGGTCCTGCAGCGCCCGGTTGATCTTCGCGCGAACGCCGCTGGCGCCCACGCCGAACGCAAGCCCGATCAGGTCGTCGGCCTGGCCGTCACGGGTTCCTGTGCCTTCGGTATAGATGGCCACCGACGGGGTGGCCGCGCCGGCCATGCGACCGTCGGGGTACAGCGCATGCAGCCGCGCCACGTTGGTCAGGCCATTGCTGAAGCTGCTGGTGATGCGGCTGTGGTACGGCGAGGCATCGTCGGCCCGCCATGCCGGCGCCAACGCCTGCGCCGGCGCGTTGTGGTCAGTGCCGGAAGCGCGCCCGCGCGCCAGGTTCAGCGCGTTGTTGCGCGTGCCGTCGAAGAACAGGCCAATCCGCAGCAGGCCGTCACTGCGTGTGCTGCCGTCCTCTCGCACTGTACTCATGGCCACCCTCCCGTGGACGGACAGTAGCGCGGCGCCGGGCCCAGGGGAAGCCGGCCAGGCCCGTGGTAACGACCACGAGGACACGTCTGTAATGCCACGGCGGTCACTCTTCTGGCGGACATCGGTTCTCAATTGCCTGCCCGCGTGGGATGCCACCACGGACACCATGGATCGCCGTTGCCATGGGATTGGTACACCGGTTCGGCCATGACGGCTACGCATCTGGTGCCGCGTCGACCTGCGGTCCATTGATGAAGCGTCGGCAACAGGGGAATCCACCATGGAGAACGGACCATGTCACGCCATTCAAATTACACGCCGCTTGCGACTGCGCTGGCCTTGCTGATGACCGGAGGGGCCTCGGCCGCGTCCTTGTTCGACATTGCCGAGGGGCCTGCAACACGTGCCGCTGCAGACGCTGGCTGGGCCCGCCTGCAGGCCGATCCGAGCACCGCTGGCGTCCAGGCGCTACGCATGAACGTTGCTGCACTGGCCGGTGATCGGCTGGAGCTGCCGCTGGGCGAGCGGGTGCTGCAGGTACGCCGCCTCCGCGAAGAGGCGACGGCCGATGGCGGCGCGATCTGGTATGGCGCCGAGCAGGATGCCGCCGCGCCGCTGGCGATGTCCGCGCAAGGGGTCATGGCGCCTGCATCGGTGATCCTGGTGCGGGCGGCCGATGGCAGCGTGACCGGCACCATCCGACACCGCCAGGATCGCTATGACGTGCGTCCGTTGGGCGCAGGGCAGCACGTGCTGGTCAAGGTGGACGAACGCGGGTTGCCGCCGCAGCATCCGCTGGGCACGCCATCGATGCTGGCGCCGCCGTCTGCGCCGGACGTGCAGATCCGCAGCGGAGAGCCGGGCGACTGGGCGACGATACGGGTGCTGGTGATGGCCACCCAGGGGGCGATCAACGCCTATGGCGGCGACATGCGGGCCAAGGCCGAACTGGCCGTGGCCGAATCCAACCAGGGCTACCTCAATGGCTGGACCAACATCCGCATGGAGCTTGCCGACTACCGCACGACCTGGTTCCCTGACGGACGCATGGGGGATGATCTGGGGCGGTTGCAGCACCCGGGCGATGGCCAGCTGGATGAAGTGCACGCCCTGCGTGATGCCAGCCGTGCGGATGTGGTGGTGCTGCTTACCGACGGCAAGGACGCGTGTGGCGTGGGGTACATCAATGCACCGGCCTCGCATGCCTTCGCTGTTGTCGGCTGGCGCTGTGCCACCGGCAACTACACCTTCGCCCACGAAATCGGCCACGTGCTGGGCGCCAACCATGACCGCGCCAATGCATCCGGGTCGCCGTATCCCTACGGACACGGTTACCAGTTCAGCCTGCCCAGTGGCGAGCGTTTCCGCACCATCATGTCCTACGACTGCCCGGGCGGCTGCACGCGGCTCAATACCTGGTCCAACCCGGACATCACCTACGGCGGTGGCCGCACCGGTGACGCGGCCACGGCGGACAACCAGCGGGTGCTGGTGCAGCGCAAGCACGTGGTCGCCGGCTTCCGTTGACCTTGCTGTGGCCTGGGTGCAACAGGTATGTCCCCGCGTCATGCCTGCGGGCGTGGTGCGCGGCAGTGCCCGCTGCGCCTTCGGTCCGGTTTTACGGACCGGCCAAGGACGGCATTTCCTGATGGAACCAAGCCCTTGGGCGAGGCGTAATGCTCCCACGCAAACCGATCTCTGCAGCGCCTGGTGTGGGGCGCTGGATCGTCGGGCTGCTCACTGGAGATCACCATGTTGCACTCCCTTCTGCTGCCCGGCCTGTTGCTGGCCGGTGGCTCACTGGCCTCTGCCGCTCCCCCGCTGCTGGAACTGCACGACGCCGGGGCCTCCACGCTGCACGCCGATACGCCGGCGTTGGCGATCGACGTCGATGGCCGACCGGTCGAGGTGCGGCGCGAACACGCCCTCACGCTGCCCACCGGCGATGTGGCGTGGACCGGCAGCTGGGGCGTCGCCGGCCAGCGTGCCGCAGGAGAGATCAGCCTGGTCCGCTCTGCGGCCGGTGTCACCGCGGTCGCACGCGTGGGTGAGCAGGTGCTGCGCATCGTTCCGGTCGGCGGCGGCCAGCACCAGGTCCTGCCACGGGCCGCCCACCTGCTGCCGATGCATCCTCCGGGCGACATCCCGGTGGGGCCCCTGCAGGCGGGCGCCGCCGGCCCGATGGCCATCGCGCCGGCCAGCCGGATCCGCCTGCTGGTGGTGGCCACGGCCGACGCCGTGGCCGGCTACCCCGGCGACCTGCGGGCACTGGCCGAGCTGTCCATCGCCGAATCCAACCTCACCTATCGGCGCAGCGGCGTGGACATGGACGTGGAACTGGCGGGGTACGTGGTCACGCCCTATGTGGAAAGCGGCAACATGGAGCAGGACCTGAGGCGCCTGCGTTCGCCTGGCGACGGACACATGGACGAGGTCCACGCGCTGCGCGACCAGCACGCGGCCGATGTCGTGGTGCTGCTGATGAACCGTGCGTTTGCCTGTGGGCTCGCCGACCAGATCGGAGCGGACGCCGCCGGTGCGTTCATTGCCATGCTGGAGCAATGCGCCACGGGAGAGTACGTCCTTGCCCACGAAATCGGCCATCTGGCAGGCGCCCGGCACGACATCAAACGTGATCCGGCAGGGGTTCCGTTCGCCTTCGGCCACGGGTACTGGTATCAGCCGCCGCGTGCGCTGGGATGGCGCACGGTGATGTCCTACGACTGCCCGACCGGCTGCCGGCGCATTCCGTACTGGTCCAGCCCGGACCTGGCGTACGAAGGCCAGGCCACCGGGAACCGCAACGAAGCGGATAACCGCCGTGTGCTGGAACTCACCCGCGCGACGATCGCCGGCTTCCGCTGAAGCGATGCATCACAGCGCCTGCAGTGACATCCCGTCGGGGGTGACCCGCAGCACCGAACCCTGCTCATACCAGTCGCCCAGCACGATGCGCGTGCGGGCCTGGCCGCCTGCCGTCAGCGAATGCACGGCGGGGCGATGGGTATGGCCGTGGATCATCGTGTCCACGCCGTAGCGGACAAAGGTCGCCTCAACCTCGGCCGGTGCCACATCGGTGACGGTTTCGAACTGCGCGCGATCGCCCTGCTTCATTTCCGATTGGCGGCTCTGGCTGGCATCGCGTGCCTTCTGCGCGAACGCGATGCGCGCGGCCAGCGGCTGGGCCAGGAACTGGGCCTGGAATGCGGGGTCGCGGGTCTGCGCGCGGAACTGCTGGTAGGGGATGTCATCGGTGCACAGCAGGTCGCCATGCTGCAGCAGTACCGGCGTGCCGTACAGGTCGATCACGCTGGGATCGGGCAGGATGCGCATGCCGGCACGGGCGGCGTACTGCTCGCCCAGCAGGAAGTCGCGATTGCCGCGGATGAAGTACACCGGCACGCCAGCGTCGGACACCTCCTTCAGCGCCGCTGCCACCGCATCGGCCGCAGGCGAAGGCGTGTCGTCACCGATCCAGGCTTCGAACAGATCGCCCAGGATGTACAGCGCGTCCGCCGCAAGCGCTTCGCTGCGCAGGAAGGCAAGGAAGAGATCGGTGATGGCCGGACGGCTCGCGTCCAGGTGCAGGTCGGAAATGAACAGCGTGGTCATGCGCCTATTCTAGGACCAGCGGGGGAGCGGCGCGATACCGTGGCACGCTGGGGGTATGGACCGAACAGCCGCGTCGCAATGCACTCCCTGATCGTTGCAGGCAGGTGGGCAGCTGCGCATCAACAGGTCGCGGCGTGCGTGTCCTTGGCGGGATCGCGCCAACGCGCCGTGTTTCACCTAGGACCCGGCTGAATTTCGTCGTCAACTGGGCCTGCGCGCTGTGCCTGCGACGCGCATCCTTCCGTGACACGAGGTGAATGCCATGAACACGCTTCATCGCTTCAATCCGCTGCTGACCGGGCTGGCCCTGATGTTGTCCGCTTCCGTCGATGCCGCACCCCTCTTCTCTCCGGCGACGGCGCCGGATTCCCTGCACGGGCGCGCCGCGCTGGCGTTGAAGATGGCCAGCCAGTACTCGCCGTCCACTGCGCCGCTGTGGATAGACCTTGCGGCATCAGCCGTAAATGCCGATACCGCAAGCCTGGAGTTCGAACTCCAGGGGCAACAACTCACAGCCACCCGCGTGCAGGGTGTTCGCTTGGCGGACGGAACCATCACCTGGTCAGGAACCATCGCCGCCGACACGCAGGAAGACGAAGGAAGCATCGACTTGGTGCGCACGCCGGAAGGGGTAACCGGGATCATCAAACGGGGTGATCTGTACCGCATCGAACCGGCCGGCGGACGGCATCACCTGTTGAGCCTGGACACCCAACTGCCAGCGCTGCCACGCCATGGAGCGGATCATCCCGCGCCGCCGCTGCTCACATCCGCGAAGGACATCGCGGCCGTGGCAGGCAAGGCGTCCAGCGCCGCTGGACCCAGCGTGATCCGGGTGCTCGCTGTTACCACCAACGCAATCGACAACGCGCAGGGCGCACGGGTCAGATCCCTGATCCAACTCGGAATCACGGAAGGCAACCGGACCTACGTGGACAGCAACATCGACGCGCAGATGGAGCTGGCCGGCTATGAACCCATTGCCTACGGCGGTACCTCCATGTCGCAGGCCCTGCAGTACTTCCGCGATCCACGCACGCCCGGTTCCAAGGCCGTGCGCGCGCTGCGCGACCAGGCCAAGGCCGATGTGGTCATGCTGGTGATGGGCAACGACTTCTACTGCGGTGTCGCGCCGGTCGGTGCCAGCGCGGAGGACGCGTTCATGGTCGTACGCGTGGAGTGTCTTGCGGGCAATGACACCGTGCCACATGAGTTGGGCCATATCATCGGGTCAAGCCACAATCCCGAGAATGGAAGTGGCGCGCTCTACCCGTATGCGTACGGCCGCCAAGTCTGCAATCTGGGCCGCGGAAACTGGCATTCGGTGATGGCCTATCCGTGTCAGAACCGTTCGGCGCGCGCGCAGAAGTGGACCAGCCCCATCGTGATGCACGATGGCAGGCCGACAGGGAATGCCCAGCGCTTCGACAATCGCCGGGTCATGGAGGAAAACCGCGAGCGCGTTGCCGGCTTCCGTTGAAGGTACACCGCGTCATCGCTCCGTGGATGGGGTGTCAGCCCGGTGGCTCAACGCCCCATCCACTGCCTGTCAGATACCCAGCGGCAGCCAGCTCAGGCTGGCCCACGCCAGCAGCAGCGCGATGCCGGTGGCGGCCAGGACATCGCTGGGATAGTGCAGGCCCAGCACCACGCGCGATGCCGCCACGCCGAGCGTGAACGGCACCAGCAGCGGCGCCAGCCACGGGTAATGGAACAGGGCGACGGCGGTGAACGAGACGGCATGCAGGGTGTGTCCGGAGGGAAAGCTGAACTCGTCCAGCGGGGCCACCCAGGCGCGGATGCGCAGGTCGGCCTTGCACGGGCGCGGGCGCCGGGTCCAGCGCTTCAGGCCCTTGTACAGCAGCAACGCGGCCAGCCCCGTGGCGGCCATGTGGGTACTGGCGCGCAGCCCCTGCATGCCGTCCAGCAGCACCAGCGCACCCATCAGCACGTACCAGAACACGCCATCACCCAGCCGGCTGATCACCGCGAACAGCGAGCGGATGCGACGGCGGCGGCAGTACAGGTTGGCACGGCGGCACCAGCGGGTTTCGCGGCCGATCAACAGGTCAAGCGGCGTGGTGCGCATGCAGCCTCCGGGCGTGGGCAAGTTCGGACAGCAGGGCATCGAATTCGGCCACCACCTGCTGCGGATGCAGGCGCTTCATGTCCCGCGCCGCCTGCTGGCCAAGCGTGGCGCGCAGCGTGTCATCGCCGGCAAAGCGCAGCGCGGCCTGCACGAACTGGTCATCGGTATCCACCGCCGCGCCATTCTCGCCATCGCGCAGGTATTCGCGTGCGGCGCCGTAATCGAAGGCGACCGTGGCCAGCCCACTGGCCATGGCTTCAAGGGTCACGTTGCCGAACGTCTCGCTGCGGCTGGGGAACAGGAACAGGTCGCCGCTGGCGAAATGGCGCGACAGCGCTTCGCCGCGCTGCACGCCGCAGAACAGGAAATCAGGATTGTCGTGCGCCAGCTTTTCGCGGGCCGGGCCGTCGCCGACCAGCACGAAGCGGGCCTTGGGCCGCTGCTGCTGCAGCCGGCGGAAGGCCTTTACCGCCAGCCCCAGGTTCTTTTCCGCGGCGATGCGGCCGACGTAGATCGCGGCAAAACCATTCCCTTCGATACCCCATTCTTCGCGCAGCGCAGGATCGCGCTTGGCCGGATCGAACTGCTGGCTGTCCACCGCGCGCGCCAGCAGCCGCACCCGTTCGAAGCCTTCGCCGGCGAGGAAGTCCTGCAGCTCACGGGTGGGCACCAGGGTGGCATCGGCCTGGTTGTGGAAGCGGCGCATCCAGCGCAGCGCGGCGGCCTGCAGCCAGGCCACGCCGTAGTCGGGCAGGTATTCGTCGAAGCGGGTATGGAAGCCGGTGGCGACCGGGATGCCGAGCCGGCGCGCGCAGCGCAGGGCGGACCAGCCCAGCGGGCCTTCGGTTGCGATGTAGACCGCATCGGGGCGTCGTGCCTGCCAGTGGCGGCCGAGCCGGACCGGTGCGGGCAGGCCGAAGCGCAGGCCGGGATAGCGGGGCAGGGCGGCACCGGGGACCAGCAGCGCGCCGTCCAGCAGGTCGGCGTCGCGGTCGGCGTGCTGGCGCGGTCGCACCAGGTCGACCTCGTGCCCGGCCTGGCGCAGGCCCATCTCCAGCCCCTGCACGGTCAGGGCCACGCCGTTCACTTCCGGAGGGTAGGTCTCGGTGACGATCGCGTAGCGCATGGGATTCTCCCGTTTGTGCGCATGCTCGTCGCCGGGCATGTCCCGGGCGTGACCGGATTGCGACCGTCGCGTGACCGGGGTCGAACGGGTGGGACCCCCTCGCGGGTGGCTTTGTTGCTGCAGCTGGGGTGGGCCGGGCGGTGGGGCTGTGCGGGGGACGGCAGGAGCCGCCCCTCCGGGGTCCGGCCCAGCCGCTGGGCGGCTGTGCGTTCGGGTGCTTGCGAAGCGGTGCTTCGCAAGCAAAGCCCCCTCACCCATGCGGGCCTCGTTTCGCGCCGTCCATGGCGCTCAACGCCCCCCGCCCAGCCCCACCGTCCGGCCCCTGACAGGTTCCGGGCGCCGCCACCCGCGCAAGAGGAAAAAAGAACAAAGGCAGGGGTCAGAGTCCTTTCGCTGCGCGAAAGGACTTTGACCCCATCTTTCTCCCACCCGTCCAACCTCTGGCTTTAACCAAAAGCCGCCATGGGCCTGTCGAAGGTGGGGCGGGGTAGCCTCGCGGGAACGCTCATCCGCATGGGTCCGGCGCATGCGCCGGACGGGCTGGGCAGGAGTCCTGCGCAGGCCTTGCCGCCTGTGCAGGACTGCACCGGCGAGCAAGCGGATGGCGAGCCTGCCGGGACGTATTCACGGCGATTCCCGCGGGGCTACCCCGCCCCGCCCACCCACAGCCCTGCAGCTGTTGACGTTGACGTTGCCTACGCTACCGAATCAGGCCACGAACGGTTTGAACTGCAATCCCAGGCCGGTCATGCCGTCCACTTCGCCGATCAGGTCGGCACGCAGCAGCGGCCGGGGATCGATGAAATTCTGCGGCACGATCAGCGACAACCGGTCGTCCTCCGCCGTGATTTCCAGCACCGGCAGCGGCGTGGATTCGTGCGCCCGGTTGACCAGCACCGCCAGCCGCAGCAACGCGGCCAACCGGCGCGCCGGGACCACCAGGCGCTCGGGAAGTGCCTCGAACGCACTCTTGGGCACGTTGCGGCGGTGCGTGCGTACCAGCGCGGCCAGCATCTGTTGTTCCTGGCGCGAGAACCCGGCGATGTCCGAGTTTTCCAGCACGTAACTGCCATGGGTGTGGTAACCACTGTGCGCGATCATCAGCCCCAGTTCGTGCAGGCGTGCAGCCCAAGCCAGCATGCGCTGGTCGTCGGCATCCAGCGCCCAGCTCTGCTGCACCTGCTCGAACAGCGCCAGCGCGGTGGCCTGCACGCGGTCGGCCTGCGGCACATCGATGCCGTAGCGCACCGTGAAGGCGGCCACGGAGACGTCGCGCGGGTCGTTCTCGCCGGCACGGCCGACGATGTCGTACAGGATGCCTTCGCGCATCGCCGCCTTGCTGACCAGCAGCTTCTGCAGGCCGAGCGCCTGGAAGGCCGCTTCCAGCACCAGCACGCCACCGGCGATGATCGGCCGACGGTCGCTGCCCAGTCCGGGCAGCACGATGTCATCGATCTTCTTGGCCTTCAGCAGTTCATCGCGCAGCTGCGGCAGCGCCTCGGCGGTGATCGCGCCCTTGCTCAGCTTCATCGCCGCGCAGATCTCGCTGATCGCCTTGTGGGTGCCCGAAGAGCCCAGTGCCTCGTCCCAGCCCAGCGCCCGGTACTTGCTGGCGAACGGCTGGAATTCACGGCCGATCTCGGCCAGCGCATCCTTCCAGCGCTTGCGGCTGAGCTTGCCACCGGGGAAGAAGCGCCGGGTGCTGGCGATGCAGCCGGCCTGCAGGCTTTCGCGTTCCAGGGTCTGCATGCCCGAGCCGATGATGAACTCGGTGGAGCCGCCGCCGATGTCGATCACCAGCCGGCGCTGGTCGGCCTTGGGCGGCTGCGCATGCGCCACGCCCAGGTAGATCAGGCGCGCCTCTTCGCGCCCGCTGACCACTTCGATGGCATGCCCCAGCGCGGTTTCGGCCGGCATCAGGAACGCCTGCGGCGAGCGCAGCTGGCGCACGGTGTTGGTGGCCAGGGCGCGCACGCGGTGCGAGGGCACGTCGCGGATGCGCTGGCCGAAGCGGGCCAGGCATTCCAGCGCGCGTTGTCGCGCCTCGCTGGACAAGCCGCCTTTGCCATCCAGGCCATCGGCCATGCGCACGGTCTCGCGCAGGCGGTCGACCACCCGCAGCTGCCCCAGCGTGTAGCGGGCGATGACCATGTGGAAACTGTTGGAGCCGATGTCGATGGCGGCCAACAGGTCGCCATCTTGCAGGGTCGGGGAAGTCGATGTGTGCGGCATGCTCGAATGGTAGCCGAAGGCGGGTGCCGCTCGTCACCGCGCCTTCTTCACGTTGCCGGACCGGCAGCGGTCACAGGCCCTGCATCAAGCCCATCTGCGCCGAATGCGGGGCCTCGTCATGCGCCGGTGCCAGCTTCACGTAGCGGCCGTCGGCCTGCAGCTCCCAGGCGTTGAGGTTGTCGTCCAGGTAGTTCTGCAGCACTTCGCGGTACACCCGTCGTGCCAGCGCCGGGTCGAGGATCGGGAACGCGGTTTCCACGCGGCGCAGCAGGTTGCGTTCCAGCCAGTCCGCACTGGCGCAGTACAGTTCCGGTGCGCCGGCATTGCCGAACCAGTAGACGCGGCTGTGTTCCAGGAAGCGGCCGACGATGGAGCGCACGCGGATGTTGTCCGACACCCCCGGCACGCCGGGACGCAGCGTGCAGGCGCCGCGCACGATCAGGTCGATCTGCACGCCGGCCTGCGATGCGGCATACAACGCGCGCACCACCTGCGGTTCGTTGAGGGCGTTCATCTTGGCGATGATGCGCGCCGGCCGTCCGGATTCGGCGATCGCCTTCTCGCGTTCGATGCGCTTGAGCACCCCGGCGTGCAGGGTGAACGGCGATTGCAACAGGTGCTTCAGCTTGGCCTTGGATGCCAGCCCGGACAACTGCTGGAACAGCAGGTGCACGTCGTTGCCGATATCCGCATCGGCGGTGATCAGGCTGATGTCGGTGTAGGCGCGTGCGGTGCCGCTGTGGTAATTGCCGGTGCCCAGGTGCACGTAGCGGCGCAGCTTGCGGCCTTCGCGGCGCACGATCAGCAGCATCTTGGCGTGGGTCTTGAAGCCCACCACGCCGTACACCACCTGCACGCCGGCTTCCTGCAGGCGATCGGCCAGGCCCAGGTTGGCCTCTTCATCGAAGCGCGCGCGCAGCTCCACCACCACGGTCACGTCCTTGCCGTTGCGGGCGGCCTGGATCAGCGCCTCCACGATCAGCGAGTCCTTGCCGGTGCGGTACAGCGTCTGCTTGATCGCCAGCACGTTCGGATCGATCGCCGCCTGCTTGATCACGTCCAGCACCGCGGTGAAGGCATCGAAGGGGTGGTGCAGCAGCACGTCCTGGCGGGCCACGGTTTCGAAGATGCCGTCGCCATCGCGCAGCGTGCGCGGGGTCATCGGTGGGTACTTCAGGTCCGGGCGCGGGAGGACGTCGTACAGCTGGACGACCCGGTTGAGGTTGACCGGGCCATCGATGTAATACACCGCGTTTTCGGTCAGGCCGAAGTTCTGCAGCAGGGTGCGCACGATGTCGCGCGGGGTGTCCTGGGCGATCTCCAGGCGCACCGCGGGCCGGTAGCCGCGGTCGACCAGTTCGTCGCGCAGGGCCAGCGCCAGGTTCTCGACTTCCTCCTCGTCCACCACCAGTTCGGAATTGCGGGTGACGCGGAACTGGTAGGCCCCTTCCACTTCCATGCCCGGGAACAGCTCGTCGACGAACGCCGACAGCATCGAGGACAGGAACACGAAGTTGCGGCCCTCGCCGAGCGACTCGGGCAGTTCGATGATGCGTGGCAGCGAGCGCGGTGCGCGCACGATGGCCAGGTGGCCACTGCGACCGAACGCATCCACGCCCTTCAGCACCACCACGATGTTCAGCGATTTGTTGAGGATCTTCGGGAACGGATGCACCGGGTCCAGGCCCAGCGGCGACAGCACCGGCATGATCTCGTTGCGGAAATAGGCGCGCAGCCAGCGCTTCTGGCGGTGGTTCCAGGAATGCCGGCCGAGCACGCCGATACCCGCCTCCTGCAGTGCCGGGCGCAGCACCTCGTTCCAGCAGCGGTACTGCTGGTCCACCAGTTCGGCAGCGCGGTCATGGATGGCGGTGAGGATCGCCTGCGGACTCATGCCGTCCGGTGCCGGTGGCAGCCCGAATTCCTGTGCATGGCGCACGGCCGCCGCGCGGATTTCGAAGAACTCGTCCAGGTTGGTGCAGGAAATGCACATGAAGCGCAGGCGCTCCAGCAGCGGCACCTGCGGATCCAGCGCCTGCGCCAGCACGCGGAAATTGAAGTCCAGCTGGGACAGTTCGCGGTTGATGTACAGCGCCGGATCCCGCAGTGAATCGGATTCCGGCTGCGGCACGGCGGGGAGGGATCCAAGGCTGCTCATGGCTTCAATCTTCGGCGTGGAGGGAGGCGGCCACATCGCGCGCGCGGACGTGCGCGGCATCGAAATGGCAGGAGAACGTGGAGCCCTTGCCGACCTCGCTCTGGATCTCCAGGCGGGCGTGGTGCAGGCCAAGGATGTGCTTGACGATGGACAGGCCCAGGCCGGTACCGCCGCTTTCGCGCGAACGGCTGCTGGACACGCGGTAGAAGCGTTCGGTCAGCCGCGGCAGGTGGTTGGCCGGGATGCCATAGCCGGTATCGTGGACGGCCAGCACCACGCCGTCGCCTTCGCGGCTGAAGATCACCCGCACCTGGCCTTCGGCCGGGGTGTAGCGCACCGCGTTGGTGACCAGGTTGGAAAACGCGCTGTGCAGTTCCTTGATCGACCCCAGCAGGTCCACTCCGGCATGGTCTTCCACGGTGATCTGGTGGCGGCCCTGGCTGTGGGCTTCGGCTTCGCGGCGCAGCGTGGCCAGCATCGGCAGCATGGCGACCACTTCGGCATCGCCGGCTTCCTGCGATTCCAGCCGCGACAGGGTCAGCAGGTCTTCCACCAGCTGGGCCATCCGCTGGCTCTGCTTGCGCATCTCTTCCAGCATCGGCCCGGTGCCGGGGAAGTCCTCTGGATCCATCATGTCCAGGTAACCATGCACCACGGTCAGCGGCGTGCGCAGTTCGTGCGATACGTTGGCGACGAAGTCACGGCGCACCTGTTCCAGCCGCAGCAGCTTGCTGACGTCGCGGGCGATCAGCAGCCAGTGGTCGGCCGAATAGGGGATCAGGCGCAGGTTGAGGCGGATCGCCGGATCCACCGGCGAGGGCACGTCCAGGATCGGTTCGGCATTGCGTCCACCGGCCAGCCAGTGGGCCAGCGGCATCGGCTGCAGGCGCTGCACCAGCGCCTGGCCCAGGTCACCGGGATGGTGCAGGCCGAGCAACGTCGTGGCCGCTTCGTTGAACCACTGCACGCGTTGGCTGTTGCGGTCCAGCACCACCACCGCATCGGGCAGCGCGGCGGCCGCGGCCCGGTAGCTGCGCAGCATGTCCAGCAGGCGGCGCTTGCGCACGCGCATTTCATGCTGGTTGCGCGACACCACGCGGTCCAGTTCGTTCCAGACGCCGGCACCGTCGGCGATCTCCCAGCGCTGCCGCGCGGTCAGCCGGCCGAGCACCCGGCGCAGCCGCCAGTAGTGCCAAGCCAGCGCGCCGATGGCGGCGATCGCCAGTCCCATCCACGCATCACCGAGCGCCCAACCTGCCACCCCGGACAACAACAGCACCGTGGTCAGGGTGGCCAGGGTCTTGAACCAGGCGGAACGGATGTGACGCGGCATTGCAGTACCAGTGATCAGGTGGACGTGGAGAAGCGGTAGCCGGCACCGCGCACGGTCTGCACCATGTTTTCAGCGGCGAACGGTTCCAGCGTCTTGCGCAGGCGGCGGATGTGCACGTCGATGGTGCGCTCTTCCACGTACACACTGCCGCCCCAGACGTGATCCAGCAACTGCGCCCGCGTGTACACGCGTTCGGGGTGGGTCATGAAGAAGTGCAGCAGGCGGTATTCGGTCGGGCCGATCGGCACCGGCTGGTCGTTGGCGAACACACGGTGGGCGGCGCCGTCGATGCGCACCGAACCCACCGCCACGCTGCCATCTTCGTCGTCATCGCGCGCCCGGCGCATCACCGCACGGATCCGTGCCAGCAGCTCGCGGGCCGAGAACGGCTTGACCACGTAATCGTCCACGCCGGCTTCCAGTCCGCCGACCCGGTCGTTTTCCTCGCCACGCGCGGTCAGCATGATGATCGGCACCTCGCGGGTCAGGGCCTCCTTGCGCCAGCGGCGGGCCAGGTCCAGGCCGCTGGTGCCCGGAAGCATCCAGTCCAGCAGGATCAGGTCGGGCACGCGATCGGCGATGGCCGTCTGTGCTTCGCGTGCGTCGCCGGCGTGGATCGGCTCGTAATCGCCCTTGCGCAGGGCAAAGGCCACCATTTCGCGGATCGCGGGTTCGTCGTCGACGATCAGGATGCGTTTCTGCACGAGGCCACCAAGTTGCTCATCAGATCGGGAGTGACGTCAGTAGACTACGATTTGATGACATGTTTGTGACGCCATCGACCCCGCTGTAACGACCAGCGGTCGGCAGGTCGCAGGGCGGCGTGCCTCAGCGGCGCTCGAGCTCGGGGTCGTTGACGCCCTGGCGGCGCATTTCCAGCACGGTCGGGGTGATGGTTTCGATGCGTGCGTCCACCCGCGCGCGGGTGACGTAATCCAGGCCGGGCTGGCGTTTGAGCGCCTGCAGCTGCATCAGTGACTGTTCCGGGCGGCCATTGAGATAGGCCGCTTCGGCATAGGCTTCGCTGGCGCGGTGGGCATCGCCGGCCAGTTCACTGGCGCGGGCGAAGCGCTGCTGGAAGACTGGATCGTTGCCGCTTTGTGACAACAGCGGGCGCAGCATCGCCTGTGCGCGCTGCCCGGCCGCCTGGCCGCCCTGCTCATTGAGGATCTGCGCGAAGGTCAGCGCCACCGGGCGGCTGCCCGGATGCTCGCGCAGCAGCGCCTCGAAGCGTTCATTGGCCTTGGCCGCCTGGCCGGAGCGGGATTCTGCTTCGCCCAGCGCCAGTGCCACCCACAGGTTTCCCGGGTCGGCGTCGTTCAGTTCAGCCAGGGCGCGCGCGGCGCCGGCCGCACCGCCGGTGCCGGTGGTCAGCTGGGCCAGGGCCTGGCCGTAGCGCTGGGCTGGGGTCAGGCCGCCCTTCTGCCGCGCCAGGCCTTGGTACTCACGGGTCAGTTCCGACGGCGTCACCGCGCTGAGCACCCGCAGGCGCTCGCGGGCCCAGTCGAAATCACCGCTGGAACCGCGGCTGAGCTGGCCCACCGATACCTGCATGCCCGGCGGCAACAGCAGGTTGTTGCGGCGGGTGATCGGGTCGGACAGGCCGGGATCGCTCGGGTTCACCCGTTCGGTGCGCACGCCACCGGGCACCTCGGTGGTCAGCACCACGGTGTCCTTCTTCATCTGCTCGGCGCGCAGCTTGGCCTCGCTGATGCGGGTGGTGTTGACCGGGTGGGTGCGCAGGAAATCCGGCACGTTGTAACCGCCGTCATTGCCGCGCATCGAAGCGCTCATGCGCTCGAAGAAGCCGGCCATCGCGTCCACGTCGTAGCCGCTGCGCGCCAGCGTGCGGATGCCCAGCCGGTCGGCCTCGGATTCATTGGAGCGGGTGTAATCGATCTGCCGCTGCTGCATCAGGCCCATGCCCGAGGCGATGCTGGCCATGGTGGCGTTGCCGGCCGAATTGCCGCCGGCCTGCTGCGAGGCGATCACCGCCGCCAGCATGCCCAGCAGGATCGGAATCTGGTCACGCTGCGCGCGTTCCACCCCGCGCAGCACGTGCTGCTGGGTGACGTGGGCGATTTCGTGGGACAGCACCGCGGCGACCTCGTCCTCGCGTTCGGCGGTGAGCACCAGTCCGGCATTCACCCCGATATAGCCACCCAGCGTGGCGAAGGCGTTGATCTGCCGGTCCTTCATCATGAAGAAGGTGTACTGCTGGCGCGGCTGGGCGCTGTTGGATCCCAGTCGGGTGCCCATGGTCTGCAGCCACTCGGCGGTGAGCGGATCATCCAGCAGGTAGCCGTAGTTGCGCAGTTCGCGCAGCATCATGCCGCCGTACTCGGCCTGGCGGGCGGGGGTCAGCAGTTCACCGGCAGACGAGCCGATATCGGGCAGCGAATCCTGGGCCTGGGCCAGCGGCACAGCCAATGCGAGGGTCAGGGCAGCGGAGAGCAGCAGCGGTCGCAAGCGGTCGGTCCTCGGGCAGCGTCCCCCAGCGTGGCAGGCCGGGGGGAAACCTATCGTTAATCCACAGTGTTGCGGCCATGGCGTGGATTTTCCATCAGGCCGCTACCATATACAGACAGTCGAACCGTCGTGGAGTTTCCCGTGAGCCAAGTTGAACAGCCTGCTGGTGGCGCCCCCGCCATCACCATTTATTCCACCGCTGTCTGCCCGTACTGCGTGGCGGCCAAGAACTTCCTCAAGAGCAAGGGCCAGCAGTGGACCGAGGTGCGCATCGACCTGGATGCCGCCGAGCGCGAAAAGATGATGGCCAAGACCCGCCGCACCAGCGTGCCGCAGATCTTCGTCGGCGAGGTCCATGTCGGCGGCTACGATGACATGATGGCCCTGCACCGGGAAGGCAAGCTGGAGCCGCTGCTGGCCGGGCAGGGCGCAGCATGAGCGCAGCGGACGAAAGCGGCGACCGCCTGGCTGAATTCAACGTCTACCGCAAGAAGATGAACGAGCGCATCCTGGCCGAACCGAACCAGGTCGTGCGCCGCTTCTTCGCGCTGGACACCCAGACCTACCAGGCCGGCGCGCTGGATGTGAAGACCAAGGAACTGCTGGGCCTGGTGGCATCGCTGGTGCTGCGCTGCGACGACTGCATCAGCTACCACGTGGCCCAGTGCAAGGCCGCCGGCGTGGAGCGCGATGAGTTCTTCGAAACGTTCTCGGTCGGCCTGGTGGTGGGCGGCTCCATCGTGATCCCGCACCTGCGCCGCGCGGTGGACTTCCTGGACCAGCTTGAAGCCGGCGCCGCCGCCCCGGCCGAACACGAGCACTGACCTTGCAGGGGCGACGGGGTCAGGCTCCTTTTCCGCCGGAAAAGAAACCTGACCCCTTGCTGCCCGGCGGCTTTCCGCGGGGATTTGCCGCTGCGCTCGCCAAGCATGGCTTGGCGCTACCCCGGCCTCGGACTTTGGTCTATTTGGGAGCTTGGACCCGGCTGAGGCATAATTGCGGGTGAAACTTACCTGCGCCGGTGCACCGGACACCCCCGGACGGCGTTTTTCCCCCTGTTCGGAAATTTGATCAATGACGCAGAAAATCACGGTCATCCGCGGCGATGGCATCGGCCCGGAGATCATGGACGCTACCCTGTACGTCCTGGACAAGCTCAACGCCGGCCTGGAATACGAAGACGCCGACGCCGGCCTGGTCGCGCTGGAAAAGCATGGCGACCTGATGCCGGCCTCCACGCTGGAATCGATCGCGCGCAACAAGATCGCGCTGAAGAGCCCGCTGAGCACCCCGATCGGCGGTGGCTTCACCTCGATCAACGTCAGCCTGCGCCGCCACTTCGACCTGTACGCCAACGTCCGCCCGGCGCACACCTTCCCGAACACCAAGTCACGTTTCGACAACGTCAACCTGGTGACCGTGCGTGAGAACACCGAAGGTGCCTACCTGGCCGAAGGCCAGGAAGTGTCGGCCGACGGTGAGACCGCCTTCTCCGGTACCCGCATCACCCGCAAGGGCTCCGAGCGCATCGTGCGCTATGCCTTCGAACTGGCCCGCAGCACCGGCCGCAAGAAGGTCACCGCCGTGCACAAGGCCAACATCATCAAGTCGACCTCGGGCCTGTTCCTGGCCGTGGCGCGCGAAGTGGCCGCCAAGTACCCGGACATCGAGTTCCAGGAAATGATCGTCGACAACTGCTGCATGCAGTTGGTGATGCGTCCGGAACAGTTTGATGTGATCGTCACCACCAACCTGTTCGGCGACATCATCTCCGACCTGTGCGCCGGTCTGGTCGGCGGCCTCGGCCTGGCCCCGGGCGCCAACATCGGTGAGAACGCGGCGATCTTCGAAGCCGTGCACGGCACCGCGCCGGACATCGCCGGCCAAGGCAAGGCCAACCCGTGCGCCCTGCTGCTGGCGGCGGCGCAGATGCTGGACCATATCGGCCAGCCGGAAAACGCCGAGCGCCTGCGCAAGGCCATCGTCGCCACGCTGGAAGCCAAGGATTCGCTGACCGGCGACCTCGGCGGCACCGGCAACACCATGGGCTTCGCCCAGGCCATCGCCAGCCGCCTGTAAGCGGCGGCGGTACGGTCACTGCACTACCAGCGGGGCGCCTTCGGGCGCCTCGCTGCGTTTGGAGCAGAGGTCTGTGCGGACCACGCACAGATGGCGTGCGGGTTCTGGACTGTGCGGCATGCGGGGCAGGAGGCAAGCTGGCTGCACACTCCGCAGCCAAGGTACCAACCGCATGAACATCGCAGCTTTCGGTCTTGCCAGCCTGATCGGCATGGCCGCCGTCGCCCCGGCCGCCGCCGCCGAGCCGGCCCATCCCACCATCCGCCACATGGCCGGTGCCACTCCGATCGACGCCCTGCAGGCAGACAAGACGGCGGTACTCGTCATCGATTTCCAGAACGAATACTTCCCGGGCGGCCGCATGGTGATCCCCGATGGCGCCAGTGCCCTGGAGAACACCCGTCGGCTGATCAAGGCGGCCGATGCCAAGGGCATCCGCGTGATCCACGTCCAGCACGTGCTGCCGGCCGGCGCTCCGCTGTTCGCCGAAGGGGGCAAGACCGTGCAGTTCCATCCGGACATGCAGCCGCGCACCGGTGAAACCGTGGTGCAGAAGGACAATGTGAGCGTCTTCGCCGGCGCCTCGGCCGCGGTGATGGACAGAACCTTGAAGGAGGCCGGCATCGACACGCTGATCGTCACCGGCCTGATGACCCACGCCTGCGTGTCGGGTGCTGCCCGTGATGCGGCGGCTGCACCGCGCGGTTACCGGGTGATCGTCTCCTCCGATGCGACCGCCACCCGTGACCTGCAACTGGCCACCGGGACGCGCATCGATCACAAGACGCTGCACGCAGCCAGCCTGGCCACGGTTGAAGACACCTATGGCGACGTCATGACCACCGACGCGATCATCGGCCTGGTCGGCAAGGCCGCCGCTGCCGCGCGCTGATAAGCTGGCAGCGCCCGCACCCGGCGGGCGCTGCCGGAGCGTGCCGACGATGGACCATTTCGCCGCGTTGCGTGCGTTGCGTGCCATTGTCGAAGCCGGCACCTTTACCGCCGCCGCCGAGCGCATGGGCACCACGCATTCGGCGATGTCGCGGCAACTGCGGCAGCTGGAAGACCATCTGGACGTACGGCTGCTGGATCGCAACAGCCGCCGCTTCGCGTTGACCGAAGCCGGTCGCCAGTATTACGCCGAATCGGTGGAGCTGCTGGACCGGCTGGAACTGGCCGACAACCGGGCCCGTGCCGCACAGGCGCAGCCGAGCGGTCGCATCCGCCTCAGCGTGCCCCAGGTGGTCGCCAGCCAGGAGCTGCCGCACTGGTTGCCGGCGTTCCTGTCGCGTCACCCGCAGATCGCGCTGGACCTGTGCGCGGACGACCAGCTGGTGGACGTGGTGGGCGGTGGCTTCGACCTGGTGCTGCGCATTGCCCATGAACTGCCGGACAGCCAGATGGTGGCGCGCGAACTGGCCTGCTGTGACCGCATCCTGGTGGCCGCACCGTCGTATCTGGCCCGGCACGGTCTGCCGCGCCACGGCAGCGACCTGGCGCAGCATGCACTACTGGCATTCAGTCCGGTGACTGCGCGTTCACCATGGCGGTTGCATGGCCCGCGTGGGGCGCAGCTGGAGGTCGAAGCCGGCCAGCGGCTGGCGGTGGATGCAACGCCGGCGCTTTATGCCGCCGCGCTTGCCGGCATGGGCATCACCTTGTTCACCGCACTCACGGTGCAGGACGACCTGCGCGCGGGACGCCTGATCCGCGTGCTGCCGGACTGGACCGCCGGCCAGCGACGCTATTACGCGCTGTACCCGCATGCCCGCGCGCTGGCACCGAAAGTGCGCGCGCTGGTCGATCATCTGGCGGCGCACTACGCCGCCCTGCAGTCGTCACTGACCGCGCGGTAGTAGCCCGGCAGGGGGCGCGGCAGGGGTCAGACTCCTTTTCGCAGAAAACGACTCTGACCCGGGACTCTGACCCCTTTTCCCGGCCGGCTCAGCGCTGCTGGATCTTCGACAGCAGGCGCAGGAATTCCACGTACAGCCACACCAGGGTGACCATCAGTCCGAACGCGCCGTACCACTCCATGAACTTCGGGGCGCCCTGTTCCACGCCGCTTTCGATGAAATCGAAATCCAGCACCAGGTTCAACGCCGCCACGATCACCACGAACACGCTGAAGGCGATGCCCAGCCCGCTGGCTTCATGGATCACCGGCACGTTGATGCCGAACAGGCCCAGCACGATCGACGCCAGGTACAGCAGCGCGATGCCGCCGGTAGCCGCGACCACGCCCAGCTTGAAGTTCTCGGTGGCCTTGATCAGCCCACTGCGGTACGCCACCAGCAGCGCGATCAGCGTGCCGAAGGTGGCCAGCACGGCCTGGAACACGATGCCCGGGAAGCGCTGTTCGAACACCGCCGAGACCGCGCCCAGGAACAGGCCTTCCACCAGCGCGTACATCGGCGCGGTGACCGGCGACCAGGTCTTCTTGAACACGGTGATCAGCGCCAGCACGAAGCCGCCCAGCGCACCGCCGATCAGGTAACCCATGCCGGCCGACGACAACGTACCGGCCGTCTCACCGCCGGTCACCAGCGCCTGGCTCCACGAGAACGACGCGGTCAGCACGGTCAGCAGCAACAGCAGGCCGGTCTTGTTGACGGTGCCGTTGAGGGTCATTACCTGGTCGCCGCGTGCGGAAACGGTGCCGCTGCCAAGGTCAAGGAAGGTGGACTCGGAAAGAGCCGGGTTGCCGCTGCGCATGTGCGATCTCCGTGCGAAAAGGGGGTAGGGGAGGCCATCCGGCCGTCTGCAGCCAGCATAACGCACGGCCGCAGCAGCCGGCCGGGCCGCGTCTGCGCACCCCTGCACAGGTTTGACAGAACCGGGGCCGGATGTTCACAATTCCCGTCTGCTCGTGGGCCCCGCCCTGGCAGGAAGCATCGCCGGGGTATAGCGCAGTCTGGTAGCGCGCCTGCTTTGGGAGCAGGATGTCGGGGGTTCGAATCCCTCTACCCCGACCAACCATCGCCCTGTTGGAGCGGGTTGGTCCACCCGGTTCGGGCGCCCGTAGCTCAACTGGATAGAGCACCGGCCTTCTAAGCCGGCGGTTACAGGTTCGATTCCTGTCGGGCGCGCCATTGGATCCGCGCTACAAACTCCAATTTTCCTCATGGACGCAGCGGTCGTGCCTGCGCACGATGTCCTTGCTGGCCCATCGGGGTCGGCCGGGATTGGAGTCCCGATTTCAGATTGACCGATCAACCTCTGTTGTGGCCTTCGGGCACGGCGGAGAATGCATTGCCGCGCCGGTTCAATGGCGGGTGATGCGCGGGATCTCCCGATCCGCCGGTTTTGGTCAATCTGGCCGGTACTCCAACCCGCATCGCCCGCCACCTCGCGCCCCGGCGCAGGTGGCTTGAAGCCCTGCGAGGTTCTCGATGTCGCCACAGCTGGATGCCGGCGCGCGCCTGTACGCGTTGATCGGCGAAGCCATCCATAACCTGCCGCCGCGCTTCGTGTCTCGGCTCGAAGCCATCCTCATGGCGCAGGACGATGTACGACCCGCCTACGTGCCGGTGCATGGCCTGCCGACGATGCAGCAGCGTCTGCGCGCGGCCGCGTGCCATGACGAGGCCTGTGCGGCCGCCGATGCCTGGCGCTGTGATGTGCGGCTGGCCGACCGCAAGCTGCGCGGGCTCGGTGCGGTGCTGCGGATCCTGCAGAAGGCGCAGGCCAATACCTATGACGCCACCGCCGACGTGCCGCCCGGCGACACCCTGGTAGGCGAACTGCTGCTGCTCGGGCGCGAACTGGTGGACAGCGCCCGCGACGCCCTGCGCGGCGCGGTGTGACCGCTGGCATCGGCCATTGCGAACCGGTCAGCAGGCGATGATGGCAGCCACTGCCTGCGGGACGGACCGGCCCGCGCGCATCGCGGTCATCAACGGCAGGTAGGTCCGCCGCAGGTCCGCGCGTCGCGCGCTCAGTGCCTGGATCATCGCGTCGTATTCGCCCCGCGCCAGCCCCAGCGGCAGCGACGCATCCAGCCAGCCGGGGCGCCGCCACGGCTGCGTGGCGTCGTCCGGCAGCAGGCACTGCTGGTGCTGCAGGTCACCAATCAGGCGATCCAGTTCGTTGGACTGCAGCAGCATCCGGGTCAGCCACCA
Source organism: Stenotrophomonas chelatiphaga (assembly GCF_032054965.1). NCBI lineage: Bacteria > Pseudomonadati > Pseudomonadota > Gammaproteobacteria > Lysobacterales > Lysobacteraceae > Stenotrophomonas > Stenotrophomonas chelatiphaga. Next base: position 183,531 of record NZ_DAMBRS010000005.1, on the reverse strand, counting down.
GCCCGCCGGGGCGCTGGCGCGGAAGGACAGCGTGCACCGCGGCACGCCGTCGGCGGGTGGCTGGCGCTGCGTCAGGCGCAGGGTCAGGTGCAGCTGCGTGCGGATGCGGACCGGGCGAAAGCGGGTATTCATGGCAACGACCTCTCACCGGAAAGAAGGTCACGCTGACATGGAGCATGGGGGCGGCTCCAGCGATCCAGGGCTCGTTCATGCAGGGTCACCGTGGCGCAGGGCAGGGCAGCGGGCGATCCGGTGCGGTGGTAGCGGGTATGCAGAGGTAATTGCGACAGCTGCGGCGGCCGGTCGCGGGCAGCAGCGTACGGCCCGGCGCGCGCATGAAAACGGATGCGTGAAGAACTGCTTGCAATTCCGGGGCGACTCCGTAAAAATAGCGGACTTGCTTCGGCATTCGTCGCTTTTCGGCGCGGTGCAGGGCAGAAATCAAGGTTCCAGCGGCAGGCAGTCGATGCCACTGGGTCCGACGTTTCAGTGGTGGCTGTAGCTCAGTCGGTTAGAGTACCGGATTGTGATTCCGGTGGTCGGGGGTTCGAATCCCCTCAGCCACCCCACTGATTCAAGGCAGGTCAGCCGAAAGCAGATCAGCCGTTGCAGAAAGACGTAATGCAGCTTAAAGTATTCGTCTAGTTTTTAGGGCCGTTAGCTCAGTTGGTAGAGCAGTTGACTCTTAATCAATAGGTCCAAGGTTCGAATCCTTGACGGCCCACCAGACAGAAGCCACCAAGCAAGCGCTTGGTGGCTTTTTTCTTGCCCGCATGATGCCCATGGCATCGCACGCAAAAAAAAAGCTTGCAAGACGTGTCGCGGCCACGTCATAATTCGCCTCCCGATTTTCGGGCCGTTAGCTCAGTTGGTAGAGCAGTTGACTCTTAATCAATAGGTCCAAGGTT
>NZ_DAMBRS010000005.1:173919-182523 GCF_032054965.1 Stenotrophomonas chelatiphaga | reverse complement strand
CGAATCCTTGACGGCCCACCAGACAGAAGCCACCAGGTCACCCTGGTGGCTTTTTTCTTGCCTACGATTCCTGCGTTGGTTGCAAGCGACGAAGGTTCACTGGAGTAGAGCCCCCTTGAGTCAAGGGGGCGCGCCGAAGGCGCGGGGATCTGGCGGGCTGATAAGAGGGGCCCGCGTTTCGCGCAGCGAAGCGTGGGGCGGCAGCGCGCATGCGCGGCCGTGTACCCCACCAGACAGAAGCCACCAAGCAAGCGCCTGGTGGCTTTTTTCTTGCCTGCGCTATTGAACTCAGCCTGCCAGCGCGAGGGGGATGGCCGGCATCGCGAACACGAAGCGGGTTCCGTGCGCGGCATCGGATTCCACTGACAGCGTGCCGTTGTGTGCCTTGGCGATTTCCGCGGCGATATACAGCCCCAGTCCGAGGCCGGGACGCGGCTGGTCGCCGGCCTCGCGCGAGAACGGAGTAAACAGCTTGCCCAGCTTGTCCGGGGCGATCACGCCGCCGTTATGCACCTGCAGCACCAATCCGTTGGCGTCGGTTTCGATATCCAGCGTGATCGGCTGGTCCGGCGCGCCATGCACGGCCGCATTGGTCAGCAGGTTGGCCAGCAGCTGCGACAGACGGTCGGCATCACACAGCAGCGGTGCATCCGCGGCGATCGTCGCGATGATGTCGCTGCGCCCGGTCGCGTCGGCGACCTCGTGCACCACCTGCATCAGCTGCGCGGCCACGTTGGCATCGTAAGTGAGCGCCACCGGGATGCCGCCACCAAGCCGGCCGCGGGCGAAATCCAGTACGTCCCTCACCAGTCCGTCAATGCGGGTGATGCTGTCACGTACGCGGGTCAGCAGCATGCCGCCGCGTTCGGTATGCGGTTCGAACTCCAGCATCTCGGTCGCCATGCTGGCCGCCTGCAGCGGGCTGCGCAGGTCGTGGCCGAGCACCGCGATGAACTGGTCGCGCAGCACGGCGGTGTCGTTGGCCGCCGACAGATCGGCCACCGCCTGCTGCAGCCGCTGTTCGGTGTGCAGGTAGTTGCCGATCAGTTCGGCGAACAGTTCCAGCGACCGCACTACCTGGACCTCGTCGAATGTCGCCGGCGCCGAATCGATCGCGCACAGGGTGCCGAAGAAGCTGCCGTCGGGACGGAAGATCGGCACCGATACGTAGCTTTCCAGCCCGTACAGGCGCGGGGTGTGGTGGCTGGCGTAGTGCGGATGCTCGCTGGCATGTCCGAAAATCACCGGCTGCGGGGCCTGGCGGATCTCGTTGCAGATGGTCGTTTCCAGCACCAGCTGCCCGCCCACGCCGAGGCCGAAGCCCAGCGTGTCGTAGGTGGCGCAGGCGACCCAGTGGCTCTCGGTGACCCGGGCGATGGCGGCGAAGCGCGAGCCGGTGATGTGGGCCACGGTTTCCAGGATCCGCGGCACCGCCGCGATAGCGCCGATGTGGGCGATGTCCTGGGCGATGTCTGCGCCCAGCGGGGCGTCGGCCTGCTGCTGCATGCGGTGCTCGCCTCCTCGGCGGGCGGGTTCATGGCGGGCATCATGGGAGGTGAAGCGTGCCGGCCTGTGCAACCCATTCTAGGCCAAGCGGTGGCAGCGTATCGCACCCGCCCTACCCAAGACCGCCCCGCGCCTGCGACAATACCCGGCTAGACCAGCGAAAGTGGCGGAATTGGTAGACGCCCTGGATTTAGGTTCCAGTGCCTTAACCGGCGTGGGGGTTCGAGTCCCCCCTTTCGCACCATGGTCCGGCCACCCCCGCCAGCCGCGCGTTTCATGCGCGCGCCCGCCTGACCGACCCCCGCTGGCAGTGCCGCCCGTTATCGTCCAAACTAAAGGGCTGCGGCGGGCATGCGTGTCAACGCCGTCGCGTCCGAACAACCGTTTCGTCCATCACATCGAACCGGGGGCCAGCAGGGCCGCCGGTGGCAGGAGTCAACATGCAAGCTTCGATCGAATCCACCGGCAACCTGGAACGCCGCCTGAGCTTCTCGCTGCCGGAAGATCGCCTCAACACCCATATCAGTGGGCGTCTGGGCGAAATCGCCCGCACCACGCGCATCAAGGGTTTCCGCCCGGGCAAGGTGCCGGCCAAGGTGATCGAGCAGCGCTTCGGCGCGCAGGTCCGTGGCGAAGCCGTCGACGGCCTGCTGCGCGAAACCTTCGACGCGGCCATCCGCGAACACGCCCTGCGCGTGGTCGGCAGCCCGCGCATCGACAAGGGTGAGCAGGGCGAACTGTCGTTCGTGGCCACCGTCGAGCTGGTGCCGGAGTTCGGCGAAATCGACGTTGCCAAGCTGAACGTGGTCCGCCACGTGGCCGAAATCGGCGATGCCGACATCGACCAGATGATCGAAAACCTGCGCCAGCAGCGCCGCACCTGGGCCCCGGTCAGCCGTGGCGCGCAGGAAGGCGACCTGGTCGCGCTGGAAACCTTCTCCCGGGCGGGCGACGAGCGCCTGCCGGCCGAAGGGACCGAAAAGGGCACGATCGTCATCGGCCAGAACATGATGTTCGAAACCATTGAAAAGGGCCTGGTCGGCCTGGCCAAGGGTGAAGAAAAGACCCTGGACGTCGAGTTCCCGGCCGATTGGCGCGTTGAAGCACTGGCCGGCAAGACCGTGCAGGTCACCGTCAAGGTCACCGAAGTGTCCGAAGAGTCGCTGCCGGAAGTGGACGACGCCTTCATCAAGAGCTTCGGCGTCAAGGCCGGCGACGTGGAGCAGTTCCGCAAGGACATCCGCGCCAACCTGGAGCGCGAGCTCAAGGGCGCCCTGATGAACCGCCTGCGTCGCGAAGTCGGCGAGCAGCTGATTGCCGCTTACAGCTCGGTCGAACTGCCGCCGCGCCTGGTGGAAAACGAAGCCCGTGCGATGCTGGCCCAGCAGGTCGAGCAGATCCGTCGCAGCGGCCGTGATCCGGGCCAGGTGCCGGCCGACGCCCATGAAGGCTTCAAGGACGCGGCAGGCAAGCGCGTGCTGGTTGGCCTGCTGGTCGGCGAAGTGGCCCGCATCAACGACCTGAAGCTGGAGCCGAAGCGCCTGAATGAAACCATGCGCCTGATCGCTTCGACCTACGAAGAGCCGGAGCAGGTCATTGAGATGTACCGCAACGACCCCCAGCTCATGTCGGGTCTGCAGAACCGCGTGATGGAAGAGCAGGTGATCGACTGGATCGCCGAGCGCGCCCAGCACACCGAGGAAAAGCTGTCCTTCCAGGACGCGATCCGCGGCTGATTCCTGCAGAACACCACACCCCGCGCCCCAGGGCGCGGGGGCGTTCCCCCCAACACAGGTGCCTCACGATATGGACAACCGAACCAAAGCCCTCAATCTGGTTCCGATGGTGGTCGAGCAGACCGCCCGCGGCGAGCGCGCCTATGACATCTACTCGCGCCTGTTGAAGGAGCGCCTGATCTTCCTCGTGGGCCCGATCGACGATCACATGGCCAACGTGGTGGTGGCGCAGCTGCTGTTCCTGGAAGCGGAAAATCCGGAAAAGGACATCAGCATCTACATCAACTCGCCCGGTGGCGTGGTCACCGCCGGCATGGCGATCTACGACACCATGCAGTACATCAAGCCGGACGTGGCCACCATCTGTGTCGGCCAGGCCGCCTCGATGGGTGCCCTGCTGCTGGCATCGGGCGCGGCCGGCAAGCGTTATGCGCTGCCGAATTCGCGCGTGATGATCCACCAGCCGCTGGGTGGCTTCCAGGGCCAGGCGACCGATATCGACATCCACGCCCGCGAGATCCTGACCCTGCGTGCGCGCCTGAACGAGATCTTGGCCAAGCACACCGGCCAGTCGCTGGAAACGATCGCCCGCGACACCGAGCGCGATAATTTCAAGAGCGCCGTCGAAGCGCAGGCCTACGGGCTGGTCGATCAGGTCCTTGAACGTCGCCCGGAAGAGTCGATCCAGGCGGGTTGATTACAGCAAAACAGTCGATTTTCCGACTGGACAAGCAGGGTCGGGCAGGGCTGGTGCCCTCTCGGCCCTGTGTTATTCTCGAATTGAACCCCCGTCGAACGGGTGGGGTAACCAGGTAAGCGAAGCATGAGCGAAGACCGACAAGGTCGTTCCACGGACAGCGGCAAGATCCTTTACTGCTCCTTCTGCGGCAAGAGCCAGCACGAGGTGCGCAAGCTCATTGCCGGTCCAAGCGTGTTCATCTGCGATGAATGCGTGGAGCTGTGCAACGACATCATCCGTGAAGAGCTCGAGGAAAAAGCGCAGTCGGCGCGCAGTTCGCTGCCCAAGCCGCGCGAGATCCTCGAAGTCCTGGACCAGTACGTGATCGGCCAGAAGCGCGCCAAGCGCACGCTTGCCGTGGCCGTGTACAACCATTACAAGCGCATCGAGAGCCGGCAGAAGAACGACGAGGTCGAACTGGCCAAGTCGAACATCCTGCTGGTCGGCCCGACCGGTTCGGGCAAGACGCTGCTGGCTGAAACCCTGGCCCGCCTGCTCAACGTGCCGTTCACCATGGCCGACGCCACCACGCTGACCGAAGCCGGTTACGTGGGCGAAGACGTGGAGAACATCATCCAGAAGCTGCTGCAGAAGTGCGACTACGACGTCGAGAAGGCACAGCAGGGCATCGTCTACATCGATGAAATCGACAAGATCTCGCGCAAGAGCGAGAACCCGTCGATTACCCGCGATGTGTCCGGCGAAGGCGTGCAGCAGGCCCTGCTGAAGCTGATCGAAGGCACCGTGGCCAGCGTTCCGCCGCAGGGCGGACGCAAGCACCCGCAGCAGGAATTCCTGCAGGTGGACACCAAGAACATCCTGTTCATCTGTGGCGGCGCGTTTGCCGGCCTGGACAAGGTGATCCAGCAGCGTTCCACCGAATCGGGCGGTATCGGTTTCGGTGCGAAGGTGAAGTCGTCCGAGCGCAAGCAGGAAATCGGCAAGCTGCTGGCGGAAGTGGAACCGGAAGACCTGATCAAGTTCGGCCTGATTCCGGAATTCGTGGGCCGCCTGCCGGTGGTCGCGACCCTGGAAGAGCTGGACGAAGCGGCCCTGATCACCATCCTGACCGAGCCGAAGAACGCCATCACCAAGCAGTTCAAGAAGCTGTTCGAGATGGAGAACGTCGAGCTGGAGTTCCGTCCCGACGCGTTGGCCGCCATTGCCCGCAAGGCGCTCAAGCGCAAGACCGGTGCCCGTGGCCTGCGCACCATCGTGGAATCGGTGCTGCTGGACACCATGTACGAGCTCCCCTCGCAGGAGAACGTCAGCAAGGTGGTGGTGGATGAGTCGGTCATCGAACACAAGTCCGAACCCTACCTGATCTACCAGACCCCGCCAGCACCTGAACAGAAGGCCGCTGGCGCTGAATGATTCTTTCAATCGCTTGATTTGAAAGTATTTTTTAGCAGCGTCTTGCATCCTTGCGCCGATGGCCCCATAACGGGGCCATCGGCTTTTTTGTCTCTGGCCCCGCTGGAGCCGGAGAGGCGTATCCCCCCTTCCTGGAGCCCCCATGGCCCGTTCCCCAACTGAGACTCTCGACCTGCCGGTACTGCCGCTGCGTGACGTGGTGGTGTTCCCGCACATGGTCATCCCGCTGTTCGTCGGCCGTGACAAGTCCATGCATGCGCTGGAAAAGGCGATGGAAGCGGACAAGCGCATCCTGCTGCTGGCGCAGAAGTCGGCCGAGACCGACGATCCGCAGGAAGCCGACCTCTACCAGGTCGGTACCCTGGCGCAGGTGCTGCAGCTGCTGAAGCTGCCTGATGGCACCATCAAGGTGCTGGTAGAGGGTCTGTCGCGCGTACAGGTCAGCCAGGTCGGCGAGCGCGATGGCGCGCTGCAGGGCACCGCGGTGGAGATCCAGGCCGAAGATGGCCGCGAAGCGCGCGAGATCGAAGCGATCGCCCGTTCGCTGATGTCGCTGTTCGAACAGTACGTCAAGACCAACCGCAAGCTGCCGCCGGAGCTGCTGCAGACCCTGGCCGGCATCGAAGAGCCCGCGCGCCTGGCCGACACCATTGCCGCGCACATCAGCGTGCGCCTGGCCGACAAGCAGCGCCTGCTGGAAGTGCTGCCGGTAGGCGAGCGCCTGGAGATGCTGGTGGGCCTGGTCGATGGCGAAATCGACGTGCAGCAGATGGAAAAGCGCATCCGCGGCCGGGTCAAGTCGCAGATGGAAAAGAGCCAGCGCGAGTACTACCTCAACGAACAGATGAAGGCCATCCAGAAAGAACTGGGTGACCTGGACGACGCGCCGGGCGAGCTGGAAGAACTGGCCCGCAAGATTGCTGAAGCCGGCATGCCCAAGCCGGTGGAAACCAAGGCCAAGGCCGAACTGACCAAGCTCAAGCAGATGTCGCCGATGTCCGCCGAGGCGGCCGTGGTGCGCAACTACCTGGACTGGATCCTGGGCGTGCCGTGGAAGAAGCGCACCAAGGTGCGCAAGGACCTGAAGGTCGCCCAGGACACCCTGGACGCCGACCATTACGGTCTGGAGAAGGTCAAGGACCGCATCCTGGAATACCTGGCGGTGCAGTCGCGGGTGAAGCAGATGAAGGGCCCGATCCTGTGCCTGGTCGGGCCGCCGGGCGTGGGCAAGACCTCGCTGGGCCAGTCCATCGCCAAGGCCACCAACCGCAAGTTCGTGCGCATGAGCCTGGGCGGCGTGCGCGACGAGGCCGAGATCCGTGGCCACCGTCGCACCTACGTCGGTTCGATGCCGGGCCGGATCGTGCAGAACCTCAACAAGGTGGGCAGCAAGAACGCGCTGTTCCTGCTGGATGAGATCGACAAGATGTCGATGGACTTCCGCGGCGATCCGTCGTCGGCGCTGCTGGAAGTGCTGGACCCGGAGCAGAACAACTCCTTCAACGACCACTACCTGGAAGTGGACCTGGACCTGTCCGAAGTCATGTTCGTGGCCACGTCCAATTCGCTGAACATTCCCGGCCCGTTGCTGGACCGCATGGAAGTGATCCGCATCCCCGGTTATACCGAGGATGAGAAGCTCAACATCGCCATGCGCTACCTGGTGCCCAAGCAGATCAAGGCGGCCGGCCTGAAGCCGGAAGAGCTGGAAATCGACGGTGCGGCGATCCAGGACATCGTGCGCTACTACACGCGCGAATCCGGCGTGCGCAGCCTGGAGCGCGAAATCGCCAAGATCTGCCGCAAGGTGGTCAAGGAGATCGCGCTGGCCGGTCCGGCCGGCCTGCCCAAGCCGAAGGCGCTGAAGGGGAAGAAGGCGAAGAAGGGCGCGCTGGTGCTGGTGGATGGCAGCAACGTGGACAAGTACCTGGGCGTGCGTCGCTTCGACTTCGGCCGCGCCGAAGAAGAAAACGAGATCGGCCTGGTGACGGGCCTGGCATGGACCGAGGTCGGCGGCGACCTGCTGCAGATCGAATCCACGCTGGTGCCGGGCAAGGGCCAGCTGATCCTGACCGGCCAGCTGGGCAACGTCATGAAGGAGTCCGCTTCGGCCGCGCTGTCGGTGGTGCGCTCGCGTGCGGTGCAGTTCGGTATCGATGCCGCTTTCCTGCAGAAGCAGGACGTGCACGTGCACGTGCCCGATGGTGCCACGCCCAAGGATGGCCCCAGCGCCGGCGCGGCGATGGTCACCTCGCTGGTGTCCATCCTGACCAAGGTGCCGGTGCGCGCCGATGTGGCGATGACCGGCGAGATCACCCTGCGCGGTCGCGTCACGGCCATTGGCGGCTTGAAGGAAAAGCTGCTGGCGGCACTGCGTGGTGGCATCCGCACGGTCATCATCCCTGAAGAGAACCGCAAGGATCTTGCCGACATCCCGGCCAACGTCACGCGTGATATCGACATCATCCCGGTGAAGTACATCGAGCAGGTGCTCGACCTGGCACTGGAGCGTCCGCTGACGCCGAAGAAGGCGCGTAAGACTGCGCAGCGCGTCACTGTTCGCAGCAAGGCCAAGACACCTTCCGCGACGCGCGTCAAGCACTGAAGCGCGTACCGCAAACGGCCGAAACCCGCGTCATTGCTGGGTTTTCGGCTTGCGCGGGTGTAGGGCCACTGGTATAAAAGCAGCACTCGCGAATCAGCTGCATCCAATTCGCTGAACCGATCCAATTTGCCGTCGTGCATGCTGCAACGAACGATGGCGTCCCTGGCTAATCCGCGGGTCCCCCGCAATAAGGAGCTGTAGAGAATGAACAAGACCGAATTGATCGACGCCGTTGCCGAGACCGCTGACCTGACCAAGGCAGAGTCCGCTCGCGCTGTCGATGCCGTCGTTGCTGCCGTCACCAAGGCACTGAAGAGCGGTGATGCTGTGACGCTGGTCGGCTTTGGCACCTTCCAGGTCCGTGACCGCGCTGCCCGCACCGGCCGCAACCCGAAGACCGGCGACACCATCGCGATCGCTGCTTCGAAGAATCCGTCGTTCAAGGCTGGTAAGGCCCTGAAGGATGCTGTAAACTAAGCGGCTCGCTGGGGTGCTTAGCTCAGCGGTAGAGCGTCTCCTTTACACGGAGAGGGTCGGGGGTTCGAAACCCTCAGCACCCACCACAGCACCGCGGTAAAGTTTGAAATGTGGAGCGGTAGTTCAGCTGGTTAGAATGCTGGCCTGTCACGCCGGAGGTCGCGGGT
>NZ_DAMBRS010000005.1:0-173819 GCF_032054965.1 Stenotrophomonas chelatiphaga | reverse complement strand
GAATGCTGGCCTGTCACGCCGGAGGTCGCGGGTTCGAGTCCCGTCCGCTCCGCCACTGCAGATTTGGTAACACCTTGTGAAAAACTTCTAAAAAAAGTGTTCATGAGGCTGGGCAATCAGACGATCTTCGGATAGAATGAGCGCCTGCAAAGTTTCAACGCGGAGCGGTAGTTCAGCTGGTTAGAATGCTGGCCTGTCACGCCGGAGGTCGCGGGTTCGAGTCCCGTCCGCTCCGCCACGATTGAAGAGCCCCTGGTGAAAACCAGGGGCTTTTTTTATTTCACCATGACTCCAGCACCGAACTTCGCTGGACTACGCCACAGCCAGATACAGCAGGTTTATCAATAACTTAGGCGAGTTCATCATATGCCGGTGCTTTCTGAAACTTGACCCGGCTTCCACCCGCTTGGCTCCCAACAGGCTCCTGGAAATCGGGTCTTTCGAGGAGTCATCATGGCGAAAATCAAACTCACCAAGTCCACAGTCGATGCGGCACAAGCCCAAGCGCAGCCAGTCGAACTGCGCGATACCCTGGTTCCTGGCTTCCTGTGCAAGATCACCCCGGCAGGCCGCAAGGTGTTCATGCTCCAGTACCGCACAAACGCCGGAGAGCGGCGCAAACCTGCCTTGGGCCTATACGGAGAACTGACCGTCGAACAGGCTCGATCGCTGGCGCAGGAGTGGCTGGCGCAAGTGCGCCGGGGTGGAGATCCTGCCGCAGAGAAGGCTGCAGCGCGTCAGGCACCCACAGTCAAGGAACTGTGCATCAAGTTCATGGAGGACTACTCCAGCCAGCGCAACAAGCCGAGCACGCAAGAAGGCTACCAGAGCGTCATTGATCGCAACATCATCCCAATGCTTGGTCGCATGAAGGTGCAGGATCTGAAGCGGCCTGACGTGGCTTCAATGATGAAGAAGATGGCGCACAAGCCCGCCGATGCGAACCGCACGTTCAGCGTGATGCGCAAGATGTTCAACTTGGCCGAGGTATGGGGCTATCGCCCTGACGGCACCAACCCATGCCGCCATGTGCCCATGTACCCGAACGGCAAGGCGACTCACCTCATCAGCGATGAGGAAATGGGCAAGTTGTTTCGCTACCTTGACCAGTTGGAGGCGGAAGGGCTGGAGCATGTAGTGATCCCGCTGGCCATCCGCCTGCAATTCGAGTTTGCTGCTCGCCTTTCTGAGATCGTCTCACTCCAATGGGATTGGATTGATCTGGAAAACCGGCGGGTGGTGTGGCCTGACAGCAAGACAGGCGGTATGTCCAAGCCCATGAGCGAAGAAGCCTATCGGCTTCTTTCGACGGCGGCTCGCAATGCTACGACGCCCCATGTATTACCGTCTCCGCGGCACCCTGATCGGCATTTGACCGACGGGGAGTATTACAACGGTTGGAGCCGCACTCTCAAAGCCGCTGGCGTGACGCATGTGGGTACGCACGGCATCCGTCACCGCTCGGCGACGGACATTGCCAATTCTGGCATCCCGGTGAAGGTCGGTATGGCTCTGACGGCGCACAAGACCGTGGCGATGTTCATGCGCTACGTCCATACCGAAGACAAGCCCGTGCGAGAGGCCGCCGAGTTGGTGGCGAACCGACGCAAGGCGATCACCGGCGCTAAGCAATCCCCTGCGGAGGTGGCGGCATGAGCAGGCGCAAGGTGTCCACCCCTTCACCAGCAGCGCCGAAGGCACTGTTGGGTGACATTCGGGCACTGATTGAGGCTGCGCGCCAGCGCGCCGCCTCGGCGGTCAATGCTGAACTGACCTTGCTGTTCTGGAGGATCGGCCAGCGTATCCATACGGAGGTGCTGGCCGGGCAGCGGGCCGAGTACGGCGAGGAAATCATGCCATCCCTGGCCGAGCAGCTTGTCCGCGACTACGGGCGCAGCTTCGCGGATAAGAACCTGCGCCGGATGGTGCAGTTCGCGGCCACTTACCCCGAAGAGCCAATTGTCGTGACGCTGTCACGACAATTGAGCTGGTCGCATTTCGTGGCATTGCTGCCGCTGAAAGATCCGCTCCAGCGGGACTATTACGCGCAGATGGCGAGCACCGAGCGCTGGAGCGTGCGGACGCTACGCGAGCGCATCGACTCGATGTTGTACGAGCGCACGGCGCTGTCCCAAAAACCGGAAGAAACCATCGCGCAGGAGTTGGCGACCCTGCGCGATGCAAAGCGCATGACCCCGGCGCTGGTCATGCGCGATCCCTACATCCTCGACTTCCTGGGGCTGCGGGATAGCTGGCAGGAAAGCGACCTGGAGGCAGCCATCATCCGCGAAATGGAAGCCTTCTTACTGGAGCTGGGCGCGGGCTTTTGCTTCGTCGCCCGTCAGAAACGCATCCAGATCGACGACGAGGATTTCCACCTTGACCTGCTGTTCTACAACCGCAAGCTGCGGCGGCTGGTGGCGGTGGAGTTGAAGATCGGCGAGTTCAAGGCCGCGCACAAGGGGCAGATGGAGCTTTACTTGCGCTGGCTAGACAAGCACGAGCGGGAGCCAGAGGAGGCCTCGCCGCTGGGGATCATTCTTTGCACTGGCAAGAAGCGCGAGCAGATCGAATTGCTGGAACTGGACAAGTCCGGAATCCACGTCGCCGAGTACCTGACAGCCTTGCCGCCGAGGGGCGTTCTAGTGGAGCGGCTACAACAGGCAACTCAGCGGGCGCAGTTGCAGCTAGAACAGCGAGAAACGCGCAACGATTAGCCTTGTCTCAAACAGACTAGCTTCCCAATGTGCCGCTCAAGCTATCTGCGGTATCTGGCCTCCAATCACCTAAAACGATCCTAGTGGGAGTCCTGATCCTTCGCTGACCGATCATCAACTGATGCAGCAGATCAAGGGAACGCTCACTTGCGCACTGGGCTGCTCAAGACGGGGCAATCTATCGCTTGCCGAGCGTTACTTGACATGAATCTAAAAAAATGGGGACGTTGGAGTCCCCACTTAATTACTAAAAATTATTCGATCACAATGATCGGATGACCTCGGTCACGCGGCGATCCCGGGAAATTCGAATAGCACACTCTCTTTCCAGGCATGGCTGATGACTTTGACCCATAAACGCTTTCTCGACTAAAAAAGGTCGTTACACCGTCATCCCCGTCTATGAATCCGCTATATCCATTTTGAATCAGGTTGGTCACACTTCCAACTTTTCTGTCAACACCGATAAAGCAAAGATTAGAAATCTTCGCAACAACATCATCAGCGGTAGGGCGATCTGCAACATTGTACTGAAGGCAGTCTTCCACGAGGGATTGTAACTGCTGCGCAAGAATCTTATATTGCGGGTTTGACGTCATGAAGTCCGGCCACGGTTCTCTATTTCTATTTTGAACATTGACAGCCGCCTGGAGATAGACGCCGAAAGGAACTTTTCCGGTCAATATCTGGAACATCATAGCGCCGAGCGACCAAATGTCGACTGAGGCGCCTGGGTGTTCACCCGGCTGCCTGAACATCATCTCTGGTGCCATATAAGGAAGAGCTCCGCGAATTGTTCCAGATGTCGATCTGGTTATATCGCCTTCCCGCGCAGCTTCGTCAAAAACTTCTTCTGTTAGTGTAGCGATGCCGAAATCAGTTATTTTCAGTTCATGCAAATTAATGCCATGTTCAACAATGATATTGCTTGGCTTCAAGTCACGATGAACAACTCCAGCATGATGTGAAGCGGCAACGCCTTTGGAAACGTGCAGAAATATACGAGCAGCGAGGTGCGGGTCGATAGCCCCAAAGGTCTTGAGCTTATTTTCAAGATTGTCGCCATCAACGAATTCTTCAATAAGAAAAAGCCGACCATTCTCCTCAATGTAGTCTAGAGTTTTAGCGACGTTATGATGATTAACTCTAGCGGAAATCTTCGCACTGCTTTTGAATCTCTTATCGGGCTGTCCGGGTTGAGGTGTTTTTAGTGCAACGTTAGATTCCAACAATATGTCCTGCGCCAAATAGACGTCTTGCATACCGCCTCGACCGATATGGCGCTCTATGCGATAGCGCCCGGAGACAATATCTTGCGCATTCATGGCATTACCTCCGGGTTTGAAACATCAAAAGTCACGAACTTTCTGCCACTGCCGTTGCCGAAGGTTAGAACGCAACAGCCTGGCACTATCGCCCCTACAGTGACGGATGTGTTATTTATATAAACGGCACCAGCGACCTGAGTGACAGTGAAGGCTAAGCCGTCATATTCAATCGTGAGACTTCCCACGGTTGCATTCAGAGATATTCTTCTATTCTTGTGGTCTAGTGTGTTTGCTACGCCGTTTAAAACAACCGTGGCACGATGCCTGTCCCTCAGAAGATGCTTCTCCAACAAATTCTTGATGGCTTGCATGGATGGTCTATCCTGCCTGCTTGTCGCAAGACATTGGAACAGGGCATTTGTAATTTCAGCGGGCATCCCAGCGAACGGAGTAGAAAAATCTGCTAGTGTTGGCTGGCTTGGAGGCCTATGACGCAAACTAAGGGGAGGCTCGTTGGTCAGCAAGGCCAGACATGTCACACCAAACGCATAGACATCAATGGAAGAGTCAAACGCGATTGTTTGGTCACCCCATAGCTCCGGCGCCATAAATATAGGAGTTCCTATTATGCTCCTAGTCTCTGCATCGGCAGTATTTCTAGACAAACCGAAATCAAGAATCTTAACGACACCCTCGCCATCTATTTTTATGTTTCCGGGTTTAATATCTCGATGGATGATTCTGTGCGAATGAATGTCAGCAAGTCCGCATGAAATCTGCCATATCAGGTTTAGATAATCCGCATTGGCAGAAAGAGATCCAACTTGGAGTGTCTCTCCATCAATAAACTCAAGGACAATAGCGGGCTGTTGCGTGACTGCTCCTTGAATATTTACGATGTCATAAAGTTGAACGACGTGTTTCGACCTAACTTTTGACAATGCCTTTTGCTCATCGAGCAATCTACGAGCTTCGACGCCAGCCTGCAGATGCTTTAGCACAACTTGACGTTGTAGATGTAGATCTTCGCAAAAAATTACCTCCCCCATTCCACCCCTGTCGGAGTTATCGAGAGTTTTATATCTATTTGCTATCAACACCGACGTCTCCCTGTTCGGCAGAACTGCCAATTTCTATATCCAGTTGAACTTCTTCTGGGTAATTCTCGTTTTTCTTTTTTCGAGATTTGCGAACGGGTGGCTTTGACTTCTTCGGCGCCCCCTCATTCGTCGGCGGCGTACTGGGTATCAGTTGGGATGAAAAATTATTTTTTGCTTCATTCGTCTCGTTTGGAACTTGAGCGTTTTTTGCATTAAAGGCCTGGTCTTCCTCTCGCAGCCAAAGCGTGGTTAGATCTCCAGCTGCATCCCATAAACGGATTCCGCTTCCTTCATATCGTGCAAGCGATGGAGGCATTCCGGCAATGTCAAATATGGCCGATGTTGAGTTGTCATTCCCCCCGCACCACATCGCGACAGAATTCAGACGCTCGGAGGCATCATTAAGGCTTGATGAATTTTCTAGAATCCTGCTGAGGGTCTTTTCTTCTATGCCGTGTATGCCATCAGTGGTAATGGCGCAAAAACCTTCCTGACAAAAAAAATCAGTTATCTTGGGCTGCATCGAATCGCCCATTCCAACAAATTGGAGTAGTTCTCGACCGCTTCCACCAACAGCTTCGACGAGAGAGTCGTCCGTTGTGTGCCGCTCAACCTTTTTCCCAGCCCCGAAAGTGTAGACACGCGTATCGCCAAGATGAACAATTATCTTGGTGCCTTGAGAGTCAAGCAAAACGGCAGTCAGCGTAGAGCCGCCATCGCCTTGATATGTGTCGAACACCTGTTTGTTTGACGCTTTTACAGCTTCATAGGCCCGTTCCTTGATACCTAAATTACGGTGCTGTATCAAAGAGTAGAAGAAGCTCGATATTGCCAATGAAGAGCATTTCCCTCCATCGCGCATGCCTCCCATGCCATCAGCAACTGCTATCGCAAACAGGGGATTTATCGACTTCTTTCCAGTATAGAGAGCGGCCACTCGATCCTGATTCTCCTTTCGAACCAGTCCTATATCACTGGATAGCACAAAAGGAATCTCAAGGGATTGACTGGACGTGCGGTCTGCAAGACGCCTAGAAATCCAAGCTTGTATGTTTTCTTGGAATGGGTGCATTGTGTTTTCGTAACTCCTATATTGAAAGCAATCTATTTGCGTCTTCTTTCGGACTTACGTCACTTTGATTTTGAAATGCTGTGCGATAGTTACATTTTAGCTGAGGCACTTCAAAGCGTCACGCTCATAGTGGCTCACGTCGCCGACGCTTCCGGCCGTCTCGGGCGGGGCCGCTTGCAGGCTGAGCAGCACGAGTAGCCCAAGCAGCAATTCGTGCGCCCCGGCGTGCCGCCGTCGGGTTCGCGGGCTGCGCCCCGCGCCTCGTGCCGAATCGTGGCCATTCGGCTTTGACCCCTGACATCTTCGGCCCTGACGGGCCTGCGCGCTTCGCTTGCCATGAAAACCTACTGTGCGCTGTGGGTGGGAGTGGGCGGTCTTGCTGTTCCCTTCACCGTATCACGGCGTTCTCGCCGTCAATGGCTGCACGCGCCATGCGCGCTTGCGGCCCATTGGCCGTCTGCGACCCCTGACTGCTTGCGCTGCGCCGTGCTGGCCACGGTTCCGGGCAATTCCGCCCGTGCAACCGGAGCACGATCATGTCGCAACTTTCTCTTTCTTCCTTCGATTCCGTTCTGATGGTTCGTAGCGCGCGTGGGCGCTACCAGCCAGCTTCTGCCGATCAGATCCTCGAAGCCGCACGCCTGGTCATCGACCAGAAAATGCCGCGCGGCGAATCCTTTACATCACCGATGGCGGTAAAGGAGTATCTGAGCACCAAGCTGGCGTGCCTGGAGCATGAAGTCTTCGCAGTGTTGTTCCTCGATACGCAACATAGGCTGATCGAGTACAGCGAGCTTTTCCGGGGCACCATCGACAGTGCATCGGTGTACCCGCGTGAAGTTCTCAAGGAGGCACTGCGGCTCAATGCAGCGGCAGTCATCATTTCTCATAACCACCCGAGCGGGAATCCCGAGCCTAGCGCAGCCGATAAGTTGCTGACGAAGCGACTTCGGGAGGCGCTGGCGATGGTGGACGTGTGCGTGCTGGATCACATCGTTGTGGGTGGCACGAAAACGACGTCGTTTGCGGAATACGGCCTTATTTGATCCTAGGGGCTTCGGCCCCTTCTCTCAAAACAAACCGAGCATGGGGCGGTAGTCTTCTTGAACTCTAGGCCGACGCCTCTGCAAAATACTCTTGAATCAAGTCTCTATTATTAAAATAAGCGTCGAGAACCTGAATCAAGAATATATTTCCGTTGACCCTGGAATTGAATGGGATCATTGATCCATCGACTTTGAATGTCTTTACCTTTCTATGCCCCTTTACTCCTGCATTGCCCATTCTTTCCCCATACTGTTCAATGGTGTAAATAATGAACTCATGATCCAGGTGGGTTATAAAGAACTCATCACCTCTTGATGTGTATTCAAGGTGAATAACCTGCGTGACGACATTGTCATCAGCCACCTCAAAATCCTCCAGGAGTTCTTCAAATGTCAAACTCTGCTTTATTTGGTCATGCTGAATCCACAGATTATTGTTGTAATTATCTGTAGAGTAGAATTTGGATAGTTCGGGCAGGGATGAAATATTCAATTTCATTGGAGATCCAAACTCCTTCTCCTCCATCGAAGGAACATAATCGGAAACATAATCCACCCTGAATGCAATTTCAGCAATCATTCTTTGTTCAATCAGGGATTCAATGCTCGCTAGCAAGCCTCTTGGTACTTTGATCCAGAAATACTTATCTAGCCGGCTGTCCTGTATCGTTTGACTGTCCTTGTCATTGAATATTTGAATATTGTCACTGAGGCTAATGAGTTTGTATTTTGAAAACTGGAGATCCTCCTTCTCTATGTCAATTCCCAACTTTTCATATTCAGACCTGACGACATCAGAATATTTCATGCTCAGCATGTCGCCCCTGCCTTTTTCGGACTGGTGTTTTCGATACAAAATGGAGCCAATCGAGTAATTGACATAGTTATTTCTTATATATTTAGTACCGTCTGCATTGTGGATTATTTTGTAAGCGTTATTGAACACCTCTAACGATCCTGCGTACTTATCTAGGTGGCTGCCTAGAGAATCAATAAGCTGCTGAAATGTCTTTATAGAAAGCTTGCTATCAACAAGATCAAGTTGCGGAGTGTAAAACCTCAATGCATCCGGATGACCTCTCGTTGCATCTAGTTTTTCCATTATTGCTTGCTTTTCATTGATGCATTCATTGGTGTAAGCCTGCATCACGTCGGACTGAAATTTTTCGTCTGTGGATGAGGCATCAATGAGGGGAAATAGTCTTTTGACAACAGTCGGATTTTCCCCAAGAAATGCATCGCAGAATCTCCCAAAGCTCGACCGCTCATCTTCTTCGAGATGAATGCCGTCTATTTCTTCAAATATATTTTTCATTTTTCCTCCAAAATAGTTATGCATTGAATAGTAACCATTGAAGCCACTGGCGTCTCCGCTTCGCAGACCGCGCTGCTCCAGGTTCGCTATTCGCTCATCCCTGACGGGACTGGCATTCGCCAGCCTTCCACATCCCTGACGCCTACGGCCCGGCTTCCAGCTTCGGGCCTGCGCGCTTGCGCTTGCGTGCGGTCTGCACATCGCGGCGGCCGTTGCCATGTCCAGCCGTCTCTCCTGACTCCATCACCTTGCTCGCGACTGTAGCCCGTGGCCGTGTGCCATCAAGGCGCGCCAGGCCGTGTCCTCGGCTGCGCCTGCGGGCCGCACCAACCTGACGCTTTCCTCCTTGACGGCCCACGTCCGTGGGCTCCTGACCGTCGCGGGCGATGAACTCAGGAAAGACGGTGGCAACAGGGCCAACCGGGTTCCTCGTGCCAACCGCACCGAACAGCCGAAAGGCTGGGCTCCGAATCTAGGAATCCGGTGTGTGGCTTGAACAGCAAACCATTTTCGTCAGGAGAAAGACCATGCTTGCATCCCGTTTCGCTTCCCGTTCCCCGGTACTGCGCAGCGATTCCCCGCTGTCCGATGACCAGATCCACCGCGTGGCCCCGTCCATCTTTGCGGAAGCACCCCACGAAAGCCGCTCCCAGCGTTACGCCTATATCCCCACCGCCACGGTGCTGACCGAACTGCGCAAGGAAGGGTTTCAGCCCTTCATGGTGACGCAGACCCGCACCCGCCACGAAGACCGGCGCGACTACACCAAGCACATGATCCGGCTGCGCCATGCCAGCCAGATCAACGCCCGAGGCGAAGCCAACGAAATCATCCTGCTGAACTCGCACGATGGCACCAGCAGTTACCAGATGCTGGCCGGCATGTTCCGTTTCGTGTGCAGCAATGGCCTTGTTTGCGGCGACACCGTGGCCGATGTGCGCGTGCCGCATAAGGGCGATGTGGCTGGGCAAGTGATCGAAGGTGCCTATCAGGTACTGCACGGTTTTGACCGTGCGCTGGAATCCCGCGAATCCATGCAGGCCATCACGTTGGACGAAGGCGAAGCCGAAGTGTTCGCCCGCGCCGCGCTGTCGCTCAAGTACGACGACCCGGACAAGCCCGCACCGATCACCGAATCGCAAATCCTGATGCCGCGCCGTTTCGACGACCGCCGCCCGGACTTGTGGAGCGTGTTCAACCGCACCCAAGAGAACCTGACCAAAGGCGGTTTGCACGGACGCAGCGCCAACGGACGCCGCCAGCAGACCCGCCCGGTGCAGGGCATTGATTCCGATATTCGCCTCAATCGCGCCCTGTGGCTGCTGGCTGACGGCCTGCGCCAGTTGAAAGCCTGATTTCCCTGCGCGGCAGGGGCAGGCAGCAACCCTTGCCGCGTCATTCGCTGCTGCATTCCATCATCGCAAGGAGTCTTCACCATGAACGCCATCAACCACACCGAAGCCCAAGCCATCCACGCCACGGCCATCGCCGCCCCTGCCGTGCTGCTGGAAGCCGCCGACCCGAGCAAGAATCTGATTCTGGTGCCGCTGTCGCGGCTGGTATCGCGCCCCACGGGCCGCAACGTGCGCAAGACCCCGCGCATGTCGATTCCCGAACTCGCCGCCAGCATCCAGCGTGTCGGCCTGCTGCAAAACCTGATCGTCACCGCGACCGCTGACGGCGAGCGTTACGAAGTCGTGGCCGGAGGCCGTCGCCTTGCCGCCCTCAAGCTGCTGGCGAAAAAGCACCGCATCAGCAAGGAATGGGAGGTGCCTTGCCTGCTGGTGGCCGATGGCACCGCCCGCACCGCCAGCCTGACCGAGAACGTGCAGCGCGAAGCCATGCACCCCGCCGACCAGTTCGAGGCATTTGCCGCGCTGGTGGCCGAAGGCCGCCCCGTCGAGGACATAGCTGCCGATTTCAGCGTCACGCCGCTGGTGGTGCAGCGCCGCCTGAAACTCGCCAACGTGTCGCCGCGCCTGCTGGCAGACTACCGGGCCGAAGCCGTGAGCCTTGACCAGTTGATGGCCCTTGCCATCACTGACGACCACACCGCGCAGGAAGCCGCGTTCTACGATGCGCCGACATGGCAGCGCAGCCCGCATAACCTGCGCGACCGCCTGACCGAGCGCGAGATTGATGCCCGCCGGCATCCGCTGGTGCGTTTTGTCGGGCTGGATGCCTACGAGGCCGCAGGCGGTGGCACCCGCCGCGATCTGTTCGCGGACACCGATAGCGGCGTGTATCTGACCGATGCCACGCTGTTGGAACGGCTGGCGCAGGACAAGCTGGTCAGCCTTGCCGCTAAGGTGAAGGCCGAAGGCTGGGCATGGGTGGATGCCACCCCCGGCACGACCCATGCCGACCTGCAAGCCTTCCAGCGCGCGCCGAGGCAGCGCCGCAGCCCGAACAAGCGCGAAGCCCAACGCATCGAGAAGCTGCAAACCAAGATGCAGGCGCTGGCCGAGGTCGTGAATGCCGCGCTGGACGACGAGGACGAGGAAAAGGCCGACGCCTTGCAGGAGGAAGGCGAACGCCTGGGCGAACAGTTGCAGGCGCTGGAAGATGGCTTGCAGGACTACGCGGAAGCCGTCAAAGCTGCTGCTGGTGCCATCGTCACCATCGACCGCAACGGTGAAGCCGTGATTCATCGTGGCCTGCTGCGCGAAGCCGAGGCCAAGGCACTGCGCACGCTTGAACGGCTGCGGCAAGGTTTCGGCAGCGAGGGCGAAGCCGACAAAGACGACGAAGGAGAGGAAGCGGACAACGCCCCCAAGCCCGGCGCCATGTCCGACCGGCTGGCGCAGCGGTTGAGTGCCCACCGTACCGCCGCGCTGCAAATCGAAGTCGCCCGGCATCCGCAAGTGGCGCTGGCCGCACTGGTGCATGGCATGGTGCAGACTGTCTTGCAAGGCAGCCACTACGGCCACGATCTGCCGCTGGGTGTGAAACTGACCCAGCAAGATCGGCTGGAAGGCATGGCCCCGGACTGGCCGGAATCGCCCGCCGCCGTGGCACTGCGCGAACTGCAACAGGTAGCGGGTGAAGCCTTGCCGGGGGACAGCGCCGAACTGTTCGCCGCGCTGCTGGCGAAGCCGCAGGATGAACTGGTGCGCCTGCTGGCCGTATGCATGGCATCCACGGTCGATGTGGTGACGCCCCGCGCCACGCAGCACCAGCCGGGTGCCGAACTGGCGCAGGCGGTGGGGCTGGACATGGCGGTATGGTGGCAACCCACCGCAGATGGCTATTTCCAGCATGTGCCGAAGGCCGCGATTCTGGACGCCGTGGAGCATTACGCCCCGGAGCACGTCACCCGGCTGGCGAAGTTGAAGAAAGGCGACATTGCCAGCGAAGCCGAACGGCTGGCCGATGGCACCGGCTGGATGCCCGCCATCTTCGCCGCCAAAGCCACGCAGCAGGCCGCGCAGGACGTGAAGGCAGACGAGGAAGCCGAAGCACAGGAGGAAGTCGCCGCCGTGGCGGATGAGCAGACGCAAGCCGAGGCACTGGCCGCTTGACCCCGCACCACAGATAGCGCCCCGGTTCCGGCCGGGGCGCTTTCATGCCGGGGATTCCCCCATGAGCCACGACACCACGAACCGCCCGCGCATGGCCGCGACTTACGCCCCCGGCACGATACGCGCCCGCCGCTGGCATGGCGATGGCGACGTGCGCGGCTATCGTCCGCCTCGCGGCTGGACAGCCCGTGCCGACCTGACCGACCTACACCCCATCACGGGCCGCGCCTTGCCGCGTGCCGTTTGGCGGATCATCGAAACCAAAGAATAGGAAGCCCCCCGCGCCCAAGCCGTTCCGTCTTGGGCGCGGGAAATGCCAAAACTCCGCGCGAGGCAGTGGCCGCACCCGGTTTCAAGGCTCAAAGCCAAAACGCCCCTTTGCCGCCTTCGGTCAGGCGGCAAAGGGGCCGCGCACAAGTCGTCTTGTGCGCAAAAGCCATTGAAGCCATGCAAGTGCAGCGGCGCACGCGCCGCCGACATCCCGACAGCACCTCACCGCAATGGGCGGCGCTTGTGGGGCTACGCCCCGGCTTGCTGCGGCAGGTTGCACGAAAGCGTGCCGTGCTCGACGCTGGCGCGTTCGTTGCCTGTACGTCACGAAGGACGGTTCACCGACACACCACCTGGCCTCGATGTGGAGCTTCCACGCCACGCATCAAGCATGTGGCCGCAAGTTGTGGCAGGAGCGCTCGTACCTTGTTGCTGGGGCATTGACCTGGCCGCGTAAGGGAACAAGCCGGTGAAGTTGTCATGCGAGGATGCCGAGTCGGCCATGTTTCCATTCGGGAGCGGGCGGCCCGTGCGTCCTTGTCTTGTTGCGAATCCTGGCGGTGGCGCGGCTGCGCCTTTGGCTTTATGACCGCAACCTGGAGGCGAAAACAATTTCCCCTGCGCTGCGCGCATTCCTCGCGGGACAAATTCTTTTCGCCTCCAGGTTCTCCACGTTGTTGCGACCGCTCCGCGGTGCGGCCAACCCATCCCCCGCCGGGCGGATCACAACAAGGACGCACTGGCGCGACCTTGTTCAACCCGAAAGGAGAAATCATCATGGCTAACATCGGCACCTTCACCGCAGAGAAAGACGGCTTCACCGGCACGCTTCGCACCCTGACGCTCAACGTCAAGGTCAAGCTGGTTCCCAATGACAAGGGTGACAACGAAAGCGCACCCGACTACCGCCTGCAAGCGGCTGGCCACGACATCGGCGCAGCGTGGAAAAAGACCAGCGAGGCAGGACGCCCCTATGTGTCCGTGACCCTGGACGATCCTTCGTTCCCTGCAACGGTCTATGCCCGCATGATCGAAAACGAGGATGGCACGCATGACCTGATCTGGTCACGCAGCAAGCCCAAGGCGGCGTAACCACATCAGCGCCTCGCCCACTATGGCGAGGCGCTTGGCTTACCTGCTCACTTCATTGGGGTGAGCGGATTCACTAAACACCTGCAAGACAGGGGCCAGCACCAACTGCCCCACGGCATAAAGGCCTGGGCCTCTGCCCATGAGTTCCGCAATGCGTTCCTCGTGGAGTACGCCTGCTGCGCAGTCTTGCTCCATCTGTGCAACTAATGCGGCTTTGGCCAGGGCTAACGTGGCCTCGGCCTGCTGCGATAGACCGCTTGCTGATTGAGCGTCATACGCAATCAGGTTATCGAGCACTGGGGCAATGTTTTCCATGCCGCCTTTGACCATTTCCGCCCGTAAGCCTTCAACGACAGCAGTGACCAAACGCCAAATTTGCTGTGGTTGTTGGTCAAGTTCCTTTTCGATCAGTGTTCGCGCTTCAAATAGCGACAACGTGGAACATGGCGCGAGCGCCGTACTCATGGTGCGCGCCAGCTTGAGGAGTTGATGTTCTTCCAAGCGTTCCAGCAGGTTTGCGAACGCACGCTGTTGCGTGCCGTCGGCGAGCGCATTCGCAAGCCCTTCGGTAGCGTGTTCCGGCACTTGAACGCGGCCTGGCGCTGAGAGCACCTGATGTTTGTCGATATCGTGTGGCGGATGCTCCGCGAGAGGATCAATGTCCACGGTCACTTCTCGCGTGGCGGAACCCTGCGGTGCCGTGCCCAGGTGTACGGCAAAGGTTAAAGTGGAGAACAGCGCGACACGGCCGTAGATTTGGCCGTCAAAGCCATCAATACCAACCGTCACTCGATGCCCAAATTCAAACTTGTTGGCGCGCGCTCCGGCGGGCGGGCTGAAATCCCACCAGATCGGTGCCGTGCCTCCAAAGGGCTCCAGCGCAACCGTCACCGCCGCGCGTGCCTCGATCAATTCCTCGCGCTCTTCCGGCTGCTGTTCGCAGCCGCCCAGCGCTGCGACCTTGGCGATGGCTTGCGTGTAGTTGATGAAGTTGGAAAGCGTCCCTGATCGCGCGAGCTCTGGGAATTCCTGCGCGAAGAATGTCTGCGTCATGTACGCGATGGCGCCCAGACCACAGGCACCGCCAAATTTGCGCTTATGGTGAATGGAACCGGTGATATACGGCCGAGCGGAGGGCTTCGACAAGGGTGTCCACTCGTGTCCATCGTCCTCCATCTTTTTTGCGAACTGTTTGACGGACTGCTGGTTGGGAAATGCCAGATGCAACTCTTCACCTTCGCCAACTGCGGTGCGGGATATGACGCGGGGCTTCGTGAATTTGATCTCCTTGGCAGAGATCGAAACGGTCTCTCCCGTCAGCGTGTGCTCGCCATAGGCAGTTTTGGGGTGCTTGGAGTGATCCGGCCGAACGCCCAAGTATGCATTGAGGAAGTCGAGCTGCTCGGCAATCTCATTGACGAGACCCGAATAGCTGTTGTCGTGCTTGGGGCAATAGATGCCGGAGTTGACCCGCCGGCCTCCAAGAGACGCCGGAAAAACGTGCTCCCCAGAGCCTGCGGCCTGTCCGCACACGATGCATGTCTTCGCCATTGAGTTCCTTTCCAAAGTTGCACCACGCCAAGCGAAGCTATGCGATGCAGAGTCAATTAGCCATTTCGCCCAGGACTTCTTCAGCGGCCCCCATCAAGTGGGCGACGCTGAGCCCCAGCGCACGCGCGATCTTGAAAATAATCGCCAGCGTGGGCATGTGTTCGCCGCGCTCAATCTTGCCCATGTGAGAACGCTCGATACCGGCTTGATGTGCCAAGGTCTCCTGCGCCACGCCTTGCTCGACCCGCAGTGCGCGCACCGCCGCGCCGAAGGCCTGGGCCAGCTCGGCGTCGAAGGTGGTGGAGCCGGCCGGTCGGCCGCGCTGGACGGTTCGCTTCTGCATAGACAGAAGCGTCGATTCGCAGCACAATTAAAACCACGTTATATTTAACTCATTCATCCAATCTCACCTGTTTTTGTGCCTTTACTGAAATCCGCATCGGCGGCTTTCTTCAAAAGCGGAGAGCCTGATCCGTGTCTTTCCTGACATACGTGCATGTGCCTTCGTGCCTCTACGTCTCTGCGGATACGTGGGATTGCACATTGGTGCTTTCGTTGGAATGCGTGAAAGCGCCTCTGCTGCTCCGCAAGTCCGTGGACGTACAGCCATGACCACGCTCATCACCACCGACGAGCGCATGTGCCTACTGGCCAACGGCCACGCCCGCGCCGCCGGGCAGGACACCGATCCGATGCCTGTGGTGCGCCTGTTTACGCCAGATGCGCATGCCACTTGGCTGCTGGCTTCGCTCGACCCCGCCGATGGCGATACTGCCCACGGCTTGATCGACTTGGGGATTGGCATGCCTGCACTGGGAACGGTGAAGCTGTCCGACCTGGCCGCCATCGTCGGGCCGCGCCAGCAGCCCGTGATGCGGGATCGCTACTTCCAGCCGCTGCGGCGGTTGTCGGAATACCTGCGACTGGCCGAAGACAACGGCTCGATCACCGATTGAGCGCCACCGCCAAGCGGGGCGCACTGTGTCTATTTCGGTCTGGTCTGTGACCCGTTCGGTCTGAATCGGCAGTGTTGCACCGAAGCGGTGCGTGCCAGATCGAAACGGTCATGATGCCTGGCGCGGGCTGCGGCAAGCTGACCGACGCGGCATGCCATTGGAGAGCGTTGCCGCCGTCGCACTCGGACGATTTCAGCAACGCATCGGAGTTCATCGGTCTTGACACTGCCAGTTTACGCTTCACCCATGACGTTTTGACGATGGCCTCGTAGCACGCCGTTTCGCCGTGGCGACGCACCCCCAGCACAGGGAGGTTGCCGTATGGCTGATCGCAGTGCCGAGCCGTGGTATGCCACGGCGGCCTATCTCTACGTTCTGCACCTGGATGGCCCGGCGCTGGCCTGGGAGTACCTGCGCCGTCATCCAGACTATCGGCACGACTGGTTGCGCCGTCGTCGCCAACCGGATGCCGCCGGGCATTGGGGGCTGCGCCTGCTGGAAGATCCTGCCCTGGATGCGCGGGACGCGCACCCGGCCTGGTTCCCCGATCACGATGCCGTGGTGCAGCTCTACCCGGATGCCGATCCACCGCCCGATGCCCTGTGCTTTGAGTTCTGGAAGCTGCCGGGCCACAAACACCTGATCCATGACGGCAAGCGCCTGGTGCTGGTGGCGCGCTGGCCCGGTTGCTGCCTGCGCTTCGTGCTCGCGCCAGGCTTGGCCGATGGCATGGCTTACGCCTATGCCATCCGGGCCTGCGCCGCGCCTTGCGAACGCTATGCGGCCCTAGCGAGCGAATTGAACAAAATCGCCGTAGCCGCCGGTGCCGTACCTGCGGCGACCGTCCGGCCACGTCCGCCGCTGTCCGCATTGCTGGAACTGCACACGCTTCAGGCGCTGGACGCGACCCTGGCGGGTGCGTCCTTGCGGGAGGTGGCCGAAGGGCTGTTTGGTGTGGATGCCGTTACCGCCGACTGGCACGCCGACAGCGCTCTGCGCGCGCGCGTGCGACGGCTGGTGCGCCGGGGCGATGGGCTGATGCGCGGCGGTTATCGCCGTCTGGCACAGCTTCCGGTTGTCACTTCGCATGAGGGGGGACGTTTCGCAACCCCTGCAGAACGTCCCTGAGCAAGAGCCCCAAGTTTCTTGAGACTGCCTCCATCCGGCTGCGCTGTGTGGCCGGGCTTGATGGAGGTACATCCCATGCGACCCGCTCCCTTGCGGCCTGCCGCCGCTCCCGTTGCCACACCCGCACAACCCCAACGCTATCTCACCAACGATGAGGCTGCCGACTACCTGCGCCTGTCACCGCGCACGCTGGAGAAACAGCGCGTCATCGGTGGTGGCCCGAAGTTTCGCAAGTTCGGTCGCCGCGTCATGTACGCCGTGGCCGACCTCGATGCCTGGGCGGAAACGCGCAGCTTCGAGACCACGTCCGACCCCGAATATGCCGAGCACCACTCGGCTGACAGCCGTGCGCGCTGATCGGCGCATCGCCGGTGGCCATCGCCATGTCCCGCCCACCAGGGCACGCCTTGCAGCAGCGCGAACAGCTCGACCTGTTCCGCGCACTGCCGGGCGAGGACATGGCACCGCGCGATGCCCAGGACTTGATGGCCTATCCGTTTTTCTCGCTGGCGAAGTCGCGGCGCACCGCGCCGATCGACTTCCGCAGCGGCAACATCACCATTCGCGTGGAAGGCACGCAGGAGCATGGCATCGCCACCATCTGGGATGCCGACATCCTGATCTGGGCGGCCAGCCAGATCGTCGAAGCCAAGGATGCGGGCATCCAGCCGTCCCGGCGGATGCAGGCTACGCCCTACGAGATCCTGCGCTTCATCGGGCGCGGCAAGTCGCTGCGCGACTACCAGCGTCTCAAGGCCGCGCTGGATCGGCTGCAATCGACCACAGTGGCCACGTCCATCCGCGAAACCACGGGAAGGCGCTTGCACCGCTTTTCGTGGATCAACGAATGGAAGGAACTGGCCGATGCCAGAGGCACGCCGCTGGGCATCGAGCTGATCCTGCCGGACTGGTTCTATGCGGGCGTGCTGGACGCCGCCCTGGTGCTGACCATCGACCCGACGTACTTCCGACTCACGGGCGGCATCGAGCGCTGGCTGTACCGCCTGGTGCGCAAGCATGGCGGCCGGCAGGAATACGGCTGGCAGTTCGACTTCCGGCATCTGCACCGCAAGTCGGGCAGCAGCACGCGGTTTTCGGATTTCGCCTACGACCTGCGGGCGCTGGTCGCCCGGCAATCACTGCCGGGATACGAGCTGGGCATCGTGCGGATTCCCGAGGACGACATGGAATTGCTGACCTTCCGGCCCGTGCCGCAGACGGCACGGGGATAACAGCGGGACAAGCTGTGGATGGGGTCGTGCTATCAGGAGTAAGAGGTGTCGTGCTATCAGGAGTACGCCTATCGTGCTATCAGGAGTACGAAAACGCCGGAAAGCCAGTAACGGCGCGGGTTTGCGATCCCTCTAACATTACTAACTTAAATTCTCTAACTATTAGTAGAGAAGCAGCATCGCGCTGGACAACTGCCGCAGGCCGAAAAAACAGCCAGCAAGAACTGCAAAAAACACCCCGTTCGACGCGGCAAAAACAGTCCGGTCTTCCAAGCTGGAGGGCCGCGCCATGATCGTCGCCTTGCTCAACCAGAAAGGCGGTGTCGGCAAGACCACGCTCGCCACGCACATCGCGGGTGAACTGGCCTTGCGCGGCTTGCACGTCGTCCTGCTGGATGCCGACCCGCAGGGTTCATCACTGGACTGGACGCAACGCAGAAGCCAGCAGGGCTTGCCCCGGCTGTTCGGCGCTGTGGGCCTGGCGCGAGAAACACTGCACCAGGAAGCCCCAGAACTCGCCAGGCGGGCCGATCACGTCATCATCGACGGGCCACCCAGGATCGCCGCCTTGGCGCGCTCTGCGCTGCTGGCGGCCGAACGGGTGCTGATACCGGTACAACCCAGCCCCTATGACCTGTGGGCCAGCGCCGAGATGGTGGCGCTGATCCGTGAGGCCCAGGTGTTCCGGCCTGCGCTACGCGCGGCCTTCGTCATCAACCGGCGCGTCAGCACCACGGTAATCGGGCGCGAAGTACGGCAAGCCTTGACCGAACAGCCGTTGCCAGCGCTACGCAGCGAGGTGCGCCAGCGCATCGTCTTTGCCGACAGCGTGGCTGCCGGTCGATTGGCGCGGGAGACAGCCCCCGATAGTGCGGCGGCGCAGGAAATCACCACGCTGGTCGATGAACTGCTGCGGTGGCCGTCATGAGCGACAACAGCAACCCACCCAACGGCAAACGCCCGGCCAAGCGGGTCGGCATCGGTGCGCGTCCGCCAGCCAATCCGCACGCCGAGGCTTGGATTCGCCAGGGCGACGCCGATTCGCTCAACAAGGGCGACCTCTACACCGCTCGCCTGACCCTCGACATCACGCCCGCCATGCGGGCGCGCATCAAGGTGTCGGCCTTCACGCAAGGCGTGACCGTGGCCGACCTGCTGCGCGGTTTGCTGGAGCGCGAGTTTCCAGAACACCGCAGGGAGAACACGCCATGACCACATCTGCATTGTCTGCTGCCGCACCTGCCGCCATCGCGATCACGGCTGCGCACGCTGCGCCGTCCAGCCAGCCTAGCAGCGCGCCGTCGACGCGCGTATCGCTCGCCTACATTGAACCGCGCTTCAAGCTCTATCTGCGCTTCGGCGAACCAGCGCGCACGCTCCAGCTCGACCGCTGGCGGCGCTGCGCCATGTTCATGCCGGGCGCAGTGTTCTGCCGCGTTCGTTGGCAGGCCAACGACTACGGCACGATCCGCTGGCAGCTCATGGTGATGCAGGCTGCTACACCGCTTGATGCCGTGCAGCGCATCCCCGGCGTGCAGCCAGGCGCGTGCCTGCTGCTGCATGCCGAAGGTGACGCCAATGTGCGCGCCGTGCTGGAACGCATCGACGGCATCGAGGCGCTGGGTATCGCTGCCATCGACGTGTCGCCCGCGTACTGGCGCACGCTCGCTAACCGGCTCGCCGCGTATTCGCCGCTGCCCGAATACACCGCCGAGAGGCACGCCGCCTGGCTGGCCGGGAGGGCACTGCCATGACGGCTCATCCCACCGCCGCACGCCCACCCGAAGCCGCGCCGCTTCCTAGCTCGTACCTGCGCGCTCGCCTCGTGCTGGCGGGCTTCGCCGCCGTCGGTCTCGCTGCGCTGGCCTGGGCGGCTTTCGTGCAGCCGCTGCCGCGCTTGATCTACAACCCGTCCGACAGCGTTCCGGTCGGCTGGTATCGCGTCGATCCGCAGCGCCACGACACCGGCTCGCTGCCACGTCCCTTGTCCGTGGGCAGCGTTGTCCTGACCACATTGCCGCCAGATGTAGCCGCGCTCGCTGCGAAGCGCGGCTACCTGCCGACGCGCGTGCCGCTGCTCAAACGTGTGGGCGCGGTCGCGCCGCAACACGTCTGCATCGTCGCCGGGCAGGTTCGCATCGACGGCGTGCCGGTGGCCGCCGCGCTGCCTGCCGATCGGCTGGGCCGGCCGCTGCCATCCTTGCAGCTTTGCCGTCGCCTTGAGGCGGGTGAACTGTTCCTGTTGAGCGTGACCAATACGACATCGTTCGACAGCCGGTATTTCGGCCCGGTCAGCGCATCCGCCGTGATCGGCGTTGCGCATCCGGTCTGGATGGAGACACGCCCATGATGGCCGTCGATTCGCTGCACGCTGCCGTGCCTCTTGTCGTGATATCAGGCGCGTTGTTCTGCAGGTCTTCGCTGTGTCGTCGCGCGTGCAGCGCGGGTGCTAATCCTGCGCATTGGGCACCGCACTTCGCGCTGCCTTCGGCGCAGTCGTCCAACGTGCAGGCGTCTTGCCTCGAACGCGCTCGGCCTGCGGCCATTGGCGCGTTTGTCGGCGGGCTGGCTGCGGGTGCAGCAACGCCGCCGGGCCGACGATGCCCGGAGCGGGAGCGAGGGGCAAAGGCGGAAGGCAAGACAAAAGGACGCGGCACCGGGCCGCGTCGAAAGCCAGTCTGCACGTGGGGGTGGCACGGCACGAAGCGGTTTCGCCGCCGTGCCGCGTGGGGCGCGAGCGCCGCGCCAATACAGGCATGTCCGCGTGCTTCGCACGACAGGACACGCCACAGCTTGCAGGGAGAACGGCCATGAACGCCCGTCGCGACGACGACTTCCGTGTGCGCCCCAGCGCCCCGAGGAACCGTGGCAAGGGCCAGGGCCAGAGATTCGTTTCTAAGGTGCTAAAGCAGGCTGGCAAGGCCAGCGGTGGCAAGTCCTCGATGCGTCATTTCGCAGCCGGTGGCACCGCCGCACACGCCGGCCAACGGCCCGGCTCGCGGTTGGGGCGCGGCCACACGGCGGCACATTTCACGGGCGCGAAGCTCACGCCCATGTCGCGGCGCGTGACCATCAAGACGCTGCTGGTCAATCAGCGCAACGCCAGCCCGCAGTCACTCGCCAAACACCTGCGCTACATCGAGCGCGACGGCGCGGGCCGCGATGGCGAACCGGGCCGAGCCTATGGGCCACAGACCGATGCCGCCGACCTCGATGCCTTCAAGGAGCGCTGCGCCGACGACCGGCACCATTTTCGCTTCATCGTCTCACCCGAGGATGGGGCCGAGCTGGACGATCTGCGCACTTACACCCGGCACTTGATGGTCCACATGGAAGCCGACCTGGGCACGCGGCTGGATTGGGTGGCGGTCGATCACTGGAACACCGACAACCCGCACACGCACCTGATCGTGCGCGGGCGCGACGATACGGGCAAAGACCTCATCATCGCGGGCGACTACATCGCCCACGGTTTCCGCCATCGCGCCGCCGAGCTGGCGACGGAGTGGCTGGGGCCGCGCACCGAACTGGAGATCCAGCAGACCTTGCAGCGCGAGGTGCAGCAAGAGCGCTGGACGAGCCTCGACCGCACGCTGCAACGCGAGGCTAGCGACGACGGCGGGGTGCAGATCGAACACTTCAACGAACCCCGACTGCAACGCCAGCGTCTGCTGCTGATCGGCCGACTGCAACGCTTGCAGCGGCTGGGCCTGGCCGACGAAGTGGAGCCCGGCACTTGGGCCATTCATGCGGATGCCGAGAAGACCTTGCGCGCCCTGGGCGAGCGTGGCGACATCATCCGAACGATGCAGCGGGCCATGAGCGGCCAGCCGCGCGAACTGGCGGTGTTCGAGCCGGGCGAGGATGGCCGCAGCATCGTCGGCCGCGTGGCTGCGAAGGGGCTGGCCGACGAGTTGCACGACCGCGGCTATCTGGTCATCGACGGCGCCGACGGCAAGGCCCACTACGTCGCACTGAACGCCCGCGACGAGTTGGCAAACTATCCCACCGGCGCGGTGGTGGAGGTACGCGGTTCCGCCGAGGTGCGAGCGGCCGACCGCAACATCGCCGCGCTGGCGAGCGACGGCCTGTATCGCACCGATCATCACCTAGTGATCGAACAGGGCCGGGCCAAACCTGGGCGCGATCCGCAGGAGGTTGTCGCGGCCCACGTCCGCCGGCTGGAAGTCCTGCGCCGGGTTCGCATCGTGGAGCGCGTGGCCGATGGGCTATGGACGGTGCCGGACGACTTGGCCGAGCGTGGCCGCCAGTACGACGCACAACGCTTGGGCGGCGTGACGGTGGAGCTGAAATCGCACTTGCCCATCGAGCGACAGGCCCGCGTGATCGGTGCGACTTGGCTGGATCAGCAGTTGATCGGCGGTGGCCGAGGGCTGGGCGACCTGGGCTTTGGTGGCGATGCCAAGCAGGCCATGCAGCAGCGCGCCGATTTTCTGGCCGAACAAGGGCTGGCCGAAAGGCGCGGACATCGCGTGATCCTCGCCCGGAACCTGCTGGACACGCTGCGCAATCGGGAGCTGGCGCAGGCCGCGAAGGACATTGCAGCCGACACCGGCCTGACGCATCGCCCCGTCACCGATGGGCAGCGCGTGGCTGGCATCTACCGGCGCTCCATCATGCTCGCCAGCGGGCGCTACGCGATGCTCGATGACGGAATGGGCTTCAGCCTGGTGCCGTGGAATCCGGTAATTGAAAAACGACTGGGGCAGGCCATGAGTGCGGGAGTGCGAGGGAGCGGAGTGTCATGGGGGTTCGGTCGGAACCCAGGCCCCACCGTTGGGTAACTGCACGGCCACGGTGGGTAACCATCAATCGACGAAGGCTACTCGCCATCGGCGGCAAATTGTCGCCACACGCTGCGTACCACCGAAGCCTGGAGCCTGCGCCTTGCAATCAGCGCCACTGACAAGGTCGGCAGCACGGCATCAGTGATTTCGGCATAGCGAACACCCTCGAAGGCGAGGCGTCGCATCGAACTGGGAAGCAGCGCCGCCCCCAACCCGGCGGACACCAGCGACAACATGGTCAGCGCCCATGTCGCCTCTTGAAGGACCCTGACATCGAGCCCGGCTTTGGTGAAGCTGTCCAATATCTGCGCATGAAGTACCGGCCCTTGGGCAACCGGAAACAGGATCAACCCGAGCGCCGCCACCTGCGCCAGGGTGACACCCCCTGTCTGAGCATCAGGAAGCACGGCAACGCTGTGCTCCGCTGGAAACTCCTTCAGCTCATCTGCATGCCAGCGTTGCCCAGGTCGGCACTGCGGTCACAGCCTATGCGCTAACGTCCATGCTGATTGCCCGCTTTGCCGATGGCGGCCATCACGCCGTAGCCCAGCAAAAGGCTCGCTGTGCTTTCACTGACACTGGAAGAAGAACTGGCGTGGCGCTGTTGGCACGCACTATTCACCGGACGCTTGCGATTTATCACTGGAGTCTGAAGCGTAGGCGCTGATGATCGCCGCGAGCAGGCCGGGAAAGCGCGCATCCACCTCTGCCCAGCGAGGATGATTTCGCATTTCCACGCCGTGGCGCTCGCTCCGGATCAAGCCGGCTTCGCGCAGCACGTTGAAGTGGTTGGACAACGACGACTTCGGGATAACTCGATCACCCAAGGCCGAGACTGCCGAGCACGTCTTGATGCCATCTGCTCGCATGATGTTGACGAAAATCGCGGCACGACTGGGATTTGACAGCGCGTGAAGGATTGCTTCCGGCTGAAGGGACTCAATGTCAGGGTGAAATAGTGGCTTCATAGCGCATTCAACCACGAGCTTGACAGATTGTTCAATAGTTCACATTATCCGAACTATGGAGCTAGGGCACGCATTCTTTGCTCCATACGTCATCAAATTAACGCACGAAGGGTAGCGAGAATGAACAAACTTGAAGGTAAGGTAGCAGTCGTCACCGGGGCGTCGAAAGGCATCGGCGCTGGCATTGCCAAGGCTTTGGCAAAGGATGGCGCGGCCGTCGTCGTCAACTACGCCTCCAGCAAGGCAGGCGCAAACGCCGTCGTCGAAGCCATCACCGCGTCCGGCGGCAAGGCAATCGCCATCCAGGGCGACGTCTCCGTCGCAGCCGAGGCGCAGGCGCTGATCGAGGCGGCAGTGTCTCAATTCGGCCGACTTGATGTGCTGGTCAACAATTCAGGCGTCTGGGAGGCCGGGCCGGTCGAACTGTTCACCGAGGATCAGTATCGGCATGTGTTCGACATCAACGTGCTAGGCGTACTGCTGACGACTCAGGCCGCCATCAAGCACCTTCAGGAAGGCGGTAGCGTCATCAACATCTCCTCGTCGATCACCACCCTGCGTTCGCCGGGCACGGCGCTCTATACCGCGAGCAAGGCAGCGGTGAACGCGATCTCGGACGTGCTGGTCAAGGAACTCGCACCGCGCAAAATCCGGGTCAACGTTGTAAGTCCCGGATTCGTCGTCACCGAAGGGACGACGGCAGCTGGCATCGCTGGATCAGAGATGGAGGCCGGCATCGTCTCCCAAACGCCGCTCGGCCGCGCCGGAGAGCCGGATGACATCGCCCGCGTCGTTGCGTTCCTCGCATCCGACGATGCGCGGTTCGTGACCGGCGAGAACATTCTGGCTAGCGGCGGCTTGCGTTAACCGTTGCGCGCTGGGCGGCCGGTCATTAGTTGGACGGGTCCGCCCGGCGTCGCTCTGCCGATGAAGCGCAGAGGCGAAGGTTGAGTTTGCTGCTGATCCAAAATCTGGTGCAGGCCAGCGCCGCGGCGGACCGTTGGATGCGTAGGCTTCCTGTGAGCGCTATGACCGTCCAAAGCGACCTGTCTGAAGTGTGCAATTTCTTCCGCAGTCCTTGCTGCCATCTCGGCTCTCTGCTTGCACTAAGCGGCGCGAAGGCCAACCTGGTCGCAAAGGATGAACCTGTGACAAATGTTCTATTTATCGGACAGAAACCCGAAACGGTCGATTTTTCCGACCCTGCACTGCCGCCTGGACTTGATGCAGCAAAGATCAACGCAGGGATCGCCACTGCCATTGAGGCGGTCCAAGCGCGCGGGTGGCAGGTGGATTTGTGCCTGATCTCGCCTGATGACATCGGTATCTTGCAGATCGGCGGACAGTTGCGCAGCAGGCCCTATGACTGCGTGCTGATCGGAGCCAGGTTGCGCGTCCCGCCCAAAAGAATGATCCTGTTCGAGAGGGTGATCAACGCGGTGCACGCAACAGCACCCGGTGCGGCCATCGCTTTTAACACGCGGCCCGAGGATTCAGCCGAAGCGGTTGCCCGCCAGTTAGCACCAGCGACGATCATCGAAGTCGAATCGCCGAATTTGAACTTCCAAGCAACGATGCGCGACGTTTAAGGCTTCACGGCGGTACCGAGGGTCGTGCAGACATCGGAAGCGTTCATCATCGGTCGGGATTCGCTGCCAATGCCGACGCCACGGTACCCGAGCTTCCAGCGGGGTGTATTTTCCGCCAAAGGTGACCTATCGGACGTAGACGGTGACGGTTTTCATACCGTGATAGTTCCGGTGATGGCGCGGCTCAGTACAAATACGTGGGGTCAGCTAGCTGCTTTGGCTTTCCGGCCGCGTGAAGTCGGCTTTCCCGGGAGGCTTCGACCGTACTCGTTCCACCAAGTCGTGAGTGCCTCCATCGTGGGCCCAAGTCCACGGGCCTTCTCAGTAATCTCGTAATCGACCCGCGGAGGCACTTCCGCAAAAACGGTGCGCGATACCAGGCCATCCGCCTCAAGCTCACGAAGTTGAGCCGTCAGCATGTGCTGGGTAATGCCGGGAATTGCTTTGCGCAGTTCTCCGAAACGATAGACCCGCTCACTGAGCAGCCACATGATTTCTAACTTCCACTTGCCCGAAAGCAAGGCAAATGCTCGGCGCACTTCGTCGTGCATGCTGACCTCGTCACTGCCATTAGTCTGTTTTTTCATACTAGGCACCACTTATTCATCCTGCTTGATGAATTTCATGTTAGCCGACATGCTTGAGGAAAGTCCATATCGGTCAACTCTAAGGACCCTCTCGTGGTATTGAATTACGCCTACTGGATCAGCACTGGCTTGCTGGCACTGCTCTACCTTGCGTCCGCGACGCTATACGTCGTCAAGAAGGATTGGGTCCGCCAGACCCTTGCCGAGCTGAACTATCCGGCCCACTACCTTGTGCCACTCATGGTGGTCGTGAAGGTTCTAGGGCCATTGGCGATCCTGTCGCGGATCAGCGTTCCCTTGAGCGATCTCGCCTATGCCGGCATCTTCTTTCACTTGCTTCTGTCCGGTTCGGCGCACCTCGGTGTGCGCAAGCCTAAGGGAGCATTGCCGGCCGTCATCGGCCTTGCCCTCGTGATCTTCTCATTCACCACCCAAAACGCGGCGCGCGATGTCCCCTCGCCGTATGGGTTGGTCACTGCAGCGCCACTTCAAGTCGGCAATTAAAAAAGGAAAATGCATGTCCCGTCTTAAAGGAAAAGTAGCCATCGTCACAGGTGCTGGTCGCGGCATCGGCCGCGCCACCGCCAAGCTATTCGCAGAGGAAGGCGCAAATGTGGCTGTCCTTTCGCTCACTCCTGCGAATGTTGATGCGGTTGTCGCCGACATTAAGGCTGCCGGAGGCACGGCGCTCGGTGTGCCATGTGACATTAGTGACGCTATGCAGATCGAGGCGGCCATAAGCAAGGTGGTAGCCGCCTACGGCGGAATCGACATTCTGGTGAACAACGCCTTCGATCCCTCGGTGGTTGCGTCACGAGTGATCGACCTGTCGGTCGACCAATTGCAGCGCAATTTCGATACCGGACCGATCGCCGCGCTTCTGACGATGCAAGCCTGCTATCCGTATCTCAAAGCCAGCGGAGCGGGCCGCGTTATTAATTTCGGTTCGCCCGCCGCCATGCTCGGAATGACGCCCTACGCTGCGTACAACATGGCGAAGGAAGCGATCCGCGCTTTGACGCGAACCGCCGCGCGCGAGTGGGGCCCTGACAAGATTACCGTGAACAACGTTCAGCCGGTTGCCGAAACCTGGGGAGATATTGAGGTGCCACCAGCAAACAACGCGCTCCAACGCTACGGATCACCGGAGAACGACATTGCACCGGTCCTTTTGTTCTTGGCGAGCAAGGATGCACAGTTCCTGACCGGCTATACCTTCTCCCCGGATGGCGGCATGGTTATCGACAGCGCGCGTTGAGGCGGAAAGCACAGCGTCCTTTTTAGACAGTTAAATTAAGGAGAACACCATGAAGACACACGCACTAACCATTGACAGCGAAAACCCTCAAGCCCTGGCGGCTTGGTGGTCGAAAGCCCTCGGTGTCGCTATAGGCATCGACCACGGCATGCTAGTTACTTTGGCCATGCCCCCCAATTCACTCCCGTTGCAGTTCTTCAAAATCAACGAGGTGACGAGGCAGCGGAGCCGCGCGCACCTGGATTTCAAAACCCCAGACCTCGATAAGGAAACGGAGCGCCTAGTCGCTCTCGGTGCGAGCGTTGAGGAGAAATATGTTTTCCCAGAGTTCCGCTACACCACCCTCACAGATCCCGAAGGCAACAACTTCGATCTAATTCAAGAATAACGTTTCCAATTGGGCTGACCTGAGGGATTGTTGGCATTGGACGTATCGGAAATAAATCCAAAATTACAGTACTCCACGCGGCGACAGCCTCCATTTTTCAGGGCGAATCCATCCGCAGAAGGACGTGAAATCGGCTCCTGAGTTGGTAGTGCATGTGATCAAGATGGGAAGGCAGTATGGAACTACGTCACTTACGATGTTTCATCGCGGTCGCCGAGGAATTGCATTTTGCACGCGCTGCCGAACGACTGCACATAGAGCAGTCGCCGTTATCGCGGGCGATCAAAGAACTGGAAGAAGACCTGGGCACTCCGCTTTTTGCTCGGACTACACGCAGCACTCGACTGACCCGCGCCGGACAGCTATTTCTGGAACACATGCCACGCGTCTTCACTGCCTTGCAACAGGCTCGCGACAGCGTGAACGCGGCCGCAAGTGGGTTTCAGAGCCAGTTGCGTGTTGCACTTTCGGATGGCATCCCGCCATCGCGCTTCTCGACCTTTCTAGCCTTGTGTCGCCAAGAGGAGCCGGAAATCGAGATACGTCTGACCGAGGTTCCACTGGCACAGCAGATCAAAGGGCTTCACGACGACTTGTTCGACGTTGGGTTCGCTCGGCTGGATGAGGTCGGTGATGGCATCATCGCCGAAGCCATATGGAATGATCCTTTGATGGTAGCGGTGCCAGCTCGACATCCCTTGTTGGCGTACAAGCGCATTCCGCTGGATGAGGTTCTACGATATCCGCTGGTGCTTGGGGACCCCAACGCTTGCGAAGGTTATGCGCGGCAAATTGAACGTGTGCTGCGACGAGTAGATCGAGAACCTTTGATCGCAGAGAGGGTGGCTTCCACTGATCTAATGATGGCGCTGGTGGCGGCAGGTTTCGCCCTGGGTTTGATAGGTGCTTCACAGATCGCTGCCAGCCGCGAATCAAGCGTGGTGGCCCGACCGTTGGCGGGCCGCACACCGATGCTCACCACCTACCTACTGCGCCCCGACAGTGGTCCTTCGGAGACGCTGGCTCGTTTCATTGAGCGGCTTGGTACTCTTGAATCGTCCGAATGAAAAAGTCTGTCGTACTGCCGACCTCAATGCCTCGGAGGAAATCGAGCTATGAACAAAATTATGTTAGTTGCGTTCGCCGTAGTGCTGGCCGCATGCGGCAAGGCTCCCACAACCGAGACTGTAGAGGCGCTTGCTGCCAACCCCGTGCGGCTAAAGGAACTGCGCGAGCAGTGCAAAACGGACCGCGCGAAGCTGGGAGATCAAACCTGCAACCGCGTGGCCGAAGCGACGAAACGACGCTTCTTCGGTGATGG
Organism: Stenotrophomonas chelatiphaga; assembly: GCF_032054965.1. Lineage (NCBI taxonomy): Bacteria > Pseudomonadati > Pseudomonadota > Gammaproteobacteria > Lysobacterales > Lysobacteraceae > Stenotrophomonas > Stenotrophomonas chelatiphaga. The sequence continues at coordinate 144,632 of NZ_DAMBRS010000005.1, read as the reverse complement.
AAAGACACCCTATAACCCACCGAAAAAAGCGCCGACATTCTGATCCTCTTCGGCTTTCGCGAAACCTCGTCTTTTTAACTAAATACGCCGCCGCGCGACATCACTTGCCGCATTTTCCCTTCATTCGCCCATGCGCGAATTCTTGCATTTTTCTCGATATTTCTTTCTATAACGGTCTTTGACCGAACCTTGGTCTGACTTCGATCCTCACGTGTACGGCACGCCTTTGTGCCGCGCACCAACGGGGAGAAAGCGGAGGTCAGAATGCAAGGTCAAGGTGTATTGCTCGGACAAGTCGGTGTCGTCTTCGGCATCGTGATCGTCGGTGTGTGGAGTGCCACGCAATGGACAGCCGCCGCACTGGCCTACCAACTACGTCTTGGCTCTCCCTGGTTCGATTTCTTCGGTACGCCGGTCTATCACCCTTGGCGGCTGTTCGAGTGGTGGTTCTTCTTCGATGCGTACGCGCCCGACGTCTTCGACATGGGCGGCACCATTGCGGGCGGCAGCGGCCTGGTCGCCGTGGTGGTCGCCATCGCCATGTCGGTGTGGCGCTCGCGTCAACCGCGCCTAGTTACGACCTATGGTTCGGCACGTTGGGCCGACGCCGCCGACATTCGCAAGGCCGGGCTGATTCAGTCTGCTGGCGTCTTTCTCGGCTCGCATGACGGACATTACCTGCGCCATGAAGGTCCGGAACACGTCCTGACCTTCGCCCCCACGCGCTCGGGCAAAGGCGTAGGCCTGGTGGTTCCAACCTTGCTGTCCTGGCCTGCATCGGCAGTGATCCACGACATCAAGGGCGAGAACTGGCAGATCACTGCCGGTTGGCGCTTGCGCTTCTCGCATTGCCTGCTGTTCAACCCCACTGATGCGAAGTCGGCAGCCTACAACCCGCTGCTGGAAGTTCGGCGCGGCGCGCATGAAGTGCGCGACGTGCAGAACATCGCAGACATTCTGGTCGATCCCGAAGGCGCCCTGGAGAAGCGCAACCACTGGGAAAAGACTTCGCACGCGCTGCTGGTCGGGGCCATCCTGCATGTGCTCTACGCAAGCGAAGACAAGACGCTGCGCGGCGTCGCCAACTTCCTGTCCGATCCGGCCAGCCCATTCGAGCTAACGCTGCACCGGATGATGACGATGCGCCATCTCGGTGACACTCCGCATCCTGTTGTCGCGTCCGCCGCGCGCGAAGTGCTCAACAAGAGCGACAACGAACGTTCGGGTGTGCTGTCCACGGCCATGTCGTTTTTGGGACTGTACCGTGACCCCACGGTGGCCGAAGTCACATCGCGATGCGACTGGCGCATCGCCGACCTGATCGCGTCCGAATCACCTGTGTCGCTGTACTTGGTGGTGCCGCCCTCGGACATCAGCCGCACCAAGCCGTTGATCCGGCTCATCTTGAACCAGATCGGGCGGCGGCTGACCGAATCGCTCGATGGCAGCGACGGCATCGAACGCCGCCACAAGCTGTTGCTGATGCTCGATGAGTTTCCGGCGCTGGGCCGGCTCGACTTCTTCGAGACGGCGCTTGCCTTCATGGCCGGCTACGGCATCCGCAGTTTCCTCATCGCGCAGTCGCTCAACCAGATCGACAAAGCCTACGGCCAAAACCATTCGATTCTGGACAACTGCCATGTGCGGGTGACGTTCGCCACCAACGACGAACGCACGGCCAAACGCATTTCGGAAACGCTGGGCACCGCGACCGAGCTACGCGCGCAGCGCAACTACGCCGGCCACCGGCTCGCGCCGTGGCTCGGGCACTTGATGGTGTCGCGGCAGGAGACGGCCCGGCCGCTGCTCACCCCTGGCGAGGTGATGCAGCTCCCGCCCGATGAATCCGTGGTGATGGTGTCCAGCGTGGCGCCGATCAAGGCCAAGAAGCTGCGCTACTACGCCGACGCCAATTTCAAGCAGCGCGTGCTGCCACCGCCTGCGCTGGCGGCCGGGCAGTACGCCGACGTGCCACCGGCCCGCGCCGACGACTGGAGCGGCCTGGCGATTCCGGCCGAGCCCACCGCATCGGTCACGGCATCCGCCGATGAACTGGGCGGCACCGACGACGGCGGCCCGCGCCGCCAACCCGAACTCTCCGAATCCGTCGCCTACGACCCCGAGCTGGATGCGCCCGATGACCTGGCGCTGCTCGATGACGACGACGACCTACCGCTGCCGTTCTCAGGCCAGCTTGACCCGGCCATGCAGCGCACGGCGCGGCTGGCCTCCCTCGACCCCAACGACGGAATCGACCTATGAGCCAATACCGCCTCAATCTTTTTATCCAACACGAGCACGCCAAGCGGCTGGAAGAACTGGCCGCCAAGAAAGGCGTCTCGAAATCCAGCATCGTCGCGGCGGCGCTGGCGTCCTGGCTATCGCCGGACGCGGGTGACCAGCGCGAAGCCGCCATTGCCAAGCGGCTGGATCGCCTGTCGCGGCAGGCCGAGCGCCTGGAGCGCGACCAGAACATCCAGATCGAAACGCTGGCGCTGTTCATCCGCTACTTCCTGACCGTCAGCACGCCGGTGCCCGAGGCGCATCAAGACGCGGCTCGTGCCCAGGGCAAGGCGCGTTTCGAGCAGTTCATCGAACAGCTCGGCAGGCACCTGCTGCGCGGTCGCAGTCTGGTGCGCGACGTGGTGGAAGAACTGCACCCGGACACCGCGCGCATGGAAGACGCGGCGGCGCTGGCCGAAGCCCATGAACGTGCCGCGGAGCGTGCCTCATGAGCGCCGTTCCGCAGATCCCACCTGAGCCGCGTTCGTCGGCCACCACTTCACAGGATCGCCGCATCCAGATGCTGCGCACGGCAATGGGGCCGCTGATCGCCGCCGCGCTCGAAGACCCGGACGTGGTGGAAATCATGCTCAACCCCGACCGCACCCTGTGGGTGGATCGGCTCTCAATGGGCCGCGCGCCGCTGGGCGTAGAACTGCCCGAAGCCGACGGCGAACGCATCATCCGCCTTGTCGCCGCCCACGTTGGCGCGGAAGTGCATCGCGGCCAGCCGCTCTTGACCGCTGAATTGCCCGAGACGGGCGAACGCTTTGAAGGCATCTTGCCGCCGGCCGCGCCGGGGCCAGCGTTCGCGCTGCGCAAGCGCGCCGTGAGCATCATCGGCCTGGGTCGCTATGTGGCCGACGGCATCCTGACCGCTGGGCAGGCGGACTTCCTGCGCCGCGCCGTGCGCGAGCGCCAGAACATCCTGATCGCCGGCGGCACCAGTACCGGCAAGACCACGCTCGCCAACGCGCTACTGGCCGAGATCGCGGCCACGGGCGACCGCGTGCTGGTGCTCGAAGACACCATCGAGCTGCAATGCGCCGCCCGCGACCATGTTCCGCTGCGCACGCGCGCAGGCGTCGTGTCGATGCAGGAGCTGGTGCGCGCCACGATGCGCCTGCGCCCTGATCGCGTGATCGTCGGCGAGGTGCGTGGCGGCGAGGCGCTTGATCTCATCAAGGTGTGGGGCACCGGCCACCCCGGCGGCATCGCCACGATTCACGCCGGTTCCGCCTTGGGCGCGCTGCTGCGCCTGGAGCAACTGATTCTCGAAGTGGCGGTGAATCCGCCGCGCGCGTTGATCGCCGAGGCCATCAACGTCGTCGTCCACATCGCCGGGCGTGGCCGCAAGCGCCACGTCGAAAGCATCGCACGCGTCGTCGGTTTCGACGGCGCGGGCTATCGCATGGCGGATGCGTTGGAAACGCCGTTTCCCGAGCTGCCGCCAGTTTCTTCCCCGTCCCCTGAACCCTCTGGAGAACTGCCATGACGCAGATGCACATTCATGCTTTCCGCATTTCCGTAAATCCGGCTTCGGCCTTCACGCGCCTGCGGCGCCTGGCCGCGCCGGCGCAGCACGGCCTGCTGCTGGCCGCCGTCATGCTGATGACGGCTGGCACCGCGCAGGCCGCCGGTTCCTCGATGCCCTGGGAAGGGCCACTGACCTCCATCCTCGAATCCATCCAGGGGCCGGTGGCACGCATCGTCGCGGTCATCATCATCATTTCCACCGGCCTGGCGCTGGCCTTTGGCGATACCAGCGGCGGCTTCCGCAAGCTGATCCAGATCGTGTTCGGCCTGTCCATCGCGTTCGCCGCGTCCTCGTTCTTCCTGTCGTTCTTCTCGTTCTCCGGCGGGGCCGTCGTATGAGTGCCCCGGACGCCTTCGCGGCAGGCTTCGAGATTCCGCTGCATCGCTCGCTGACCGAGCCGATCCTGCTGGGCGGTGCGCCGCGCACCGTGGCGATCGCCAACGGCACGCTGGCCGCCGCCGTCGGGCTGGGCCTGCAACTGTGGATTCCCGGTGCGGTGCTCTGGATCGTCGGCCATTCGCTGGCGGTCTGGGGCGCGCGCGTCGATCCGCAGTTCATGCAGGTCTTCGCCCGGCACATCAAGCACAAGCCGCTGCTGGACGTGTGAGGGGGATGCCATGTTGAACCTTGCCGAATACCGCCAGCGGCCCGCCTTGCTCGCCGACTGGCTGCCCTGGGCCGGCTTGATCGCGCGGGGCGTGGTGCTGAACAAGGACGGCAGTTTCCAACGCACGGCGCGCTTTCGCGGGCCTGATCTGGACAGCGCCACGCAAGGCGAGTTGATCGCCACATCGGCGCGGCTCAACAACGCGCTGCGCCGTCTGGGTTCGGGCTGGGCCTTGTTCATCGAAGCCGAGCGCCGGTCGGCGGCGGACTACCCACACTCCGACTTTCCTGAGCCGCTGTCGTGGCTGGTCGATGAGGAACGCCGTGCCGCCTTCGAGGAATCAGGGCATCACTTCGAGAGCGGCTATCACCTGACGCTGGCTTACCTGCCGCCCGAGGGATCGCGCGCCCGCGCGGCCAAGTTGCTCTATGAGAACTCGCCGGGCGACGGCGTGGACTGGCGCGGTCGGCTCGATGCCTTCGTGGCGGAAACCGATCGCGTCTTCGACCTTCTCGATGGCGTGATGCCGGAAATCGCCTGGCTCGATGACGCCCAGACGCTGACCTACCTGCACGCCACGGTGTCCACGCGGCACTACCGCGTGGGCGTTCCCGAAGTGCCGTTCCACATCGACGCGCTGCTGGCCGACTCCGCGCTGGTCGGCGGCCTGGCGCCCACGCTGGGCGACCAGCACCTGCGCGTGGTGTCGGTGCGTGGCTTTCCGACCTCGACCTGGCCGGGTCTGTTGGACGACCTCAACCGCCTGGGCTTCGCCTACCGCTGGAGCACGCGCTTTCTCTGCCTGGACAAAGCCGAAGCAGAAAAGGAGCTGGGCCGCCTGCGCCGCCAATGGTTCGCCAAGCGCAAGAACGTGGTGGCGCTGCTGCGCGAAACCATCTTCCAGCAAGAAAGCCCGCTGGTCGATACCGACGCCAACAACAAGGCGGCCGATGCCGATGCCGCCTTGCAGGAACTGGGCAGTGATCAGGTGGCCTTCGGTCACTTCACTGCCACGGTGACGGTGCTCGATGCCGATCCGGCCGCGGCCGACGAGAAGCTGCGCATGGTGGAGCGCGTCATCCAGGGCCGGGGGTTCGTCACCATCCCCGAAACCCTCAATGCGGTCGATGCCTGGCTGTCGTCCATCCCCGGCAATGCCTACGCCAACGTGCGCCAGCCCATCGTCTCGACGCTGAACCTGGCGCACATGATGCCGCTGTCGGCGGTGTGGGCCGGGCCGGAGAAGAACGACCACCTCGACGGCCCGCCGCTGATCGTCACCCGCACCGATGGCGCGACGCCGTTCCGCTTGGTCACGCACATCGGCGACGTGGGGCACACGCTGGTCGCCGGCCCGACTGGCATGGGCAAGTCGGTGTTGCTTGCCATTCTGGTGCAGCAATTCCGCCGCTATCGCGGCTCGCGCGTGTTCGCCTTCGATATGGGCCGCTCGATGCGCGCCACCATCCTGGGCCTGGGCGGCGAGCACTACGACCTGGGTGCCGATGGCGGCATTGCCTTCCAGCCACTCGCGCGTATCGACCGGGAAAGCTATCGCTCCTGGGCGGCCGAATGGGTGGAGGGCCGCCTGCTGCACGAAGGTGTCACGGTCGGCCCCGACGAGAAGGCGATCATCTGGTCGGCGCTGGGCAGCCTTGCCGGTGCGCCGGTGGAACAACGCACGCTCACAGGGCTGTCCGTGCTGCTGCAATCGAACTCGCTGCGGCAGGCACTCGCGCCCTACGTGCTCGGCGGCGCGCACGGCAAGCTGCTTGACGCGGAAACCGATCGTCTCGGCTTCGGTGACGTGCAGGGCTTCGAGATGGAAGAACTGATGCACAGCCCCGCCGCCGTACAGGCGGTGTTGCGCTACCTGTTCGCCCGCTTCGATGAACGGTTTGACGGTGCGCCCACGCTGCTGATTCTCGATGAGGCATGGCTGTTCCTCGATGAGCCATCTTTTGCCGCGCGCATTCGCCAATGGTTGAAGACGCTGCGCAAGAAAAACGTGTCGGTGATCTTCGCCACGCAGTCGCTCGCCGACATCAAGGATTCGAGCATCGCGCCCGCGATCATCGAGAGCTGCGCCAGCCGCATCTTCCTGCCGAACCCGCAGGCGACCGAACCGCAGATTCGCACGATCTACGAGGGATTCGGCCTCAACAGCCGGCAAATCGAGATCGTCGCAACCGCCCAGCCCAAGCGCGACTACTACTACCAATCGCGTCTCGGCAATCGCCTGTTCGACCTCGACCTGGGGCCGGCCGCGCTCGCCTTCGCGGGCGCGTCCACACCGCAAGACCAACGTGACATTGACCGCGTACTGACGCAGGCCGGCGCTCCCGGCTTTGCCGGGGCGTGGCTGCGCCATCGCGGCCTCGACTGGGCCGCCGACCTGCTGCCGTCCTCGCCGGCGGCGGCTTCTTTCCTCGCTTCTCAACCGCTGGAGGTTTCGCTATGAAGACCCGTGTGCTTTCCGCTTCGCTCGCCGCCGCGCTGGCCGGCTCGCTGATGCTCGCCCAGCCGGCGGCGGCGCTGACCTTCGTTGATCCCGTCAACTTGGTGCAGAACACGCTCACCGCCATCCGCACGATGGAGCAGATCAACAACCAGATCAATCAGCTTCAGAACGAGGCGCAGATGTTGATAAACCAGGCGCGCAATCTGGCGAGCCTCGATTTCAACATCGTCAACCGGCTGCGCTCCACGCTGGCCACTACCGAACGCCTGATCGCCGAGGCGCAGGGACTGGCCTACGACGTGCAAAGCATGGATGCCACGTTCGCCCGTCTGTACCCGGAGCAGTACGCCGCGACCATCAGCGGCGACCGCATGGCGCAGGACGCCCGCGAACGCTGGAAGCACACGCTCGATGGCTTGCATACCGCAATGCGGATGCAGGCGCAGGTGTCGCAGAACCTGGCCCAAGACGAAAGCGCGCTGGCCGATCTGGTCAGCCAGAGCCAATCGGCCACCGGCGCTTTGCAGGCGCAGCAGGCGACCAACCAGCTTCTTGCCTTGCAGGCCAAGCAGTCGATCCAGTCCCAGCAGCTCCGGATCACGCAAGACCGCGCGGCGTCGCTGGAACTGGCGCGGCAGGCGGCAGCCACCGAGCGCGCCCGCGAAGTGCGCCGGCGCTTCCTCGGCACCGGCACGCCGTACACGCCGCAGTCCATCAATTTCTACAACAACTGACGGAGGCCGCCATGCGATGCGCTCCCATCTTGTCGGTTTCGCTGCTGGCCCTGCTGCTGACCGCGTGCGGCCAGCAGCCAGCCGAGAACTTGGCCGACGCATTGGTTGCCGATCCTGTGCGGCTCAAGGCGTTGCGTGCGCAGTGCGCGGACGACCGGCAGGCCGTGGACGAAGACGACTGCCGCGCCGCCGCCGAAGCCTTCCGGCGGCGCTTCTTCTCCGGCCAGGCCGGGCCGGACGAATACCGGACGCTGGCCGAGCTGCCGCCGATTCCGGCGAGCTTCGATGAACCCATTGAAGAGGACACCCCATGAACGACGTGACCATCATCGACCGCTTCCTCGATACGTTCTCTCGTTACATCGACTCGGGGTTCGGCCTGCTACAAGGTGAAGTGGCGTTCCTGACGGCCACGCTGATCGTCATCGACATGACCATCGCCGGCTTGTATTGGGCCATGAGCCACGCTACCGGCCAGGGCGAGGACGTGATCGCCAAGTTGCTGCGCAAGGTGCTCTACGTCGGTGCTTTCGCCTACATCATCGGCAACTTCAACTGGCTGGCCGGCATCGTCTTCCGCTCGTTCGCCGGGCTGGGCCTGACGGCCACCGGCTCGGCCATGACGATGGAGAACTTTCTTCAGCCGGGCCGGCTGGCCAAGACGGGCATCGACGCTGGCGCACCGATTCTGGAGCAGATCGGCGAGATGGCCGGATTCCCCGAAGTCTTCGTGAACATCGACCCCATCGTGGTGATGTTCCTCGCCTGGCTCACCGTCATCCTGTGTTTCTTCGTGCTGGCGATCCAGCTTTTCATCACGCTGATCGAGTTCAAGCTGACCACGCTCGCCGGCTTCGTGCTGGTGCCGTTCGCGCTCTGGAACAAGACCTCGTTTCTCGCGGAAAAAGTGCTCGGCAATGTGATGTCGTCGGGCATCAAGGTCTTGGTGCTGGCCGTCATCGTCGGCATTGGCTCGGGCCTGTTCGCGGAGTTCCAGGTTCATCCCGACGAACCCTCCATCGACCACGCCCTTGTCGTGATGCTGGCCTCGCTCGCGCTGCTGGCGCTGGGCATCTTCGGCCCCGGCATCGCCACCGGCCTGGTATCCGGTGCGCCGCAGCTTGGCGCCGGCGCGATGGCCGGTGCTGCCATTGGCGCCGCCGGCACGGCCGTTGCCATTGGTGCTGCCGCAACCGGCGTGGGCGGTGCGGTCATGGCCGGAGCACGCATGGCGCCGGCGGCCGCCAAGCTGGCCGGCGCAGGTGCGCGTGCCGCCACCTCGGCGGCCGGTAGCGCACGCTCGGCGTTCCAGGCCGGTTCCGCCGCTGCGGGCGGCGGCGCCAAGGGCGCAATGGCCGGCTTAGGCAATGTCGCCAAGACCGGCGCGCAGTCTGCCGGGCGCAGCGCCGCATCTGGCGCGTCCGGCGTAGCGCAGAAGATGGCCGGCTCTTTCCGCGCTGGATGGAACGGCACAGAAGCCGGTGCCGGTGCTGCGCCCGGTGGTGCTGGCTCCGGCCAGGCGGCCGCAGGCGAAGCCACAGACAGCTCCGCCAGCTCGCAGAAGCAAGAGCAACCCGCATGGGCCAAGCGGATGCACCGCCGCCAGCAGATCACCCATGCCGCGACCACTGCCGCACACACGTTGCGCGGTGGCGATGGCGGCGGCTCCGGGCAAGGCCCGAGCCTGCGCGGCTCCGACGACTAAAGCGATTCACAAGGAGAACTGACCATGCGATTCAAACGACCGCAGGTGCGCTATGCCGATACGCCGCAGCCTGCCACTCCGTATCAAGCCGCCGCCCAAGTGTGGGACGAACGCATCGGCTCGGCCCGTGTGCAGGCGAAGAACTGGCGGCTGATGGCCTTCGGCTGCCTCACGCTCGCGCTGCTGATGGCCGGCGGTCTGGTCTGGCGCTCGGCCCAGTCCATCGTCACGCCCTACGTGATCGAGGTCGATCAATCCGGCCAGGTGCGTACCGTGGGCGAGGCCGCCACGCCGTATCGGCCCGCCGATGCGCAGATCGCGCACCACCTGGCGCGCTTCGTGACGCTGGTGCGCTCGCTGTCCATCGACCCCATCGTGGTGCGGCAGAACTGGCTCGATGCCTACGACTACACCACCGACAAGGGCGCGGCCGTGCTCAACGACTACGCGAGCAAGAACGATCCGTTCGCCCGCGTCGGCCGCGAATCGGTGACGGTGCAGATCACCAGCGTCACGCGCGCGAGCGATGCCTCGTTCAACGTCCGCTGGACGGAACAGCGGTTCGTCAATGGCGCACCCGCTGGCACCGAACGCTGGAACGCGGTGCTTTCAACCGTCCTGCAAACCCCGCGCACCGAACAGCGCCTGCGCAAGAACCCGCTGGGGATCTACGTCAACGGCCTGTCGTGGAGCCGCGAACTGGATTCTTCCGAAGGAGCCAAACCATGAACCTGCCTTTTCGCTTTTACGCTTTCGTGCTGATGCTCGCGGCCACCACGTCGTCATTGCTGGGCTGCGCCTCGCAAGGCAAGCCGCCGCCGACCATCTCGCTCGATGAGCCGGTACGGGCGCAGCCGCTGCCCGAGCCACCCAAGCCCATCGAAGTCGTCGCCGTCCCTGAGCCGCTGGCGCTGCCGGCGCAGTTGAAGCCGCTGCCGGAGCTAGACGGGGCAGCGACCGTGCCGGAGCCGGCCGACGAGAAGGTGCGCGTCTCGCGCGCCAATGCCGAGGCGCGTATCGCGCCGACCCGCGAGGGCTACGTCAATGCGATCCAAGTGTGGCCGTACAGCGACGGCGCGTTGTATCAGGTCTATGCGGCGCCGGGGCGCGTCACTGTGGTTTCGCTCCAGCCCGGTGAGGAACTGGTGACGGTCGCCGCTGGCGACACCGTGCGCTGGATCGTCGGCGACACGTCCAGCGGCAGCGGCGAGGCGCTGCGCGTCAACGTGCTGGTCAAGCCCACCCGCTCGGGCCTGAAAACCAATCTGGTCATCACCACCAGCCGGCGGACGTACTTGCTGGAACTGACCTCAACGGAAAAGGCATGGATGGCGTCGGTGTCATGGGACTACCCGAAAGACCGGATGCTGGCGTTGCAGCGCCAGTCGCAGGCCGCACAGACAGCCGCACCGGTCGATACCGGCTTGGCGTTGGAGAAGATCCGCTTTCGCTACGCGATCAGCGGCAGCAATCCGCCGTGGAAACCGCAGCGGGCCTTCGATGATGGCGAGAAGGTCTATATCCAGTTTCCGCCGGGTATCGCGCAAGGCGAACTGCCGCCGCTGTTCGTTATCGGCGCGCAGGGTGACGGCCAGCTCGTCAACTACCGTTTCCGTTCGCCGTACTACATCGTGGATCGCCTCTTTGGTGCGGCCGAATTGCGCCTGGGCGGTGATGGCGGCGACGTGGTGCGAATCGAGCGCACCGACGGCGTGGCGCGGAGGAACTGACCATGAGTCAGGACGACACGCCCGACCTTGCCGCGCCGCAGGCGGCGGGCAAGATCGCACCCGAGGCGGTGGCGCTGCGCGCCCAGCCGCGCCCGGTCACGCGCCTGAACCGACGCACGCTGGCCATCCTCACCGGCGGCCTGTCGGTCGCCGTACTCGGCGCGCTGATGTGGTCGCTGCAACCGCAGCGGCGCGGGGCCAACGAGCAGACCGAGCTTTACAACGTCGATCGTGTCTCCAAGTCCGAAGGGCTGGATGCGCTGCCGGCGGACTACTCCAAGCTGCCGCCGGCCTTGCCGCCTGCCGTTCCCGAGCTGGGGCCACCGCTGCCAGGCGATCTTGGCCCGGCCATCGTCAAGTCGCAGCAGCCGGTAACGGCCACCTATGCGGCGCCTGGCAACGACCCGAACGATGCGCTGCGCAAAGAGGCCGAAGCGGCTGCGGCTTCGTCGGTGTTCTTCCGCTCAGGCACGCAGAAGGCCGCGCCGACGGCTCAGTCGCAGGTCGCCGCCGCGCCGGGCTTCGCCGCCAATGCGGCGTTCGACCCGATCGCGGCCGGGCCGGCCTCGACGGCGGCCCAGCCTGCCGACCCGACGGCGGTACAGAACCGGCAAGACCAGAAAGAGGCGTTCCAGAAAGCCGGAACCACGGAAACCCGTAATTCCGGCAATCTGACGCTGCCGGCCTCGCCGTATCAGGTGATGGCCGGGACGGTCATCGCCGGGGCGCTGGTGACGGGCATCAAGTCGGATTTACCGGGCGATGTGATCGCCACGGTGACGGAGCCGGTCTATGACACAGCTACTGGGCGCTTTCTGCTGATCCCGCAGGGTTCGCGCATCCTGGGTCGCTACAACAGCCAGGTCAGCTACGGGCAGAGTCGCGTGCAGCTGGTGTGGAACCGGATCATCCTGCCTGACACGTCTTCGCTCACGCTCGACAACCTGGTCGGAGCCGACCCGGCCGGCTATGCCGGGCTGGAAGACGACGTGGACTACCACTGGGGCCGCATCTTCGCTGGCGCAGCGTTGACCACGCTGCTGGGCGTCGGCGCCGAGTTGGCCGCGCCCGAGAACCGCCAGAATGGCGACCGCATCATCATCGCCGGGCGCGACAGCGCGCAGGACAGCATCAATCAGGTCGGGCAGGAGATGACCCGGCGGAACATGAACATCCAGACGACGCTGACCGAGCGGCCGGGCCTGCCGGTTCGCATCATCGCCAACCGCGACCTGGTGCTGCGGCCCTACCAGCCGTTGTTCTTCAACAAGGGGACTTCACGATGACGACGCGCAAGCTGCGGCTCGGGCCGCTACCGAAAACGGAATCCACAAAGCTGACCTTTGCCTGCCCGGCCGGACTGAAAGCCGACCTCGATCACTACGCCGCGCTGCACGCGCAGGCGTATGGCGAGGCCGTCGATGCCGTGACGCTGATCCCGCACATGCTGGAGGCGTTCATCGCGGGCGACCGGGGATTCAGGAAGGGAGGCACGGGTAAGGGCGCGCCGCCGAAGCCAAGCTGACGATGCGGACGCATCCACCATCCGCCCCAAAACGAAAGCGCAGCCCACCGGCTGCGCTTTCGTTTTGAGAGGCTGCTTGCGACAAGCCACGGCTATGATGACAGTGCGACCTTGCCCGCTGCGCCGCCCCTGGGCTTGCTACCGCGAAGCACCTATGCGGCACCTAGCCAGAAAAGCAGCAAGAGCACTCGATGGCCGAAATCTGGCCTAACTTGTTGCTCCGCAAGACCTTTCGCACCGCCGCATACCTTCATCAAAGACTTGACAGCGGACATTTTTTATGCCTTGCATAGGGCCGCGCCGCGCCCCGCGTGGCACCTGCTTTGGAGCCTGCGCCTGAAGCGGGTTACACTGCGCGGCTCGCCACCAAGGCCATGATTTTTCCCATGCTGCAGAAACTTCGCGACAAGACCTCGGGCTGGATCGTCACCGTGATCCTGGGGCTGCTGATGATCCCGTTCCTGTTCGTCATCGATAGCAGCTACCTCGGTGGCGTCGGTGCGCAGAACGTGGCCAAAGTATCGGCACCGCCGTCCTGGTGGTCCTCGGCACCGTCCTGGTGGCCGGCCCGCCTGCTGTGGAAGCACCACGAAATCACGTCGCAGGAATTCCGCGAGCGCTTCGAGCAGGAGCGCGCCCGCGTGCGCCAGCAGCAGGGTGAAGACTTCGATCCGCGCGCCTTTGAAAGCGCCGAGAACAAGCTCGCCGTGCTGGACCAGCTGATCGACGAACAGGTCGTGCGCCTGGCTGGCGAACAGTCCGGCGTGGTGATCGGCGATGCCGCCGTGCGCGAATACATTGCCACCATCCCGGCTTTCCTTGGCCCCGATGGCAAGTTCAACGGCGACCAGTACCGCATCGCGCTGGCCAGCGGCAATCCGCCGCGCACCCCGGCGATGTTCGAACAGCTGGTGCGCACCAGCCTGCAGCAGTCGATCATTCCCAGCGCGCTGCAGAACTCCGGCTTCGTCACCGAAGCCGAGACCGAGCGCCTGCTCAAGCTGCTGGGTGAAACCCGCGACGTCGAAATCGCCATGCTGCCCGAGCAGCCGGCCGACACCGCACCGGTCACCGATGCGCAGATCAAGCAGTGGTATGACGCGCACACCAAGGACTTCCGCCAGGTCGAGTCGGTCAAGCTGGAATACGTGGAAATCAATGGCGCCACGCTGCCGGCACCGGCCGCGCCGGACGAAGCCAGCCTGCGCAAGCGCTACGACGAAGAGAAGGCACGCTTCGCCACGCCGGAACAGCGCCTGACCTCGCACATCCTGATCAGCACCGGCGACGGCGCTGAAGCCAAGGCCGCCAAGCTGGCTGCCGAAGCCAAGGCGGCAGGCGCCGACTTCGCCGCGCTGGCCAAGGCCAACTCCGATGACACCGGGTCCAAGGAGCAGGGCGGCGACCTGGGTTGGGTCGATCGCGGTGCGATGGTCAAGCCGTTCGAAGATGCCGTGTTCGCGGCCAAGGCCGGCGACATCATCGGCCCGGTCAAGACCGACTTCGGCTACCACGTGATCCAGGTGCGCGAAGTGCGCGGTGGTGAAGGACGTTCGTTCGAAGACGTGCGCGACCAGCTGATGGCCGAGCAGACCAAGGCTGATGGCGAGCGCGGTTACACCGAGCTGGCCGGCCGCGTGGTCGATGCGACCAACAAGAGCCCCAGCGACCTGGCCGCTGCCGCCAAGGCGGTGAACCTGCCGCTGCAGACCGTCGGTCCGTTCACCCGCCAGGATGCCACCGGCATCGCCGCCAACCCGGCCGTGCTGCGCGCTGCGTTCTCCGACATCCTGGTCCAGGACGGCACCTCCAGCGATCCGATCGCGCTGGACGAATCGGGTAGCCACAGCGTGGTGATCCGCGTGGCCGAACATACCCCGGAGCAGGCCATCCCGCTGGAAAAGGCACGCGAGCAGGTGATCGCCGCCGTGCACGCCGACCGCACCCGCCAGGCCGCCGAGAAGGCCGCCGATGCGCTGCTGGCCAAGCTGAAGGGCGGCCAGACGCTGCAGGCGCTTGCTGAAAGCGAGAAGCTGCAGGTCAGCCCGATGCCGGGCCTGCCGCGCACCCAGCCGGTACCGACCGCGGAGATCAACCGCGCGGTGTTCGGTGCGGCGCTGCCGGCCGAAGGCAAGCCGAGCTACGGCAAGGTGGACGTGCAGGGTCGTGCGGTGGTGTTCGCGGTGACCAAGGTCACCCCGGGCGACGTCAAGGAAGTCACCGCCGAACAGCGCCAGCAGCTCAAGCAGCAGCTGAGCCAGATCGACGGCATGGCCGCGGCCGACGCCTTCATCAAGTCGACCCGCAAGCGTTTCGTCGTACAGACCACCGAAGCCAACCTGTAAGGGTTGGCCGCGGCGGCAAACAAAAAGCCCGGCACTGCCGGGCTTTTTGTTGCGCGTTCCATTGGTAGCGCCAAGCCGTGCCCGGCGCCGCCGAGGTACGTTGACGATCAGTCTTCGACGCGCAGCACCGCGCCGGGCTTCAGCACGGCCTTGCCGCTGAGGCCGTTCAGGCTGAGCAGCGCCTTGACCGGCATGCCGTAGCGGCGCGCGATGGTCCATGGTGATTCGCCGTTGCGCACGGTATGGCGGCGGTTGCGCGGGCGGTCTGCCGCGCTGGCCACGCTGCGTGCTGCGGCCGGCGCCGGCTGGGCCGATGCAACGGCGACGGCCGGCATCGCGGCCTCATCCAGGCTGGCCACCATCGCCGACGCATCCACGGCCGGCGTATTGACCGGTGCCAGCAGGCGCACCGGGGCGCTCTGCGGACGGCCACGGCCGCTGGCGGCCGGGTTCAGTCGGGCAATCCGCGCCGGGTCCAGCGAACGCTGGGCCGCCCATTGCTGCACGCTGGTGCCGGCCGGCAGGGTGTGGCTCTTCAGCACCGGCACGGTGCGGTCCAGCGAGGCCATCACCGACGGCTGCTCTTCCGCGTTTTCCAGCACGCAGGCCAGGGCATGCAGCTTTTCAACATAGGCATGGGTGACCGGCGAAAGGCCCGGCAGCTCCGCCGGCACCGCATTGGTGGCATTCATGCCGGCCTTGCGCAGGCCCTGCAGCACACGGTATTCGCCGGCGTTGTAGGCCATGGTGGCCAGACGCCAGTCGCCGCCGAACATCCCGTGCAGGGTCTTCAGGTAGCGCACTGCGGCCTGGGTGGAATCCACCGCCGACAGACGGCCGTCATAGCCTTCGCTCATGGGCACGCGATGGTTGCGCGCGGTGGTGGCGATGAACTGCCACAGGCCGGCCGGACCAGCCGCGCTGCGCGCGCTCGGACGGTAGCCGCTTTCCACGAACGGAATCAGGGCGAACTCGGTGGGCAGGCTGGCTTTGCGCAGTTCTTCCACCACGTAGCCGAACAGCACCAGCGCATCATCGTTCTGGTTGGCCAGCCGGG
The DNA here is from genome assembly GCF_032054965.1 of Stenotrophomonas chelatiphaga. Lineage (NCBI taxonomy): Bacteria > Pseudomonadati > Pseudomonadota > Gammaproteobacteria > Lysobacterales > Lysobacteraceae > Stenotrophomonas > Stenotrophomonas chelatiphaga. Next base: position 128,648 of record NZ_DAMBRS010000005.1, on the reverse strand, counting down.
CCGGCGCATGGGCGAACTGCTTCTGCCAGCGCGGGCTGGTGGCCTCCGCATCGCAGGTCGGTTCAGCCAGGCCTTCGCGGAAGCTGGCGAAGATGTCCTGGCCATTGCGCACGCTGGGGGCGGGCAGGGTCGACGCATCCAGCGGCAAGGCGGCGGCGCCGGCCAGGTTCTGGGTCAGGCCCGCGCCCAAAGACTGCGCGTTGGCGGTTCCGGCAAGCCCCAGCATGATCCCCAGGGCGAGCGATGTACTTCGGCGCCTCATGCGCGAAAGCCGTCTTTCCAGTGCCGAAGTCCGGCCATCACCTCGACATCGTCGGTGATCTCCCGCCCCAGATGAGCCGACACCGCCGCACGGATGGGCGCGGTGTGGGTACGCAGGAACGGATTGCTTCGTAATTCGTCTGCCAACAGCACGGGCAGGGTAGAGCGGTCATCGCGGCGCATGGCCAGTGCCTCCTCATGGCGCTGCCTCAGGGCAGCGTTGGCGGGGTCGACATGCCGCGCGAAGACGGCATTTGACACGGTGTATTCGTGGGCACAGCAGACAAGCAGCTGGGCCGGCAGGGACGCCAGGCTGCGCATGGTGGCGAGCAGCTGGGACGGCGTACCTTCGAACAGGCGCCCACAGCCCAGGCTGAACAATGCATCTCCACTGAAAAGGTGTTCATCAGTGTGAAACGCGACATGGCTGAGGGTGTGCCCGGGCACGGATACTACGTGGAACGTCCGCCCCACTGCCTGAACGCGTTCACCATCGGCTACGCGTTCGGTCGCCATCGGAATGCGCGGTTCCTCTGGCGCAATCACCCTGATGCCGGGGAAACGCGCCTGCAGCGCGCGGACACCGCCGATGTGGTCGTCGTGGTGATGGGTGAGCAGGATTGCCTGCGGCCGCAGTCCGGCCTCGACCGCAGCCAGCACCGGCGCGGCATCGCCGGGATCGACGACCACGGCCGCGCCGTCGTCGCCGGCCAGGCACCAGATGTAATTGTCCGCCAATGCGGGCAGGGCAGTGAGTCGCATAGAATCGGACCATGCCCGCGCTGCAGAGCCTCCGTCAAGCGACACCCGAAACGTGGTTCGACAGCGAACCGGCGCAGCTGCTGTATCAGCTGGAGCAGCAGTTGCTGCTGCCACAGCTGGCCGGACTGCCCGCGCAGCCGTGGTTGTGGATCAGCCCCAGCCCGCGCTGGCTGCAGGGCGCGGCGCTGGGCGGGCGTGGCCTGCGGCTGTACCGCGACGGCACCGGGTATGCCGGTGAAGCGCGCTGCGCGCTGCCGTTGCCGCTGCCCAATGAAAGCGTCCACGCCATCGTGCTGCAGCACGTGACGGCCGCCGATGCGGCGCTGCTGCTGGCCGAGTGTGATCGCGTGCTGATGCCCAGCGGCAAGCTGTTCCTGAGCAGCCTCAACCCGTTCAGCCCCTACCGCACCCAGTGGCGGCGGCATGGCATGGTGGTGCGCACCCCGCAGCGCCTGCGCCAGCTGCTGGAGCAGGTCGGCCTGGAATGCGGGCCCACTCGTTACATCGGCCCGCTGTGGCCGTCCGGCGCTGGCGGCGGCACAATGGCGCCGCTGCGCGCGGCGTGTCTGTTCAGCGCCGAAAAGCGCACGTTTGCCTTGCCGGGGCCCACGCCCCTGAAGGTACGCTGGCAGGGGCCGATCGCCACCCCCGGCATGACCCGTTCGATCCTGGAAACGCATGAAAACCATTGAAGTACACACCGACGGCTCCTGCCTCGGTAACCCTGGCCCGGGCGGCTGGGCGGCCCTGCTGCGCTACAAGGCGCACGAACGCGAACTGAGCGGCGGCGAGCCCAACACCACTAACAACCGGATGGAGCTGATGGCCGCCATCTCCGGCCTGGAAGCGCTGAGCGAACCCTGCCAGATCGTGCTCTTCACCGATTCGCAGTACGTGCGCCAGGGCCTGACCGAATGGCTGCCCGGCTGGATCCGCAAGAACTGGAAGACCGCCGGCGGTTCGCCGGTGAAGAACCGCGAACTGTGGGAGCGCCTGCACGCGGCGACCCTGCGCCACCAGATCGACTGGCGCTGGGTGAAGGGCCACTCCGGCGACCCGGACAACGAACGCGTGGACGTGCTGGCGCGTGAAGCGGCCACCCGGGTGCGCGACACCGGCATGGCGGTAAACTGAGCCCATGCGTCAGATCATCCTGGATACCGAAACCACTGGCCTGGCCTGGCAGAAGGGCAACCGCGTCGTTGAAATCGGTTGCGTGGAGCTGTTCAAGCGCCGCCCCAGTGGCAACCATTACCACCAATATCTCAAGCCGGACGTCGACTTCGAACCGGGCGCGCAGGAAGTCACCGGGCTGACCCTGGATTTCCTGGCCGACAAGCCGGACTTCGCGCAGGTGGCCGAAGCCTTCCTGGCCTTCATCGACGGCGCCGAGCTGATCATCCACAACGCGGCCTTCGACCTGGGCTTCCTGGACAACGAACTGTCCAAGCTGGGGCCGCAGTTCGGCAAGATCACCGACCGCTGCACGGTGGTGGATACGCTGGCGCTGGCGCGCGAGCGGTTCCCCGGCCAGCGCAATTCGCTGGATGCGCTGTGCAAGCGGCTGGGCGTGGACAATTCGCACCGCCAGCTGCACGGCGCGCTGCTCGATGCGCAGATCCTCGGCGATGTGTACATCGCGCTGACCTCCGGCCAGGACGACCTCGGTTTCGACCTGGGCGAAGAGGGCAGTGCGGCGGCGCTGGCGCTGGCAGGGTTCGACCCGGCCAAGCTGCTGCCGCGCCCGCGCGTGCAGGCCACCGCATCGGAACTGGAAGCCCACGCCGCGCGCCTGGAGCGCCTGCGCAAGAAGGCCGGCCACGCGCTGTGGGATGGCCCGAAGCAGGAAGAGGCCGCCGTCGCCTGACGCCCGGCGTCGGCACTGCCTGTCGCTGACCGCTGCCTCAGTGGCAGCGCACCAGCACCACGGTGATGTTGTCCGAACCGCCGCCATCCAGTGCGGCGGCCACCAGCGAATCCACGCATTCCTGCGCACTGGTGTCATCGAAGGCCAGCGTGCGGGAAATCCCGCTGTCGTCCAGCTCTTCGGTGAGCCCGTCGCTGCACAGCAGCAGCTGCATGCCCGGGCGCAGCTCGCCGGCGGTGGTGGCCACGTTCAGATGCGCCGGATCGGTCACCCCCAGTGCCTGGGTGACCACGTTGCGATGCGGGTGCGCGCGCGCCTGTTCCGGGGTCAGGTTGCCCTGGGCCAGCATCTCCTGCACCACGCTGTGGTCCTGGCTGAGCTGGGCCAGCTGGCCGTCGCGCCACAGGTAGGCCCGGCTGTCGCCGACCCACGCCACTTCGTAGCGGTTGCCCTGCACGCGGGCGGCCACCACGGTGGTGCCCATCGGCAGGGTGTCGTTGCGGCGGCGCGAGGCACGGATGATCTCCTCGTCCGCGGTGCGGATGGCTTGGGCCAGTGGCGCGCCGCGGCGGATCTCGCGCACGATGGTTTCGCGTGCCAGCGCACTGGCCACCTCGCCACAGGCGTGTCCGCCCATGCCATCGGCGACCAGCCACAGTGCCAGCTCACCGTCCCCGTAGTAGGTGTCTTCGTTCAGCGCGCGGCGCAGGCCGGGGTGGGTCAGGTGTCCGAATTCGATCATGGGGGAGCGCGCAGGAAAGGGGGATGCAGCAGGGAGAACGCCATCATCGCGGTGGGGCGGACATCCGACAAGCCGCGAAGTCAGCGCAGTTTCACTTTCTTGCTGGTGATGGCTTGTGAATATCCGCGCATCCTCGTATCATGCGCGTCCCCGGTACGCCGGGGGAACCGGAGAGGTGGCAGAGCGGTTGAATGTACCTGACTCGAAATCAGGCAGGCGTTTATAGCGCCTCGGGGGTTCGAATCCCCCCCTCTCCGCCAGACAATAAGAAAAGGGCCACCCAACGGGTGGCCCTTTTCTTTTTTGCCTGGCCGAGCGGGGCAGGAGAGAGACCCCCGCGGGGTTCGACGGTTCTGCAGGAGCAGAACCGGACAGCCGCAGGCTGGCCCACCATCCCCCGCGCGCTATCATGTCCCTCTGCTTCCAGAGAGTGCTCCCATGACCGCTGAAATCCTCGTCCCCGTCGCCTTCGGCGAACTGCTCGACAAGATCTCCATCCTGCAGATCAAGTCCGAGCGCATCAGTGACGAGGCCAAGCTGGCCAACGTGCGCACCGAGCTCTCCGCGCTGGAAAAGACCTGGATGGCCCACCCGGCCGGCGGCAAGGACGTGGCCCAGCTGCGTGCCGAGCTGAAGGCCGTCAACGAAGAACTGTGGGACATCGAAGACAACATCCGCCTGCAGGACAAGGCCGGTGACTTCGGTGATGCCTTCGTCGCGCTGGCGCGCAGCGTCTACCTGCGCAACGACGAACGCGCGCGCATCAAGAAGGCGATCAACCTGGCGCTGGGTTCGGCGTATGTGGAAGAGAAGTCATACAAGGACTACCGCGCTGGCTGACAGCCCGGGTAGTGACGGCCGCTGGCCGTCATGCTTCAAGATTGACGGGTAGTGACGGCCGCTGGCCGTCATGCTTCCAGGGTGACGGCCAGCGGCCGTCACTACCGGGCCGTCACTGCCGGTCGGCGGCGTAGCGTTCGAACGCAGCGATCCCGTCCTCCACGGTGATCAGTTCCATCACGTCGTCGAACTCGATCTTGGTGCCCCACTTCAGCGCGCTGGCCGGTTTGCCCAGGTACTTGCGCGCCGCATCGTCATAGCGGTCCACGCAGTAGCGGCGGTCCGAATACGGCCCACTGCGGTGCGGGTTACTGGCCGCATGCAGGCCCAGTACCTTGGTGCCCATCGCGTTGGCGATGTGCATCGGCCCGGAATCCGGGGTCATCACCAGCGCCGCGCGGGCCAGCAGGGCCGGCAACTGCTTCAGCGTGTCCTTGCCGACCAGGTCCAGCGCCGGCTGCACCAGCTGGGCCTGGATGGCATCGGCGGTGCGCCGTTCCAGTTCGCTCCGGCCGCCGCACAGCACCACCCGCCACCCGCGCGCGCTGGCGTGGTTGGCCACCGCGGCGTAGCGCTCGGCATACCAGTTGCGGCGCTCATGGCTGGAACACGGGGAGATCATCAGCACCGGCCGCCCATCGTCCTGCCACTGCGCCTGCGCCCAGGCATGCGCCTGGTCCGGTACCGCCAGGTCCCAGCTGACCTCGGTCTGGGTCAGGCCCAGCGGCTCGCAGAAGCTGCCGATGGCATCCAGCACATGGATGCCGGGGCGGTCCGGGATGCGTTCGTTGATGAACAGCCCATGCAGATCCTTGGAGCGGCTGCGGTCATAACCGATCCGGCGACGGGCGGGTATGAAGGCCGACAACACGTTGGCCCGGAACGCCACCTGCATCTGCAGCAGGGCATCGAAGCGCTCGGCCGGAAGCTCCGCGCGCAGGGCCTTCATGCCTGCCAGTCCTGTCTTCTTGTCGTAGGCGTGGAAGGTCACTCCGGGCAGCCCGTCCAGCAGTTTCAAGCCGACCTTGTCGATCACCCAGTGGATCGGGAAGCCCGGCCGCGCGGCCTGCAAAGTGCGTACCAGCGGCACGACATGGGTCACGTCGCCCAGCGCGGACAAACGCAAAAGGCACAGGGAAGGGGACGGTGATGCCATGGTGTTGTTAGACTCGAAGGAATGGTCGCATTCGACGCCAATGAAGCGCTGACGCCTTGCCGTGATGGTCGCGGGATGGGTGCCATTCTGTTCGACCGCGAACGGCTGCGGCAAGCCGACGCCAGTCTGTTCTCGCCCCAGCACTGGGGAGAGCGGGCGCGGCCGGTGGGTGAGGGCGGCCGCGGCAGTGCCTGGTTCATCGACGCGCCGTTCGGCCCCAGCGTGCTGCGGCACTACCTGCGCGGTGGCCTGGTGGCCAAGCTGAGCCGCGACAGGTACCTGTGGCGCGGCTCGCAGCACACCCGCAGCTTCGCCGAATTCCGGCTGATGCGTGCCCTGCGCGAACTCAAGCTGCCGGTGCCACGGCCCATCGCTGCGTATTACATGCGCGAAGGCCTGCGTTACCGCTGCGCGATCCTGATGGAGCGCATCGAAGACGTCCGTTCGCTGGCCGACCGTGCCCTGGTCGCCGGCCGCGGCGCGCCGTGGGAAGAAACCGGACGCCTGATTGCGCGCTTCCATCGCGCCGGGCTGGACCACGCCGACCTCAACGCGCACAACATCCTGTTCGATGGCAACGGGCATGGTTGGCTGATCGACTTCGATCGGGGCGTGCAGCGCATCCCGGCCACCGCCTGGCGCGAGCGCAATCTCAAGCGCCTGCTTCGTTCACTGCTGAAACTGCGCGGCGAGCGCAGCACCGATGACGTGGAAAAAGATTTCGCCCGCCTGCGCCGTGCCTACGACCTGGCGTGGAACCGGGGAACCTGATGGATTGGTCGCTGCGTTTCCTCGGCGTCGGCAATGCGTCGGCGGTGGAGCTGGGTTCGCCGATGTCGGTGATCGAACGCGATGGCCGGCCGTGGCTGACCATCGACTGCGGCGGCGAAGGACTGACCGCGTTCCAGGCGCACTACGGCCACATGCCGCAGGCGCTGTTCGTCACCCATGTGCACCTGGACCACGTCGCAGGCTTCGAGCGCCTGTTCGTGGATACCTTCTTCAGTGCGCAGCGCCGCGGCAAGGTGCGGCTGTATGTGCCGGCGCCGGTAGTGCCGCTGCTGCACAGGCGCATCGGCGATTACCCGAACGTGCTGGCCGAGGGCGGCGCCAACTTCTGGGATGCCTTCCAGCTGATCGTGGTCGGTGATGCGTTCTGGCACGAGGGGGTGCGGCTAGAGGTATTCCCCGCGCGCCATCACTGGCCGGAGACGGCCTATGGGCTGCGCCTGAAGGGCGCGCTGACCTGGAGCGGGGATACCCGCCCGATCCCGGAAATGCTCGCGCGCTTTGCCGATGACAACGAACTGATCGCCCATGACTGCGGCCTGCACGGCAACCCGTCGCACACCGGCGTGGATGACCTGGAGCGCGAATACAGCGCGGCACTGCAGGCGCGGATGATGCTCTACCACTACGCCAGCGAGGCCGACGGCGATGCACTGCGCGCGCGTGGCCACCGCGTTGCGATGCCGGGCGAATGCGTGCCGCTGGCAGCGCCGACGGCGATGCAGGCGCCCTGACGCGCGCTACGAACAGGCAGCGCCGAGCCGTGCTCGGCGGCGGGATTTTTCCGGGATCGCAGGAACTGACGCTGGCCGCGCTTCGCGCTCGCCGGGCATGGCTATGCCGGTCTTCCTGACCGGCACCCTTCGGGCCGTCGCAAGCGACGTTGGCAGCGGCTCCTGCCGCAGCCTTCGGCGCTGGAAGGGTGGGGCTGAAAAGGTGGCGACCCCGCCGGCTGACCTCGGCGCCCGCGTCGATCGATACCGTTGCTGCCTTCCGGCCCTGGCGGGATTTTCGATCTAGCGTCGCGAGGGGCCGACGGGGCCACCATAGAGACGTGGTCACCTTGCTGGCGACCTGTCACGGCCATGGGGCGCAGCGCGAAGCGCCTGGAACCCGGTCCGGACTGCACATCGCTGGGCGATGGCAGGCGCGCATTCTAGCGCATGCGCGCCTGCGTTAGCCAGCACGCACTCAGCGATGTTCCCCTGCACCACGACAATGGATTGGCTGACTTCCGGCGCTGCGCCCCATGCCTACGCTGAACACGGTGCTCGCGCCTGTGTTCGATACGATACGTATCGTATGGGATGGTGTATGGTGGGATTCAACGAAGCCAAGCAACAGGTGATCCGAGACCTGCAGGCGGGCAACTTCTTGCACGAAGTCCGCCGCGACATCAGCAGCAAGAATCTGCTGCTGACCGGGCGTATCGGAGCCTCGGAACTAGCCGCAATTCTCAAGCGTGCGCGGGGGCAGGATCACCGCAGTTCGCCCCACCACAGGGATGCTGGCATCCGGGTGCACGAGATCCTCACCGGTGGCTGGTACGTGAAGTTCTACTTCCTTTTCGATACGACGTTCATCAGCGTTCACCGACAAGAGTCCACACGGCCATGAAGCTCTACCGCGAAGGGGATCACAGGGAGGCCCTATGTCATCAGGACGGTCGGGTCACCGCGACCTTTGAATACCGTGACGTGCCGTTCTCTGATGGGCGCGCGATCGCGCGCGACATTCTGGTGGGGCGGTGCGACACCTGCGGTGATGTGATCCTTGTCCCGGCCCAGTCAACGCCGGCGGTGGCCAATGCGCGTTCGGCGCAGCAGTGCTCGTTCGAGGTCAACGTGCCATCAGTGTTCGTTGAAATGCTGGATGCCGCTGCCGCCCGCATCACGCCCCTGGCGACGCCTGACTTCCGCAAACGGTTGTTCTTCTTCTACGTAAACCGCTACGCGCACGGCCAGGAGACATCAGCCGGGCTCGCGACGCTGGCCAAACGATCGGCAGAACTGGAGGCGGGCGGACCGGCCAAGCGGTTGTCGATGAAGTTGAGTGCCTTCGCCAATGAGCGCATCGAGACGGTCCTGCAGCGCTCCTCGTTGACCAGGACCGAACTGATCAAATGCGTCGCATTGAAGGTGGGCGACGATATCGTCGCGCCGGAGCGACCACGGCACATAGGTCAGCTGACCGTGCTTGCCGACATCCTGTATGCCTGAACTGCATGAATCCGTTGTAACCACGGAAGGCCCCACGTGGGGCGGTGATCCTGCTGTTGCTAGAATCCACCCCGGAGGAACGGCCTCCCCCATACCGGGTTGAAATGTCCAGGACGGCCTGGCCCCTGCAAAGGAGGCCGCCATGGCCTGGATCTACCTTCTGTTCGCCGGCCTGCTGGAAATTGTCTGGGCCGTTTCGATGAAACAGTCCGAGGGCTTCAGCAAGCTCACCCCCACGCTCATCACGCTGGTCGGCATGATTGCCAGCTTCTGGCTGCTGGCCGTGGCCATGCGCAGCCTGCCGCTTGGCACGGCGTATACCATCTGGACCGGCATCGGCGCGGTCGGTGCATTCGTGGCGGGCATCGTGTTCCTGGGCGAGCAGGTCAGTGCGATGCGCATCGGCGCGGCCGTGCTGATCGTGTGTGGACTGGTGCTGATGAAGCTGTCCAGCAGTTGATGCGCGACAAGGTGATGGCGGGGCGTCACGCGCTCCGCTTCACCACCGCAAGCAGGGTCTGCAGCAGTTCGTCGCAGGCCTGCGCCTTGCTGATATCGGCATCGGCTGCGGCCTGCGACAACGTATCGGCAGCGCCGAGCACCGCCCACATGCCGGCAGCCGTAACCCCTCCCGGGCCTGCGAAGGGAGCAAGAATGCGCTGGCATTTTTCGATGAACGCCTGCTGGTAGCGGCGCCTCACCGCCTGCAGTTCCGGTGAGCCGCCCAGCGCGGCGACGACCGCGGAGATCTCCTGTCCCTGGGTCAGCACGCACTCGACGTAGCTGGTGGCAACCACGCGCGCTTTTTCCGGCAGGGTGGCGCGCGCCGCATCGACGGCGGCATCGAACACCACCGTCTGCCTCGCGTCGTAATCTTCGTACAGCGCGGCCAGCAGGCCATTGCGGGTGCCGAAGTGATCGTAGGCGACCGGCTTGGTGACACCCGCCGCCTCGGCCAGCCGCGCCAAGGTCAGTTGGTCGGTGCCTTCTTCGCTGATCAGCGCCCACGCCACGTCAAGCAGTTGGCGTGTGCGTTGTTCGCGCGGCAGGCGACGGCGCGCACTCGGCGTGGTGGCGGCAGGGTGCTTTGACAACGACTCAGTCCTCGGGGGTGGCGATGCGGCGTCCAATCGCAAAAGCGGTGTCCAGGTGCGCGGCCGGGAAGCCGGGATCCGATGCGAGCAGGCGCGTAGAACCGGCAACCGTCGCACCACAGTAGTCGAAAATGCCGTGGTCGATCTGGGTCGTCATGGCCTTGGCGTAACCGTGGCGTTCGATCATCCCTGCGTCGGCGCCGCCATTGGCGACCAGGTGTACCCGCAGGCGCTGCAGTTTCTTCAACACCTTTCCGTCGGGGCTCTCGTCGTAGGCCCAGCCGTTGGTGAAAACACGGTCGATCCAACCTTTCAGCAGCGCGGGGAACGACCACCAGTAAAGGGGGTATACCAGCACCAGCGTATCGGCGCGGTCTAGCCGCTCATGTTCCCTGGCCACGTCATCGGGGGCGGCGGCGCGCTTTTCGAAATGGGCGATGTCGGCCGTGTTGAACACCGGGTCGAAGCGTTCCGCGGACAGGTCTGCGATCTCGACGCTGGCGCTGGGATCGGCGTGCATGATGCCCTCTGCCACCCGCTTGGCAATGGCGTGGGTGAGAGCGTCAGGATTGGCGTGGGGAACCACGATGAGCGTGTGCATGGATAGCCTTCAGTTGGTTACTTTAAGTAACTTACTATAAGTAGTTATCAATGCCGCGACAGCCCTTCTGGTGGAACGCTGCCACCTCATCCGGTCCCGGTTTTGCGCGCAATAGGCCGGTAGCCCTGCCATTCCGGGCGCGGCGGCTTGCCGGATCCGTTGGGCCGCAGATGCACGTGCAGCTCGCCGAATGCGCCGAGGGCCAGGCAGTTGTCGACCTCGCGCAGATCATCCTTGTGCAGTTGCCGCGCGCCCTGCAGCAGGCTGCGCCGTGCCTTCGCCTTGGCGCCTGCGGCATCGGCTGCCACGAACAGCCCGAACGCATGCAACTCGGCCAGGCTGTCCTCGCGATAGCCGCCCATATTGACGAAGAACAGCGTGAGTCCGGACGGGTCGGGCCCGGGCGCGAGATGCACGTCGAAGCCGTCGGCCCAGTCGATGACGCTGTAGCCGTCCAGGTGCAGGCTGCCGGGGTCGCCGAACCAGGCTTCGCGCAGGGCAGGGTAGGCGTCCTGCACGCGCCGCACGGCAGCGAATTGCACGTCGTGCAGTTCGATGTTGGCGCGGCCTGCGGTGCCGCCGACGTAGAACTGGTAGAGCCTTGGGCTGGACGGCGGGTTAGAGGGCATGCGGTACACGGAGGGGGAACGGCTGGCCAGCGTAGCAAGGCCGGTATGGCAGGGCACAACGCGTTGTTCGCAGGATGCCAATGCACGCGCAGGTAGTGTCGGGTGATCACCCATTACGCGAGGACTGCCGATGCTGTTTTCACCCGATACCGCCCTGCAGCGCCGTGCGCCGACCCACCTGCTGCACATCGTCGGGTCGGCAGCGGCGCTGTGCCTGATGACCGCATGCACGGCACAGGCGCCGGCGCCTGCGGCTCCCGTTGCAGCGGACCCTGCACCCGTGGCGGCCGATGGCGGGCATCCAGCCGACACAGCGGCCCCGGCGCCGGAGCGCCCGATGGACGAGGTGCCGCGCGAGGAGGCGACCGCGTCGGGCGAGCGTTCCTACCGCTTCGCCAACGGCTGCGTGGTGGTGGTCGAAGCCAAGCGAGCGGTGGTCAAGCAGGAGGGGCCGCAATGCCAGTCGCACCATCGGGACATCGCGCTGTTGTACGCGTCGGGGGATTGAGGGCCGCGGGATTGCTGGGTGCATCCCTGCACCCAGCCTCTACGCTGCGCTTCGGGGCCAGCCTGCGGCTGTCCGGATCTGCTCCTGCAGATCCGTCGAACCACGGGGGTTCTCATCTGCCGCCCTCCCCACCAGGCAAATAAAAAGGGCCGCCCGATGGGCAGCCCTTTTCATTTGTCTGGCGGAGAGAGGGGATTGCTGGGTGCATCCCTGCACCCAGCCCCTACGCTGCGCTTCGGGGCCAGCCTGCGGCTGTCCGGATCTGCTCCTGCAGATCCGTCGAACCACGGGGGTTCTCATCTGCCGCCCTCCCCACCAGGCAAATAAAAAGGGCCGCCCGATGGGCAGCCCTTTTCATTTGTCTGGCGGAGAGAGGGGATTGCTGGGTGCATCCCTGCACCCAGCCCCTACGCTGCGCTTCGGGGCCAGCCTTCGGCTGTCCGGATCTGCTCCTGCAGATCCGTCGAACCCCGTGGCTTCTCATCTGCCGCTCTCCCCGCCAGGCAAATAAAAAGGGCCGCCCATCGGGCAGCCCTTTTTATTTGTCTGGCGGAGAGAGGGGGATTCGAACCCCCGAAGCGCGGTTTAGACGCTTACACACTTTCCAGGCGTGCTCCTTCAACCGCTCGGACACCTCTCCGGATTCCCCCGCGGAACGACAATGCCGTTGCAGGGGCCGCAGATTCTAGCTGGCTGCGCGGCAGGACACAAGGCCCTGCAGTTGCCGACGTAGGGGGCTGGACAGGCGTGGCACAATGGTCGTCCTGATGAAGACGGTGGCCTGATGTCCTATCTCGTCCTTGCCCGCAAGTGGCGTCCAAAGCGTTTTGCCGAGCTGGTGGGCCAGGAACACGTGGTCCGCGCGCTTACCAATGCGCTGGACAGCGGTCGCGTGCATCACGCTTTCCTGTTTACCGGTACCCGCGGGGTGGGCAAGACCACCATCGCGCGTATTTTCGCCAAATCGCTGAACTGCGAACAGGGCACCAGTGCTGATCCCTGCGGTCAGTGTCCGGCCTGCCTGGACATCGATTCCGGCCGCTACATCGACCTGCTGGAAATCGATGCGGCGTCCAACACCGGCGTGGACGATGTCCGCGAAGTGATCGAAAACGCGCAGTACATGCCCTCGCGCGGCAAGTACAAGGTCTACCTGATCGACGAAGTGCACATGCTGTCCAAGGCGGCGTTCAATGCGCTGCTGAAGACGCTGGAAGAGCCGCCGGAGCACGTCAAATTCCTGCTCGCCACCACCGATCCACAAAAACTGCCGGTGACCGTGCTCAGCCGCTGCCTGCAGTTCAACCTGAAGCGTCTGGACGAAGACCAGATCCAGGGGCAGATGACCCGGATCCTGGCGGCGGAAGAAATCGAAGCCGACGACAGTGCCATCGTGCAGCTGTCCAAGGCCGCCGATGGCAGCCTGCGCGACGGGCTGTCCTTGCTCGACCAGGCCATCGCCTACGCCGGCGGTGCGCTGCGCGAGGACGTGGTGCGCACCATGCTGGGCACGGTGGATCGTACCCAGGTGGCGGCCATGCTCGACGCGCTGGCCGAAGGCGATGGCCAGCGCCTGCTGAAGGTGGTGGCCGCGCTGGCGGAGTTCTCGCCGGACTGGAGCGGCGTGCTGGAAGCGCTGGCCGATGCCCTGCACCGGATCCAGGTGCAGCAGCTGGTGCCGGGCGCCATTGCCGCCGATGGCCTGGACCTGGGCGGCTTTGCGGCGCGGGTGCGTCCGGAAGTGGTGCAGCTCTGGTACCAGATGGCCCTCAACGGCCGCCGCGACCTGCCGCTGGCGCCGAGCCCGCGCGCCGGTTTTGAAATGGCCGTGCTGCGCATGCTGGCGTTCCGTCCGGCCGCCGCCGTGCCGCCGGTACCGCGTGCGCCGGAGGGGGGCGAAGGCGTGCAGTCGGGGAGCTCGACAGGATCGGCCAGCGGCTCGGCGGGTTCGACCGGCATCGCCGCCGCAGGGGCTGCCGCACCGGCGCCTGTTGCCGAAGCCAGCGTGCAGGCCGCAGCGCCCAAGCCCGGTCCGCTGCCGGACACCACGCCGGTGGAAGATCCCGAGCCGGCGCCGCCGGCACCGGTGAAAGATCCACCGCCGGCGTCCAACGAGCCGGATCTGCCGCCGTGGGAGATCGAGGCGGCCGATGACAGCGACCAGCGCGACGACGCACTGGCGGCCGAACTGGCCGGTCCGGATGCGGCCATGCTGGCGCCGTGGCAGCCGCCTGCCGAACCGGTACCGCGCGCTGCACCCGCCGTTGCGGTGGTGGCACCGCCGAAGCCGTTCCGCGCCGAAGGCATCGATATCGCGCCCACCGCCAAGGGGGCCGAAGCAGCTGCCCCGGGTGGTGCGTCGGTGGCGCTGGCCTGCGCCGAAGACTGGCTGGAACTGGTCGCAGCCAGCGGCCTGAGCGGGCCGTCGCGCCAGCTTGCGGCCAACGCGGCGTTCATCAGTTTCCAGCACGGGGTCTTGAAACTGGGGCTGTCGCCCGGATTTGAGTACCTGAGTTCCGAACGCGCGCTGGGCGCGCTGTCGGAAATGCTGGGCAAGGCGCTGGGTTCGCCGCCGAAGATCGTGGTCGATGCCACGCAGGCGCCGGCCGAGACCCTGCACCAGCGATCGGACCGTCAGCGTGGTGAACGCCAGCAGGCGGCCGAGGCGTTTTTCATGGCCGATCCGGAAGTGCAGGTGCTGATCCAACAGCACGGCGCGCGGCTCGTGTCCGATTCCATCCGTCCCTTTGAAGAGTAAAGAACCATGCGCGGCAATATCGCCCAGATGATGCAGCAGGCCCAGAAGATGCAGGAGAACCTGCAGAAGGCCCAGGAAGAAATCGCCAAGCTTGAAGTCACCGGCAGTGCCGGCGGCGGCATGGTCAGCGTCACCCTCACCGGTGCCAAGGAGTGCCGCAAGGTACGCCTGGATCCGTCGCTGCTGGGCGACCAGGAAATGCTGGAAGACCTGGTGGCCGCAGCCTTCAATGATGCGTCCAACAAGATCGATGCCGAGTCGAAGACGAAGATGGGTTCGGCCACGGCCGGCATGCAGCTGCCCCCGGGCATGAAACTGCCGTTCTGATGCAGCGCAGCCGGGCATGGCCCGGCTCTACCCGAGCCGAATGATGTCCGCACCCCTGCTTGACCAGTTGATCGACGCGTTGCGCGTGTTGCCCGGCGTGGGCCAGAAGACCGCCCAGCGCATGGCTTACCACCTGCTGGAACGCGAGCGCGAGGGCGGCCAGAAGCTGTCTTCGCTGCTTGCGCAGGCGATGGAGCGCATCGGCCATTGCGCGCAGTGCCGCGATTTCAGTGAAAGCGAGCTGTGCGCGACCTGTGCCAACAACAGCCGCGAGCGCAGCCAGTTGTGCGTGGTGGAATCCCCCGCGGATCGCCTGGCCATCGAGAATGCAACCGGCTTCCGTGGCGTGTACTTCGTGCTGCAGGGCCGGCTGTCGCCGCTGGATGGCATCGGCCCGCGCGAACTGGGTCTGGAGCTGCTCGGCCAGCGGCTCGATGCCGGCGAGATCACCGAGATGATCATCGCCACCAGTGCCACGGTCGAAGGCGAAGCCACCGCGCATTACCTTGCCCAGCTCGCGCGTGCGCGGCAGGTGCGGCCGAGCCGTCTCGCGCAGGGCCTGCCGCTGGGCGGCGAGCTGGAGTTCGTCGATCGTGGCACGCTGTCGCATGCCTTCGGTACGCGCAGCGAAGTACGGGAATGAGTGAAGGCGTGCCGCCCGCGCGCGGCACTTACCAACAGAGGCGATACCCATGACCAGTGAAACGCTCTTCAGCAAGATCATCCGCCGCGAAATCCCGGCCACCATCGTTTACGAAGACGAGGAGGTCCTGGGCTTCAAGGACATCGCGCCGCAGGCGCCGGTGCACGTGCTGTTCATTCCGAGGAACGAGGTCATTCCCACCCTGGACGATGTCACGCCAGGGCAGGCGCACCTGATCGGCAAACTGGCCTTGGCCGCTGCGCAGTACGCGCGTGAGCAGGGGCTGGCCGAAGACGGTTACCGCATCGTCATGAACTGCCGCGAGCACGCCGGGCAGACCGTGTTCCACATCCACCTGCACCTGCTGGCCGGCGCCCCGCTGGGCCACTTCGGCGCGCCCGGCCAGTAACCCGCGCGATCGCTTCTGCTCTTTCCGTGTGCAATGAAAAAGCCGCCCGAAGGCGGCTTTTTCAGTACAGCTCAAACAGCGGTCACCACCAGCCGTAACGGCCGTAGCCCCACGGGCCCCATGGTCCCGGACCCGGGCCCCACGGACCGTACGGGTAGGGCACCACATCGACCTGGCGCTGTTCCGGCCACAGATAGATCACATCGGCGGCGAGCTTGGGCAGGCGGTAATCGTACTCGCCGATCTTGACGTTCTCGTAGCCGTCCACGCGGCCGATGAAGGTCACATCGCGGCCTTCTTCGAATACCGCCGGATCGTAGAAGCCGGCGCGGCAGGCAACGAAGCGGCCGTCACTGGCATCGGTGGAACTGGTGGTCGGGCGGCCACTGGCGTTGAGCGGGCGCGAAAGCAGCTGGAAGCAGGTCTGGCCCTGGCCCGGCAGCGTTTCGATGATGCGGCCACCCCAGCGCACCGGCGCGCCCACCTGCTGGGTCGCCACGGTATCGCGCGGGGTCACGGCGGCGAACTGGCCCTGCAGCGGCTTCGGTGCCGTCGCGCAGGCCGCCAGCGCCAGAGAGGCAGCCAGGGGAAGCAGAATCTTGATGTTCATGGTGTGGCTCCGGAAGACGGACGATGCCTGCGCAGGTCGGCCAATAATGAAGCGTGGTCGACATGAGTGCCAGCGTAGCGCGCGTGGACGAAACGCTGGCTGAGTGCCAGCAACGCAGGATCGCTCCGCCGGGCGTCAACGCGGCGTGCCCATTCCATGGCAGGCTCCGACGGTTCGCGTGCCAGGCCCTGTTTCGCATAGCGGCGGCCCAGTCGATGCCAGGCGCGCAGCAGCGGGTCGCGCTCGCGTTCGCCGCGGGCCAGCACCCAGGCCATCGCCCCCAGCGCCAGCAGCGCAATCACCACCAGGCTGGAAATCAGCTGTGCCGGCGACAGGTCGGGCATGCCCAGCGGCCGCAGCAGCTGCTGCTGGCGGGTGGCGTCGAAGGACAGCACCATCTCGTTCCAGCCCCTGCGCAGCCAGTCCATCGCCTGCCCGGTCTGCAGCCAGGCCCCCTGCATGCCGCCCGCTTCGGCGCCCAGGCGGTCTTCCAGGGTGTCGTAGATGCGTTCGGGCGCTACGGCGGCGGTGGGGTCCACGCGCACCCAGCCGCGTCCGGGAAGCCACACTTCGGCCCAGGCATGGGCATCCATGCGCCGCACCACCCAGTAGTCGCCGATCGGGTTGCGCACGCCGCCGGCAAAGCCGGTGACCACCCGCGCGGGCACCCCGGCGTTGCGCATCAGCACTACGAACGCAGAGCTGAAGTGTTCACAAAAACCGATCTTCTGATCGAACAGGAATTCGTCCACGGCGTTGCGGCCGGGCAGTTCGGTGTCCAGCGAATAGGCGAACTCGGCGCGGATCCAGTCCAGGCTGCGGCGCACCAGCGCGGCATCGTCGTTGCCTGCTTCGGCGCGCCACTGGCGGGCCAGCGCGGCGGTGCGCGGGTTGAAGCCTTTCGGCAACTGCAAAGACAGTTGGCGCTGCCAGGGCGACAAGGACGCGGCGAACACCTGCGGCGGCGCCGACTGCAGCGTCCAGCGGCTCAGCGACGCCAGTGGGCGATCGCTGACCAGGCTGTAATCGGCGGTCAGTCGCGCGCCCGCCGGTGCGCTGCCCGGCAGGTCCAGCGCGACCAGCTGGCGGCGGTCGGTGGGTTCGTAGTCGATGGTGTAGTTCCAGCGCTGCGCACCGGCCTGCACCGGAACCGGCGCGCGCTCTTCGTTGCGGCGGTCGCGGATCCAGCTGCGGCCATCGAAGTGGGTCATCACCGGGCCGCGCCAGTAGCGCTGTTCTGCCGCGGGCACCGGTCCGTGGAACTGCGCGCGCAGGGCCGGGGTGTCGTCGGCCATCAGGTCCAGCCACTGGCCGGGTTCCATGCTGTCGGACAGGCCGGGCCGGCTGACCGCGCGGTCCGGCAGGCCCCACAGCGGCTGCGACAGGCGCGGGAACAGCCAGAAGGTGGCCATCGCCAACGGCAGGCCGATCAGCAGCAGGCGCAGCACGCCCTGCACCTGCACACGCAGCGCAGGGGTCGGTGACTGGCCTTCCACCTGCGCCAGCCGCTGCAGCGACAGCAGTGCGCAGGCACCGGCCAGGGTGGCCAGCAGGGTGGTCAATGGCCCCTGGTCGAGCAGGAAGGCGGCGAACGGGGCGAACAGGGCAAAGCCGAGCAGGCTGCGCGCATCGCGCAGGGTATGCAGTTCGCTGGACTTGATCGCCAGCATCGCCGCCAGCAGCGCACAGCCGGTATCACGGCCGGGGCGGATGCCCATCTGCACGTAGATCAGTGCCAGCATCGCCAGCACCAGCAACAGCCGCACGGTCACCGGCAGCAGGCCACGGCGCGACACCACGGCGGTCAGCAGCGCGACGCCGGCGATGGTGGCAGCCAGCACGCTGGGCAGCTGCAGCAGCAACGGCAGCAGGGCCAGCGCGGTGCTGGCCAGGGCCCAGCCACGTGCATGGCGGTCCAGCAGGGAGGGGGCAGGGTCAGTCATGCGGCAGCAGCGCCAGGGCGCGCAGACAGAGGTGGTGGTGCGAAGCGCCCTGTGCAGGCCCGATGGCCGGCTGGCCCGGCAGTTTCAACGTATAGCGGCGGCCCTCGCGTTCGGCCAGGTCCACCCAGCGCGCAAGCCGGGCGATGCGTTGTTCGGTGCCCAGTCCGTGCAGCTGGCGCCAGTCCAGCATCACTTCGATGCCGGCCGGCTTTTCATACTCGCGCACCAGCAGCGTGTCGCGCCGTGCGGAGTGCTTCCAGGCGATGCTGCGGCGGGGGTCGCCTGCGCGATAGGGGCGCAGTTGATGCAGTTCTTCGCCGGCCGCATCCATCCGGCTGTGCAGCGGGTCACTGCCTTGTTCGGGCAGTCCGGGGCCCTGCTTTTCAGGGTGCGGATACACCAGCAGCGGTTGGTCGGGCCAGAACCACGACCACGCGCGCACCAGTCCCAGCGGCTGGGTGGTGGACAGGCGGATGCGCTCCAGGTCCAGCCATCCGCGCTGTGCAGTGGGCAGCTCCAGTTCGGCTTCCACGCGGCCGCCGGCGGGCACTGCGGTCCAGCTGCGTGCATCGCCGTGGTCCAGCTGCAGGCCCGGGCGGCCGCGCTGTTCGCGCTGGGAAAGCGCAACGCGCACGCGCAGCGGCTGGCCGGCCGCCACCGGTTCGGCGGCGATGGCATCCAGGCTCAGGCCGGACAGGGTCAGGTGGGCGCTGATCGCACTGGCCGCCGCGGCGCCGGCCAGCAGCAGCGCCAGCAGCAGCGCCGGGTTGTTGTTGTAGTTCAGCGCGCCCAGCAGCATCGCCGCCAGCACCGCGGCCACGAACAGCCCGAACCGCGTGGGCAGCACGTAGATGCGGCGGCGGTCCAGCCGTTGCGGCAGGGTTTCCGGCTGGCGCGGGCGCGCCAGGTTGATCAGCCACTGCCGGCGCGTAGGCACGGGCGCGTTCAATCCACCGGCACCGTCTGCAGGATCGCGCGTGCCAGCGCGGCGCCGGCCGACGACTCGGCTTCGCCGACCAGGCGGTGCCCGGCCACGCCGATGAACAAGGTCTGCACGTCTTCGGGAATGACATGCGCGCGGCCCAGCAGCAGCGCATGGGCCTTCGCCGCACGCAGCAGCGCCAGCCCGGCACGCGGTGACAGGCCGACGCGTACGCCGGCGTGCTGCCGGCTGCGGGTCAGCAGGGCCTGCACGTAATCGATCAGCGCGTCGCTGGCATGCACCTGCAGCACGGCCTCGCGCAGTGCGCGCACCTGGTGGTCGTCCAGCTTCGGGGTGGCCCGCGCGATCAGGTCGCGACGGTCTACGCCACGCAGCAGCTCGCGTTCGGCTTCCACGTTGGGATAGCCCATCGCCAGCCGCAGCAGGAACCGGTCCAGCTGCGAATCCGGCAGCGGGAAGGTGCCTGACAGGTCCACCGGGTTCTGCGTGGCGATCACGAAGAACGGATCGGGCAGGGCGTGGGTCTGGCCATCCAGGGTGACCTGCTGTTCGGCCATCGCTTCCAGCAGCGCGCTCTGCGTGCGGGGCGGGGCGCGGTTGATTTCATCGGCCAGCAGCACGTGGGTGAACACCGGGCCGGGATGGAAGGCGAACTCGCGACTGCCCGGATCCAGGATGGACACACCGAGCACGTCGGCCGGCAGCAGGTCGGACGTGAACTGCACGCGCTGGAAGCCCAGCCCCAGGCTGGAGGCCAGCGCGTGGGCGAGCGTGGTCTTGCCCAGGCCGGGTAGATCTTCGATCAGCAGATGCCCGCCGGACAGCAGGGCGACGAAGGCCAACCGCACCTCATGGGCCTTGCCCAGCACCAGGGCGTTGACCTGTTGTTGCGCATCAAGCAGGGCTTGGCGCAGTTCATCGGTTAGCATGCGGGACACGGGGGGCGAAGAATCCATCGTCGTCTCTGGCTAGGTCTTCCTTCGATTCTATAGAGCAATGCAGGGCGAACAACGCGCACGCACGATATTTCTGTGGCTATGGACACTGATCACGGCAGTGAAGCTGGTCGTGGCCGCGCGCCTGCCGTTGTTCGTCGACGAAGCGTTCTATTGGCAGGAAGGCCAGCACCTGGCCGCCGCCTACTCCGACCTGCCGGGACTCACCGCGTGGCTGGCACGGCTGGGCGTGGAGATCGGCGGACACCATGTGCTGGCCTTGCGCCTGCCGTTCCTGGCCATCGGTGCGTGGCTGCCGTGGGCGGTATCGCGCATCGCCACGCGCTGGTTCGGCAACGTGGCGGGCTGGCAGGCCGGCAGCCTGACCCTGCTGATGCCGCTGTCGGCCACGCTGGGCATGCTGGCGGTGCCGGACGTGCCGATGGCGATGGCCGCTGTGCTGTGCCTGGGCGCCGGTGCGCGGCTGCTGCGCACCGTCGATGCCGCGGCCGCGATGCGATTGGCGCTGGGCCTGCTGATCGGTGCGCTCAGCCATTACCGTTTCATCGGCGTGATCGCGGTGGGTTTCATCGCGCTGCTGCTGCTGCCGCAGGGCCGCCGCATGCTGCGCGATCCGCGCATCTGGGTGGCGTTGGCGGTGGGCGTGCTGGCGTGGCTGCCGTTGCTGGCATGGAATGCGGACAACCACGAGGCCGGGCTTAAATTCCAGGTGGTCGATCGCCATCCGTGGGATTTCCAATGGACCGGGCTGTGGTTCCTGGTGATCCAGCCGATGCTGGTCACCCCGTTGCTGTGCGTGGCGATGTGGAAAGTGGCCGTGGCCGGCACGCGGGCCGGGGGCGGTGCGCGCGCACAGTGGCGTTACTTCGGGCTGGTCGGCGGCGTGTCCACGCTGGCGATCTTCGTGCTCGGCTTCTTCACCGACGTGGAACGCATCAGTTTCCATTGGCCGTTGCCGGGCTACCTGGCGCTGCTGGTGGCCGTGCCGGTGGTGCTCAATGGCTGGCCGCGCTGGCTGCGCCGCACCGCATGGTGGATGGCGGGCGCGGGGCTGGCATTGGCCTTCAGTTACTACCTGATGGCGTCCACGCCGCAGCTGCGTGAGCAACTGGCCGGCTACAAGTATTACCCGCGCAATTTCGCCGGTTGGCAGCCGCTGGCCGATGCCGTGCGCGAAGAACTGCAGCAGATGCCGCCGGGCACCAAGGTGTTGGCCGGCAACTTCAAGGTCGGCGCGGAGCTGGGCTTCCAGCTGGGCGATGCGGATATCGCGGTGCTGCCGCATCCGCTCAACGACAAGCATGGTCGCAGCGTGCAGCTGGGCCTGTGGGGGCAGCTGCATGACGGCAAGCGGGAGGGGCCGATGCTGCTGGTGCTGTCGCCCAGTGACCAGCGTTACCGCGAGCTGCTGGACCGCTATCGCGCCATCTGCGGGCAGGTCGGCCCGCTGCCGCCGCCGCGGGTGGTCAGCAACGACCACGGCTTCCAGCGCTTCCTGCTGTTCCGCTTGCCGGCGCAGCGCGACGAAGGCCCCTGCATCACCCCGGCGATGGCCTGGTTCGATGCGCCGTCATCCGGTGAGATCGTCGCGGCGGACCTGCACGTGAAGGGCTGGGCGTTCAAGGATGGGGTGGGGCTGTCACGCGTGGAAGTGCTGCTGGACGGGCGGCCGGTGACCGATGCGGTGTATGGACGCAACTTCGACATCCGTTCGGCGTGGCCGCAGTCTACCGATCCGCAGCATCCCAACGTGGGCTTCGACGCGCGCCTGGATACCCGCGCGCTGGCGCCGGGGCGGCACTGGCTGGGCCTGCGCCTGCATGGCCACGATGGCAGCGTGGAGCAGTGGCAGGAGCAGCCGTTCGTGGTGCCGGCGCGATGAGGAACCCTGGGTGGTGTGGGTGGGTGACCACCAAGGTGGGGGTGGGTGACGACCGTTGGTCGTCACGCTGTCAGGCGCCGGGAAAGGCCCTCTGACGACCAGCGGTCGTCACTACGGCACTGCGATGCCCGCCTGGCGCAGCAGCGCGCACAGCGCGATCAACGGCAGGCCGACCAGGGCGGTAGGGTCGCGGTTGTCGATGGCCTCGAACAGGGCGATGCCCAGCCCCTCGCACTTGAAGCTGCCGGCGCAGTCCAGCGGCTGTTCGGCCTCCACGTAGCGGGCAATCTCCGCCTCATTCAACACCCGGAAGCGCACCGTGGTGGTATCCAGTGCTTCCAGCCGTTCTCCGTCGCGCATGAGACAGATGGCCGTGTGGAACTGCACCGCCGCCCCCGACATCCCGGCCAGCTGGGCCCGCGCGGCCTCAGCGGTGCCGGGTTTGCCCAGAGGCTGGCCGTCCAGGTCGGCCACCTGGTCCGACCCGATCACCCAGGCGCCCGGATGCCGCCGGGCGACCTCGGCGGCCTTGGCGGCCGCCAGGCGCACCGCCAGCGCGGCCGGCACCTCGCCGGGCAGCGGCGTTTCGTCCACCTGCGGGCGTGCGCAGTCGAAGGGCAGGCGCAGCCGCTGCAGCAGGTCGCGGCGGTAGGGTGAGGTAGAGGCCAGCAACAGGTTATTCATGCGTAGAATCAGGGCTCTGGGCCGCCCAGTCTGGCCCGTGGCGGAGGCCCGCCACAAGCCTGAAGCCGCAGGTAATTGACAGCGGTCGCGACGGTCCTTAACATTCAGCGGCTTATGTCCGCGAACGTGCCCGAAACGCTGGATGCTTGGCGGATGGTCGCAGCGCGAAGGCGCTTCGACGGCCAGGTCGATCTGGCTCAATTCACCCGCCTGCAAGGGCTTGTTGCCGATGCTGAAGGCCAGTGCACGTATGCACTGGAATTCTCGCACGACGACATCCTGCGGGTATCCTATGTGGAATTGACCATCGATACCGAGCTGCCGCTGATCTGTCAGCGCAGCCTGCAGCGTTTCCTGCTGCCGGTAAAACTGGTGCAGAAGATCGGCCTGATCCGTGAGGAAGACGAGGAATCGTCCCTTCCGGAAGACTTCGAGGCCCTGCTGGTGCC
Organism: Stenotrophomonas chelatiphaga; assembly: GCF_032054965.1. Classification (NCBI taxonomy): domain Bacteria; kingdom Pseudomonadati; phylum Pseudomonadota; class Gammaproteobacteria; order Lysobacterales; family Lysobacteraceae; genus Stenotrophomonas; species Stenotrophomonas chelatiphaga. The sequence continues at coordinate 105,576 of NZ_DAMBRS010000005.1, read as the reverse complement.
CGAGGATGGCCAGCTTGTGCCGCTGGAGCTGGTCGAAGACGAACTTGTGTTGGCGGTCCCGGTGGTTCCCCTTTCGCCCGATGGCGAGGCGGTGGACCAGGAATGGGCCCCGACCAAAGAAGAAACCGACAAGGTCAACCCGTTCGCGGCGTTGGCAGCGTTGAAGAAAAAGTAAGGTCGGGCTGGCTCGACCGAGCGAATATGCAGCCGGGTATCGTCGGCGGCTGCGGCGAAAGCGAAAAGTGTGCTGGGCGCTGGCGTCCTGTGCGACGAAACGACGAAGAACATCGAACCGAGTTTGGAGCAATCCCATGGCTGTGCAGAAATCCCGTGTCACCCCGTCCCGCCGCGGTATGCGCCGTGCGCATGACGCCCTGAGCGCAAAGCAGCTGTCGACCGACCCGACCACGGGCGAAGTGCACCTGCGTCACCACATCACTGCCGATGGTTTCTACCGCGGCAAGAAGGTCATCCAGACCAAGACTTCTTCCGTCGAAGAAGATTGATGTGAGTGAAGGCCGCTGCCGTCCAGGCAGCGGCCTTTGCCGTATCCCCCCGGGCACCGGCAACGGCCGCCCGCGCAACAGGAATGTCGATGAGCAAGCGGATCTACTCGAGGATCGCGGGCACCGGTAGCTATTTGCCGGAAAAAGTGCTGACCAACGCCGACCTGGAAAAAATGGTCGAGACGTCGGACGAGTGGATCGTTACGCGCACCGGCATCAAAGAGCGGCATATCGCCGCCGCAGAAGAAACCACCAGCGACCTCGGCTACCACGCCGCGGTGAAAGCGCTGGAGGCGGCCGGCATCGATGCCAGCCAGCTGGACATGATCGTGGTCGGTACCACCACGCCCGATCTGATTTTCCCGTCCACCGCGTGCCTGATCCAGGCCAAGCTCGGTGCGACCGGTTGCCCTGCCTTCGACGTCAACGCGGCCTGTTCCGGCTTCGTGTTCGCGCTGGGCGTGGCCGATAAATTCATTCGTTCCGGTGATGCACGCCATGTGCTGGTCATCGGCGCGGAAACCCTCACCCGTATCGTCGACTGGAACGACCGCACCACCTGCGTGCTGTTCGGCGATGGTGCCGGTGCGGTGGTGCTGAAGGCCGACGAAGAGACCGGCATCCTCAGCACCCACCTGCATTCGGACGGCAGCAAGAAAGAACTGCTGTGGAACCCGGTCGGCGTTTCGGCCGGCTTCGGCGAAGGCGAGCAGGCACGCGGCGCGATCCTGATGAAGGGCAACGACGTGTTCAAGTACGCGGTCAAGGCGCTGGATTCGGTGGTCGACGAGACCCTGGAAGCCAATGCGCTGAGCAAGGCCGACCTGGACTGGTTGATCCCGCACCAGGCCAACCTGCGCATCATCGAAGCCACTGCCAAGCGCCTGGACATGTCCATGGACCAGGTGGTGGTGACGGTGGACAAGCACGGCAATACCTCCTCGGCTTCGGTGCCGCTGGCGCTGGACCACGCGGTGCGCTCGGGCCGGGTGGAACGCGGCCAGCTGCTGTTGCTGGAGGCCTTCGGTGGCGGCTTCACGTGGGGTTCGGCACTGCTGCGCTATTGATAGCGCCAGTTACGACATCGTTAAAACGTCGTTACGGCCCTTCGGGGCCGTACTGCGTTATGGAGGATCCCCATGGTTGAACCGATTACCCTTGAAGGGCAACGGGCCTGGTTGAAGCAATACGGCGAAGGCAGCCGCGCGGTCGCGCTGGGCCTGCTGAATTTCGTCGCCCGCCGCTTCCAGCTGGATGCGCTGCGCCCGCCACCGCACCGCGGGGGCGATGCCGCCCGCCAGACCGAAGCGCGCCGGCTGGGCGAGCTGCAGGCGCAGGGCGTGAACGTGCCAACGGTCCTGGGCAGCGGCCATGCCGCGCTGGTGCTGGGCGACAACGGCAGTTCCTTCAATACCTGCCTGCGCGAGGCCGACGATGCCGGCCGCGACGTGCTGGTGTCCGCCGCCATGCAGGCGATGGCCGCCGCGCATGCGCGTGGCGCGTATTTCGGCCAGCCGCTGCCGCGCAACCTGACCTGGGACGGGCAGAACGTAGGCTTCATCGATTTCGAAGAAGACCCGCTGGAAGTGATGGACCTGGACCAGGCGCAGGCGCGCGACTGGCTGATGTTCGGCTATGGCGTGGCCAAGTACTACGCCGATCGCCCGCAGCAGCTGCAGGCGATGATGGCCGAAGCGATGGACGGTGCGCAGGCGCCGGTGCGCGAGCACGCGCACGCGGTGACCGGGCGGCTGCAGCGCTTGGCCAAGGCCAGCATGGGCATGGGCCGTTCGGCACGCGCGCTGGCCCACGCCATCCTGATCGTGCATGGCGCCACCACGCTGGGCGTGCTGATGGTGCTGGTGGTGTGCGTGGACTGGTTCGCCGATGGCCAGCTGGACCTGCTGGAACTGCTGACCTGACACCGGGTAGTGACGGCCGCTGGCCGTCATTCCCGCACCGGGCGGGTACTGGGTTGACGTCCAGCGGCCGTCACTACCACCTTGCCTGCATACGCGCACGTACAGACGGCAGGCGGCAATCGCCTTTATCATGGCCCGCTTCGATTCAAACCAGGCGGATGACCGCGTGACTGATTCCACTCTTGCTTTCGTTTTCCCCGGCCAGGGCTCGCAGTCCGTGGGCATGCTGGCCGAGCTGGCCGAGCTGCACCCGCAGGTGCGTGAAGCCTTCACGGAAGCATCCGATGGTGCCGGCGTCGACCTGTGGGCACTGTCCCAGGGCGGCCCGGAAGAAATGCTCAACCGCACCGAATACACCCAGCCGGCCCTGCTGGCCGCCAGCATCGGCGTGTGGCGTACCTGGAAGGCACTGGGCGGCGCGCAACCGTCGCTGCTGTCCGGCCACAGCCTGGGCGAATACTCCGCGCTGGTCGCTGCCGGCGCCCTGAGCCTGCACGACGGTGCGCACCTGGTGCGCCTGCGTGGCCAGTTCATGCAGGACGCCGCACCGGCGGGCGTGGGCGCGATGGCCGCCGTGCTCGGCGCCGAAGACGCACTGGTGCTGGAGGTGTGCAAGGAAGCGGCCGGCAGCCAGGTGCTGGTGCCCGCCAACTACAACTCGCCCGGCCAGATCGTCATCGGTGGCGACGCCGCCGCGGTGGATCGCGCGCTGGCGCTGCTCGCTGAAAAGGGCGTGCGCAAGGCGGTGAAGCTGGCCGTCAGCGTGCCTTCGCACACCCCGTTGATGCGCGAAGCCGCCAACCGCCTGGCCGAAACCATGGCCGGCCTGTCCTGGCAGGCGCCGCAGCTGCCGGTGGTGCAGAACGTCGATGCCCAGGTGCACGACGGCGTGGACGCCATCGCCGCCGCGCTGGTGCAGCAGCTGTACCAGCCGGTGCAGTGGACCGGCTGCGTGCAGGCGCTGGCCGCGCGTGGCATCACCCGTATCGCCGAATGCGGCCCGGGCAAGGTGCTGACCGGTCTGGTCAAGCGCATCGACAAGACCATCGACGGCCGTTCGCTGGCCACCCCGGGCGATGTCGAAGCCGCCCGCGAGGCATGGTCGGCCTGACCCCCTTCCCGTTGCCCGCCTGCGTCGTGCCCCCCCGGCATGGCGCCGCGCGCGGGCGACCGCACCATTCGAGGACAGCATCATGAGCAAGCCCCTGCAGGGTGAAATCGCACTGGTCACCGGCGCAAGCCGCGGTATCGGTGCCGCCATCGCCGACCTGCTGGCCGCCCAGGGCGCCACGGTCATCGGCACGGCCACCACCGATTCCGGTGCCGCCGCCATCGGCGAGCGCCTGGCCGCGCAGGGCGGCCACGGCCGCGCGCTGAACGTCACCGATGCCGCCGCACTGGAAACCGTGCTGGCTGACATCGCCAAGGAATTCGGCGCGATCAGCATCCTGGTCAACAACGCTGGCATCACCCGCGACAACCTGCTGATGCGCATGAAGGACGAGGACTGGGCGTCGATCATCGACACCAACCTGACCAGCGTGTTCCGCACCAGCAAGGCGGTCATGCGCGGCATGATGAAGGCGCGCAAGGGCCGCATCATCAACATCGCTTCGGTGGTGGGGGTGACCGGCAACGCCGGCCAGGCAAACTACGCCGCCGCCAAGGCCGGCATCATCGGTTTCTCCAAGTCGCTGGCCAAGGAAATCGGCTCGCGCGGGGTCACCGTGAACGTGGTGGCGCCCGGCTTCATCGACACCGACATGACCAAGGCGTTGACCGACGAAGCGCGTGCCGCGCTGGTCAACAGCATCGCCCTGGAACGCCTGGGTTCGCCGGAGGATATCGCCCATGCGGTGGCCTTCCTGGCCGGCCCGGCAGCCAACTACATCACCGGAGAGACACTCCATGTGAACGGCGGGATGTACATGCCGTAAGCACGGGGCGCACGGAGCGCGCCGCAAGTGGTTGATCTGGATGGCGTTTTGCTTGCATGCAAGGCGCCGCCGGTTTCCACTACACTATCCCACGGCCATCGTCTGCGATGGCGTCTTTTTGAACCACTACTCCATCTGGAGCAATACCCCATGAGCACCATCGAAGAACGCGTCAAGAAAATCGTCGTCGAACAGCTTGGCGTCAAGGAAGAAGAAGTCACCACCAGCGCATCGTTCGTCGATGACCTGGGCGCAGACTCGCTGGACACCGTCGAGCTGGTGATGGCGCTGGAAGAAGAGTTCGAGTGCGAAATCCCGGACGAAGAAGCCGAGAAGATCACCACCGTGCAGGCGGCGATCGACTACATCAAGTCGCACACCAAGGCCTGATGCAAGGCGGCTGGTGCGCGGCGGCGGCTCGACCGTAACCGCGCACGGCATCCCATGGGGCCGCGAATGCGGCCCTGTGTATTTGCGCTGCTGCATACGGGCGCGGATCCAATTACGTTCCACCCCGTGTCATACCCGCACTACTTTCGGGTCAGGAGAGAGCAATGAAGCGTCGCGTCGTCGTTACCGGCATGGGCATGGTTTCGCCTCTGGGCAATGACCTTGCCAGCAGTTGGCAGGGCATCACCGCAGGCCGTTCGGGCATCGGTCCGCTGACCAACGTTGCCGACGCCTACCTGGACCGTTTCACCACCAAGATTGCAGGTGAGGTCAAGGATTTCGACATCACCGCCGACAACCCCCTGTTCGGCAAGTACCGTGTGTCCGGCAAGGACGCCAAGAAGATGGACCCCTTCATCCATTACGGCCTGGGCGCGTCCTTCATGGCGCTGGCCGATTCGGGTCTTGAGATCAACGAAGGCAATGCCGAGCGCATTGGCGCCATCGTCGGCGCCGGCATCGGCGGCCTGCTGGGCATCGAAGAACAGACCATCGACTTCCACGAAGGGAAGAAGATCTCGCCGTTCTACGTGCCCAAGACCATCATCAACATGCTGCCGGGCCAGCTGAGCATCATCGCCGGGCTGAAGGGTCCGTCGTTCTCGGCGGTGTCCGCGTGCGCGACGTCCAACCATTCCATCGGTACGGCGATGCGCATGATCCAGTACGGCGATGCCGACGTGATGGTCGCCGGTGGCGCCGAACGTGGCTCCTCGCCGACCGCGCTGGGCGGCTTCTGCGCGATGAAGGCGATGTCCACCCGCAACGACGACCCGACCGCAGCCTCGCGTCCGTGGGACAAGGACCGCGACGGCTTCGTGCTGGGCGACGGTGCCGGCATCCTGATCCTGGAAGAGTACGAACACGCCAAGGCGCGCGGCGCGAAGATCTACTGCGAGCTGGCCGGCTTCGGCGCCAGTTCCGATGCGTACCACATGACCGCACCGGCAGAGAGCGGCGAAGGCGCTGCACGCTGCATGGTCGCGGCGATGAAGGACGCCGGCGTCAACCCGGACGAGGTCGGGTACCTCAACGCGCACGGCACCTCCACGCCGCTGGGCGATCTGGGCGAAACCATGGCGATGAAGACCGCCTTCGGCGATCACGCGTACAAGATGCTGGTCAGCTCCACCAAGTCGATGACCGGCCACCTGCTGGGCGCCGCTGGCGGCGTGGAAGCGATCTTCTCGGTGCTGGCGCTGCAGGACGGCGTGATTCCGCCGACCATCAACCTGCAGCAGCCGGGCGAAGGCTGCGACCTGGACTACGTGCCCAACGAAGCACGCCAGGCCAAGGTGGACGTGGTGATGTCCAACGGCTTCGGCTTCGGCGGCACCAACGGCACGCTGGTGTTCAAGCGCGTCTGAGGTTTGTCCAGCTCTGGTAGCGCCGAGCCATGCTCGGCGAGCGCAGCGGCACGCGTGACCGCAACAGCCGCCGAGCATGGCTCGGCGCTACCGTCACCCGTCACCCCGCGCCCGACACCTCCTCTTCCAGGCGCTGCGCCGACATGTCCGACCCGATCCTGATCCAGCCCCTGGACACCCCTGCCGACCTGCTCGCCCTGCAGCAGGCCGACCCGGCGCGTTTCCCGCTGCTGATGGAATCGACCGCTTCGGGCACCGCACAAGGCCGCTGGGACCTGCTGCTGGTGGCGGGCGAGGCGTTCCTGCGGCTGGATGCCGATGGCATCGTCCGCGACCATGTCGGCCACGCCCACGCAGGGGCCTTCCTGGACCTGCTGGACAGCGCCTGGCAGGCAGAGCGCCTGCCCCCCGCGCAGGGCCCGACGCTGCCCTTCAGGGGCGGCTGGGCGCTGCTGCTGGACTACGAAGTAGCCAGCCAGATTGAAACCGTGCTGCCGCCGATGGCGCGCGCCGATGGCCAGCCCACCGCGCTGGCGCTGCGCTGCCCGGCCGCCGTGCTGCATGACCACCTGGAACAACGCAGCTACCTGGTGGCCGAAGCGGGCCAGCAGGCGCTGCTGGCCACGCTGCAGGCGCAGCTTGCCGCTGGTGTGCCGGCCGCAGGGCAGGGCTGGCAGCCGCCGGTCAGCGTGGAAGAAGACGCGCCTGCGCGCTTCACCGACGGCGTGCGCCGGGTGATCGATTACCTGCTGGCTGGCGACGTGTTCCAGGTGAACCTGTCGCGCCGCTGGTGCGCGCGCTTTGCCGATGCGGTGAGCCCGCAGGCGCTGTACGCCCAGCTGCGCCGCGCCAACCCGGCACCGTTCGCCGGCCTGTTCACCGGCCACGGGCGCCACGTGGTGAGCTCATCACCGGAACGGCTGGTGTCGGTGCACGGCGGCCACGCGCAGACCCGCCCGATCGCCGGCACCCGCCCGCGCTTCGACGGCGACGACGATGCCGCGCGCATCCAGGAACTGGTCGGCCACCCGAAGGAACGCGCCGAACACGTGATGCTGATCGACCTGGAGCGCAACGACCTGGGCCGCATCTGCACGCCGGGCAGCGTGGTGGTGGACGAACTGATGACCGTGGAAAGCTATGCCCACGTGCACCACATCGTCAGCAATGTCAGCGGCACCCTGCGCGATGACGTCACCCCCGGCCAGGTGATCGCCGCGACGTTCCCGGGCGGCACCATCACCGGCTGCCCGAAGGTGCGCTGCATGCAGATCATCAGCGAACTGGAGCAGGTGCCGCGCGGCGCCTACACCGGCGCCTTCGGCTGGCTGAACCGCGACGGCGACCTGGACCTGAACATCCTGATCCGCACCGCCGAAGTAGCAGGCAACGAAGTCAGCTTCCGCACCGGCGCCGGCATCGTGGTCGATTCGGACCCGGACAAGGAACTGGACGAAACCCGCGCCAAAGCCCGCGGCCTGATGCGCGCCCTCGGCCAGCAAGGCTGACCGGTAGTGACGGCCGCTGGCCGTCAAGAAGGGCCGGTAGTGACGGTCGCTGGCCGTCAGCTCCAGCCCGCCTGCGCTCCCGCAGGGCACGGCTCGGTGCTGCACGTTCGCGGTATCCTGCTCACCTGATTAATTCTTCGAGGTAATCCATGGCGGCAGCCAAGCGCGGATGTCTGATGGTGGTGACCGTCCTGGTGCTGTTCGGTGCAATAGCCGTAGGCGCCGGCGCATGGTTCTTCTACCAGCAGGGCCAGTTCGCCGACCGCCCGCTGAGCCCCAGCCAGGACAGCATGGTCATCGCCAGCGGTGATGGCTTCAGCACCGTGCTCGGCAAGCTGCGCGACGCCGGCGTGGACGAAGGCCAGGACGCGCAATGGCAGCTGCTCGCCCGCCAGATGGACGCCGCCGGCAAGCTGAAAGTCGGCGAGTACGCGCTGGACGCCACGCTGACCCCGCGCGAGCTGCTGACCCGCATGCGCCAGGGCCGCGTGCTGCAGCACCGCGTCACCCTCATCGAAGGCTGGAACATCCGCCAGGTGCGCGCCGCGCTCAAGCGTGCCGAACCGCTGGTGCACACCACCGATGAACTGGGTGACGCCGCGCTGATGCAGCGCCTCGGCTTCGGCGGCCAGCATCCCGAAGGCCGCTTCCTGCCGGAGACCTACGTCTACCAGCGCGGCGACACCGACGTGGATGTGCTCAAGCGCGCCCATGAGGCGATGGAAAAAGCGCTCACCGAAGCCTGGGATTCGCGCGCCGACGGCCTGCCGATCAACTCGCCGTACGAGCTGCTGACGCTGGCTTCCATCATCGAAAAAGAAACCGCACTGGCCAGCGAGCGTCCGCAGATTGCCGGCGTGTTCGCGCGCCGCCTGAAGATGGGCATGCGCCTGCAGACCGATCCCACGGTGATCTACGGCATCGGCCCGGCCTACGACGGCAACATCCGCCGCGTCCACCTGACCACCGATACGCCGTACAACACGTACACCCGCGCCGGGCTGACCCCCACACCCATCGCCATGCCCAGCCGCGACGCGCTGAACGCCGCTGCGCAGCCCGCACCGGGCGATGCGCTGTACTTCGTCGCCGTGGGCGATGGTAGTGGCGCGCACATTTTTTCGGCCAGCTATGCAGAGCACAACGTCGCCGTGGCGCGTTACCTGCAGCAGCTGCGCCAGAACCGCACCAAGGAGAGCCAAGCGCAATGAGTGCCGCGCTGCTGCGCCACCCGCGTCTGATCAGCCTGGAAGGCGGCGAAGGCGCGGGCAAGACCACCGCCATCAATGCCATCCATGCCTGCCTGCGCGCACATGGCCACGAGGTCGTGCTGACCCGCGAACCGGGCGGCACGCCGCTGGCCGAACGCATCCGCGCGCTGGTGCTGAAGCCCGATGAAGCGATCGCCGGCGAACCGCTGAGCGCCGAAGCCGAACTGCTGCTGGTGTTCGCCGCACGCGCCCAGCACGTGCGCCAGGTGATCCAGCCGGCACTGCGCCGCGGTGCCTTCGTGCTGACCGACCGCTTCACCGATTCCAGTTACGCCTACCAGGGCGGCGGGCGCGGGCTGGATGCCACGTGGATCGCCGACCTGGAACGCCGCGTGGTCGGCCTGCTGCCGGGCCTGACCCTGCTGCTGGACGTGGACGTGGAAACCGGCCGTGCGCGCGCCAACGGCCGTGACCTGTGGCCGGACCGCATCGAAAGCGAACAGGACGATTTCTTCCAGCGCGTGCGCGCGATCTTCCGCGAACGTGCGCAGCAGGATCCGCAGCGCTTCGCGCTGGTCGACGCCAGCCAGGCGCAGCAGCAGGTAGCAGCCGATGTAGTGGCCCGCGTGGAGCAGTTCCTGCACAACGGGGAGGGCGCATGAGCACGACCGGAAAGGGCGCATTTTCGCCGTGGCAGCAGCGCGCCTATGACCAGATGATCGCCGCGCTGGACGCCGGCCGGCTGGGCCATGGCCTGCTGATCTGCGGACCGGCCGGGCTGGGCCAACGTGCCGTGGCCGATGCACTGGCCGAACACGTACTCACCCAGGGCGGTGGCCCGCAGGCCGACCGTGCGCGCCAGCTGATATCGTCCGGCACCCATCCGGACCTGCAGATCATCAGCTTCATCCCCAACAAGAGCGGCGACAAGCTGCGTACCGAGATCGTCATCGAGCAGGTGCGCGAGATCGGCCAGAAGCTCTCGCTGACCCCGCAGTACGGCATCGCCCAGGTGGTGATCGTGGACCCGGCGGATGCAATCAACCGCGCGGCCTGCAACGCCCTGCTGAAGACGCTGGAAGAACCGCAGCCCGGCCGCTACCTGTGGCTGGTGAGCAGCGACCCGGCGCGCCTGCCGCAGACCGTGCGCAGCCGCTGCCAACGGCTGGAGTTCAAGCTGCCGCCGCGCGAGGAAGCACTGGCGTGGCTGCAGCAGCAGGGCCACCGCGAGGACGATGCGATGGAAGCGCTGGACGCCGCGCGCGGCCATCCCGGGCTGGCCGACTCCTGGCTGCGCGAGGAAGGCCTGGAGCTGCGCCGCGAGGTCACCAAGGACCTGGAATCACTGGCCGCCGGGCGCACCGGGGCGGTGGCGCTGGCTCAGAAATGGACCGGTGACGAAGACGCGGCCCTGCGGCTGCGCTTTGCCGCCGACCTCGCGCTATCGATGGCCAGCAGCGATGGCTTGACCGCGCCGGAACGTTTGAACAAGCTGGCAGCCTGGTTCGACGCTGCCAACCGGACCCGCGACCTGCTGCGCACCACCGTGCGTGCGGACCTGGCCGTGGTAGAACTGTTGCTGGCCTGGAACAAGGTCAACGAACGGCAGCACCCAAGGGGTAATCGATGAGCGCCACCAACGCCCGACAGGGCATCCTGTCCCTTGCCGTAAAGGACAAGGCCGCGCTTTATGGCGCCTACATGCCGTTCGTGAAGAACGGCGGGGTGTTCGTGCCCACGCCGAAGCGCTATTTCCTCGGCGACGAGGTGTTCCTGCTGCTGACCCTGCCCGATTCCAGCGAGCGCCTGCCGGTCGCCGGCAAGGTGATCTGGGTGACCCCGGCAGGGGCCCAGGGCAACCGGCCTTCGGGCATCGGCGTGCAGCTGGCGGACGGGCAGGAAGGCGAGGCGGTACGGCACAAGATCGAGACGCTGCTGGCCGGCCTGACCTCTTCGGAAAAGCCGACGCACACGATGTGAAGAAGTGATCTGAAAAGTATTGACGCTCTCGGGAAAGCCCCTATAATGAGCGGCTCAGCAGCATCGGGCGGTTAGCTCAGCGGTAGAGCATTGCCTTCACACGGCAAGGGTCACAAGTTCGAACCTTGTACCGCCCACCATATTCAAGTGTTGCACGAAAACCGGCCTTGGCCGGTTTTTTCGTATGCGCTTGATACGTGCGAAAGGCAGGCGATTATCAGCGTACGCGAGGGTGCATATCCGCCACAGCCGCCGCCGGAGTGCAGCGATGCAGCAAGCCTGACGGGGCTTGCATTGTATCGTGTATCGGTATACGATACATTCGCCCTGGTGAAGGAGGGCCGATGCTCAAATCATTTGCGAACAAAGACACGGAACAATTCGCCCAAGGCAGACGTGTAAAGGCTTGGGGGAACATTGAACGACAGATTCAACGCAAACTGGATTATCTCAAGGCCGCGGTCGAGCTGGACGACTTGAGAGCCCCGCCGGGCAACCGATTGGAGGCCTTGAAAGGCGACCGGAATGGGCAGTTCAGCATCAGGGTCAATGACCAGTATCGAATCTGTTTCAGATGGAAAGGCGGCGATGCCTACGATGTAGAGGTCACCGACTACCACTGAGGAGCGCGGCAGCGGCGGGCAAAACTTCGGTGCTGCCGAGAGGGCCTCTCGGCCCAACCACCCTTGGGTCAGAGAAGACTTGGACCCCTTCAAGGAGGCGCTACAGGCCCACACCTGTAGCAAAAATAGATCATGAAGAACGCTATCGCGAACAAGAATGTCGCCAACGCGCTCCCGCCGGTCCACCCTGGTGAAATTCTGGCGGAAGAATTCCTGTCCCCGTTGAATATGTCTGCACGCGCGCTGGCGGCAGCAATTGATGTAACGCCTGCCCGCGTCTCTGACATCATTGCCGGACGCCGTGGCATCACCGCCGATACCGCTCTGCGCTTGGGGCGCTATTTCGGCACGACCGCCCAGGTATGGCTGAACCTGCAGACCAACTACGATCTGGCGATCGCCAGCGTCGAGCTGGCTGAAACGATCGAACATATCCGCCCACGGGCGGCATGACCGGATAGTTCATCGGTAGATGTCAGTGCCTCCGCGTCATGCAATGACAAAGCCCCTGCTTCTCGGCGGGGGCTTTTTTAATCGGCGGTTACCGCGCTGACAGCAAGGGTGGGGCGCGCCGAAAAAGTCAGCATATGCAAGGCGATGTCAAAGCTTACCGACAGCTTCGTAGCGAGACGCTCCCTGTTCGACAATACCCTGCAGTTCGCCAAGCACGGCCGGATCGAGCGAAGTGAAGTTGAAGCACGACTTCCCCTGCATATGCTTCTTCAGTGCAGGACTCAGCTCGACAAGCAGTTCGGGAAAGTCATAGACCGGCATGAAGTGAAACGAATGCTTGCGACCCGATACCTTCACCGCTCCGAAGAACTGAGCCTTGCCCTTGGCATCGAGCTTTCGACAGTTCGCGTAGAAATGTCCGTCGTCGTCATGCACGACAGAAAGCGCACTTCCATGGGCAAGCAATAACCCGCGCAGAGCAGCAAAAAGGTCAGTCGACCCGGCGTCCGCAGCAGGCTTTTTATCAGTGGCAGCTTCTCGCGAAGTCTTCATTCACGCCCCCGGGTCTTAAAGCCCGATTCTGCGCTCATCCGCCCCTCCGGGCCCCCTATTCAGCTTCCGTCCAAACTATGAACGCATTCAGCTGCTAAGGTTTCTGCTTGCTTGGTTAGCGCAGAAGCGCAAGGAGGTTTCATGTCCTTGGAAGCTGTGGTGTACACGAGCCGGGTCAGCAAGCGCATCGACCCGCAGGATCTTCAGGCGCTGGTTTCCGATGCCGAAGCGTTCAACCGTGCCGCTGATGTCAGTGGTGTACTGCTCTTCGATGGCGGCCGGTTTCTGCAGTATCTCGAAGGCCCCGGCGAGGGCGTGGCACAGGCGTATGGCCGCGTGCGCCAGGCCAGCCTGCACACCGGCATCGCCGAGATCGCCAAGGGCGTGACCGGCAAGCGTCTGTTCCGCCATTGGCCGCTGAAGAAGTTCGACGTGGACAGCATCGTGCTGGGCTCCATCGCCCGTGCGGACTGGTCCGGTTTCGTACAGGGAAACCGCCGGCCGGGCGCGGTGGACCATCTGCTCGACGTAGTGAACGGACGTTTCAACCACGCCTGATCAGGCGACGCCGAATACGGTGCAGTCGAAGCGACCCCTATCCCCCGACCATCCCCAATATCCCCATCCATACATATTGCAGCGGCGCCACGATCACCAACGTGGCGACTGCAAGCCACAGCGACAGCTTCACGCCCTCCCGCAATGGGACCTTGCCCATCATCATCGCCACCACGATCGGCGATGCCTGGTATGGCAGCAGCGGCGTGGAATAGCTCAACACCTGGAACATCAGCACCGTGTTCAACGGCATGCCGGAGGCATCGGCAATCTCCTGCGCCAGCGGGGTAAATACCGCAGGTACGCCATTGGCAGTGGTCAACGCATTGAGCAGTTCGCCCAGCCCGAATACTGACAGGTAACTGACAAACGGCTGCGCCGGATCCAGCGGCAGCAGCGGGATGATCCATTCGCCCAGTCGGCTGCCCAGCCCGGTTGCGGCAACGAACGCGCTCAGCCCCAGCAGTCCTGCGACGTACAGACAGGTGCGGAAATTGCTGGCTTGGCCGAACTCATCGCTGGTCAGGAAGCCGACGCGCGGCAGCAGGCAGGCGCACGCGGCCACCAGTCCCACCCACGCTGGCGAGATGCCATGCAGGGCGTCGGTCATCCACATCGCCAGCGTGCACAGCAGGATGATCGCCAGCCGCCGCTCGTTACCCGTCCACGGTACGGCATGCGCTTCCGCTTTGAACGGCGTCGGCCGGGCGGGAAACAGCAGGCATACCAGCGCCACGACCAACACGCCTTTCAGCAGCCCCAGCACGGGGGTAAAGGTAATCAGGTAGGGCAGGTAATGCAGGTGCAGCCCGTACGTGGCTTCGATGGCGCCTGCCATCACCAGGTTCGGCACGTTGGCGGGCAGGATGCTGGCTGAAAGCTGGAAGGTGCCAAAGCCCACCGCCAATGCAAGCCCGAACCAGCCACGCGAGCCTGCGCGGATGCCGGATTTCTCCGCGATGGCCAGCACCATTGGCATCAGCAGGGCGATGCGCCCCATGTTGGATGGCATGACGAACGCGGCCGCGTAGCTGACCGCCACCGTACCGGCCACCATGCGCGTCCACGACCCAGCCAGATGCGGTTGCAGCGCCGCGGCCAAGCGGTCGGCCAGCCCGGTTTTCTTGATCGCGGCGCCCAGCACGAAACCACTCAATACCAGCCAGAACGCAGCGGAAGCGAAGCCGGAAAAGATGGTCGCCGGCGGTACCGAGGTGAATACGGTCGCAGCGGCGAAGAACAACAGCGCCGTCAGGTATTCGGGCAGGCGCGCCGTGGCCCACAGCGCGATGGTGGCCACCACCAGCGTGGCGGCGATGAGGAGGTCCATGTCGATGGTTATGCGTCCTGGGCGAGGCAGTGCGTGCCCGGCGCACGCCTCGCCATTTTGCCATCGACGCCGGCAGACGCGGCGGAATGAGGTCAGCTCTGCAACGGCTCGCGATCTTCCACCCGCAGCTGCAGGTTCATTGCGCGCATCACGCCCAGCACGGTTTCCAAGTACAGCGGGCGGGTGCCGTTCAACTGGCGGCGCAGGGTTTCCACGCTCAGGCCGCAGGCCTGGGCGATGCGCGACATGCCGTCCAGTTCTGCTATCAGCAGCAGGGCACGTGCGATGCTGGATTCGTCGCAGCCCTCCATCCGCATCCGCACGTCCAGATAGTCCGCGCGCTCGGCGGCGCGTGCGGCGGCGCTGTTGATCGGGGGAATCTTGAATTCGATATCGCTCATGTCGCGCTCCACATGGATTCGATGGATGACTTCACCAGGGCACGGCCAGAGGTGATAAGACCCTCCACCAGGTGATCGCTCAGCACGGCCTGCGTGCCGCCATCCTGCCTGCCGACCTGCACCGAATGCAGGATTTCAAGGATTGCCCCGATGCCCTGCAGCGTTGCGATGGGAACGGCTACCTTGCTGTGGCGCTTGAGGTCGGCGTAGCTGTCTTTGCCCAGCATTGGCGCGTCGTTGGACACGTCGGGCACCAGGTGCAGATGCACAACGCCGGACGAACTTTCGCGGGAGGTTTCGAACTCTTCCAGCCTCTTTTCCAGCCGCTCTATGAAGTACGGTGGAAACTCGTGGATCTTGTCGCCGATCAAGGCGTGCAGGCGTTTGGCACTAAGCGGATTCTGCGATTCCATCGGTCATCCTTCCCAAGGCGTGTGGCCACCTGCGCAGACGCGCGAGGTGGCGGGCGATGCGGGTTGGCATACCGGGGCAAACACAAAAATGGCCGGCGGATCAGGGATCCCCACACATCGCCCACCGTAAATACGGCGCGCGATGCAGTGCATTCTCCGCCGTGCCCAGAGGGCAAAACAGAGCCAAAATTGTATTTGCCGAACAGGATGCCAATCCCGACTGACGCTTCTACGTCGCCAGCACCTACATACCAACAGCCGCAGGGGTGCACGTACATGAGCCGATCTGCAAAAGTACGGCAGTGTGTGGATGCCTACGTCATCGCAGACAGCCAGGCGCGCCACGCCGAACGCATGCTTAAGCGCTCATGTGTCGTGTCGATCCGGAAGGAAGCCGATCAAGCCATCACAACGTAGCAGGCTGCGTATTGAGCAGCTTGCATGCATCGTTGCATTCGGTCGTGTTGAATACAGCAAGCAGGGGTGTAACGAGCGATTTATCTGCATTCGCTACTTGATTGACCTGCTGCTGCACATTTTTCTGATGTTGCGCGCGTGAATGCAGCGATAGCGAGCGAACGGCCATGTTGGCCGCCGGCAATGCCTCGCGCAGGATGGCCTGGCGCTGCATCAGCGGTGTGCCGGGCGAGGCTACGATGACGCTCACACGTGCATAGTCGCGAAGCAGCAGCTCGGCATGGATGCGCAGGGGCAGCAGATAGTCATCGGTCCGCTGTGCATCTGGCTGTCTTGCCATGCTGGTTCCGAGCAGCGATACGTACCTGGCGGTGCACTCCAACGCGAACACTTTTGCGTCATTCCACGCCGGCGCCATCCGCTGCAGCACGGTCCGGTTGGCGCCGTCAGCTATCATGTCAGAGGAGACCAGCACGGCGTGTTCGGCGAAGCCACAGATCCGCAGTGCTTGCCTGGGCGTCATGGCCGCCATGCCAACCAGCACATCTGGATTGTTGGCGCTGCGTACCAGGGACGCGATTTCGCCTATTGCAGGCCTCTTGGTAGAAGCGGCCATCGTCTTGAGCGTCTGCATGGCCTGGTATTGCCGTGCGGCGGCAGAGGTCTGCGCCGGCTGGGCGAGCGCCGCCAGCGGTGCCAGAAGCACGCTGGCGAGCAGGGCAGGGCGGAATGAGCGCGAGCTGGGCATAACGGCGTCCTTGCGTATGGAGTTCAGGCGTCCCCGAAAGGTAGCCGAGGGCGGGTTAGTAACTGATCAAGCGCTGCCGCTTCCGGAGCCATCCGGGCCGAAGCGTTGCACCACCGATCTGCACGCCACAACGGCTTGCGGCAGGGCCCATTCGATGGCTTTCTGGATTTCCGGCTCCCTTTCGGCCAGCGCAGCGGCGGCCCATTGATCGCCTTCGGCACCAGTGGGCAGAGTTTCGATTTCCGATGAAATCATGGCGAATAGAAAGAAGTCTTCATCGTGTTGCTCAACGTCGACTTCCCAGCGCAGGCTATGTAGCGAATGGCAGCCTGCAATCACATTGATCGTTCCGTCCAGGATGCCGGAGCACAGCGCCACGGCTTGGCGCCGGACGTCGATGACATACTCTTCGTGGCTCATGTGGTGGGTCACGGGACGTCCTTTTCAGCGTGACGGTGGGCGCGTGGCATCCGGTTCGAGCCATGCCGGCGGGTGGAGCTGCAACGCACGTCCGACGATTGGTCCCCCCATTCTGGCGTCATGCCCAGTTCGTCGAGGTTGGACGGATGCGCAAGCCGGTTCTTGCCTTCCTCCCACGCTTTCGAAGCTTCATCGCAGCCCGATCGATTGGAGTTATATGGGGCATCGTACATCAGTGAAAAAAATGTGGGTTTTTCGGTTCCATGGCTGGTTAGATGACTGCCGATTCCAGTAAAGGATCACGTTAACGTATTGTTGCGTAATAAGTTTTCGAGAAATTTCTACGGCTCTCCAGCACGCGCGTACCGCGCCGGCGTAATCAGCCTCTGCCGGGCGAGGGACACGCTGGAGGTCTTGGCCGAGCTGCATGCGCAGGTCGAACGGTCCGAGCTGGCGGCCGATGCGGAATGGGCGCCTTTGCCCGTCCGCGGCGCACGGCGTTATGTAGCAGGACGCGACAGCGTGTCACCTCAGTGCAGCACCTCCCCGGCATCCACCAGCTGCACGTCGTGCATCAGCTGCAGGTAGGCCTCGTAGTACGGTTTGTGCGATGCGCCAACGATGGCCAGCATGCGCGTGCCGGGCGTGTGCCCGAGTATGTCGCGGATGTTGGCGACCATGCGCAGATTGCGGGTTTCCCAGTAACCCACATAATCGCGGCCGAACGCCTGCGGCGAAGGTTCCACCAGGGCGGCGCCGAAGTCGCTGTGGAAGGCCTGCATCGCCGCTTCCGGTGCGTTGTATGCGCGGTAGATCGCCAGCAGGCCATCGGGTTTGCCGAGGTTGGCGTGCAGCGCCTCGTCCGCCTCGGCGCGGGCCTTGGTGTGCGGGTTGTCCCACGCCTTCATGAGCGCCTCGCCGGCGGCCTTCTTCGAGGCTTCTGGCGTAGCCGAATCAGCGGTGTGGTCATCCACCGCCCATACCCGCTCCAGGCCGAGCCGCGCGGCGAGCGTGGCCGCCACCAGCAGGGACTCGTCGCGACGTTGCAGACGCTTGTCCAGATAGACGACCAACTCGTCGTTCAAGCCGTCGGCTGCCTTTCGCTGCGCCGTCGGCAGCCGCAGCCATTGCACTACGGCCGAATTGCGCTCGCCCGCGGCCAGGAACACGGCGGCCAAATGGCGTCGCTGCGCCGCAGTCGGCTCGGCGGGCCAGGTGGCCAGCAGGCGTTCCGCTTCCGCATTTGCCGCCGGCACATCCAGTCCGGTGGCGGCCTTGGCCGGGGCAAGATCCGGGCAGTAGCTGTCGATGCTGTCCACGTAGCGGGTGGGGAACCGGCGCATGTAATCGCATTGCATACCGGATATCGCTTCAACCGCGATCGCCTCCGGTTTCCAGGCCTGCAGACGCTCCAGCAACGGCTCCAACTGGGCCGGTGCGAAAGTGTCGGGCAGGGCGGAAAGATGCGGTGAACCCAGCACCAGCACCTCGTTGGGGCGGCCAGCGGGCGGGCCCTTCAGCTGATCCGGGTGGAAGTTCGGCTGATAGCCGGGGGTGGCGGCAAGCGCGGCGGCGCTGCACAGCCCAAGAATGAACATACTGCCGATGCGCCTGATCATGCTGCCGTCCCTGCAAGGGCGGATGCCTTGCCTGCGGCCGATGGTGGTGCACGGGCGGGGCGTTGGTAAGCCCCGTTGGTCACTGCAACCTTTTCGCCGGCCGCTGCATCGGCGGTAATTCAGTCACCCTCACGCTGCATCACGCTGTCGATCCAGTCGGCATAGCGCGAAATGCGCACGTTGTGGACGACCTGACCATAGAATCCCGCCTCCAATGCGTGCTCTGGCACTGCGGTGATCCACGAGCCCAGCCCGATGAGCTGCCAGCCGTCCTCATCCTGGATCATCAGTGGCCCGCCGCTGTCTCCACTGCCCAGCACGCCTTCATGCGGCAACGCGTGCGGCGGGGCATCAAAGCGGTACCAGAGGTAGCGCGCATTGGCTCCGGTGATGGCGTTCTCCGCGCGGCGCAGGAGGGTTCGGTGCGCGTCGTGCGGGTTCTGGCCGCGGTCGCCGTTGCCGCTGGCACCCTTGCCGATGAAGGTGGCGATGCGGGTGACTTCCTCGTTGCCCCGGTAGATGCGCATGGGCCGCACGCCTGCTGCGGGCGAGGCGAGCTTGACCAGCGCGATATCGTCGGAGGCCGCCAGGAAGGCATGGATGCGGGACGGGCTTCCCGTCGCCAGTGCTTCCTGCCCGAGGGCATCCGGCATGCGCCGGTAGCCGGGATGCAGGAACACGCGCTCCACTGCATGGTGCTGGCCGTCGATCATCACCGCTGCGTGCATTCCCTCCATCGGCGCTGCGTGTGCTGCGGTAACCACCCAGCGCGGGGCGATCAGGGCGCCATGGCCTTCGCCGGGCATGTCGGCCAATGCGGGAAATGCCGAACCGTCGATGCGGTACTGGGCATCGTCCACATCGCCGCGGATGACAACTGCCGCAGCGGTGAAGGGGAGGCTGATCACAGCCAGGAAGAGCCAGCGTTTCATGGGTATCTACGTCCCTGTCAGCATTCGGTCCAGAGCAAGCCGCTGTGCGGCGATAGCGCGCGGTGGCGGGCCATCAGGACACGCTAGCGGATCCGGTGCAGAGCGGTAACGATCATGCGACAAAGCCGCGGTCACGGCGACGAAGCTGCGAATTGGCGGGCTGGAAAAGGGGCACCGCCTCCACCGTCCGCGCGCGTGGGCGCACCGGCTGGCGTCACTCCCGCATCGGGAAGGTCCATGTCGTGGGCACCGAACTCCAGCGATAGTGGCGAACCTGCAGCGCGGCGATGGGCCGGGCGGTGGCGATCTCGGTCCGCATCGGCAGCCTGCCGTTCTCCCAGGCCAGTGGCACCTGCGCCAGCCGCGTTGGTTGCGCCGGCTTCAGCGGGGCAATGGTCATCTGCTCGGAGGGCAGTACGGTTCCGTCTTCGTCCAGCGGGACGACCACGCTGTACAGGCCGGTCTTCGCCCTCCACGACTGCCTGCCCTGCAGCAGCGTCGCCCTGTGCGCAGCGGGGCGCAGCAACGTAATGTCCGGGTTGAGTGCCGAACGCTCACCGGGCTGCAGGATTTCAGTCGTTTCGAACGCATAGACTTCGGCGTCGACGGACATGCGCACGGCTTCGATCCGGCCCAACGCGTCGCGCGGCGCGCCCAGTGGCAGATGGAAGGGGAAGCTGACCTCGTTCTGCGTGGCCGCGTATTTTTCCGGGAAGAACAGCGTCGGCGTGACCCGTTTGGTCGGCAGCCCGGCGATCTCCGCCCCATCCGCATCCAGCATCGCCACGCGGTGCAGGCGGGACATCAGGATGCGCTCGTGCTGTCCTTGCCCGGCCGATGAGGCGCGTTCCACGCTGGAGCGTGCGCCGATCGCCAGCCAGCGCCCTGTGCCGCGCTCTGCGGGAACCCAGAACGCGCCCATGTAGGGCATCAGCGTAGGCAGCGAGGCCGCGCCAACCATGTAGTCTTCCAGCTCACCCAGTACCGCCGCGCGATGCGTGTATGCGGAAGGATCAGGCGCAACGGCGCTGAAGGGCGCGCGCTGCAGCGTCTGGCTCACCTGCTCGGCATAGCTGACGTAGCTGTCGACATCGTCGCTCATCTGCAGCATCGGGTCGTAGGCGGTGTCGGCCAGGTGCACGCGGTGGACGGATGCGGGCAGGCCCTTGCTGGCCGCGTACCGCACTTCCATCCGCAGCTCGATCGGCATGCCGTCGCCACGTGCCACCACCAGCCGGCCGTCGCCCTGTGCTTCGGGGCCTGCAACAGACATCTCCATCAGCACCGCGTCCGGGGTGACTTCGATCACCTGAAGCTTCGTTTCGACGCTGCCATGGGGTTCGATGCGCAGCGTTCCCGCAACAATATCCCCCACCGCCACCGAGGCGGGCAGTTGCACCGGGCGCAGTCCCGGCGCCTGGTGCAGGTAGAGCAGCGCGTTGGCTGCTTCGGGTGATCTCCTGGACAGTGCAGTCCACGCGCCCTGGTTCGTTGCACGCAGTGCGCCGGTGTCACCAGAACGCGTTACCGCAGCGCTGAAGCCGTGGCCAAGCACGGCCAGTTGCGCCGCCTCGGTCGCGTCGTTCGGGTCCAGGTCCATCAGGTAGCTTGCGTGGCCTGCCGCGTCCACCTGGTGCGACCAGATGGGCGCCAGCAGAAGCTGGGTTCCTGCGCGCGAAGCAGGCTGCAATGTCGCTTCGTAGTAACTCGACAGCGTCTGCTCGTCGCCTGCGTCCGGGCCGCTGCTGACGGTTTGGCGCACGTAGTACACAGAGGGGGCAGCAGGGTTGGAGCCCGCCGTGGCGGCGGATGCGGCGCCGGTGATCATCGCCATCACCGCTACGGTGAGCACGCACAGCCATCGGGGAAAATCCATTTGCCCTGCTCTCCAGATACATCGAAAGCGGGGAAGTGTAGCAATGCCGCCGTCTACTTGATCCGGCTCGCGGGGTGGTTGTTGGTCGCCTCCGCTTCCCTCACTTCCCGGTACAGCGCCTCCAGGCGGGCCTGGCCCTCTGCACTCGCGCGTGCATCGGCTTCTTTGTTCTGACGGTCCATTTCCTGGTACTCCGCCCAGACCTCCGGGGTGATGGTTTTCAGCGTGTTGTCAGGACGCAGCTGGATCGAGGCGGGCGTGCCCAGGCTGACGGAGAAGTTGTCGAACAGCCATTGCCTGCGAGCTTCCGGCGCGGCATGGAGCAGATCAGGCTGTGCATAGGTGTTCATCGGCAGGTACTGTTCGGCAAGCGTTTCGTCCGCAGATATCCTTACCAGCTTGACGACGAGTCGTTCCTTCGCGCGCTCGTCGTCGTACAGAGCCACCACGTCGCCCTCGATCCAGAGCACCTGCCAGTAGCCGGTGATCGGATACACCGCGAAGGGATGCGTCCGCACCAGAACCAGGTTGCTGGCCTCATCGTACAGTGCACTCCAGCCCGGCGAAGCGGGTCGTGGGGAGCAATCGGTCGTGCTGGTGATGATCTTTTCCAACCGCGCCTTGCCGCCCTGTGCAGACAGGTGCGTTGCCCAGCAAGCCGACCCATCGCGGGTGCGCGACGCCAGCAGGACGGCGTCGTCGGCGACCACGATGGCGTCGGTGTGGACGATCTGTTCGCCGGTCGCGGCGGCATCCTGCAGCAGGCCTGCGAATGCCGCGTCCGACAGTTTGTCGCCCTCCAGATACAGCGCGTACGTCGTGTAATGCTTGTACTTGCTGACGTTGATATCCAGGGTCGTCTGCGTTATCGCCACGACCTTCAGGCTATCGGACGATAGGATCGTCTTCCGCGTCGTTCCCCCACACCCAACGGTGAGCAACGCAGCAGACATCGCCAGCGCGGCTGAACACAGCACGGAAGCTTTCTTTACCTTCATGGTGCTGCGTCCTGCCTGGGTGTGGAAAGCGGGTGTCATGCGGGATCAAGCATAGCCGTTCTGGTTGCGCGTATCGGCCACGGCGTGCGCGGCTCACGCCGTGGGGATGGTGCCGCCGTCGATGACGTACTCGCTGCCGGATATCGAGGCAGCGCGTGGGGAGGCCAGGAACGCGATCAGGTCGGCCACTTCATGGGGCATGGCCGGCCGCCCCAGCGGAATACCGCCGAGCTGGTCCATGATCAGTTTCTGCCCACCTGCGTAGTCTGTCCCGGCCTGCGCGGAAACCCGTTCGACCAGGGCGACGGAGGCTTCCGTTTCGATCCAGCCCGGCGCTACCCGCACCACGCGTACGCCCTTCGGGGTGACCTCTTTGGACAATGCCTTGCTGTAGGTGGACAGCGCCGCCTTGGCGGCGGCATAGGCCATCGTGGCTTCCGGCAGCGGCAGGGTGCGCTGGATGGAGGTGACATGGATGATCACGCCGGACCGCTGCGCCAGCATGCCCGGAAGCAGTGCGCGGTCCAGCCGCACGGCCGACATCAGGTTGAGCTCCAGCTCCTTGCTCCATTCGGCATCGTCCAGCGCAGCGAAGCCACCGGCAGGCGCGGACGATCCGCCGACCACGTTGACCAGGATGTCGAGGCCACCCAGATGGTGGACCGCGTCCACCGCCAGCGCACCCGCGCCTGCGGCGGTCGCCACGTTGGCGGCAAGGTAGTGCACACCGTCGCTGGGCTGCGCCGGCAATGAACGCGAGGCGGCGACCACGCGGGCGCCGGCCTGGCGGAGTACGTCCACCACGGCCGCGCCGACGCCGCGCGTACCGCCGCTGACCAGTACGCGCTTGCCGGCCAGTTGAAGGTCGAAGTTCATGCGGAGATCTCCAGCGTGGCGATCTTGCCGCGTTCCAGGGTGAAGGCGTAACGCAGGTCCACCGGGCTGCCGGGGAAGTCGCCGACCACGTGGCTGGTGACGATATAGGTGCGCTCGTCCTTCTCTACGTTGATGGGGGTGGCGGTGTAGCGGTAGCGGTCGGCGGTGTGCGCTTTCCACGCTTCGATGG
This sequence comes from Stenotrophomonas chelatiphaga, assembly GCF_032054965.1. Taxonomy (NCBI): domain Bacteria; kingdom Pseudomonadati; phylum Pseudomonadota; class Gammaproteobacteria; order Lysobacterales; family Lysobacteraceae; genus Stenotrophomonas; species Stenotrophomonas chelatiphaga. The sequence goes on along the minus strand of NZ_DAMBRS010000005.1, from coordinate 82,289 downwards.
CGGCAAGGCCGGTGTGGGTCTGGCCTTCGTCCAGCACGCGTCCATCTGGGTTGAAGCAGCGGGCGACGGCGGGGCCATCGTGCGCATCGGCAGTGAAGTAGGCGCTGATCGGCTCGGGCAGGTGCAGGTCATTCATGGGCAGGCTCCGGTTGAGGTACGGGCTCAGGATGGCCCGTTCCTGCCGTCAACAGAATCGCCTACTATCTGATCAGGCTATGTAGGAATCAGGGCACAATGCGCGGCTCCGAATTCGCAGAACTGAAAGCATTCGCGGCGGTGGTCGACCGTGCCAGCTTCGCCCGTGCCGCCGACCATCTCGGCCTGTCGCGCTCTGCGCTCAGCCAGATCGTGCGGCAGCTGGAGGCGCGGCTGGGAGTGCGCCTGTTGAACCGCACCACGCGGAGTGTTTCGCCCACCGAGCCGGGACGCCGGCTGCATGAGCGGATCGCGCCGATGCTGCGCGAGATGGACGACGCGGTCGCGCAGGCGGTAGGCACCACCGCGCGCACGGCCGGTACGCTGCGGATCAACACGCTCGGCATGGCGGCCCGCAAGCTCATCGCCCCGCGGCTGGGCCGCTTTGCGCAGGCCCATCCGGATGTGGTGCTCGACATCGTGATCGACGATGGCCTGCGCGATATCGCCGGCGAGGGCTTCGACGCCGGCATCCGGGTGGGTGGGCGGCTGCAGAAGGACATGATCGCGGTGCGGCTGACACCGGACGTGGAGCTGCTGGCGGTGGCGTCCCCCGAGTACCTGGCGCGGCATGGCGAACCCAAGGTGCCGGCCGATCTGCAGCAGCATGCGTGCATCGGCTGGCGCTTCCCGGGCAGTGGCAAGATCGCCAGTTGGGAGTTCCGCAGGAAAGGGAAAAGCGTGGAGTTCGTTCCCGAGGGCAAGGTGCTGTCCAACCACCAGGACATCGTGGTGCCGGCCGCACTGCAGGGCCTGGGGATCCTGTACGCCTACAACGACGACGGAATTGCCGAGGCACTGCAGGATGGACGGTTGAAGCGCGTGCTCGCCGACTGGTCGCCCACCGTACCGGGCCTGTTCCTGTACTACTCCAGTCGCCGCTACCTGCTGCCGGCGCTGCGTGCATTCATCGATTGTCTGCTGGATCGTGACCTGGGACAGGAACGGGACAATCAGCCATAGGTCGCTGGGGCTGGGACGAAGCGGGCTGGCACGACGCGCTCACCGGCCGTGGCCGGTGCTGGTCGGGATATGCGTAGACCCCCTGTGTGGGGTCATCAGTGACACAGCGTGGCGGATGCCCGAAGGGGCGGCCGCGGTGTCCGTGACTTCGCTTCCTCCCCCCTTCACCGAGGATCCGCCATGGACACCGCCCTTCCTGCTGCAGCACATGCGCCACCGATCGATGCGCGCCTGCCCGGCCCATTGCGTACCGAAGAGCTCATCGCCGGTGGCGAGGGCGAGTTGTTCATCCGCAGCTGGCGGCCGACTGGCCCGGTACGCGCCGTGCTGGTGATCGTGCCGGGATTCAACTCGCACAGCGGCCACTACCAGTGGGCCGCCGCGCAGTTCACCGCGATCGGGTTGGCGGTGTACGCCGTCGACCTGCGTGGGCGTGGCAAGTCCAGCGGGCTGCGCTTCCATGTGCAGCATTTCGACGATTACCTGGCCGACGTGCAGTCGTTGATGGACGTGGCGCGCTCACGCGAGCCAGCCGTCCCGGTGTTCCTGCTCGGCCACAGTGCCGGCGGGGTGATTGCAAGCGCATACGCATTGGAACACCAGGACGCGCTGGCCGGGCTGATCTGCGAAAGCTTCGCCCTGCAGGTCCCCGCACCTGCGCCGGTGCTGGTGCTGGTGCGCTGGCTCAGCGGACCGTTCCCGAAGCTGCGCGTGCTGACGCTGCCGAACAAGGAGTTTTCGCGCATGCCCGATGCGGTCGCCGCGCTCGATGCCGACCCGCTTATCGCGGGCGAGAAGCAGACCGCGCTCACCGTGGCGCAGATGCTGGCTGGCAGCGACCGGCTGCGGCGTGGCTTTCCGACGCTGCGCCTGCCGGTACTGATCGCCCATGGCACCGCCGACAAGGTCACCGTGCCCGGTGGCAGCCAGCTGTTCCATGACACCGCAGGCTCCGTCGACAAGACCCTGCGGCTGTACCCGGAGCACGCGCATGACCTGCTCAACGATGTCGGACGCGAGCAGGTGATGCGCGACTTCCAGCAGTGGATCGAGGCGCACCTGGTTACCCAGCACGGGAGACTGCAATGAACCTGATACCGCGTTGGTTCCGCTTTCCTCCGTCCAGAGGTTACTTCCGGCATTCGCCTGGATACCGGCAAGCAGGCATTGTCGCGCTTCACTCCAGGGAAGGTGGTCGTCATGTTTCGCTCCGCGCTGTGCGTTGCCCTGCTGTTTTCGCTGCCGACGCTGGCGCATGCCGCGGCCCCCGCTGTTCCAAGCCCTTGTGAGGATGCCGAAACCTCTGCGCAGCTGCACGGTTCACTGTGCATGACGGTGCCGGTGCCGCTGCACCACGCCGCCCCGGAAGGGGAGACCATCCCGCTGTTCGTGCGCCGCTTTCCGGCCCCTGCTTCAGTCAAACGGCGCGGCGAAGTGTGGTTGCTGTCCGGTGGACCGGGCGAGGCCGGGGCATCGTTGTACCCGACGATCGCGACCTACCAGCGTGCGTTTCCCGGCTTTGACCTGGTGATTCCCGATCACCGCGGCACCGGGCGTTCGGCCCGCATCTGCCCGCAGCAGGAAGCGCCGGACAGCGCGGACGGCACCGGACTGGCTGGCAGCGAGTGGGGCCCCTGTATCGGCGCGATGTATGCCAACGTGCCGCGCACGGCAGCGTTCTCCACGACCGAGGCCGCGCAGGACCTCGGTCTGTTGATGTCCCAGCGGCCTGCCGACGGCCAGGTGCTGCTGTATGGCGTTTCCTACGGCACCCAGCTTGCCCTGCGCGCGCTGCAGGTCACCTCGCTGCCGCTTGATGGTCTGGTGCTGGATGGTCTGGTGCCGCCGGAGCGCACCGAGCAGTGGGACCTGAGCCGTCGCACCGCGCTGGTCGATGAGGTCGGGCGCCAGGCGCTCGGCGAGGCGGGCGTGGCGACGTACCGCCGCGTGCTGGCCGCGCCGGCAGATGCGCCGTGGCGCACGCAGGTACCTGGAGGCGATCTGCGTCGCTTCTTTGCCGCGCTGCTGAGCTTCCCGACATTGCGCGATCGGATGCCGCAGATCGTGCAGGACCTGTCCAACGGCGATGCGCGTTCGCTGGACACCACTGTGACCGACTGGAAGGCGGCGCTGGTTCGGCTGGGGCAGGGCGGCAACAACCAGCCCGCACTGCCGCTGGTGATGCTGATTTCTGCATCGGAGAACAATGCCCGGCCGGGGCTGACCAAGGACACTGTGGAGGCTGAACAGAAGGATGCCCTGTTCGTCAGCCCGATTCCCGGCCTGCTGGTGGGCAGTCCGGTGCCGGCCTATCCGAAGGATGCGTGGTTCGGCCAGAGCCCGAAGACCCTGCCCAGGACACTGGTGGTGCATGGCACGCTGGACCCGAACACCGCCTACGCCGGCGCGCTCGAACACGCCGCCACCCTGGCCAAGGCCGGCCCGCTGCAGTTCCACACGGTGGAGCGGGGTGCGCACCTGTTGCCGCTGGTGGCGCCTTCGTGTTTTGTCACCGCGGTGCAGGCGTTCGTGGATGGCAGGGAGGCTGCAGCGCGCTGCGCGGAGCCGGCCTCCCCCTGAGCACTCACCGGCAGGCGATCAGCCGCCTGCCGACGCGTCAGCTGCGTGCAGGTTCGACGATCACCGCCGTGCCATAGCACAGCACCTCGGTCAGGCCGGTCATGATGTCGGTGGCGTCGTAGCGCATGGCGATGATCGCGTTGGCGCCCAGCATCCGTGCATGCTTCATCATGTCCCGGTAGGTTTCTTCGCGGGCCTGCTCGCACAACTGGGTGTAGATGGTGATGTTGCCGCCGAACAGGGTCTGGATGCCGCCCAGGAAGTTGCCGACGATCGACCGCGAGCGCACGGTGATGCCGCGCACCACGCCCATGTTCTGCACCACGCGGAAGCCGGGCAGCTCGAGTGCGGTTGTGATCATCGAATCGTCCAGACGCGCTTCGCCAGCAGGACGACGAGCCGTGTTGTAAGGATCAGCCATGGGTGTCTCGGAGATTGGGGGTGAAGGGTGAAGGTAGATCGCGCGGCAGGCGCGGCAGCAGGTTGGTGTCAGTCGCGCACTGCGATCACCCGCAGCGCAAGGGCGGCCTCATAGACCCGCCCGGATGCTTCGTCCAGCGCTTCCATGCCGGCAATCAGGCGGCCATGCTTGAAGGGCACGTAGTCGTTGAAGCTGCCCATGCCGCCGAACACCGACATGACCGAGCCGGAGAGCAGGTTGAGCGATTGCTGGTCAAGCGGGTTACCCGCCAGCGCCTCGGCCTGGTGCAGGCAGGAAACGAAGTGCCGCCGCCATTCGCACGCGCTGTCGCGTGCCAGCAGATCGCAGAGCGTACCCAGTTCCCTGATCAGCTCATCCAGTTGCGCGGCTCTGTCGTCCATGCGGCTGACTATACGGGCAAGACCACGTCAGGAAAGCATGCCGCGCTCAGTCCTTGGCATCCCATTGCGCCAGGTGCAGCAGCACGCCCGCGGGGTCCCACACGTAGGTTACCCGCGCACCATAGGGCTCAGCCCGCGGCGGTGCCACGCGCGCGCCAGGGTACCTGCCGGTGTCCAGCAGCGCGCGGATGGCGCTGAAGCAGGCGGCGGCATCCTGTACGGAAACATGCAGCATGGTGTTTTCCGCCCATTCCTTCGCGTAGCCGCGCTGCAGGTAGAACCGCGAAGGGCCCAGCTTGAACAGGGCCAGAGTGTCGTCCGACCACTCGCGCTCGCAGCCCAGCGCTGCATAGAAGGCCTGCGAGAGGGCGAAATCCTGGGAAGGGAGGAATGTCCTGACGTCGGTGGCCTGAAGGTCGATCATGTTCTACGCCTCTGTGGCTGCATGCGCGAGGGTGCCACGGTCCAGTGTCCTCAACCAACCTGCGACGCGGGCTGCGGCTTCGATGGGCTGGGCTTGGAGCAGCAGGTGGGGCCCGTCCAGAAGGTGCGTTTCAGGGGGACGCTGCAGGCCGCGCTCGATCGATTGCAGGGCGCCGGCCTGCAACAGTCGATCCTCGTTTGCATGGAGGCAAAGGACTGGCGCGGAGATCGCGGGAAGCAACCCGCGAACGTCGATCCGAAGTGTCGCCACTGCGCGTGCACGCAGCACGGGCGGCGACGTCGTAGCCAGCGCATCACGCAGCGCGCTTTGGAGTGATGGCGTTCGCCAGCGTCCCAACAGAAGCCGGGCCAACAGCGCGACGGGCGGCAAAGGCAGCGGTAGCTTCAGCACGCGGGCCAAGGTTGACGGGACGGGCACCGGGGCACGTGCAAACGTGGTGGAAAGGATGATGCCGCGAAGCGATGTCAGGCCGGTTGCCCCGAGCATCACTGTCAACGGCCCCGCAAATGATTCACCGAGCAACACGAAGGGCGGTCGCTGGAGCAGTTGAGGGCGAAGCCAATCCCTCAATGCGTCATAGCCCATGGTCTGACTGACCGGGTATGCAATGGCCTCGGACTGGATCCCATGCGCCTCCAACGCCTGCATGAACGGGACGGACAGGCGGCCGCCTCCATCCAGCCCTGGCAGGATGATCAGCAGGGGTGCGGAGCCGTTGGTCATTGTTGATATGAAGGTCAGGTGGGCCTGAAACAGAAAGGTTTCAGAGCGTTTGATGATAGTACGGAGGGAGCTGGGGATGTCATTGTGTCGAAAGCGACGCCTATTCGGCTCATCCGGTGAGCCGAATAGACCCTCTATTCGGCTCACGGTCGTACCAGCGTTGACTCTACGCTGGTTGATACCCGCAACGGATCACTCCTGCCTGTGAACGGTATTGGCCGCCGCTGCCCCTGCCAGTCCACGCTGTGTGGATGACCGATACCCCCCTCAGTTTCAACGGACAGGTAGGCCTGATCACCGGCGCGGCAGGTGGCCTGGGCCTGGCCTATACGCGCCTGCTGGCACGCCTGGGCGCCAAAGTGGTGATGCAGGACGTCGGCGCCGACCGCGATGGCGAAGGGCGCGATCCGGACCGGGTAACCCGTGCCGCTGCACGGCTGCGCATAGAAGGACTGGATGTCACCAGCCGCGGGCTTTCCATCGATACGCGGGCACAGTGCCACGCGCTGGTGGATGAAGTGCTGGGCCAGCACGGGCGGCTGGACTTCATCATCCACAACGCCGGCTGGGTGCATTACCAGCCCATTGAGGACATCGGCGAGCTGCCGCTGGAGCGCATGCTGGATATCGCCGCCAAGGCGCCGTTATGGCTGGCCCAGGCAGCGTGGCCGGCGATGCGTGCGGCGGGCGGCGGGCGCATCGTACTGACCACGTCCGACCGTGCCCTGTATCCGCAGTACGTGCAGCACGGGCTGGCCAGCTACGCGATGGCCAAGAGCGCGGCGGTGGGCCTGATGAACGTGCTGGCGGCGGAGGGTGAGGCCGACAACATCATCGTCAACGCGGTATCGCCGGTCGCCAAGACGCGCATGTGGGGCGTATACGGCGAACCCGACGAGCTGCATCCCGATGCGGTAGCGCCCGGTGTGGCCTGGCTGGCCTCGTCGCGCTGCGTGCAGGGCGGCTGGGTACTGCGCGCGAGCAATGGCCAGTTCCACGCCACCCGCGCGCAGGAGCCTGCCGGCGTGAGCTACCCGCGCGACCTGCAGGGCGTGGCCGCCGACAGCGTGGATGCCTTCGATGCGGCATGGCCGGAGATCGCGCTGCCGGCCATCGAACCGCGGAGCAGGCAGCAGGCACTGCTACCCTGAGCACCTCCTGTCCATCGCAGCTGCCATGATCGACCTACGTTTGCTGCGCCAGTTCGTCGCCGTTGCCGAAGAACAGCATTTCCACCGTGCCGCCGCGCGCCTGCACATGTCACAGCCGCCGCTGACCGCGGCGATCCGCCGGCTGGAAGAGCAGGTTGGCACGCTGCTGGTGATCCGTGGCCATCGCACCGTGGGGCTGACCGCAGCCGGCCAGGTGCTGCTGGTGGAAGCACGGCATACGCTGCACCAGGCCGCACACGCACTGGATGCCACGCGCGAGGCCGCGGCCGGGCGTAGTGGGCGGGTGCGCGTGGCGTACGTGGGTAGTGCACTGTACGGGCGCCTGCCACAGTTGATCCGTGCCTTCCGGCGAAGCCATCCGCAGGTGCTGCTGGAGCTGCGCGAAGCGACCTCGCGCCAGCAACAGGACATGCTGGCCAAGGGCGAAGTGGACGTGGGCGTGCTCATCCCTCCGATCCCGTCCGCGCCCGAGCTGGAGTTGCACGCGTTCGATACCGATGCGCTGGTCATTGCGTTGCCGCGCGTGCATCCATTGGCCGCGCGCCCTTCGGTGCGGATGCAGGACCTTGCGGGCGAGGAGTTCATCGCCTGGCCTGCTGCCGAAGGCGAAGGCTTTCATTCGCACGTGATGCGCCAATGCGTGGCCGCTGGATTCATGCCCAAGGTGGTGCAGGAAGCACACGGCATGCATGCGGTGCTGTCATTGGTGGCGGTGGAGACCGGTATCGCCATCGTGCCGGCCAGCATGGCCGGGTTCCGCGATACGGAAGTCTGCTACCGGCCCGTGCAGTCGGACGATGCGCATTTCAGCCTGAGCTTCTGCGTGCGCACCGATGTGGATAATCCGGCCGTGCATGCGTTCATGGGGAGCGCCGGCTGCACGTGATGAGGTGCATGCAGCGATGCGACGCGTCGCGTTTGCCTCTTCAACTGCGTGATTCCAGTGGATAGCGTCTCAGATCACGTTTCTGGAACTCCAAGGAAGATCTGATGAGCGCGAGTTATGACAGTATCGTCGACCAGTACATGGCGTATGCCAACGCCTCCCCGACGCGGCCCATCGAAGCGCGCACGATGCTGCGGCTGGCGGGCGCAGTGGAGGACAAGTCCGTGCTGGACCTGGCCTGCGGATCGGGTTACTACGGCCGCGAGTTCCTTCGCCACGGGGCGCGCAGTGCCCATGGCGTGGACCAGTCGCAGGGCATGATCGATTTCGCACGTGCCCTGTCCACGTATCGTGGTGACGAGATGACGTTCCAGCAGCACGATGTCATGGAGATGCCGTTCACTGGCGCATATGACATCGTGCTGGCAGCGTACCTGTTCAACTACGCCGCTTCGCTGGACGAGCTGGGAAGGATGTTCGCCGCGGTGGTGCCGCATGTGAAGCGGGGCGGCCGGCTGGTGGTGCAGACCTTGAATCCCGATTATCGCCTGGCGCTGGGCAACTATGCGGCCTATGGGGTAAAGGTCCTGGGAGAGGAACCGTGGCAGCAGGGCGCGCGACTGTGCCTGGAGTTCCCCGGATCACCGCCGGCGTTGATCATCAACTATCGCTGGGAACGGGCGCACTACGAACAGGCGGTCCGTGCGGCAGGCTTCAGCACCGTGGAATGGCATGCGCCGGTACTTGAACAGGCCGATATCGATGCGCGTGCTGACGGGTACTGGGAGGGCTACGTGCACAACTGCATGTCGGTGAATCTGGTGTGCGAACGCTGAAACCGAAAGCCTGTGTTCGTATTCGCCTCTTCAATGCGTAGCCGACGTTGCGTAGCGTGGAAAGCACTCTACACAGGGAGTTTTCCGTCATGAATGCGCATTACGATGACATCGCAGGCCAGTACGCAGCGTATGCCAATGCGTCGCCCACCCGCGTGGTTGAACTGCGCACGATGCTGCACATGGCCGGGGAGCTGGAGGGCCGCAGGGTGCTGGATCTTGCATGCGGTTTTGGCTTTTATGGCCGGGCGATGCTCCGGGCCGGCGCCGCCAGCGCGCATGGGGTGGACCAGTCGCCGGAAATGGTGGCGATCGGGCGGCAGATGTCAGCGCATGCGGGGGATGCGATGACCTTCCAGGTAAGCGACTTCCTGCAGTTGGCCCCAGTGCGCGAGTACGACGTTGCGGTGGCCGCGTTCCTGTTCAACTACGCGCAGTCGCTGGACGAGCTGGCGCGGATGGCCAAGGCGGCGTTCCAGCATGTGCGTGCAGGCGGCAGGATCGCGGTGGAGACGATGAATCCGCAGTACTGCCTGGCGGAGGGTGATTGTTCGAAGCACGGCCTGCGGGTGCTGGACGATGTGCCTTGGAAGGAGGGTGCGAAGATGGAGATCGAGTTCCCGGGCGCTCCACCGGCGCGGATCACCGTGTTCCGCTGGGCACGTGAGCACTACGAACGTGCGTTCGCAGAGGCAGGCTTCACCGAACTGGTGTGGCAGGCCCCCTGTCTGTTGGAGCAGGACCGGCTGGCCCAGCCAGCGGGATACTGGGACGATCTGCTGCGCAACGGATTGGCGGCGTGGTTCTCCTGCACCAGGCCGTAGCGCCGCGCCATGCTCGGCGAGCGCGCAGCGCGGATCAGCGCCGGTCGCGCTTCATCCACGCGCGCAGGAACAGCGCGATCAGGCCACTGAAGATCACCCACGAGACGACGTCGAACAAGCCATCGCCGATCAACGCGCTGACCAGCCCGACCAGGCTTGCCAGCGTTATCCAGGCCGGTGCGACGAAGGGACTGTTCATGCCACCTCCTGGGTCTGCGCGCGTTCGATCTCCGCCACGCGCGTGGCGGTGTTGCCGCGCTTGAACCACAGGTACAGGCCACTGACCAGCACGGCGATGGTCAACAGGTCCAGCAGGGCCCACAGGATCTTCAGCGGCAGCTTGCCGTAATCACCGAAGTGCAGCGGTTGGCTGAGCAGCAGCACGGTCATGTAGGTCGGCAACTGCGGCTGCGCGGTCAGCGCGCCGGTGGTCGCATCGATCAGTACCGGGCGGTACAGGCGTTCGGTCAGCGGCGAATTGCCCTGCATGAACACCCCGAAATGATGGTCACCGCTGTAGCCGGTGCCGGGGAAACTGACGAAGGCCGGTCGCATCTCCGGCTCGGCGGCGCGCGCGGTGGCCACTGCCGCCTGCAGCGAAGCCAGCTGGGTGGGCTTGGGCTGGCCGGCATACTGCGCGGCGAACTCACCCAGCTGCTGCGTCTGCCAGGCCTGCTCAAGCGGCTTGGCCAAGGTGTTGATGGCACCGGTCAGGCCCACCACCAGTGCCCAGCCGAGCGTGACGATGCCGATGACGTTGTGCAGGTCCAGCCAGGCCAGTCGCCGGCTGCGGCCGGTGCGCAGGGTGCCGAAGCGCTGCTTGCGCATGAACGGGCCATACAGCACCAGCCCGGAGATGATCGCCACCACGAACAGCAGCCCCATCGCGCCCATGAACAACAGCCCGGGCAGGCCGAGGAACAGATCGGTGTGCAGGCGGTACAGGAAGTACATCACGCCTTCGTTGAACTGCGGTGCGGGCACCTGCTCGCCGCTGATCGTATTGAGCAGCACGGTCTGCATCTGCGGTGCCGGCGTATCGGTGCGCGCGCCGGTGTTGACGTACATCAGTGGAGCGTCCGGGTCCCAGCCGACGAACAGCGGGACATTGCCAGGGAAGTGCTGCAGCGCGGTCGCTACCTGCGCGTCCAGGTCGCGCAGGGTGGCATCGGCGGGTGCGGCCGGCACTTCGGGATCGGCGCCGGTGAGGTGGGCGATTTCATGGCCGAACACCAGCGGCAGGCCGGTCAGGCACAGCAGCAGCAGGAACAGGGTGCAGACCAGGCTGGTCCACTTGTGGACCACGAACCAGGCTTTGATGGCGGAGCGTTGCATGCAGCAGGAATCCTCGGGCGACGGCTGGAGGTGGAGCGTTGATCAGAACCGGCGAGGACTGATGCCGCGGATTATCCGGATGCGGAGATGTGAATACAAATGATTCGCAGGCGCGGCGCGCGTGGATCAGACCGGAGATTCGGGTGCGCAGCGCAGGCTCAACCACGCCCCGCCGTCGTCGGCACCGCCGGCGCGCAGCCGGAAGCCATGCAGCCCTGCGATGGCAGCCACGATGGAAAGCCCCAGGCCGAAGCCCTCGGCCCGCCCGGACTCGTTCTGGCCCCGGTAGAAGCGCTGGAACACCAGCTCGCGGTCTTCGGCAGGGATGCCGGGACCGGAGTCGATGATGTCGATGCGCGGTGCGCCCTGGTCTTCCACCACGCGCAGCACGATCCGGCCGTGTTCGGGGGTGAAACGGATGGCATTGGACAGCAGGTTGGCCAGGGCTTCGAACAGCAGTTCGCGGTCGCCACGCAGGGTGCTTGCGCCGTCGCCGATTTCCAGCTCCAGCGTCTGCTCTTTCTCTTCCGCCAGTGGCAGGTAGAACGCGTGCAGTTCTTCCAGCAGTGCGGCGACCTGCACGTCTTCGAATGCCGAACGACGTTGGCCGCTTTCCAGTTCCGATACCCGCAGCAGCGCGCTGAAGCGGGTCATCAGCAGATCGGTCTCGGCCAGGGCGCGGTCGATCTGCATCGCCTGCGGGCCGTCATCGCCCAGCGCCACGCGGGTGCGGTAAAGATGCGCGCGCAGGCGGGTGAGCGGGGTACGCAGGTCGTGCGCGATGCTGTCGCACACGCCTTTCACTTCGGTCATCAACTGTTCGATGCGCTCCAGCATGGCGTTGACGATGCTGGACAGGCGGTCGATCTCATCGCGGCGGTCGGACACCGGCAGGCGTTGGCCCAGGTCACCGGCGATGATCCGGTTGGTGGCCGCTTCGATCTGCTGGATGCGCTTGAGCGGGCGGCGCCGCAGGAAATGCCAGCCGGCCAGCCCGGGAATCACGGTCAGTGACACGCCCCACCACAGTGCATCGAGGATGATGCTGTTGACCGCGGTCAGCTTGCCGCTCTGCCGTACCAGCACCAGCACGCGGTCGTCCTGGGTGCGGACGGCCAGCGCACGCCCGCTTTCGGCGCGCACCCCATCGGCCAATCGCCAGCCGGGAATTTCGCGCGAGCGCTGGTCGGGCTGTACGCCGTGGGGCATCGCGATCAGCGGGCCGGACAGATGCTTGCCCTGTTCGGTGAACACACCGTAGGCGTAGGTACCGTGGATGTCATAGCGCAGGCTGTCACTGAGCGCTTCGTCCATGGTGGGGCCCTGGAAGCGCTGGAACAGATGTGCGCGCTGCAGCAGCGCCGATTCGGACAGGCCATCCAGGTAATCCGAGACACGCCAGTACATCACCCCCAGCAGCACGCTGGACCAGGCGATGAACAGCAGCGAATACAGGCCGAGCAACCGGCTGCTGGACGAGCGCCAGCCCTCAGTAAGCCGGGTCGAAGACATAGCCGGTTCCTCGTACGGTCTTGATCGGCTGCAGCCGGCCCGGTTGTTCGATGCGGCGGCGCAGGCGGCCGATGTGGACCTCGATCAGGTTGGTGCCGGGGTCGAAGTGGTAGCCCCATACTTCCTGGAACAGCATGGTGCGGCTGAGCACCTGGCCGGCATTGCGCATCAGGAACTCCAGCAGCTTGAATTCGGTGGGCAGCAGGCTGATCTCCTGCCCGCCGCGACGCGCGCAGCGCGCCATCAGGTCCAGTTCCAGGTCGCCCACCCGCAGTTGGCTGTCCGCTGGCGCTACCTGCGCATGGCGCCGCAGCAGCACTTCCACGCGTGCGGACATTTCATCGGACGCGAACGGTTTGGTCAGGTAGTCATCGCCGCCGGCGCGCAGCCCGCGCACGCGTTCATCCACGTCCGACAGCGCGCTGATCATCAGCACCGGCGTGGTGATGCCTTCGTTGCGCAGGCGCGCCACCAGGGCCAGGCCATCCAGCCCGGGCAGCATGCGGTCCAGCGTGATCACGTCGTAGCCCCCGTGCCGGGCCAGTGCCAGCCCGGCGATGCCATCGGCGGCCAGCTCGACCTCGAAGCCATGGCTGCGCAGCTCCGTGGCGATCTCTTCGGCGGTGACGGCGTCGTCTTCTATGGTCAGTACGCGCGGCATGGACCGATACGGAAAGGAGGTCCGATGCATCCTCGCAACCCGGGGCAGGGACTGCAAATGAAAAATGTTTCATCTGGAATCCACGTCCAGCGTCGCCCGGGTCTTCTATATTCGCCGCCAGACCTTCCACGTTCCTCCCCAGGAAACATCCCCGATGTGGCTTTCCGCTCCCCGCAGGCTGGCGTGTGCCGGCATGACCTGCCTGATCCTTGCTGCCTGCAGCCGTGAAAAAGCCGAGCAGGCACCGGTCCCGCCCACCGTGCAGGTACTCACCCTGCAGGCGCAGGCCGTGCCGCTGCAGCAGGAACTGCCCGGACGCACGGCGGCCTCGGAGGAGTCGGACGTGCGGCCGCAGGTATCGGGCGTGCTGCTGAAGCGCCTGTTTGAAGAAGGCGCGGTGGTCAAGCCCGGGCAGCCCTTGTTCCAGATCGAACCGGCGCTGTACCAGGCCGCGGCCAACGAGGCCCAGGCCAACCTGCGCACCGCCCAGGCCACGGCGGTGGCCGAGGGCCTGCGCGCGCAGCGCCTGCAGGCACTGGGCAGGGAACAGCTGAGTTCGCGCCAGGACGTGGACGATGCGCTGGCCACCGCCAAGCAGTCCGCCGCGGCGGTGGATGCAGCGGCCGCGGTGGTGGAAACCGCGCGCACCAACCTGCGCTTTGCCGCGGTTTCCGCGCCCATCGGCGGGCGTATCGGCCGCGCGCTGTTCACTCCCGGTGCGCTGGTGACCTCCGGCCAGGCCGAGCCGCTGGCCAAGATCCAGCGGCTGGATCCGATGAACGTGGACATCACCCAGTCCAGCAACGAGTTCCTGGCGCTGCGCCGGGCGGTGGCCGAAGGCGGGGTGCAGGATTCGACCACGCCGGTGACGCTGAAGCTTTCCGACGGCAGCGAGTATCCGCTGCCGGGCACGCTGCAGTTCGCCGATCTGGACGTGGATCCGGGCACCGGCAGCATCACGCTGCGGGCCACCTTCCCGAACCCGGACGGGCAGCTGTTGCCGGGCATGTACGTGCGCGCGATGGTCGGGCAGGGCACGCGCCAGCAGGCCCTGCTGGTGCCGCAGGCGGTGGTGGACCGCAGTGCCCGTGGCAATGCACTGGCCTGGGTGGTGGATGCACAGGACATCGTGCGCCAGCGTGAGTTCCGCACCGTGCGTGCGGTGGGGGATCAGTGGCTGGTGCTGGATGGACTGCAGCCGGGCGAGCGCATCGTGACCAGTGGCCGGCAGGGGCTGGCCGATGGGGCCAGGGTGACCGTGGGCCCGGCGCCTGCAGCGCCTGCCGCAGCGAACAAGGACTGACCCGCGCATGCTCTCGCGCTTCTTCATCCATCGCCCCATCTTTGCCTGGGTGCTGGCGATCTGCATCATGGCGCTGGGCAGCATGGCGGTCGTCCAGCTGCCGGTGGAACAGTACCCGGACATCGCCCCGCCGCAGATAAACATCACCGCCCGCTACACCGGCGCCTCCGCGCAGACGGTGGAAGACAGCGTCACCCAGGTGATCGAACAGCAGATCAAGGGCATCGACAACCTGCTGTATTTCTCATCCACCAGTTCGTCCAACGGGCAGTCGCGCATCACCGTCACCTTCGACCAGCGGGCCGATCCGGATATCGCCCAGGTGCAGGTGCAGAACAGCGTCAACCAGGCCATCAACCGCCTGCCGCAGGAGGTGCAGCAGCAGGGGGTGACGGTCGCCAAATCGCAGGGCGATGCACTGATGGTGGTGGCGCTGTATGACACCACCGGGCGGATGCAGCGCGTGGACGTGTCGGACTTCCTGACCAGCAGCGTGCAGGATCCGATGAGCCGGATTCCCGGCGTCGGCGAGATCGATGTGTTCGGTGCACCGTATGCGATGCGGATCTGGATGGATCCCCACCAGCTGCGAGCCTATGGCCTGATGCCCTCGGACATCCGCACCGCGGTGGAAGCACAGAACACCCAGGTGACGGCCGGCGAGCTCGGCGCGTTGCCGGCGGCGGCCGACCAGCGGCTCAATGCCACGGTGACCGCGCAGTCGCGGCTGCAGACCCCCGAACAGTTCCGCGAGATCATCCTGAAGACACTGCCCAATGGCGCGGCGGTGACCCTGGGCCAGGTGGCGCGGGTGGAGATCGGCGCGGAAGGCTACACGATGAGCAGCTTCCTCAACGGCTATCCGGCCGCTGGTTTTTCGGTGACGCTGGCGTCGGGCGCCAACGCGCTGGCCACCGCCGATGCGATCCGCGCGGAGATGGAGCGGCTCAAGCCGACCTTCCCGCCGGGCCTGCAGGTGGCCTATCCGCGCGACAGTACGCCGTTCGTGCGGGTGTCGGTGGAAGGGGTGGTGCACACCCTGATAGAGGCGATCCTGCTGGTGGTCGTGGTGATGTTCCTGTTCCTGCAGAACCTGCGTGCCACGTTGATTCCGGCCATCACCGTGCCGGTGGTGCTGCTGGGTACGTTCGGCATCCTGGCGGTGGCCGGGTTCACCATCAACACGCTGACCCTGTTCGCGATGGTGCTGGCGATCGGCCTGCTGGTGGACGATGCGATCGTGGTGGTGGAGAACGTGGAGCGCATCATCCACGAGGAAGGCCTGCCACCACGCGAGGCAACCGAACGTTCTATGGGTGAGATCACCGGTGCGCTGATCGGCATCACCGTGGTGCTGGGCGCGGTGTTCCTGCCGATGGCGATGTTCGGCGGAGCCACCGGCATCATCTACCGCCAGTTCTCCGTCACCATCGCATCGGCGATGGCGCTGTCGGCGCTGGTGGCGCTGACCCTGACGCCGGCGCTGTGCGCCACCCTGCTCAAGCCGGCCGACAAGGAACGCCCACCGGGCCGCTTCTTCCGCTGGTTCAACCGCGGCGTGGAGCGTACCCAGCAGGCCTACCAGGGACGGCTGGGCCGGATCGTGGCCCACCCACGGCGCTGGATGACCTTCTATCTCGTGGTGCTGGTTGCGGTCGGGCTGTTGTATACGCGCATGCCGACCGGCTTCCTGCCGGTGGAAGACCAGGGCCTGGTGATGTTCCAGTTCACTACGCCCGAAGGCACGCCGATGGCCAGGACCGAGGCATTGGGCGAGGAGATCGGACGCTATTTCCGCGAGAACGAAAAGCAGAATGTCGACGTGGCCTTCGTGGTGGTCGGGCGCAACAACGCCGGCACCGGGCAGAACGCCGGCCAGGGCTTCGTGGCGCTGAAGCCGTGGAGCGAGCGCGATGCCGACAACAGTGCCGCGGCGATCATCGGCCGGGCCAGCAAGCACTTCGCCGGGCTGGTGGATGCCAAGGTCAACGTGCTGTCTCCGCCGGCAGTGCGTGGGCTGGGGCAGTCCAGCGGCTTCGAGCTGTGGCTGCAGGACAGCAGCGCGGCGGGCCGCCAATCCCTGCAGGGTGCGCAGCAGCGCGTGGTGCAGGCGGCCAACGCCGATGCCGGGTTGTCTTCGGTGCGGCTGAACGGGCTGGGTGACAAGGCGCAGCTGCAGCTGGACATCGACCATGCGCAGGCCAGTGCGCTGGGCCTGTCGCAGGCGGATATCAATTCCACCTTGTCGGCGGCATGGGGCGGCAGCTACATCAATGACTTCCTCGACCGTGGCCGGGTCAAGCGCGTGTACATGCAGGGCGACCAGCCGTACCGGTCGGTGCCGGAAGACATCGGCCAGTGGTACGTGCGTGGCAGCGATGGCCAGATGGCCTCCTTCGCCAGCTTCGCCAGCAGCCACTGGACGCGTGGCCCGCAGCTGCAGCAGCGCTTCAACGGGCTGCCGGCGATGGAGCTGCAGGGCAGTGCCGCCGAGGGCAGCAGCTCCGGCCAGGCGATGCAGCGCATGCAGCAGCTGGTGGGCGAAGAGCAGGGTGTCAGCCTGCAGTGGAGTGGCCTGTCCTACCAGGAGCAGATGGCGAGCAGCCAGACGCTGTGGCTGTACCTGGCCTCGATCGCGTTCATTTTCCTGTGCCTGGCGGCGTTGTACGAAAGCTGGTCGGTGCCGGTGGCGGTGGTGCTGGTGATCCCGTTGGGGGTGCTGGGCACGGTGCTGGCCACGACCGGTGCGGGCTTCATCAACGACATCTACTTCCAGGTCGGCCTGCTGACCACCATCGGCCTGTCGGCCAAGAACGCGATCCTGATCGTGGAGTTCGCCGAGGCCGAATACAACGCGGGCCGCACGGCGGTGGAGGCAGCCCTGGAGGGTGCGCGCCTGCGACTGCGGCCGATCGTGATGACCTCGCTGGCGTTCGTGGCCGGCGTGGTGCCGCTGGCCCTGGCGACCGGCGCCGGGGCGGTGAGCCGCCGCGAGATCGGTGTCAGCGTGATCGGCGGGATGGTGTCCGGCACGGTGCTGGCGATCCTGCTGGTGCCGTTGTTCTTCGTGCTGGTGCGCGGGCTGTCGCGGCGGAAAACGCCCGCCTGAATCGGCTGGGCGGTGCCGTTCAGCGCGGTCATCGCCGTGTCATTGCCGGATCACATGGCGGTCGCCGGGGCGGGGATAGGGTGGACGCACCCGCCCCCAACGGAGAGCTGCCATGTGGCTCATTGACCGACTGCTTGCCGTTCCGGCCCCGGTGCCGGTTGCCCCCGCACCGGAAGCCTTGCCGGAAGCGCACGCGCGTCGGCTGACCCTCAAGCGCCCCGCGCGTGCCGGGCGCATGGCGATCTCTCCGTGGCAGAAAGTCGCCGCGCCGTCCCGCCGCAGCCGTCACTGACGGCCTATTCGCGTTCCGTTGTGCGGTCAGAAGGGTGGTGCACTCCATCGTTGGTGGGCACCTCGCCCAGCGCGAACGGGTCGATGCCCTGCAGGCAGGCCACGTTGTAGCCGAACTCGCGTGGATTGGAGCGCCGCCGGTGATGGGTGTAGATCCCGCAGACGCTGCAGAACCAGTGTTCGGCCACGTGCGTGTTGAACTGATACAGCCGCAGCTGTTCGGCGCCGCGCACCACCTGCAGGCCGTCTTCCGGAACGCTGGCGGCGATGGCGCCGCGCCTTCGGCACATCGAACAATCGCAGCGACGGGGTTCGACGATGCCGTGCGGCAGTTGCAGCCGCAGCTCAACCGCACCGCAGTGGCAGGTGGCGGTGTGGTGCTCGTTGACCGGGATTCCGGCAACCGATCTGATGCCCATGGGGTCCTCCACGTGGATGCCCGCATTGTGTATCAGGTATCGGTGGGTGACGACCGTTCGTCACGCCTTCCGGCGCAACCTGAACAGGCATCCATTCCGCCCCGACGCGGCTTGTGGCTAACTAGGCGCCCCACGGATGAAGTGACAGCACCACAGTGAAGGCAGCAGGACGTTGGACGATCGCGATCATCATGCTGCTTGGCGCCCTGTGGGCCGGCGGGCTGCTGTTCTACCAGATGCCCGGGCCGGTATGGCTGGCAGGGTTGCTGGCGCTGGCCTGGATGCTCGCTGCGGGCTGGATGGCGCTGCGCGTTGCGCGCGGACGCGCCGACCAGCGGGTGGGATCGGCCTACGTGCTGGGCATGGCCTGTGCCGCCCTGTGGTGGACGGCGCTGAGCCCCAGCCAGGACCGCGTCTGGGCCGATGACGTGGCCGAGCGACTGCACGTGGTCGCCTTTGATGGGCACCACGTGGTGTTGGACAACGTGCGTGATTTCACCTGGCGCAGCGAACAGGACTACGACGCGCGCTGGGTACGCCGTGAATACGACCTGCAGCAGCTGCGCTCGGCCGACCTGGTGATGTCGTACTGGATGGGCCCGGCCATCGCCCACACGCTGGTGTCGTTCGGCTTCGCCGACGGACGCCAGCTGGTGTTCTCGCTGGAAATCCGCAAGGAACGTGGCGAGTCGTTCTCCGCGCTGGGCGGCTTCTTCCGCAAGTTCGAGATGACCCTGGTGGCATCGGAGGAAACCGACATCATCCGCACGCGTACCAACGCACGCGGCGAAGACGTCTATCTGTACCGTCTGCAGGCGCTGAGCCAGGCGCAGCTGCGCACGCTGTTCGCCGGCTACATCGACCAGGCGCGCAGCCTGGATGCCGCACCTGCGTTCTACAACACGCTGACCAGCAACTGCACCACCATCGTGTTCGACCTGGCGCGCCACATCGCGCCGGGGCTGCCGCTGGACTACCGCCTGCTGGCGTCGGGCTACCTGGACGAGTATGCCTTTGACCAAGGCGCGCTGGCGCCGGGCT
Source organism: Stenotrophomonas chelatiphaga (assembly GCF_032054965.1). Lineage (NCBI taxonomy): Bacteria > Pseudomonadati > Pseudomonadota > Gammaproteobacteria > Lysobacterales > Lysobacteraceae > Stenotrophomonas > Stenotrophomonas chelatiphaga. The sequence goes on along the minus strand of NZ_DAMBRS010000005.1, from coordinate 63,172 downwards.
ATTCCTTTGCCACGCTGAAGGCACGTGCACGGATCACCGCGCGTGCGCTGCAGCCGCAGGCGCAGAATGATTTCTCCGCCTGGATACGCCGCGGCGTTCCCGGTACCGCACAGGAAGACCAACCATGATGGCCGCTGCATTCCCCCTGGACTGGCAGCGCCGCCTGCGCCTGCTGCTGGCAGCCACCATGCTGCTGATCGGCAGTGGCTGCGCGATGGTGACGGTGAAGCAGGTCGCCAACACGGACTACCTGACCACCAAGCGGTCAGACGTGCTGACCACCGGCAAGCTGAGCGCGGCGTCGCAGGAGACGCTGAGCGTGGTCGGGCTGGACGCCAGCCAGTGTGGCAAGGATGTGGTGGTATGCCGCAGGACGCTGCTGGATACCCATGGCATCAGCACCGAACAGCGCATGTCGGCGTTGTCCGAGCTGTGGGTGCAGACCGCGTTGGCGCTCAGCCCCAAGCCCAAGCACGCCGACAAGGAACCCATGAGCGATGCGGCGGTGGATGCCTGGCTGGAAGCGGCCCGCTACGCCTATGCGTACCTGTTCTTCAGCGGGCGCGCACCCTCCGACCGCGCCTTTGAAGACCGCCAGACCCAGGTGCGCGACTACTACAACTACGCCGCCGAACAGACCGCATCGGTGGTGTTCCGGCGGGCGCGCGCCTCCGCGCTGGAAGGCGAGGATTACAACGCCCCGGTGGCCGGTGAGCGCTGGACCATCACCTCCGACTACGATCGCCTGTCGATGCCCAGCATCCCGACCCGGTTGGTGTCGGCGGCCACGATCAGTTTCGTCGGCCTGCGCAGCACCTACCGTCGCGATGGTTTCGGTGCGGAACTGGTGGTGGTGATGGACCCGCCGAAGTTGAGCACGCCGCTGCCCGATGCCGATGCCCCGGTGGATGGCGCGGCACCCAAGCGCAGGCATGAGGTGCCGCAGTACAGCGAGATGTCTTCGATCAATGCCACCGCGCTGCTGCGCTTCAAGGGCGATTCGCTGGATGAAGTACTGCAGACCAGCCAGGTGCTGCTGGACGTTTATTCGCCCGAGGCCACAGAGCGCGTGGACCTGCACGGCCAGCAGGTACCGCTGGCCGGCAATTTCACCGCCGCCTACGGGCTGTGGCTTGCGCAGAGCGGCTTCGCCACGCAGGCCCTGCGCACCCTGTTCGGCATGGCCGAAGGGATCAAGGAACCGCACATCTACCTGATGCAGCCGTGGGATCCGAACCGCCGCATCATCTTCATGCTGCACGGCCTGGGCAGCAGTCCCGAGGCCTGGGTGAACGTGGCCAACGAGATCATGGGCGAAGAAGAGCTGCGCCGTGAGTTCCAGGTGTGGCAGGTGTATTACCCGACCAATGCGCCGATCGCCCTGAACCGCTACGAGATCTCGCGTGCGTTCAACAGCACCCTAAAGCACTTCGATCCGGGCGGGCAATCGCGTGCGTCGAAGGACCAGGTGTTCATCGGCCACAGCATGGGCGGCGTGCTGGGGCGCCTGATGCTCAGTTCGTCAGGCGATGTGCTGTGGAATGACCTGATGGCGCGCTATGACCTGAAGGGCGAGCGCCTGCAGCGGGTAAAGACCAAGCTGGGGCCGTTGCTGCAGTTCCAGCCGCAGCCGAACGTGGAACGGGCGATCTTCATCGCCGCCCCGCACAAAGGCACGGACATCGCCGGTAACCGGGTGGGGCGCCTGATCGGGCGCCTGGTGCGCCTGCCGCTGACGATCCTGGGGTCGTTCGAGGATGCGTTCAACACCCTGCAGCAGGCCGATGCGCAGCGCAGTGGCAGCGAGAAGCTGCGCGTGCCCAACAGCATCGACAACCTCAAATCCAGCGATCCCTTCGTGATGGCGGCGGCTTCATTGCCGATCCAGCCGGGGCTGAAATATCACTCGATCATTGCCCACCGCAAGCCGGACGTGCCGCTGCTGCAGTCCGATGACGGGCTGGTGCCGTACTGGAGCGCGCACCTGGACGGGGCGGTGTCGGAGAAGGTGATCATCTCCGGCCACAGCGTGCAGGAAACCCCGCAGGCGGTGCTGGAAATCCGCCGCATCCTGCGCGAGGACGTGGACGAGGTGGGCGCACGGCCCTGAGCGGGTGTCCGGAGCTGGGTGTCAGGCGCTTGGTGGGCGACGATGGGTGGGTGACGACCGTTGGTCGTCACAGGGCCGCCATCAGCTGCGAGGTGACGACCAACGGTCGTCACCCACCAGCGGCACCGCCCACCTGCAGCGTCACCCACCCGCAGCTGCTGTGGTCAGATCCGCCGCGCGACGACCGTTGCCAGCAACGCCAGCAGCAGCGTCACGGCGAAGCAGAGCAGGTAGCCCAGCGTCTCGCGGCCATCGATGAAGGCAGCGAACAGCGAGCCCGACAACGCCAGCGTGGTCGCCACGCCGACGCCTTCGCTGAGCTGCAGTGCCGAACTGTTGGCGCCCTGTTCGTGCGGCGCCGACATCGACAAGGTGAGCACCGACAGGCTGGGGTAGATCAGGCCCATGCCCAGCCCGGTCAGTGACCACCCCGCGAGGGCGAGCAACAGCGGCACGCCCTGCTGCAGGGTCAACGAGGTCAGCAGCAGGCCGCCGCACATCATCCACGCACCGGCCTGCAACAGGTGTGCGCGGGTCCAGCCGTGGCGCTGGTGTCCCTGCATCCACGAGCCGGAGAACCAGCCCAGCGCGCCCATGCTCAGGGCGGCGCCGGCCCACAGCGGTGACAGGTCGCGCTCGCGCTGCAGCAGCAGCGGCAGGAACGCTTCGGCGGCGAAGAAGGCCGAGGCGGCGATGCCACGCATCGCGATCACGCTGGGCAGGCCGCGGCCCAGGCGCAGGGTCCCGGCTGGCAACAGGTGCCGGGCGCAGACAACGAGCAGCACCAGTGCCGCGGCCATCAGTGCGACGGCGACGGTTCCCTGCTGCTGGCCGCCCAGGTACAGCAGCAGCGCGGCAAGCGCGGTGCCGATCGCCCAGCGCACTACCGGGCGTGCCGCCACGTCCGTGCGCGGATCCTGCGCGCTGGCACGCAAGGCCGGCACCAGCAGCAGCGCGGCCGGCAGGGCCAGCACCGGGACCGCCAGGAATACCCAGCGCCAACCGACGTACTGCACGATCAACCCGCTGATCGCCGGGCCGACCAGCGAAGGCACCACCCAGCCGGCGGAAAACGCAGCGAACACCTTCGGCCGCAACGCTTCGGGGAAGGTGCGCGCCACCAGCACGTACAACGACACCGACACCGCGCCGATGCCCACGCCCTGCAGCAGGCGCCCGGCCACCAGCACGCCCATGCGCGGCGCCAGTCCGGCCACGACCAGCCCGGCCAGGAAGAAGCCCAGTCCAAACCACAGCGGACGCGCCGGCCCTCGCTGGTCGCACAGGCGGCCGGCTACGCTCATGCCGATCACGCTGGTCGCCAGTGCACCGCCGAAGGCCAGTGCGTACAGGCGCAGGCCGTCCAGCGCCTGCGCCACGGTGGGCATCGCTGCGGCCACGGCCAAGGCTTCGAACGCCACCAGTGCCACCAGCGCGACCATGCCGAGCGTAGTGGCGCGATAGCGCGGCGAAAGAATGGAAGCATCATCCGGTGGAGCGATCGAGGCGGCGGGGGCGTTCATGCAGGCACTTGTGTTGGCGAAGCGGAGGCGGCAGCATCGCGCCTCAACCAAGGTTGAGGTCAAGTAATGGCGACGCAGGAGCTTAGTGTAGGCGAGGTGGCCAAGCGCAGCGGCGTGGCGGTGTCCGCGCTGCACTTCTATGAGCGCAAGGGGCTGATCCGCAGCCTGCGCAACGCAGGCAACCAGCGCCGCTTCCCGCGCGAGGTGCTGCGGCGGCTGGCGGTGATCCGCGTGGCCCAACGCGTGGGCATGCCGTTGGAAGCGGTGGGTGCGGCGTTGGCCGAGCTTCCCGAAGGACGTACGCCGACCAAGGCCGAATGGGCACGCATGTCCGCCCGCTGGCGTACCGAGCTGGATGAGCGCATCCAGCTGCTGCAGTTCCTGCGTGACCAGTTGACCGGCTGCATCGGCTGCGGCTGTCTTTCGCTGAAGCGCTGCCGGCTGGCCAACCCGGATGACATGCTGGCTGCGCAGGGCGACGGGCCACAGCGCTGGGAATAGCGGGGCGTCGGGCCGACCTGGATCGGCATCCGCTGTTTCACCACACGGTGAGTGTCTGCCCGCTCTGGATGCCTTCCACCGCACGCTGGTAGGCCAGCGCGACGCGGCGCGCGGGTGCTGGCTCGAAGCCCGGGAAATACGGCGCATAGGCGGCCGCTGATTCCTCCAGCACGGTCGGGCTGACGATGTTGATGCGCAGTCCACGCGCCGCCAGTTCGAACGCCGCAGCGCGCACGAAGCCTTCCAGCGCCGCGTTGACGGCGGTGGCGTTGCTGCCGTCGCGGATCGGCTGGGCGCTGATGATGCCGCTGGTAAGGGTGATGGAGCCGCCGGCGCGCAGGTGGTGTTGCGCAGCCAGCGCCAGCCGTACCTGGCCGAGCAGTTTGTCCTGCAGGCCGCTGTCGAACTGGGCGGCGGTCATGTCCTGCAGGGGACCGAAGTGGACCTGGCCGGTGGTTGCGATCACCGCGTCCAGCGGGCCGGTGGCCTCGAACAACGCCTGCACGCTGTGGTCGTCGGTGAGGTCGACCTGGTACTGACCATTGTGGCGGCCCGCGCCGAGGATTTCATGCTGCTGGCCCAGGTGGGCGGCGACGGCCTGGCCGAGGGTGCCGGACGCGCCGACAATCAGGATCTTCATGCTGCTTCTCCGGTTGGGACACGCCCAGTCTGCTACCGGCTTGAAGTTTCGGTAAGGGGCGTAAGCGAGAGGCGGCGGATCTGCAGCGCCGAGCGATGCTCGGCGGGCGCGCAGCAACAGCATGACGGCCAGCGGCCGTCACTACCGTGGCGGGTCAATCGTTGGCGGCGGACAGTTCGCGGCCGCGTGCCTGGGCGGCGGCAAGGGCCTTCGCGACCAGGGACTCGAAGCCGCCGGCCTGGAACGCTTCGATCGCCGCCTGCGTGGTGCCGCCCGGCGAGGTCACCCGGCGGCGCAGCTCGGCCGGCGCTTCGCCGGCTTCATCCAGCATGCGTGAGGCCCCCAGCAGGGTCTGCTGCACCAGCGTGCGCGCCGCCTCGGGCGGCAACCCCTGCGCGATGCCGGCCGCCTCCATCGCCTCGGCCAGCAGGAAGACATAGGCCGGGCCGCTGCCGGATACGGCAGTGACCGAATCCATCAGCGCTTCATCGTCCACCCATACGGTGCGGCCGGCGCTGGACAGCACCCGGTCTGCCTGCGCGCGCTGTGCAGCGGTGACCTGGGCGGTGGCATACAGGCCGGTAACGCCCGCGCCCAGCAGGGCAGGGGTATTGGGCATCGCACGCACCACGGCGATGTTGCCGCCCAGCCAGCGGTCCAGTTGGGCGCTGGTGATGCCGGCGGCGATGGAGACCAGCAGGGGGCGCTTTGCAGTCGCCAAGGGCTGCAGCGTGGCACATACCTCACGCAGCACCTGCGGCTTCACCGCCAGCAGCCAGGTGCTGGCCTGGGCAGCGGCCTCGCTGGCGGTGGCGTGCGGGGTGACGCCGAAATCGGCGGCAAGAGCATCGCGCAGCGCCGCCACGGGTTCAGCGACATGGATGGCGGCTGCCGGGGTGCCCTGGCGAACCAGCCCGGCGATCAGGCTGCGGGCCATGTTGCCGCCGCCGATGAAGGCGATGGAGGAATCGGTCATGCGGATGCTCCTTTCAGTTCAAGCCGGACGGACGCGCGCGCCGAACAGCGCGGTGCCGATGCGGACCAGGGTGGCACCGTCGGCGACGGCCTCGGCGTAGTCGCTGCTCATGCCCATCGACAGCGTGTCGGCCTGCGGATACCGGCCGTGCAGCGCCTGCTGCAGCGCGTGCATGCGGGCGAAGGCGGCGTGGCGCCGCGCGGGGTCGGGCCACGGCGCGGGGATGGCCATCAGCCCGCGCAGTTGCAGGGTGGGCTCGGCGGCGATGGCGGCCGCCAGCGCATCGATCTGCGCGGGCTGGCAGCCATGCTTGCTGCTTTCGTCGTCGATGTTGACCTGGATCAGCACGTTCAAGGGCGGCAGGTCAGCCGGCCGATGGCGTGCCAGGGCGGCCACCAGCTTGGGCCGGTCCACGCTCTGCACCCACTGGAAATGCCGTGCGACCGGCTCGGCCTTGTTCGACTGCAGGTGGCCGATCAGGTGCCATTCCAGCCCAAGGCCTTGCAGCGCCTCGATCTTGGCCAGGGCCTCCTGTACGTAATTCTCGCCGAAGGCGCGCTGGCCTTCGGCGGCCAACGCGGCAATCGCCGCGGCCGGCTGGGTCTTGGACACGGCCAGCAGGGTGGGCACTGGCCGCCCGGCGGCCAGTGCCGCGTTCTGCAGGTTGCTCAGTATTCCGGGCAGGGGACTTTGCACGTGACGCGTTCCGGTCTGACAGGACGCTATACTGACGCCCGGGGAAAGATCCTTCCAGTCGAAGCCGTTATTGGGGAGTAGCCGCTCATGGATATCGCCGAGCTGTTGGCGTTTTCCGTAAAAAACAAAGCATCCGACCTGCACCTGTCCGCAGGCCTGCCGCCGATGATCCGCGTGGATGGCGACGTCCGTCGCATCAACATCCCGGCGCTGGACCACAAGCAGGTGCATGCGCTTGTCTACGACATCATGTCGGACAAGCAGCGTCGCGATTACGAAGAGTTCCTCGAGGTCGATTTCTCGTTCGAGATTCCGTCGCTCGCGCGCTTCCGTGTCAACGCCTTCAACCAGAACCGTGGCGCCGGTGCGGTGTTCCGTACCATTCCGTCCGAAGTGCTGACCCTGGAGGACCTGGCCTGCCCGCCGCTGTTCCGCGAGGTGATCCAGCAGCCGCAGGGCCTGATCCTGGTGACCGGTCCGACCGGTTCGGGCAAGTCGACCACGCTGGCGGCGATGATCGATTACATCAACAAGAACGAGTACGGGCACATCCTCACCGTCGAGGACCCGATCGAGTTCGTTCATACCTCGCAGAAGTGCCTGATCAACCAGCGCGAAGTGCACCGTGATACCCACGGCTTCAACGAAGCGCTGCGTTCGGCCCTGCGTGAAGATCCGGACATCATCCTGGTCGGCGAACTTCGCGACCTGGAAACCATCCGCCTGGCCCTGACCGCGGCGGAAACCGGCCACCTGGTATTCGGCACGCTGCATACCAGTTCGGCGGCCAAGACCATCGACCGCATCATCGACGTGTTCCCGGCCGGCGAAAAGCCGATGGTGCGCTCGATGCTGTCCGAGTCGCTGCGCGCGGTGATTTCGCAGGCCCTGTTGAAGAAAGTGGGCGGCGGTCGTACTGCAGCGTGGGAAATCATGGTCGGCACCCCGGCCATCCGCAACCTGATCCGCGAGGACAAGGTGGCGCAGATGTATTCGGCCATCCAGACCGGCCAGCAGCACGGCATGATGACTCTGGACCAGCACCTGCAGGACCTGGTCAAGCGCAGCCTGATCACGCGCAACCAGGCCAAAGAGTACGCCAAGGACAAGCGCCTGTTCGAGTAAGGCAGGCGACGGCGGGCGGCGCGCGTCGGCTCGGCGCGCACCGCGGGCCGCCGTGCCGAGCCCCCGTCCCGTTTCCTGGAGTCTGCCGTGAACAGTGCCGCCACCAATACCATCGATTTCACTTCTTTCCTCAAGCTGATGGCGCACCAGCGCGCCTCGGACCTGTTCATCACCGCGGGCATGCCGCCGGCGATCAAGGTCAACGGCAAGATCTCGCCGATCACCCAGACCCCGCTGACGCCGCAGCAGAGCCGCGACCTGGTGCTGAACGTGATGACGCCGGCGCAGCGCGAGGAATTCGAAAAGACCCACGAGTGCAACTTCGCCATCGGCCTGTCCGGGGTCGGTCGCTTCCGTGTCAGCTGCTTCTACCAGCGCAACCAGGTGGGCATGGTGCTGCGCCGGATCGAAACGCGCATTCCCACCGTGGATGAGCTGGCGCTGCCGCCGATCATCAAGACGCTGGCGATGACCAAGCGCGGCATCATCCTGTTCGTCGGCGCGACCGGTACCGGCAAGTCGACCTCGCTCGCGGCGATGATCGGCTACCGCAACCACAACTCGACCGGCCACATCATCACCATCGAAGATCCGATCGAGTTCGTGCACCGCCACGAGGGCTGCATCATCACCCAGCGCGAAGTCGGCATCGATACCGACAGCTGGGAAGCGGCGCTGAAGAACACCCTGCGCCAGGCGCCGGACGTGATCATGATCGGCGAGGTGCGTACCCGCGAAGGCATGGACCATGCCATCGCTTTCGCCGAAACCGGTCACCTGGTGCTGTGCACGCTGCACGCGAACAACGCCAACCAGGCGATGGACCGCATCATCAACTTCTTCCCGGAAGACCGTCGCAACCAGCTGCTGATGGATCTGTCGCTGAACATCAAGGGCGTGGTCGCGCAGCAGCTGATTCCTTCGCCGGACGGCCGTTCGCGCAAGGTGGCGATGGAAATCATGCTCGGTACCCCGCTGGTGCAGGATTACATCCGCGAAGGTGAGATCCACAAGCTCAAGGAAGTGATGAAGGAGTCTACCCAGCTGGGCATGAAGACCTTCGACCAGAGCCTGTTCGAGCTGTACCAGGCCGGCGAAATCAGCTACGAAGATGCGCTGCGCTATGCGGATTCGCAGAACGAAGTGCGCCTGAAGATCAAGCTGAGCCAGGGCGGCGACGCCCGCACGCTGGCACAGGGCCTGGACGGCGTGGAAATTTCCGAAGTCCGCTGAGCCCGCCGCGCGCCACCAGAGCGGCGGAATTCGGGTAGTGACGGCCGCTGGCCGTCAACCGAGATGCCGCGCTGCGCGCTCGCCGAGCGTGGCTCGGCGCTACCAGGGCGTCGGAATTCGGGTAGTGACGGCCGCTGGCCGTCATTTCGCATGGCTGACGACCAGCGGTCGTCACTACCCTCATTCCATGCCGAGCTTCTTCAGCTTGTAGCGCAGCGCGCGGAAGGTGATGCCCAGCTGCGCGGCGGTCCGGGTCTTGTTCCAGCGGTTTTCTTCCAGCGCGCGCTGGATCGCGGTGCGCTCCATCTGTTCGATGTACGAGGGCAGGGCGGCATTGCCGGCCGGCAGGTCGACCACCGCTTCCACCGGCGGCGCGGCGGCGCTGCCACCGGAACGGCCATTCGGCTGTGGCAGGCGCAGGTCGGCCGCGCCGATGGTGTCTCCCTCGGCCAGCGCCAGTGCGCGCTCCAGGATGTTTTCCAGTTCGCGCACGTTGCCGGGGAAGCTGTACACCGTGAGCGCATCCAGCGCCGACGGTGCCAGCAGCGGCACCGCACAGCCGTGGGTACGCGCCAACCGGGCCAGGATCGCACCGGCCAGTTCGGGCAGGTCCTGGTGGCGCTCGCGCAGCGGCGGCACGCGCAGTTCGATCACGTTGATGCGGTAGTAAAGGTCATGCCGGAAGCGGCCTTCGTCAACCAGCTCGGACAGGTCCTTGTGGGTGGCCGACAGGATGCGTACGTCCACCGCGATTTCCGCTGACGCGCCGACCGGGCGCACCGACTTTTCCTGGATGGCACGCAGCAGCTTGACCTGCATCTGCAGCGGCAGTTCGGCCACTTCATCCAGGAACAGGGTGCCGCCGTGTGCTGCCTGGAACAGGCCGGGTTTGTCGGCGTGGGCGCCGGTGAAGCTGCCCTTCTTGTGGCCGAAGAACTCGCTTTCCATCAGCTCCGATGGAATGGCACCGCAGTTGACCGGGATGAACGGACCGGCCGCGCGCGCGCCCTGTTCGTGGATGGTGCGCGCGACCAGTTCCTTGCCCACCCCGGATTCGCCCAGGATGTAGACCGGTGCCTGGCTGCGCGCGACCTTGCTCAAGGTGCTGCGCAGGGTGTCCATTGCCGGTGAGCCGCCGAGCAGGCGTCCTTGCTGTTCGGCCGGGGCGGCCACCGGCGGGCGTTCGGTGTTGTTGAGTTCCAGTGCGTGCTTGACCAGGCCGCGCAGCACTGCGATGTCCACCGGCTTGCTGACGAAATCGAACGCGCCGGCCTTCAGTGCTTCCACGGCCAGGTCCATGCTGCCGAAGGCGGTGATCATCGCGACCGGCGTACGGGGGTAGTGCTGCGCGATTTCGGTGACCAGTTCGATGCCGTTGCCATCGGGCAGCCGCATGTCGGTGATGCACAGGTCGTACGGATTGCTGGCCAGCAGCTCGCGTGCTTCGGCGAGATTGGCGGCGGTGTTGATGCGCAGGCCCATCCGGCCCAGGGTCAGCACCAGCAGTTCGCGGATGTCGCGCTCGTCGTCGACGACCAGTGCGCTACGGGTTTCGTTCATGGGGAAGAAGATAGCGGAGGGGGGCGATGCCGACAAATCATTGACGCACGGCGGGGGCCGTCATCCTGACGAAAAGGTGTGCGGGGCGGGCAGGATGATGCGGAAACAGGCGCCGCCCGCGGGCACGGGCACGTATTCCAGCCGCGACTGGTTGGCACGACACAGTTCGCGGGCGATGTACAGGCCGAGCCCGGTGCCATGCTCGGACGTGGTGAAGAAGGGATTGAACAACTGCGCGGCGACGGCGTCGGGAATACCGGGGCCGCGGTCCATCACATCGATCACCGGGCTGCCTTCCAGCCGCCCCAGACGCAAGCGTACGCGCGCCGGCTGTTCGCCGATGCGGCCATACTTCAGTGCGTTGTGGACCAGCGCGGTCAGCACCTGGTGCAGATGACGCGGATCGACCATGGCGGCGACCGAGGTTTCCGAGATGATCGATTCCACGCTGTCCGTTTCCAGCGACAGGCCCTGTTTGTACTCCAGCACGAAGCGGCGGACCAGCGCGACCAGGTCCACGTTTTCCGGGTTGGCGCGTTCTCGGCGGGCCAGGCCCAGCACGCTTTCCACGATGCCGTTGGTGCGCTGGCACTGCTGGTGGATGATCTGCAGCAGGCGACGGTCGCCTTCGCTGAAGTTGCCGTCTTCTTCTTCCAGCAGCTGCACCGCGTAATTGATCGCCGCCAGCGGATTGCGGATTTCATGCGCCAGGCTGGCCGAGAAACGGCCGAGCGCGGACAGCGTCAGTGATTCGGCCCGCTTGGACACCACGCTGGAGTCATCCAGGAACACCAGGGTGAGGTCACTGCCGGCCCACAGGCGGGCGAATCGCGGCTGCACTTCGGGCTGGTCCGGGGACAGCATCAGCGGCGTCTCTTCCTGGTTGCCGCCGGTACGCCAGCGATGCAGCCGGCGCGCCAGTTCCGGTGCTGTGCGGGTCAGGCCCGGCCGCTCACCGCCGCTGCCGACGTCGTGGTCGCCGAGCAGCGCCGATGCGGCTTCGTTGACCAGGGTGATGCGGTTCTGGCCGTCCACCACCATCACCCCGGTGCGCATGCGGCGGATGATCAGTTCGTTGATCTGGTACAGGTTGGCCACTTCGTCGCCGCGCTGGTTGGCCAGCTGCTGGCTGTGGCGGGCGCGGTTGGCGACCTGCGAGCTGATGAAGGCCAGCGCCAGGTAGCTGGTGGTGAACATCGCCAGTTCGGCCAGCGTACGGGTAGGGGCACCACCTTCCAGCAGCTTCCACAGATACTCGGCCACGGTGGCGACGCTGGCGCCCACCGCCAGCCCCAGCGCCATCGGGAACGGCAGCATGGTCGCGGCGGCGGCGATGTTGAACAGCAGCGACATCGAGATGCCGGCGCTGGCCCCGGGCAGGGCATGGGCCAGCAGCGAAGCGACGACGATGTCCAGGCTGACGCCGACCAGCACGAACTGCTGCAGCCAGCGCTCGCTGCGCCCCAGCAGCAGCATCAACACCGAGAACAGCCAGTAGCCGCCGGACACGTAAGTGGCCAGCTCGGGGTGGTTCGCCTGCCCCAGCAGGTCGGCCATCGGGCTGAACATCAGCCCGGCGATCGCGGTGGCGATCAGCAGCCGGTACAGGGCAAAGAAATACAGTTCGCGTCGAGGAATGGACTCGATGCGGTCGATCAGTGATGCGGTCGGTGCCACGCCAAAACTCCCCTTCTGGCTTGCGTGCAGTATAGGCATGGATGGGGTCCCGGCCGGCCGGTTGCCGCGCGCCGGCTGCGCGCCATCCCGCGCCAGGCGCGCCGGCCGATCCCGGGGGGCAGCCACAAATAACTGAAAAACCAGAAAAATCCGGCGCCGCGCCGTGTGTCATCCCGCTGTCTTTGCGCCACGCGCCGGGGTCAGCCACAATAGCGGGCCCGCCGCGGTCCGTGCCGGTGCCCGTGAGGGAGCCTTGGAGGAGATGCGTGCGGTCGTTCCTATTCCCACGGTGACGCATGAATTTCCACGAATACCAGTCAAAACAGCTGCTTGCCGAGTACGGCATTCCCGTCCCGGCCGGCAAGGTCGCGGCTACCCCGGACGAAGCAGTCGCAGCAGCGATCTCGCTGGGCCAGGGCCCCTGGATGGTCAAGGCGCAGATCCATGCTGGCGGTCGCGGCAAGGCAGGCGGCGTCAAGTTCTGCAAGACCACCGACGACGTGAAGGCCGCTGCGGCCAAGATGCTCGGCACCAAGATGGCCACCTACCAGACCGCCGGCGTCGAGCTGCCGGTCAACCTGGTGCTGGTGACCACCGCCGGTGAGATCGTCAAGGAACTGTACCTGTCGGTCCTGGTCGACCGCGGCACCAAGACCATCACCTACATCGCTTCTTCGGAAGGCGGCGTGGAAATCGAGCAGGTCGCGGCTGAAACCCCGGAGCTGATCCACTCGCTGAACGTCGACTTCGTCGAAGGCGTGCAGGGTTACCACGGCCGTGATTTCGGCTTCAAGCTCGGCCTGACCGCCAAGCAGGCCGGCCAGTTCGCCAGCATCATGGTGAACCTGTACAAGCTCTTCAACGAAAAGGACCTGGCGCTGGTTGAAATCAACCCGCTGGCGATCCTGGACGACGGCAACCTGTACGCGCTGGACGGCAAGTTCGACAGCGACGACAACGCCGCGTTCCGCCAGAAGGCGCTGGTCGCCATGCGCGACAAGACCCAGGAAGACGAAACCGAAGTGACCGCTTCGGAGCTGGACATCAACTACGTCACCATGGACGGCAACATCGGCTGCATGGTCAACGGCGCAGGCCTGGCCATGGCCACCATGGACGTGATCAAGCTCAACGGCGGCGAGCCGGCGAACTTCCTGGACGTGGGCGGCGGTGCGAACAAGCAGCGCGTCATCGAAGCGTTCAAGCTGATCCTGTCCTCGGACAAGGTCGAAGGCATCTTCGTCAACATCTTCGGCGGCATCGTCCGCTGCGACATGATCGCCGAAGGCATCATCGCCGCGGTCAAGGAAGTGGGCGTCAAGGTTCCGGTCGTGGTGCGCCTGGAAGGCACCAACGTGGAAGAAGGCAAGCAGCTGCTGCGTGACAGCGGCATGGCCATCATCCCGGCTGACAACATCAACGACGGCGCCAAGAAGGTCGTTGAAGCTGTCAAGAACGCCGCCTGATCCGACACCGAAGGAAATCCAATGTCAGTTTTGATCAACAAGAACACCAAGGTGATCGTGCAGGGCTTCACCGGCCAGCAGGGCACCTTCCACGCCACTCAGATGATCGAGTACGGCACCCAGGTCGTCGGCGGCGTGACCCCCGGCAAGGGCGGCACCACCCACATCGACCTGCCGGTGTTCAACACCGTGGCCGATGCCGTGCAGGCCACCGGCGCCAATGCGTCGGTGATCTACGTGCCGCCGCCGTACGCGGCTGATGCGATCCTGGAAGCCGCTGCTGCCGGCATCAAGGTCATCGTGTGCATCACCGAAGGCATCCCGGTGCTGGACATGCTGCGCGTCAAGAACGTGCTGACCCGCGCCCATGCGGACACCGTGCTGATCGGGCCGAACTGCCCGGGCGTCATCACTCCGGGTGAGTGCAAGATCGGCATCATGCCGGGCCACATCCACAAGCCGGGCAAGATCGGCATCGTGTCCCGTTCGGGCACGCTGACCTATGAAGCGGTCAAGCAGACCACCGAAGTGGGCCTGGGCCAGTCGACCTGCATCGGCATCGGTGGTGACCCGATCAACGGCCTGAACTTCGTCGACTGCCTGAAGCTGTTCAACGAAGATCCGCAGACCGAAGGCATCATCATGGTCGGTGAAATCGGCGGCGACGCGGAAGAAGCCGGTGCCGAGTACATCAAGCAGTTCGTGAAGAAGCCGGTCGTCGGCTTCATCGCCGGCGCATCGGCTCCGGCCGGCAAGCGCATGGGCCACGCCGGTGCGATCGCATCGGGCGGCAAGGGCACCGCGGAAGGCAAGTTCGCCGCCATGGAAGCGGCCGGTGTCGTCACCGTGCGTTCGCCGGGCGACCTGGGCGCTGCCATCGCCAAGCTGGTGAAGTAACACCGCAGCCGCGCAGCGGCTACGTGTCTGTAAAGAAGTAACGGAAAGCCGCCTTCGGGCGGCTTTCTGCGTTTGGGCGCGGCGCTACAATGGCGGCATGGCAACCACAGGCTGGAACCTCTAATGGCTTCGATCCGCATCGCGATGGCGCAGTTTGATTTCCCGGTCGGCGCGGTCGCCGCCAACACCGACCGGATCATCGAGATGATCGAGCAGGCGCGCGATGACCACGGTGCCGACCTGGTGGTGTTCCCGGAACTGGCCATCAGTGGCTACCCGCCGGAAGACCTGCTGCTGCGTCCGGGGTTCCTGCAGCACTGTGAGCAGGCAATGCAGCGCATCGCCCAGGCCTGCACCGGTATCACGGCGGTGGTCGGCTGGCCCGAGCCGGCCGGTGCGGTGGTCTACAACGCGGCCAGCGTGCTGCGCGATGGCATCGTGGAAAAGACCTACCGCAAGCGCGAGCTGCCCAACTATGCGGTGTTCGACGAGCGGCGTTATTTCGATATCGACCCGGACGGCCCGAGCTGCGTGTTCGAGGTCAACGGCGTGCCGGTAGGCGTGCTGATCTGCGAAGACCTGTGGTTCGCCGAGCCGCTGGCCGACACCGTGCGCAGTGGCGCGCAGCTGGTGGTGGTTCCCAACGCATCGCCGTACGAGCGCGGCAAGCACGCCCAGCGTGATGCGGTGCTGGCCGCGCGCACGCGCGAGACCGGCGCGGCGATTGCCTACCTCAACGTGGTCGGCGGCCAGGACGCGCTGGTCTTCGACGGCGCGTCGGTGGTGGCCGACGGCGATGGCACCGTACACCCGGCGGCGGCGGCGTTCGCCGAACAGTGGCTGGTGGTGGAGTATGAAAGTGAGGCGCGCCGCTTCATGCCGCTGCTGTGGATGGACGACGGCGATGAGAGCATGGACGCGCTGGCCTGGCGCGCGGTCACCCGCGGCCTGCAGGATTACTGCGGCAAGAACGGGTTCAATAAGGTCTGGCTGGGATTGTCCGGCGGCATCGATTCGGCGCTGGTGCTGGCGATGGCGGTCGATGCCCTCGGCGCGGAGAATGTCACGGCGGTGCGCCTGCCGTCGCGCTACACCGCCGGGCTGTCCAACGACCTGGCCAGCGAACAGTGCCAGGCACTCGGGGTGAAGCTGGAGGAAGTGAACATCGAGCCGGCGTTCAAGGGCCTGATGGAAGCACTGGGGCCGATGTTCGAAGGCACTACGCCGGACATCACCGAAGAGAACCTGCAGAGTCGCAGCCGTGGCGTGATCCTGATGGCGCTGGCCAACAAATTCGGTGGCCTGCTGCTGACCACCGGCAACAAGAGCGAGTACGCCGTCGGTTACGCGACCATCTACGGTGACATGTGCGGCGGCTATGCACCGCTGAAGGATCTGTACAAGACCGAGGTGTTCGGGCTGGCGAAGTGGCGCAACACCGTGGGCGGCGCGCCGGTCATTCCGCCGGCGGTGATCAGTCGGCCGCCGTCGGCGGAACTGCGCGAAAACCAGACCGACCAGGATTCGCTGCCGGCCTATGACGTGCTGGACGGCATCCTGTACCGCTTCGTCGACCAGGAGCAGTCGCGCGAGGAGATCGTCGCGGCCGGCTATGCCCCCGAGGTGGTGGACCGCGTGCTGCGGCTGGTGCGCATCAGCGAATGGAAGCGCCACCAGGCCGCGCCGGGACCGAAGGTGTCCCGCCGCGCGTTCGGGCGTGAGCGGCGCTACCCGATCAGTAATGGCTACCAGGGCTGATGGGGGCCAGGGCAACTCCATAGGACATGCAGGTGCCCGGTCGCTCATCGGCGTCACGAACATCCGCTGTGGGCCAACCCATGGCGTTGATCGGCGCGGACCTCTTCCAGATCTGAGCGCAATCTGGATGCGGGCTGCAGTGACGTTGTGAACATGGGGCTCCCAACCAAAAGCAGAGCGCCGCATGGGCATGATGATCGCTGGGACTGTCACGCGTGCAGTGGCAAGCACGGAGGGAAAGCCGGTCCACTGTACCCACGCAACATCCTCAGGCTGGTTGTCCAACGGCTTGACCCAGATAGCCAACGCCACGATGCGGGGCGTGAAATACGCGCTGCGTGAGCCCGGGAAGGCCGTGGTCATCGGACTGTCGGTGCTGGCCGGGGTGCGTTCGGTCGCTGCTGCCCCTTTGGGCGGACGCGTTGTGGCCATGAGCGAGCACGGCAGCGCCATGCCAGTCACTGCGGCCGACGACCCGTGGGCGCTGCGGGGCCAGGCCATCGGGAAGAAGGTGGGCGATTGCATGCGCAGCCGTCACATCGACGGCCTTGAGCCACGTCTTACCGAAGCGCACTGCATGGGTCAGGTAGTCTTCGACCATGCGATGAACCGGCAATCCAGGCCGGATGAAATCCGCGAAATGGCCCGCGTGACACCTGATCTCGGTTCACCGGCCGGGCAGTATGTAGCGTTGGCCCAGCGTGGCATGCACATGCCGGTCACGCTACCGTATCCGGATACGGTGCAGGACAATATTGACAGCGCTGCCAGGCTCGTCCTGGCGCTGCCGAACGTTCGAGACAGGATCAATGAGGACGCGCGCACGCTGGTGGCGAGCTGCAACATGCAAGAGCGCGTGGACAATGACAACCTGGGGGAGCCCGGTTTGTTCACAACCGACGACGTGGTGAATGCCGTACACAGCGAGGCATGCAGCGATGGGGTACTCCGGCCCCCGATGGAACATGAAGTCCGCCAGGCAAATGCCGCGCAGTTCCATCAGACTACGCGCGTGAAGGATGAGCAGGCCTTTGCTACTGGGCAGTACCGGATCCATAAGGGCGAAGCGTGTGTGACCGCAGACGCGAACTATGAAAACAGGGTTGTAAGCAACGTCATCGACTTCATCAGATTCTGAGGACCATCCACCGTGCTGTCGTGTGGGGCGATGGCGGCAACTGCGTCCCCATGGGCAACGCCGGGGCAGGATTCAGGGTGTGGTCCAGAGGGTCGAAAGCCCCGCGCAACGGCGGGGCTTTCGACCCTCTGCTTGTGCTGGTGCGCGGTAGCCGCGGCCACCCAGCAGTGGCTGGTAGTGGACGACGACGGTGACAGTCGCCGCTTCCTGCCGCCCCACTGGATGGACGACGACGATGAAAGCAGCGACGCGCGGGCCTGGCGTGCGGTGATCCGTGGTATTCAGGATTACGGCGAAAAGGATGCGCCGCTCAACGGCGACCAGATACGACACCTGATCGGGGGACGGGCCAGAGATCTCAGCCAGCGCGCAGGCGCAGCCGCCCGTTGAGGAGAGCCTGGTCCTGCGCGCTTTGCAGATTTGGATCATCCTGACGGGCCAGTGGCTGAGGCTGTGACGCCCATCGCGACGGTCACCAAGGCGCGACCTATCGTGGACTCTCACCACAGTAGGGAGCACAAGAACAATGCGAGTCGCCGAGATGTTCGTCGCCGGCCTGGGCGCTTTGGCCGGACTACAGCACGCTACCCATGGCCATGCCACGCTCCAGCGCGCAGGTGATCCTGTCCGCAGCCATCGACTGGTGGATCTGCCGATAGCCGATATCTGCAACCAGGGCGGCAACTGGATGGCGCCGATCGACTCTGATCTTCAGTTGAGGGAGGCGCCCGTCGGGTTTGCGGAGGCCGAGCCGCGCTTCGAAAGTTGCCTCCACCGGATAGCGTCCCGCCGCCTGCCGGAAGCGCGCAGCGCGGCCCTGTGCCTGATGGAAGTGGCGGCCGACACCTGCGCTGGCGGCGAGGATCCGTGGTGCATCGATGCGCTTCTGCGTAGCGCGACCTATGTGATTCCACAAGCAGGGGAGCAGCTTGCGGCGTCGCTCGAACCGGGGCCGCTGCCGCTGGCCACCTATCGTTCGCTGGACCAGCTGCGCAGGGACATTCATGCCGAATTCCGCGGCAGGACGGTGTACCAGGATGCGATGCAACACATGGAGATCGAGTTCGGTGACCTCACCGGCCTGGACCTGCAGGCACAGCGCGCGCCGCTGACGGTGGGCAACGTGCTGCAGCTGCTGCGTGACAGCGACAGCGGCAGCGGAAGTGGCGAGCGGGTCGGTGCGAGCAGCATGGAACGCTTCGACTGGGCGGCCCGGGCGACCGGGCTGCAACTGGGCGACCTGCTGGAATCGATCGGTCGGGAAGTGATCAACGCCAGGCCGGAGCATTATCGGGAGTCACTTGGTGAAGAACTGGCGCAGTGGGTGCAACGGAACTTCGCCAGCGATGCCGCCGAGCCGATCACCGCGCACCAGCGCCGGCACGTGATTGGCCTGATGCTGGAGGGTATCAACGCCCGCATCGCCGCCGGCACTGCCGGCGACCCCGACGCGGCCGGCTGAGCGGCGACCGGCTCCCGGAACAGAAAAGCCCCGCAGTGCGACTGCGGGGCTTTCTGGTTTTCAACGACAGATGCGCCGGATTACTTGCGATTCATCGTCGCGTTGCGCATGCCGGTGGTGGCCGACTTCTCACCCGCGAACGGGTTGAGCTTGCGGATCATCCACGGGTAGTTCGGCCAGTCGTTCTGCAGCCACGGGTGGTCCGGGGCGTTGAGTTCCAGCACACGGCGTGCATCACCGGCCAGCGTTTCATTGCCGGCGCGTGTGTAGGCCTCGGCCAGTACCGCGACTGCGTCGTACTGGTAGGCGCTCTGCGGGTAGGTTTCCAGCAGGTAGTTGGCACGGCCGGCGGCCGACAGCCACGCTTCGCGGCGCAGGTAGTACAGCGCATTGTCCAGCTCATGCTGGGCGAACACGTTGCGCAGCTCGGTCATGCGGCGGCGCGCGTCTTCGGCATAGCGGCTGTTCGGATAGCGGTCGATGACGATGTTGAAATCGGCATAGGCCTGGCGCGGCGTGGACAGATCGCGGCGGCTGGCGTCCAGCGACCATACGCGGCGCAGGAAAACCGTATCGCGGTTGCTGTTGGACAGGCCGCGCAGGTAATACAAGTAGGCCACGTTCCGATGGGTCGGATAGGTCCGGATGAAGCGGTCGATGCTGGACACCGCATCGTCGTGCTTGCCGGCCTTGAACTGGGCGTAGGCGGTTTCGATCATCGCCTGTTCGGTGTACGGGCCGTATGGGTACTGGGCCACCAGGCGGCGGAAACTGGTTTCCGCGCCGCTCCAGTTGCCGCCTTCCATCAGGCCGTGGGCCTTCTGGTACAACGTCTCGACCGGCTGGCCTTCATCGGGGTTGTCCCCCTTGGTGCCACGGTTGCAACCAGTGGCGGCGATCACCAGGACCAGCAGCAGGGCGGTCAGGCGGACGGGCGCAAAGAGCGGGGAAGAGCGTCGGATCATGGTGTCAAGGCGGGACGCGGCTGGAATACGAAGGGTCGATGATAGCCTAGTGTCCTGTCCCGCGACTGAAACCTGTCCACGGGACCCCCAATTTCGTCTCCAAAAGTTGCCGCCATGTCCGAATCTGCTGCTGAACAGGCCCGCCAGGCCGTTGTCCCCGATACCGCCGCCGGCCGTCGTTTCGACGCGGTGCTGGCCGAACTGTTCCCCGAATACTCCCGTTCCAAGCTGACCGAGTGGATCAAATCCGGCGACGTGCTGCTGGACGGGGTGACCGTGCGCGGCCGTGACCCGGTGCGCGGCGGTGAGGTCGCCACGCTCAATGCGGTGCTGGAAACCCAGACCCACGCCGAGCCGGAGGACATCCCGCTGGACGTGCTGTTCGAAGACGAACACCTGCTGGTGATCAACAAGCCGGTGGGCCTGGTGGTGCATCCGGGCGCCGGCAACTCCAGCGGCACCCTGGTCAACGCGCTGCTGTTCCGCGATCCGTCGGTGGCGGCGCTGCCGCGTGCGGGCATCGTGCACCGGCTGGACAAGGACACCAGTGGCGTCATGGTGATCGCCCGCACCCTCCAGGCGCAGACCGCGCTGGTGGAACAGCTGTCCGCACGCCAGGTGCATCGCCAGTACCTGGCGGTGGTGGTCGGGGCGCTGGTGGCCGGTGGTACCGCCGATGCACCGATCGACCGGCATCCGCGCGACCGGCTGAAGATGGGGGTGCGCGAAGACGGCAAGGAAGCGATCACCCACTACCGCCTGCGCGAGCGCTTCCGCGCGCACACCGCGCTGGAATGCCGCCTGGAAACCGGCCGTACCCACCAGATCCGCGTGCACATGGCGCACCTGCGCCACGCCATCGTCGGTGACCAGTTGTACGGTGGGGCGCTGAAACTGCCGAAGGGCGCCAGCGACGAACTGGTTGCCGCGCTGCGCGGTTTCAAGCGCCAGGCCCTGCATGCCGAAACGCTGGAGTTCGTGCACCCGATCACCGGCGAGACGGTGCGCAACACCGCACCGCCGCCGGAGGACATGCTGCAGCTGTTGAAGGCCCTGCGCGAGGACAGCGAGCTGTTCGCCGAGCGCGAGCGCGGCCGCGACCGCCGCTGATGGACGGCGCGCTGCCCCTGCTGATGCCGCAGTGGCCTGCCCCGGCCGGCGTGCGCGCGCTGACCACGCGGCGGCATGGGGCGGGGGTGTCGTTGCCGCCGTTCGACCAGTTCAACCTGGGCAACCGGCATGCCGCCGATGGCGACCAGCCGGCCCACGTGGAGCGCAACCGCACCCTGCTGCACGCCGGCCTGGCATTGCCTTCGCCGGCGCACTGGTTGCGCCAGGTGCATGGCACCACGGTGTTGCGGTTCGACGCGGCGCCGGTGGCCGGCGCATGCGAACCGGTGGCCGATGCGGCGGTGACATCGGTGCCTGGCGTGGTGCTGGCCATCCTGACCGCGGACTGCCTGCCGGTGGTGCTGGCTGCACGCGATGGCAGCGAGGTGGGGGCCGCGCACGCAGGCTGGCGCGGGCTGGCCGATGGCATGCTGGAAGCGACCGTGGCGGCGATGCAGACACCACCGTCCGCGCTGCTGGCCTGGCTGGGGCCGGCGGCCGGACCGGCCGATTATGAAATCGGCGAAGAGGTCCACCATGCCTTCGTCGGCCATGACCCTGCCGCAGCGGCTGCCTTCGTGGCGACGCGCCCGGGCCACTGGAAAGTGGACCTGTACGCGCTGGCGCGGATGCGCCTGGTCGCCGCGGGCATGCAGCCGGCCGACATCCATGGCGGCACCCTGTCGACCATGGCCGACCCCGACCTGTTTTCGCACCGCCGCGACCGGCGTACCGGGCGCATGGCGACGCTGGCCTGGATCGAGTAGCGCCGGGCGGTGCCCGGCGGCATGTGTCCGGCAACGGCCCGCTGCGCTCGCCGACCCTGGGTCGGCGCTACCGTTGCCTCCTCAGGCCTCCAGGGCCTGCAGGAAGGTCTGCCGCCAGTGGTTGATGTCGTAGCGGCGCAGGTGGTCCATCATCGCGTTCCAGCGCTCCTGGCGGCGCTTGAGCGGCATGGTGGCCGCGGTGGCGATCGCATCGGCGACACCGTCCAGGTCATGCGGATTGACCAGCAGCGCCTGCTTCATCTCATCGGCCGCACCGGCCAGCAGTGACAGCACCAGTACGCCGGGATTGTCCGGATCCTGCGAGGCCACGTACTCCTTGGCCACCAGGTTCATGCCATCGCGCAGCGGCGTCACCAGTCCCACCGCAGCGGCGCGGTAGAAGCCGGTCAGCGTGGAATGGGTGAAGTTCTGGTTGACGTAGCGCAGCGGGGTCCAGTCCGGGGCGGCGTGGCCGCCGTTGATGTGGCCGGCGATCTGCTCCAGCTGGCTGCGCAGGTCACGGTATTCGGTGACATCGCCGCGTGACACCGGGGCGATCTGCAGGTACGTCAGGCTGCCGTGCTGGTCGGCGTGCCGTTCCAGGTAGCGCTCGAAGCCCTTGAAGCGCTCCGGCAGGCCCTTGGAGTAGTCCAGCCGGTCCACGCCGATCGCCAGCTGGCGGTCACGCAGGCTGTTGCGCAGGTCCTTCACCGCCGGCTTGTTGGCCGCCGCCTTGGCCTGCTGGGCGATGCGTTCGGTGTCGATGCCGATCGGGAAGGCAGCCGCGCGGAAGGTGCGCCCGTCCGGTGCTTCCAGCTTGCCGTCGCCGAGCACGCGGCCACCGCCGAACAATCGCAGGTAGGTCTGGAAGCGGTCCGCATCGCGTTGGGTCTGGAAGCCGACCAGGTCGCAGGCGTACAGCGCCGAGAACAGCCGCAGGTGGTCGGGCATGGCCTGCAGCAGGTCCGCCGAGGGCAGCGGCACGTGCAGGAAGAAGCCGATCCGGCAGCCGATGCCGCGTTCGCGCAGCATCGCCGCCAGCGGGATCAGGTGGTAGTCGTGGATCCAGACGATATCGTCTTCGCGCAGCAGGGGCGCCAGCTTGCTGGCGAACAGTTCGTTGACCCGGTGGTAGGTCTCGCGGGTACCGCGGTCGTAGTCCACCAGGTCCAGGCGGAAGTGCAGCAGTGGCCACAACGTGCGGTTGGCAAAGCCGTTGTAGTACCCGTCCACGTCACGCTTGTTGAGGTCCATGGTGACGTAGCGGATATCGCCATCCACCTGCTCGTGCAGCGCGCCGCTGGTGTCCTTGACCGACTTGCCGCTCCAGCCGAACCACAGCCCGCCGCGCTCTTTCAGCGCGGCCAGCAGGCCCACCGCCAGGCCACCCGGGCGGGTATCGCCGGGAATGGCGACGCGATTGGAGACAACGACCAGGCGGCTCACGAGGCCTCCTGCCAGGAACGCGACAGGCGCATCGCGGCGGTGATCAGGCCAACGTGCGAATAGGTCTGCGGGAAGTTGCCCCAGGCCTCGCCGGTTTCGAAGGAAAGGTCCTCGGACAACAGGCCCAGGTGGTTGCGTCGCGACAGCAGTACTTCGAACATGTCGCGCGCCTCGTCCAGCCGGCCGATCGCGGCCAGGGCATCGATGTACCAGAACGTGCAGATGGTGAAACTGGTTTCCGGCGCGCCGAAATCATCCGGGGCGACGTAGCGGTACAGCGCGTCGCCATGCTTGAGGTCGCGACCGATCGCTTCCACGGTGGCGATGAAACGGGCGTCCTTGGCTTCGATGAAGCCGATGTCGGCCAGCAGCAGCAGCGAGGCATCCAGGCGGTGGCCGCCGAAGGCATCGGTGAAGTGGCCCAGGTCCTCGCTCCACGCCTCCTTCATGATGCGGCGGTGGATCGTGTCGGCACGCTCGCGCCAATGGAACGCGCGGTCATCCAGCTTCAGGCGCACCGCGATCTTGCACAGGCGGTCACAGGCAGCCCAGCACATCGCCGCGGTGTAGGTGTGTACTTCGGTGCGGCCGCGGAACTCCCACAGGCCGGCATCCGGGACATCGTGCAGCAGGTAGGCCTGTTCGCCCAGCGGTTCCAGCCGCGCGAACGCGTGCTCGTCGCCGGGATCCTGCAGGCGGCGGTCGAAGAACAGCTGGGTGGAGGCGAGCACCACGCTGCCGTAGACATCGTGCTGGCGCTGCACCCAGGCCAGGTTGCCGCGGCGCACCGGGCCCATGCCTCGGTAGCCGGACAGCGAAGGCACTTCGTGCTCGTCCAGCGTGGCTTCGAAGCCGATGCCGTACAGCGGCTGCAGGGTGCCGTCGGCGGTGGCCAGGTTGAAGATGTAGCCCAGGAACTGTTCCATGGTGCGGGTGGCACCCAGGCGGTTCAGCGAGCGCACCACGAAGGCGGCATCGCGCAGCCAGCAGTAACGGTAATCCCAGTTGCGGATGCTGCCCGGCGCCTCGGGGATGGAGGTGGTCATCGCGGCGATGATCGCGCCGCTGTCCTCGTACTGGCACAGTTTGAGCGTGATCGCGCTGCGGATCACCGCCTCCTGCCATTCCAGCGGGATGGACAGGTAACGCACCCACTCGCGCCAGTAATCGCGCGTGCGCTGGAAGGACTCCTGCACGTAGCCGCTGAGCGAGCGGTTGAGGGATTCATCCACGCCCAGCACCAGATGCACGGGATGGTTGAGCACGAACGGCAGGCTGTCGCGCACGAAGCGGATCGGCACGTCGGTGGTCAATCGCAGTACGTGGTCGGGCAGGACCCAGCGCACGTGGTTGCTGCCCCAGGTGGAGTCGGGCACGCGTTGGCCCCAGTCGGCCAGCGGGCGCGCCAGTACGCGGATGCGCGGGCTGCCGGCGATCGGGCGCACCTGCCGGATCAGGCTGACCGGGCGGTAGAAGCGGTCGTTCTGGCGCCAGCGCGGCGCGAAATCGATGATCTCCAGCGCACCACCGTGGCTGTCGCGCAGCACGGTGCGCAGGATCGCGGTGTTGCTGAGGTATTCCTGTTCGGTGCTGGCCAGGTCTTCCAGTTCGATGGCGAAATCGCCGCCTTCCTGTTGGTTGGGACTGAGCAGCGCACAGAAGGTGGGGTCGCCGTCGAAGGTGGGCAGGCAGCTCCATACGACGCGTGCCTGGCGGTCGATCAACGCGCCGAAACTGCCGTTGCCGACGACACCGAGGTTCAGATCAGGTTGGGACATGGGCAAAGCTTCTCGTCTGCGGCCGTGGGGGCCGGCCTACCACGCATTCTCACGCAACCACCCGTGCACGCTGCGTATGTCCTGCAGCTGGAACACCGCCACGCTGGGCTCGCGTTCACCGACCAGCACGCTCCAGCCATGCAGCCCGTTGGACGCTTCAAAGCCGTGTTCGTCGGTGAGGTCATCGCCGATGAACACCGGCAGGCGACCGCGGAAGGGCAGGTACTGCATCATCCGACGCACGGCACGTCCCTTGTCGCTACCGACCGGGACGAATTCGACCACGTGGTCGCCCGGCTGCAGCCGATAGCCGGTATTGCCGCGGATGTGGCGGTCGGCGAAGGCGCGGACGTCGTTGGCGGCGTGCGGCGCACCGCGCCAGTGCAGGGCCATGCTGGGGCCTTTGTCTTCGACCAGCACGCCAGGGTGGCCGTGGGCGAAGCGCATCGCCTGCTGATGCAGCGCATGCAGCCATTCGGTGGTGCTTTCATCCTCGGCACTGTCGTGCACGGTGCCGCCCGCGTCACGCAGCTGGTGGCCATGCAGGCCGGCGGCAGGCAGGTGCAACGGCGCGAACAGCGCGTCGAGCTGTTCCAGCGGGCGGCCGCTGACCAGCGCGACGGCGCCTTCCAGGCGGTCGCTGATACGGCCGATGGCCTCACGCACTTCCGGCAGCAGGGTCACCGCGTCAGGGCGGTCGGCGAACTCGATGAGGGTGCCATCCACGTCGAGGAACAATGCGCAGGCATCGTCAAGCAACGGCGGTGGCGGACGAAGGGGGAGGTCGTTTGCCATGCCCGGCACGATGCCAGCGCAGGCGTGAGCATGGGGTCATCGCAGCGGGGGCTTGGCCGGTGGCGGTGGGTGACGACCGTTGGTGGTGGGTGACGACCTTTGGTCGTCACCGCTTCCCCGGATGTGACGGCCAGCGGCCGTCACATCCGGGGCTTCCGTCGGCGGTCAGAAGGTGTAGCGCACGCGGCCGTAGAAGTACGCGCCGTTGCTGCCGATCGGCGACAACACGTCGTACGGCAGGTTGCCGTAGTAGTAGATGTCTTCGTTGGACAGGTCCGGGTAGTTGTCGGTCAGGTTCTGTCCGCCGATCGCCACGCTCCACTGCGGGGTGATGCGGTATTCGGCTTCCGCATCCAGCTGCCACTCGGCCTGGTAGGTCTGGGTCGGTTCGAAGCCGCCGCCGAAGTTGAACACGCGCGTAGCGCTGCCGTGGCGGCTGACGCGGCTGGTCAGCGACCAGCGGTCGTTGCTCCACGAAGCAGAGAACTGCGCGCGGGTCCGCGGGGTGGCGTCGGTCAGCGTGTTGCTCTCTTCCACGCCGAACAGCACATATGCCGGGTCCAGGGCCTGCAGCGCAGCCGGGGTCGGCAGCACGTTCTTCAGTTCGGTCTTGGCATACGCCCAGGTACCGGTCAGCTGCAGCTGGCCATCGCCCAGCGCGTGGCGCCAGTTGGCCACCAGTTCGGCACCGCGGGTGCGGGTGTCGGCGGCATTGACGAAGAAGCTGGCGCTTTCCAGGCCGCTGACGCCGTACTGCTGCTGCACGAAATCGGTCAGCGCATCGCCGGTGATCGCTTCGGACAGCGCGATGCGGTCATCGATGTCGATCTGGAACAGGTCCAGCGACACGTCGAAGTTGTCACCGATGCGGCTGGTGAAGCCCAGGCTGGTGTTGAGCGACTTCTCCGGCTTCAGGTCGGTGGCACCGAGCCCGCGGGCGATCGGATTGTTCACCGACAGCAGCCGGCCCTGCACCAGCTGGCCGGCCGCGTTGTAGCCGGTGGAGGTGGACTCGTAGCCGATCTGCGCCAGCGACGGCGCGCGGTAGTTGTTGGACACCGAACCACGCAGCGCGAAGGCCGGGGTGAACTCATAGCGCAGGCCCAGCTTGCCGGTCAGTTCGCCACCGAAGTCATCATGGTGCTCGTAGCGCGCGGCGATATCGCTGGAGAAGTGATCGCCGATCTGGCTGGACACGCTGGCATACACACTGGCTACGTCGCGCGCCAGGTCCGCCGCATCCTGCGGAGTCAGGCCGCCGCCGGCCTGCGAACCGGTGGGACGGTCGGTGAACGGACCGGCAGCGTAGCTGTCTGGATCGCCGGGGCGGGTTTCATAGCGCTCATGGCGGGCTTCCGCGCCCAGGCCCAGGGTGTGGGTGATGGTCTCGCTCTGTTCGAACACCCGGCCCAGGTCGAGGTTCGCCACCGACTGCGCGTACTGGTAATCGGCGGTCTTGAAGCGTGTCGGGCTGGTCGGACCGAGCGAAGCGTTCAAGGTATTGCGCATGCGGTAGGTGAAGTCGTTCTGGCCGAAGTCCAGGCTGGCGTCGTAGGTCCATTCGCCCCACTGGCCACGCGCACCGGCCACGGCCTGCACATCGCGGTTCTCGCCTTCGGAAATCGGGCGGTAACCGTTGGGATAGATCTCCTTCCAGTTGGCTTCGCCGTCCGGGTAGCGGAAGTAGTTCGCGCCTTCGCTGTCACGCTGGTTGTAGGTACCGAACGCGTAGAAGGTGCTGGTTTCGCCAAACGGGATTTCGGTGTTCAACCAGGCGTTGAGGTCCTTGCTGGCGCCGTCGCCGAGCACGTAGTTGCGCTGTCCCTGCAGGGCCAGGTTGGCATCGGTCTGGTCCCACGGCGGGATCTGGTCGAAGCCGGCGCGGTTGGTGGCTTCGCGGTTCTTGTATTCCACGCCGACGCGCAGGAAACCGCCGTCATCGCTCAGCGCGGTACCGACGTTGGCGCTGAAGTTGCCGGTCTGGCCGTCGGTGAGGGTGCGGCCGATCGGCTTGAGGTCGGTGTGGTGGGCACCGAAGCTGGCTTCAATGGCGCCGCCTTCCGGGGTGTTGTCCAGGATGACGTTGATCACGCCAGCCACCGCGTCCGAACCGTACAGCGCACCGGCGCCATCGCGCAGTACTTCGATGCGCTTGATCGCGCTGACCGGGATGGCATTGAAGTCCACCGGCGTGGTGCCGCGGCCGATCTTGCTGCCGGTGCTGACCAGCGCGCTGTGGTGGCGGCGCTTGCCGTTCACCAGCACCAGCACCTGGTCCGGCGAGAGGCCGCGCAGCTGTGCGGCGCGCACGTGGTCGGCGCCGCCGGAGTTGGACTGGCGCGGGAAATTGAACGAGGGCAGCAGCGACTGCAGCGCGCTGCCCAGCTCACCGTTGATGACGCCGGCCTTGCGGATGTCTTCGGCGGTCAGCACGTCTACCGGCGATGTCGATTCCAGCACGGTGCGGTCGGAGGCGCGGGTACCGGTGACGATCACCGTGTCCAGGTTGGTGGCGTCCTGCGCCGAAGCGACGAACGGGGAAAGCGCGAGCGCGATGGCGAGGCCAAGCGGCGACGCGGACAGGCGGGGGGACATGCGGACTCCGGGAGCGACAACGTGGGGAAGGGGAGGGGATGGTTTCAATTACATCCATCCGGATATAGCGATATATTATCTTGGCGTGATGGCTTGTGGGACGCAAGTCCCGTTTTCATTGGCATCAGCAGATGACCGGACGGCATGAAGGTGGTTGCAGATGCAACTGGCTGGGCCGTGTACGCTGCTGCGCTGTTTTGCCTGTCGTGCACGGCGCGATGGGCACCCGTCTCCTGGAGAGTGATTGATATGAAGCGTTTGTCCCTTGTTTTTGCCGTGTTGCTGGCCACCAGCGGTTGCGCCAGCCTGGCTTCCAGCGGGCCGGGAACGCCAGCGACGACGGCCACGATGCAGGGCGATGCGGCGCGGCCGGCGCAGGCCGCAGGCTGGGTGCGCAGCGAGCTGTACTTCGGGGTGGGCGAAGAGCGCGGTGCCGGTGAACGCGAGCAGGCCAACACCATCAGCGATGCGCAGTGGCGCGCCTTCCTGGACAAGGAAGTGACCCCACGCTTCCCGGACGGGCTGACCGTGTTCGACGCCTACGGCCAGTGGCTGTTCCGCGGTGATCCCGAACCCAACCGCCTGCGCACCAAGGTGCTGGTGGTGCTGCACGAAGACAGCCCGCAGCGCCGGGCCGACATCGAGGCCATCCGCCTGGCCTGGAAAACCGCCACCAGGCACCAGTCGGTGCTGTGGTCACGGCAGCCGGTGGACGTGTCCTTCTGAACCGGATGCGCGCTCGCCTGCTGTTGATGGCGCTGTGCAGCGTCGGCATGGCGATGCCCGCGCAGGCGCAGGATGACGGGGGCGTGGCGTTCGACGCCGCGCCCGGTGTGCCGGTACGGGCGCGCGTGCGGGACGGCGGGGGCGTGGAGGTTCGCATCGGCAAGGACGCCGCGCTGCAGCAGCTGGACGGTGTGGCCGACGAAGAAGGTCGCTCACGGCTGGATCATGAGGACGTCGATTTCGACGGCTTGCAGGACCTGGTGGTGCGCGCCAGCGTCGGCCAGGTCAACGAAGCCGTGGCGGTGTACCGCTACGATGCCCGGACGGCGCGGTTGCAGCCGCTGGCGGCGCCCACCGGCGCCCCGGCCAACTGCGATGGGTTGTGGTCGCTGCGCGTGGATGCGCCCACCCGCACCCTGGTCAGCACCTGCCGCGGTGGTCCGATGTGGTACACCGATTTCTACCGGTACCAGGGCGAAAAACTCTATCTGTACCGCGCCGAACAGCTGCTGATGCTCGATACGCAGGCGCTGGCTGCGGTGCTGGCGGTCGACAAGGCCGGCGCCGACGCCGGACCGTTGGCGGTGTGGACGACTTACGACGCAGCCGGCCGCGCGCTGGAGCATGCCATCGGCGATGGCCTCGCCCCGCCTGCGAGCGGGGTGCCGTTGCGTGGCGTGAACGCACGCGTAGTGCCGGCGCGCCTTGCGCTGTACCGCGCCGTTGGCGATGCCGACACCCGCCGTTACCTGGTTGCCGGTGACCGCGTGGAGCTGCTGGATGCGCGCGATGGCTGGCTGCAGGTGCGCTACCGCAATCCCACGCGCGGGCCGGTGATCGGCTGGGTACAGGTCGCTTTGCCGGAACAGGGGTGATCCCCACGGCGGTATCACCGACCCCGGTCCATGCTCAGGCTTCCCTCGTTCCAGGAAGTCCAGGCCATGAGCAAGCGCGTTGCCGATATCGTCGTCGAGACTTTGCAGCAGGCCGGCGTGCGGCGTTGTTACGGCATTGTCGGTGACACCCTCAACCATGTGACCACCGCCATCCACGGCAGTGACATCGACTGGGTGCACGTGCGCCATGAAGAAGTCGCCGCCTTCGCGGCCGGCGCCGATTCGCTGATCAGCGGCCAGCTGACGGCCTGCGCCGGCTCGTGTGGGCCGGGTAGCCTGCACTTCATCAACGGCGTATTCGAGAACAACCGCAACAAGGCGCCGATGGTGCTGATCGCCAGCCAGGTGGTCACCAGCGAGCTGGGCATGGAGTTTCCGCAGGAAGTGGACTTCAAGGCGGTCTACTCCAGCTGCAGCGTGTTCTGCGAACAG
Source organism: Stenotrophomonas chelatiphaga (assembly GCF_032054965.1). NCBI lineage: Bacteria > Pseudomonadati > Pseudomonadota > Gammaproteobacteria > Lysobacterales > Lysobacteraceae > Stenotrophomonas > Stenotrophomonas chelatiphaga. The sequence goes on along the minus strand of NZ_DAMBRS010000005.1, from coordinate 32,900 downwards.
GTGTACAGCGCCGAACAGGCGCGCCGCGTGGTCACGCTGGCCTGCCAGGCAGCGATCAGCCGGCGCGGCGTGGCGGTGGTGATCCTGCCGTCGGACATCAGCGAGCAGGTGGTCAAGCACGATCCGCCGTTCGCGGTGCATTACACCCAGCCGGTGCTGCGGCCGGGCGATGACGAGCTGCTGCGCATCGCCGAACTGCTGGGGCAGGGCAAGCGGATCGGCATCTACGCCGGTGCCGGCTGCCAAGGCGCCCATGCGCCGCTGCTGGAACTGGCACGCAGGCTGCAGGCGCCGATCGCCCATACCTCGCGGGCGAAGGATTTCGTCGAGCCGGACAACCCCTTCAACATGGGCATGACCGGCATCTTCGGCATTGAGTCGGGATTCCATGCGGTGATGGAGTGCGACACCCTGCTGCTGCTCGGGGCCGACTTCGCCTGGGGCCAGTACTACCCGGACAAGGCCACCATCATTCAGGTCGACCACGATGGCAGCCACCTGGGCAGGCGCCACCCGGTGACCCTCGGCGTGGTCGGTGATATCGGCCCGACGCTGGAGGCGCTGCTGCCGATGCTGCCGCCGCGCGAAGACACCGACTTCCTGGACGAGTGCATCGGGCACCGCGAAAAGGCCCTGGCCAAGCGGGCCGAAGAAGAGGCGCCCGGCGAGGGCGAACTGATCCACCCGCAGTACCTCACCGCACTGCTGGACCAGTACGCCGCAGACGATGCGCTGTTCACCGCCGACTGCGGTTCGCCGATGGTATGGGTGCTGCGGCATATCCGCGTCAACGGCCGCCGGCGCACGTTGACCAGCCTGCTGCACGGCACGATGGCCAATGCGATGCCGCAGGCGCTGGGCCTGCAGAAAGCCTTCCCCGGCCGCCAGGTGGTCGCGCTGTGCGGCGATGGCGGGCTGAGCATGCTGATGGGCGACCTGCTGACCGCCGTGCAGGAAAACCTGCCGATCAAGATCGTGGTGTTCAACAACGGCTCGCTGAACTTCGTGGAGCTGGAACAGAAGGTCGAAGGGCTGCTGGACTACTACACCGAACTGAAGAATCCGGACTTCGGCAAGCTGGCCGAAGTGATCGGCTTCCATGGCCGCACGGTGACCCGCAGCCAGGATCTGGCGCTGGCCGTGCAGGACCTGCTGGCCCAGCCGGGGCCGGCGTTGCTGGACGTGCACACCGCCCCGACCGAGCTGGTGATGCCGCCGCAGGTGGAGGCGGGGCAGGTGATCGGGACCGCGCGTTACATGGCCAAGGCGGTGCTGGCCGGGCGCATCGGCGAGGTCAAGGAGCTGCTGGCGGACAACTTCCTCAAACGCTGAGGTCCCCGCAGCGGGGGGCAGAGTCAGGGGTCGGATTCCTTCTGCGTGGAAAAGGAATCCGACCCCTGACTCTGACCCCAACCAATCATCATTGGCATGCGGACCCTGCGGGGCCTACCATCGGCGGTCCCCACACCCCTTCCTGCCCCCTCATGTCCGTTCCTGCTCCTGCCGCTCCGCGGCGCTGGTTCGTCGCCGGCGATCTCAACGGTTTCTTCGGCCTGGTGGTCGACAACCTGTCCATCCTCGGTTTCATCGCCATGGCGCTGGTGGGAATGTTCCAGTTCCCGGCCGAGGTGGTGTTCACCCGCATGTTCCCCGGTACCGCCTTCGGCGTGCTGGTCGGCAACCTGCTGTACACGGTGATGGCGCGGCGCCTGGCCGCCCGCACTGGCCGCGACGATGTGACCGCGATGCCGCTGGGCCTGGACGCGCCGACCAGCATCGGCATGGCGCTGCTGGTGCTCGGCCCGGCCTTCGTGGCCTTCAAGGCACAGGGCCTGGACCCGAATGCGGCGGCCATCGCCACCTGGCAGCTCGGCATGGCCTCGCTGGTGATCATGGGCCTGCTGAAGCTGGTGCTGTCCTTCTTCGGCGAAGCGGTGACCCGCGCGCTGCCGCGGGCGGCGCTGCTGGGGTCCATCGCCGGCATCGCGCTGGTGCTGATGGGCCTGCTGCCCCTGCTGGAAACGCTGCGCTCGCCGTTGGTCGGCTTCGTGACCCTGGGCCTGCTGCTGTACGTGCTGATCGCCAAGGGCAAGCTGCCGGTGCGGGGGCCGGCGGTGCTGCTGGCCTTCGTGTTCGGCACGGTGCTGTATTACGGACTGGGCCTGGCCGGGCTGGGCGCGCCGGGCTTCGCGGTGCCGGCGTGGAATGCGCCGCAGATCGTGCTGCCGCTGCCTTCGCTGGGCTTCCTGGAGGGCCTGCCGACGGCGATGACCTACCTCCCGCTGCTGCTGCCGTTCGGCCTGCTGATGGTGGTCGGCGGCATCAACGTTTCCGAAAGCGCACGCGCGGCCGGCGATGACTACCGCACCCGCGACATCCTGCTGGTGGAGGCGATCGCCACGCTGGTGGCCGGTGTCTGCGGCGGCGTGGCGCAGACCACGCCGTACATCGGCCAGCCGGCGTACAAGCACATGGGCGCACGCAGCGGCTACACGCTGCTGACGGGTCTGTTCATCGGCATCGGCGGCATGCTCGGCATCGTCTCCGGACTGGTGCAGTGGCTGCCGCTGGCGGTGCTGGCGCCGATCATCGTGTACGTCGGCATCGACATCACCACCCAGGCCTTCCAGGCCACGCCGAAGCAGCACGCCGGCGCGATGGTGCTGGGCTTCCTGCCGTCGGCCGCCTACCTGCTGGCGATCAAGGCGCCGGGCTGGATCGCGCCGGAGCAGATGGTGGCCATGCTGACCAAGGTGGACGGCCATGGGCTGCCGGAGCTGGCGGTGATCTTCGCGCTGGGCAATGGCTTCATCATCACCTCGATGCTGTGGATCGCCACGGTGGCGGCGATGGTGGACGGGCGCCTGCGCCGCGCCTGTGGCTTGCTGCTGGTGGCTGCCGGACTGACGGTGTTCGGGCTGATCCACTCGGTGGACCCGCGCGGCGGCATCTACCTGCCATGGGACCTGCAGGGCCTGGCGCGGATCATCAGCTGGCAGTTCGCGGGTGCCTATGTGGCGCTTGCGGTGCTGCTGGGGCTGTTGTCGTTGCAGAAGCAGCCGGTGCCCCCGCGGGGGGCATGACGGCCAGCGGCCGTCACTACCGGGACAGGCGCATGACGGCCAGCGGCCGTCACTACCGGGACAGGGCATGACGGCCAGCGGCCATCACTACCGGGGTCAGCTGGGGCCGTCCAGCTCCGGGTAATGGCGGAAAATGCCGTTGGTGTTGAACGCCAGCCGGCGTTCGGACGCCAGGTAGGCGGCGATGCCGGGGCGTTTTTCCACGCGCTCCTTCAGTGCGGCAAGCAACGGCAGCGACGGCCACAGGGCGCGCATCCGCTGCGGGAACATGTAGTCCAGCCCGGCCAGCAGCTGGAACAGGGAAAGGTCGACGTAGGAGTGCTCGCGCAGCGGGTGGCGGCCGCCATTGTCCTTGACCATGTCCTCGAAGTAGCCGAGGAACTTCGGCATGCGTTCGCTGCGCATCGACGCGGCCCGTGCGATGGCTTCGCGCTTCTGGTCTTCGTAATACTGCGAGGCGGCGATCGGGTGGTGGGTGTCGTGCACTTCGGCCACCAGGTCGGCGATGGTCAGCTGCAGCTGGATCGCCTGCACGCGGCGTGAGGCCGCATGCGGCACCAGGTCCAGGGTCGGGCCCAGGAAGTCCAGGATGGCGGCCACCTGGGCCACGACCTGGCGGCCGGCCTTCAGGAACGGCGGCGCGAACGGCCGGCCGCCCTCGGCCTTGCCGGCCAAGAACGCATCCATGACCGCATCACCGTGGACCCGTGCCATGTCGGTGTAGTCGGCACCGGCGTCTTCCAGGGCCAGGCGCACGAACTCGCCGCGCCCTTGGATGCCGGTCCAGTAATAGAGCTCGTAATGCATGTCGGTCCCGTCTGGTGAAGGCCAGCGCAGTATCGCGTGGCCGATGGCAGGACCCGGTGATCATGGTCTGCACACGGTGTTTCTTTCGCATGAACCATGATCTCAAGCACCCTTGAAACCCGCGGCAGCAGCCGCATCTGATGGGTAGTGCCGGCGTGGCCGGCTTCTCTGATCGAGGATTCGACATGCGGATGGACAAGCTCACCTCGCGTTTCCAGCAGGCGCTGGCCGACGCGCAGTCGCTGGCCGTGGGCCGCGACAATTCCATCGTTGAACCGGTGCACGTGTTCAGTGCGCTGTTCGACCAACCCGGCGGCAGCACGCGGCCGCTGCTTTCGCAGGCCGGGGTGAACGTGACCGTGCTGCGCGAGCGGCTGGACGAGGCGCTTGCCGCGTTGCCGAAGGTGTCCGGCCAGGCCGGCAACCTGTCCATCGGCAATGACCTGAACCGCCTGCTCAACCATACCGACAAGCTCGCCCAGCAGCAGGGCGATGCCTTCATCGCCAGCGAGTGGTTCGTGCTGGCGGCGCTGGAAGACGGCGGCAGCCTGGGCATGGCGCTGCGCGCGGCCGGTGCCGACAAGGCACGCCTGCAAGTGGCCATCGACAAGCTGCGCGGGGGCGAGAAAGTGCAGTCCGAAAGCGCCGAAGAACAGCGCCAGGCGCTGGAGAAGTACACCATCGACCTGACCGCGCGCGCCGAGAGCGGCAAGCTGGATCCGGTGATCGGGCGCGACGAAGAGATCCGCCGCACCATCCAGGTGCTGCAGCGGCGCACCAAGAACAACCCGGTGCTGATCGGCGAGCCGGGCGTGGGCAAGACGGCGATCGTCGAAGGCCTGGCCCAGCGCATCATCAACGACGAAGTGCCCGAAGGCCTGCGTGGCAAGCGTGTGCTGTCACTGGACATGGGCGCGCTGATTGCCGGTGCGAAGTTCCGCGGCGAGTTCGAAGAGCGCCTGAAGGGCGTGCTCAACGACCTGGCCAAGAGCGAGGGGCAGGTGATCCTGTTCATCGACGAACTGCACACCATGGTCGGCGCGGGCAAGGCCGACGGTGCGATGGATGCCGGCAACATGCTCAAGCCGGCCCTGGCGCGCGGTGAACTGCATTGCGTCGGTGCCACCACGCTGGACGAATACCGCAAATACATTGAAAAGGATGCCGCGCTGGAGCGGCGCTTCCAGAAGGTGCTGGTCGGCGAGCCGACGGTGGAAGACACCATCGCGATTCTGCGTGGGTTGAAAGAAAAGTACGCCGTGCACCACGGGGTGGAGATCACCGATCCGGCGATCGTGGCGGCGGCGACGCTGTCGCATCGTTACATCAGCGACCGCCAGCTGCCGGACAAGGCCATCGACCTGATGGACGAGGCCGCCTCGCGCATCCGCATGGAGATCGATTCCAAGCCGGAGGAACTGGACCGCCTGGAGCGCCGGCTGATCCAGTTGAAGATCCAGCGCGAGATGCTGAAGAAAGAGAAGGACGAGGCGTCTCGCCAGCGCCTGGCCGACCTGGAAAACGACATCGATGCGCTGGAGCGCGACTTCTCCGACCTGAACGAGATCTGGAAGTCGGAGAAGGCGGCGCTGCAGGGCGCAACGAAGATCAAGGAGCAGATCGAGCAGGTGAAGCTGGAGCTGGAATCGGCCCAGCGCCGGCAGGATTTCGGCCGCATGAGCGAAATCCAGTACGGCCAGTTGCCGCAGCTGGAAAAGCAGCTGGCCGCCGCGCAGGAGGCGGAGAACACCGAGTTCAAGCTGGTGCAGGACCGGGTGACCGCCGAAGAGATCGCCGAGGTGGTCTCGCGCTGGACCGGCATCCCGGTCAGCCGCATGCTGGAAGGCGAGCGCGAAAAACTGCTGCGCATGGAAGACGAACTGCACCGCCGCGTAGTGGGCCAGGAAGAGGCCATCAAGGTGGTGTCCGATGCGGTGCGCCGCTCGCGCGCGGGTCTGTCCGATCCGGATCGTCCCAGTGGCTCGTTCCTGTTCCTCGGGCCGACTGGCGTCGGCAAGACCGAACTGTGCAAGGCGCTGGCCGAGTTCCTGTTCGACAGCACCGACGCGATGATCCGCATCGACATGAGCGAGTTCATGGAGAAGCACAGCGTGGCCCGGCTGGTCGGTGCGCCCCCGGGTTACGTCGGCTACGAAGAGGGCGGTTACCTGACCGAAGCGGTACGTCGCCGCCCCTATTCGATCATCCTGCTGGACGAGGTCGAAAAAGCCCACCCGGACGTGTTCAACATCCTGCTTCAGGTGCTGGATGATGGGCGCCTGACCGATGGCCAGGGGCGTACCGTGGACTTCCGCAACACGGTGATCGTGATGACCTCCAACCTGGGCTCGCACCAGATCCAGGACATGAGCGGTGACGATTCACCGGAGGCCTACACCCAGATGAAGGCCGCGGTGATGGGCGTGGTGCAGGCGCACTTCCGTCCGGAGTTCATCAACCGCCTCGACGACATCGTGGTGTTCCACCCGCTGGACAAGCCGCAGATCAAGCAGATCGCGCGGATCCAGATGCGCGGGCTGGAATCGCGGCTGGCCGAGCGCGGACTCAAGCTGCAGGTCAGCGACGGTGCGTTCGAGCTGCTGGGCAACGTAGGCTTCGACCCGATCTATGGCGCGCGGCCGCTCAAACGGGCGATCCAGGCGCAGCTGGAAAACCCGCTGGCGCAGAAGATCCTCGCCGGTGCGTTCAGCAGCGGCGACAGCGTGATCGTGGAGGCGCAGGGCGGCCACCTGGTGTTCGCGAAGGGGTGAGGCCGACTGCCTGCGCGTCGCGCCGATGTGGCGGGTAGCCCGTGCAAGGGCCACCCGCCGCACCGGTCAAAGGAACTTGACCCGCTCGGTCTGGTTGCGTGCCATGGGGTCTCCGGGCGCGCAGTCGAAGGCCTCGCTGAAAGCCGGCAGGTTGGAGGGCCCCAGGTCGGCGCGGACCTGGCTGGGTGCATGGTTTTCCATGTCCATGTCCAGTGCGGTGCGCTCAGCGGTCGCTGCGCGTCGCCAGCAGAAGGCGAAATTGGCGAAGAATCGCTGCTCCCGCGTCATCCCATCCACCATCGGATCCGGGACACCGCGGGTTTTCTCGCGCAGCGCATCCAAGGCGATCGCCAGCCCTCCCAGATCGGCCAGGTTCTCATCCAGGGTCAAGTCGCCATCCACCTCGCGGCCATCGACCTGGTAGCTGCTGACCTGCGCGGCCAGGCGCGCGGCCATCGCATCAAACCGCTGTCGATCCTCTGCCGCCCACCAGTCCCTGCTGGCGCCGTCAGCATCGATGTGGCTTCCGATGGAATCAAACCCATGGGCCATCTCGTGCCCCAGCACGACGCCGATGCCACCGTAGTTGAGCGCGTCATCAGCGGCCGGGTCGAAGAACGGCGGCTGCAGGATCGCGGCCGGCATGACGATGCGGTTCTGGAAGGTGTCCTGGTAAGCATCAACGCTGTGCGCGCTGAGCTTCCATTCGTTCGGATCGACCTGCAGGCCGATGCGGGCGATGTTGCGGTGGTGCACGAACGCCTGCACGGCGTGGACGTCGTGCAGGAAGTCCCGTCCTTCGGTTCCTGCACCTTCCCACTCAGGCCAAGTAGCGGGATGCCCCGTATCAACGCGGATGCGTTCGGCCTTGGCCAGGGCACGGCCGCGCGTGTCCGGCGCCATCCACGCCGCACCCGCCAGCCTGCGATTGAGGGCCGCATGGATATCGGAGGAGAGCGCCTGCACCTGTTGCCCGGTCTGCGCGCTCCATATGGCGGCGATGTACGGCTCACTCATGGCCAGCCCGGCGTTCTGGTCGATGATGTCCAGGACCCGCGCCCAGCGCGGGACCGGCGAACGCCGCCCCTTGAGCACGCCGTCATGGAAGTCGGCGTGTGCCATCGCGAACCGTTGTGCCAAGCAGGGAGCGGCATCGTCCAGTGCATGGAAGCGCAGGTAATGCTTCCAGGTCTGTAGAGGAAGCGCGTCGAGCAAGGTATCCAGGCACCTGAAATAGTCCGGCATGCCAAGCGACAGCTGTCCGGGCGCATCCACGCCATGCTGTTCAAACAGTGCCTCCCATTGCAGTCGCGGTGTCTGCGCGGATGCTTCGGCAACCGTTTGCGGGTTGTAGTAAGGCGTGATGTCGTTGGCGAGGCGGGAGAAGGGTACCGAGGCGGCGGCAAGCATTTTTTCCAGGGCAACGCGACCTCGCCTGCGGCCTGGGCGGCGTCTACCGCCGGCAGGCCCGACAGCGAGAGCATGCGGATGATGTAGGAGCGGTAGGCATCCACACGCGGCGCCATCTGTGGATGGGTATACCAATCGGCGTCTGGAAGGCCCAGCCCGCCTTGGCTGAGATAGGCCATCAGGCGATCGGGGTGCTCCATGTCGGGCAGCGCATTGAGCTGGAACAGCGCATTGCGGCCACGTGCTGTCTGGGCAAACAGGAAGGTGGACAATGCGGCGGTCGTATCGAGGGCATCGATGGCATCCAGTGCCGGTCGTAGCGGCGTGATGCCCAGGACATCCACGCGGCCTTCGTCCATGCCTGCTGACCACAGGTCGGACACGAGTTTTTCGGCTGGGGAGGGATCGGGCAGGGTAGCGACCTGCCGCGCCAACTGCTGGCGGATGGCCAGTGACCGATCACGCAGGTCCACGAAGGTCCCTTGCTGGGTCCGGCTCCGCTCCAGCGCCTCGGTATCCTGCCAACGGCCATTGATGTGGTTGCCCAGGGACGTGCAGGGCGGGCGGGCAGGATCCCGTCCGCTCGCGTTCCACCGCGCCTGCGGTGGCAGCGCGTCGAGGTCCAGGGTGAAGCGGGGCAGCGCAGCGGGCGCCGGAGCAAGGGCTGCCTGCACTGCCTGCCAGTGTCGCTGCAGCACGGGGCGGTAGAGGGTCCCCAGCAGGTCCGCAGCCGCATACACGCCCGCGCCGGCAATGGCGGCCGCGCACAGTCGCTTGTTGCGTATGCAGGCTCCGGCGGCGAAGGCCAGCGCCGGAGGGGCAGGGGGCACGACCGTCCCTGCCTCGTCGTGCAGCAGCCGATCCGCCGCGGCCGTGGCCTCGCTCCCGGGCAGTGCCTGCAGCGGGATACGCGTGTCGGCGGCGGCAGCCCCCGGCGGCCAGCCGCCGCCGCCGCCAACCAGGGCCCGTTGGTGGGCATGGCCATCGACGACGTCCCTCGGCGTCGGCCAGCGGGCCGGATCGGCTTCGGGGGGCGCCGGACCGCGTGCTGCCGGTTCCCCGCCCATCCCTTCGCCGATCAACGACGCATTGGCCTGCTGTGCCATCCACAGAAGCAAGGCGGCGCCAAGGACGTTGCGCGGGAACTGCAGCGCCGGCTGCCTGTGCCCTGCCGCCGCGCGCTGCAGGATCGGCACGCTCATGTCCAGGTCCTGCAGGTTGTCGATGCGCCGCAGCGCAGTGCGGTGCGTGTCGCCCCTCGGACGGGAGAGCGCCGCGGGGGTGCATTGCATGCTGCGTTCGAAGCGCGCAGCCTGCTGGGACATGCTCGAGAAATGGCCGGGCATCGGATCAGGTCTCCAAGGGGGCATCGGTGGCATCGGCTTCACTGCGGCCGGGCACGGGCGAGGGGTCAGGCATCGTTGCCCAGCGGCGGACGAAGGCGGCCAGTGCATCGCCGAACTGCACGGCCATGCGCGGGTCGATGCGGTACAGCCGGTCACCCGCGCTGTGGACCATCGAAGGCGGGGCCAAGGGATGCGCCTGGCGCAGTGCGTAGTAGTCTTCGAACGCCTGCTGTTCGGCGGCGTCGGCGAGTCCAGGCGTGCTGTCGCTGCCCCGCCCGGCCGCCACGTACGCGTCCAGCCACCGGGCTTGGGCATCGTCGATGCGGCGCCATTGCCGGGCCTGCTCCTGGCTGACCTGGCTCAGTCCGACTGCGGGTATGGACACATTCTGGAAGGAGAGGTGGTCGGAGGTGATCACGGACGGGGCCTGCGCCCAGCGCTGGAAGCCGTGATCAGCGAAGACGGCCTGCAGCAGTGCGCTGGCGGAGGTCTCGGCAGGAGAGGGCTGTAGCGGCGTACCGGCTGCCGCACCGCGCAGCCGGGGCTGCGATGCCAAGGCGGCGGTGTCCGAAAGTGCGTAACCCAGGCCGCCGCGGCCCACCAGGTCGATATTGACCGCGAATGTGGGGCAGGCGCCGTGGGCGCGGCACTGCGCCGCGTAGCCCCGGCTGCCGACCAGTCCCATTTCTTCATCGCCGGTGACCAGCAGTTCCACATGGCAGTCCAGGCCGGCAATGTCAGCCTGCAGTTGGCGCGCGACATGCAACAGGGTCGCGACGCCGGCGCCGTTGTCGTACGCCCCCTGCGAGCCCCTCGACAGACCGATCATGTCGCCGTGCGCGACCAGCAGCAGGCGTCTGCCGTCATCTGCGGGACTGCCTGCCGGAAACCGCGCCAACAGGTTCACACCGTGCTGCCGATCCAGCAGGGCGGCCAGTTCGGTGCCGACGGGGAAGGACTGTCGTTCGACCTGGCAGCCAGCCTCCTGCAACAGGGCCTGGATCGTGTCGGTGCGGTGTGCATTGACATGGTTCCAGTCAGCCACTGGCCCGCCTGCCAGGCTTGAAGGGCGAGCCACGATACGTTCCAGGTCGGCCTGCAAGGCCGCGACCTCCGGTGTGTAGATCGACGTCAGGATTTCGATGAGCGCTTCCCATTGTGGCGGCACCGGATAGGCGTCTGCCAACGGCGGCCAGCCGGCGGCCGCGGTGGGCGAGGCCGGCATGCGTGCATGGGCGACCATGGCCTGCAGGTGCGCGACCGTCAAACGAGGTAGCTGCGCGAGGATCGCATTGATCCGATCGGCCAAGCACTGCCTGCTGCCTTCGCACTCACCTGCAGCCTTGGCCAGCGCCTGCGACAGCGGCGTTCCGTCGGGCAGCGTGGTACCGGCGATTTCACGCTGCAGGTCGTCCATCTCTGCGGCAGCAGCGGCGGGGAGTGTCGGCACAGGGGGATGAGGCGAACGGGGCGCAGGGGCGCCTGAAGGGGGCAGCAGGAGGGGCGCGGTCGTCGGGCCTGGTGGGGATGGCGAAGCGCCCAGCACTGCCGTACCGATCAGGCTTCCGGCGATGGAAGCACCGGCCACGGTGCCGCAGATGCGTGGGTGCGCCATGCACGTGCCCGCGGCGGCGCTACCGAACCTGTTGGCGACCGCCAGCAGGGACGGCCCCAGCTGCGCGAAGGTTCGGTCCGCAGCGAGCGCCGGGCCGCTGGCCGGCGTTGCGACCGGCAGTAACGCCTGCGCACTCGTTTCAGCATGCGGCGATGTCTGCGCGCTTGCCGCAGGCATCGCCAGGCTGCCAAAAAGCACGGCGACGGTCAGGTAGCCCGCGAGGTTGTCGACCTTCAGCGTCTTCAGCGGCGCCGCCAGCGCCGTGCGAGGTGCATCGTAACGCTGGTTGTTGAAGGTGCCGGTCCAGTGTCGATGGGCTGCATGTACGTCCATACGCATGGGTGCCTCCGGATGCTGCGTCGTGCCGGGCCGGCAGCGACTCGTGCAGCTCACCGCACCATCGCGCGATGGCGCTACGTACAGAATCGGCGAATGCGACAAGCGGCGCGCGATGCCCGAAAACCATCAGGGCAATGTTGCATTGCTGATCACCTGCCGCTTGGTCGACATGGCACAACGCCATCACCGGCCGTCACCGTCTGCGATAAGGTGGGGGCGCCTCTCCAAGGGCGTGGCAACGAACGTCCCCGGCCGATGCGGGTCGGCTGGGGACACCTTGCCAAGGTGCCGGACCGGCAACCTTCAGGTGCTGCCCCGCCCCTCCGGCCTTACACCACCGGAATGCTGTGCTGCTGGCCCATCGTTCGGTACGGCGGGGTGGACATGATCATCTCTGCCAGCGAGTACGCCAGTTCACGTTCGGCCATCACCGTGCCATCGGCACCATGTTCCAGCAGGTGGCGCACCTCGGCATCGCTGTGTGCGCGCGCCAGCAAGGTCAGGCCGGGATTGATCGCGCGCAGCTTGGCCAGCGCCTCGCCGGCTTCCAGCGGCTGCGGAATGGCCAGCACCGCGATCTTGGCGCGTTCCGGATGCGCTTCGGCCAGCACCCGGTCGGCCGCGGCACTGCCGCGGATCGCCGCGATGCCTGCTGCGTGCGCGCTTTCCACATGTTCCTTGTTGTCGTCGATGACCAGCACGGGCACGCCTTTGTCGCGCAGTACCTGGGCCAGTTCGCTGCCGACCCGGCCATAACCGATGACGATGGCATGGTCATGCAGGTCACGCGAGGGACCGTCGGCTTCTTCCGGCTCCGGTTCGGCCGGCTGCAGCGCAAGCTGGCGGGCCTGCCAGCGATCCAGCAGGCCGAACACCAGCGGGTTGAGCATGATCGACACCAGCGCACCGGCCAGCACCAGTGACTGCCCGGTAGGCGGCAGGATCTGCAGGGCCACGCCGAGCCCGGCGATGATGAAGGCGAACTCGCCGATCTGCGCCAGGCTGGCCGAGATGGTCAGCGCGGTGCTGGTCGGGTGGCCGAACGCCCGCACGATGAAGAACGCGGCAGCCGATTTGCCGAACATGATGATCAGCACCGTGGCGAGCACCTGCCACGGGTGTTCGACGATGATCATCGGGTTGAACAGCATGCCGACCGAGACGAAGAACAGCACGGCGAACGCATCGCGCAGCGGCAGCGAATCGGTGGCCGCCTTGTGGCTGAGTTCGGATTCGTTGAGCAGCATGCCGGCGAAGAACGCGCCCAGCGCGAAGGACACGCCGAACAGCATCGCCGAGCCGAAGGCCACGCCCAGCGCGATCGCCAGCACGGCCAGGGTGAACAGTTCGCGCGATCCGGTGCCGGCGATGCGTTCCAGGATCCACGGAATGACCCGGCGGCCGACCACCAGCATCACCGCCACGAACAGGCCGAGCTGCACGAAGGTCCAGCCGATGTCGGCCAGTACGCTGCCGATGCTGTGGTTTTCCTTGGCGGCATCGGGACCGAAGACGCCGGCCAGCACCGGCATCATCACCAGGGCGAGCACGCAGGCCAGGTCTTCGACGATCAGCCAGCCGACGGCGATCTTGCCGCGCAGGGTTTCCAGCAGGCGGCGTTCTTCCATCGCGCGCAGCAGCACCACGGTACTGGCGGTGGCCAGCGAAAAACCGAACACGATGCCGTGGATGACCGGCCAGCCCATCAGGCTGGCCACGCCCCAGCCGAGCAGGGTGGCCACCAGGATCTGGCCGATGGCCCCGGGGATGGCGATGGCCTTCACCGCCATCAGGTCCTTCAGCGAGAAGTGCAGGCCGACACCGAACATCAGCAGCATCACGCCCAGTTCGGCCAGCTGGTTGGCCAGTGCCTGGTCGGCGACGAAGCCGGGAGTGAACGGACCTACGCAGATGCCAGCGACCAGATACCCGACCAACGGAGACAAACGCAGCTTGTTGGCCAGCGCGCCGAAGATGAAGGCGAGCCCGAGGCCAACGGCGACGATGTTGATCAGGTCGGTGTCATGGTGCATCAGGTCTCGCAGTAAATCGGGGGATGTCCCGATTTTCACCGATGGGCCCGGATACAGCAAACGCCGGGCAGTGCCCGGCGTCTGTTGGCGTTGCAGGCGAGGGTGCCGAGCCAGGCCCGGACGCCGTTACCAGGTGTAGCGGATGCGGCCGTAGACGTAGGCGCCGTTGAAGCCGAACGGCGAGTAGTTGCTGTACGGCAGCATGCCCCAGGTGGAGTTCTGCAGGTCCACGGTGCGGTCCGGGTACTCGTCCAGCAGGTTGTCCGCACCCAGGGTGAGGGTCCAGTTCTCGCTGGGCTTGTAGCTGGCCGATGCATCCAGCACCCATTTCGCATCGTAGGTCTGGTCGCGGGTGGCGGTGGCCGAGTTGCGCACGGTGAAGCTGCCGTATCGGGTGGCGGCCAGGCCGAGTTCCCAGTGATCCGAACGCCAGGTGCCGCTGACGATGGCCTTGTCGCGCGGGAAGCTGTCTTCGATGCGGCCGATTTCATCACGACCGATCAGCGCCTGGGTGATGCCGAGGGCCTGGAAGGCAGCCGGCGAGGCGTCGAACTTCTTCACTTCGGTGTCGTTGTAGCTGTAGGCGGCGGTCAGTTCCAGGCTGCTGGCACTAAACGGCACGGTATAGCTGGCCACGGCATCGACGCCGCGGGTGCGGGTGTCCAGGCCGTTGGTGAAGTACGAGAACGCGGTGACCTGCGGCAGGCCCAGGCCGGTCAGCAGGTCGGCCACGGCGGTGTTGCCGGTGGTGGTGATGTTGGACGACAGCGCGATGCGGTCGTCGATCTCGATCTGGTACGCATCCACGGTCAGGTACAGGCGGTCGACCGGCTGCAGCACCAGGCCGACGCTGTAGGAGGTGGAGGTTTCCGCCTTCAGCGGTGCCGAACCCAGGGCCTGCGCGGCCGCGCTGGCGGCCGGGAAGGTGCCGCGCTCGACGAAGCTGCCGTTGACGATGGTGCTGGTGACGGCCTGGTAGCTCTGCTGGGCCAGCGACGGGGCGCGGAAGCCGCTGGAGGCGGTGGCGCGCAGGGCAACTTTGTCGGTGAACGCATAGCGTGCCGAGAGCTTGCCGGAGAACTTGTCGCCGAAGTCCGAGTAATCCTCGTAGCGACCGGTCACACCGGCGGAGAATTTATCGGTCAGGTCGGCTTCCAGCCCCGCATAGACGGCGTAGTTGTCGCGGTCTTCGTCGACGGCATTGATCGGGGTGAAGCCGCCGAAGCCCTGCGCGCCGCTGCCGGTGTAGGAGTTCAGTTCGCCCGGACGCTGTTCCCAGGTCTCACGACGGTACTCGCCACCGAAGGACAGGGTGACCGGATAGGCCAGGCCCCAGTCCAGCGACTTGGTGAAGTCGGCGTTGAAGATGTCCTGGGTGTACTTCAGCGTGCCATCGTAGAAGTCGCTCGGGCTGGTCGCACCGAGGCTGTAGTTGATGCTGTTGCGGGTGTGGAAGTCGAGCGTGTTCTCGCCGTGGTTGGCGCTCAGGTCCCAGGTCCAGCCACTTTCGGTGCTGCCCTTGACGCCGGCCACGACCGAACGGTCCTTGGAGTACTGGTTGATCTGCGGCACGTAGCCGTCGGGATAGATCTGGGCCAGCAATGCGGTCTGGCCGCTGTGGTTGGGCGAACGGTAGAACGCGAACGAGGTGATGTCGCGGTTGCTGAGCAGCGCGTTGGCGTAACCGGTGACGTTGTCGCTGAAGGCGAAGCTGGCGTTGGCAGAAACTGCCGAGGCATCTACCTGCGGATCGCCGACCACGAAGGTCTTCTCGCCGATGTCGGGGAAGTTGCCGGTATTGGGGGTCGTGCCCAGGTAGGGGCCGGCGCGGTTGCTTTCGTCCTGCTGGCTGTACTGGCCCGCCAGGTGGACCTGGCCGCGGCCGTCGCCGAAGGTGAAGCCGGCATCGCCGGATAGCTGGTTCTTGTTGCCATCGCCGGCGGCGTACTGGCCGTGGTCGATGGCCAGGCTGCCGCCGCTGCCGCTGCCCTTCAGCACGATGTTGATGACACCGGCGATGGCGTCCGAACCGTACTGGGCCGAGGCACCGTCACGCAGCACTTCCACGCGTTCGATGGCGCCGATCGGGATGGCATTGATGTCCACCGCCGAGGAGCCACGGCCGATGCTGCCGTTGACGTTGATCATCGCCGAGGTGTGGCGGCGCTTGCCGTCCACCAGCACCAGCACCTGGTCCGGGGACAGGCCGCGCAGCTGCGCCGGGCGGATGCCGCTGGTGCCGTCGGTCAGCGCCGGGCGCGGGAAGTTCAGCGAGGGCAGGGCGCGCGACAGCGCGGTGGCCAGTTCGGACGTGCCGGTGGACTGCAGCGCCTCGGGGGTGATGATGTCGATCGGCGACTGCGATTCGGCGACCGTACGGTCGGCCACGCGGGTGCCGGTGACGATCACCGTGTCGAGCGTGTTGGCGGTCTGCGCGGCGGCGGAGAAGGCGGACGCGCCGAGCACCAGGGCGACGGCGGCAGCGAGTTGGCTGGTCTTGCGGGTCATCAGGACGTGGCTCCGGTTGGGGGAGGCACCGGGGCGACATCTCGGGGAGCGGGACGGCGTTGTTGCGGTGCGCAATACAGCAATTAACGACAATTTAATCCCCTGTCAAATGACGGTAACGTCAAAAACCATTGCAGAAGCAACCATTTAGCCGCAATGACAGGGTCTTGGGGGAGGGGCCCGGGAGGCGCTGGCCGACCTCCGTGGGAGAGAGAGGAACGACCCTGGCGCGCCCCCGGGATACGTCAAGTATTCGTTAACGTTAGAATTGCGTCGCAGGAAAGGTGCTCACCAGCACATTCCATTCCGTTATATGGACCCCCCCGATGATCTCCCTCCGTAATTTCGCCTTGCGCCGCGGCGAGCGGCTGCTGTTGTCCAACGTCGACCTGACCCTGCATGCCGGTTACCGGGTGGGTGTGGTCGGCCGCAACGGTGCCGGCAAGTCCAGTCTGTTTGCCGCCGTGCAGGGCGAACTGGAAGCTGACAAGGGCGATGTCGACCTGCCCGGCAAGGTGCGTATCGCCAGCGTGGCCCAGGAAACGCCTTCACTGCCGGATCCGGCGCTGAGCTTCGTGCTGGGCGGCGACGTGGTGGTGGCAGCGGTGCTCGCCGAAGAAGCCGCTGCGACCGCCCGCGAGGACTGGGAAGCGGTGGCCGAAGCGCATACGAAGATGGCCGAAGTCGGTGCCTACGACGCCGAAGCGCGTGCCGGCAAGCTGCTGCACGGCCTGGGCTTCCCGGCCGATACGCACCACCGTGCGGTGTCCTCGTTCTCCGGTGGCTGGCGCGTGCGCCTGAACCTGGCACGCGCGCTGATGATGCCCAGCGACCTGCTGCTGCTCGATGAGCCGACCAACCACCTGGACCTGGACGCGGTGTACTGGCTGGAGCAGTGGCTGCTGAAGTATCCCGGCACGCTGCTGCTGATCTCGCATGACCGCGAGTTCCTGGACAACGTGGCGACCCACACGCTGCACCTGCACAACGGCGGCGCCAAGCTGTACACCGGCGGCTACACCGACTTCGAGCGCCAGCGTTCGGAGCAGCTGCGCCAGCAGCAGATCGCGCACGAGAAGGAACAGAACGAGCGCGCCCACCTGCAGAGCTTCATCGACCGCTTCAAGGCCACCGCCTCGAAGGCGGCACAGGCGCAGAGCCGCATGAAGCGCCTGGCCAAGATGGCCGGCACCGAAGCGGTGCGTGCCGAACGCGAGTTCCGCATCGAGTTCGCACCGCCGGCCAAGCTGCCGTTCTCGCTGATCCGGCTGAACCATGTCGAGGCCGGCTACGGCGCCGATTCGGTGATCCTGCACAACGTTGGCTTCGGTCTGGAAGCGGGCCAGCGCATCGGCCTGCTCGGTCCGAACGGCGCTGGCAAGACCACCCTGGTGAAGACCCTGGTCGGCGAGCTGGATCCGATCAGCGGTGATCGCGCGGCACACCCGGACCTGAAGATCGGCTACTTCGCCCAGCACACGGTGGAATCGCTGCACGAAGGGCAGTCGCCGATGGAGCATTTCCGCGATATCGCCCCGGACGCGCCGAACCAGTCGTTCCGCGATTTCCTCGGCAAGTGGAACTTCGCCGGCGACCGCGCGTTCGAGTCGGTGGATGGGTTCTCCGGTGGCGAGCGCGCACGGCTGGCGCTGGCGTTGATCGCCTACCAGCAGCCGAACGTGCTGCTGCTCGATGAGCCGACCAACCACCTTGACCTGGAAATGCGCGAGGCATTGGCCGAAGCGCTGAGCGATTTCGAGGGCGCCATCGTGATGGTGTCGCATGACCGGCATCTGATCGGCCTGGTCTGCGATACGTTCTGGCGCGTGGCCGATGGCGTGGTGGAGCCGTTCGATGGCGACCTGGACGAGTACGCGGCGTGGCTGCGTACCCGTCCGCAGGCACAGGGCACCAAGGCCAAGCTGGCCGAAACCGTGGCCCCGGTGGCGGTGAAGACCGAGCCGGTGGTCCAGGTGGTGCAGAAGAAGGCACCGAACCCGCACAAGCTGGCGGCCGCGGAGGGCAAGGTGGCCGAACTGGAGGCCAGCCTGGCCGAACTGGACCGGCAGTTGGCCGATCCGTCCAACTACGCCGATGCCACGCGCATGGCGGTGCTGGGACGCGATCGCGAAGCGACGGCAGCGCAGCTGGAAAAGGCCGAAGCGGCCTGGATGGCGCTGCTGGAAGGCTGACTGCCGTTGCGCGTGCGGACCACGGTCCGCACCTGCATCCGTGGGTCAGGCGGCGCCCTGCAACCACGCGGCGAAACGCCGCGCAGGTTCGCGTTCAGTGCGCGAACGCAGCCGTGTCAGCCAGTAACTGCCCAGTTCGACCGTCTGCGCGAACGGTTGCTGCAACCGGCCCTCGGCCAGTTCCTGTTCGAACATGCACAGCGGCAGCAGCGCGATGCCGGCGCCGCTGGTCGCGGCGGCGGCCAGGGTCAGCGAGGAGTCGAAAACAGGCCCGCGCGCTTCCACCCCGCTGATGCCCGCGGCCTGCAGCCAGCGCGGCCATTCGTCACTGCGATACGAACGCAGCAGCGGCAGGCCGGCCAGATCGCCCGGCACGCGCAGCCGGCGTGCCAGGCCCGGTGCGCACAATGGCGCAAACGGCGCGGCCAGCACGCGCGTGCAGACCTGTCCCTGCCAGTCGCCGTCGCCGAAGCGGATGGCCAGGTCCAGGCCTTCGCCGGCCAGGTCGATGCGGTTGTTGTGGGTCTGCAGGCGCAGCTCGATATCCGGATGGGCGGCGTCGAAGTCGGCAAGCCGCGGCAGCAGCCAGCCGGTGGCGAAGGTGCCCACCACCCCCAGCGTCAGCACCTCCTTTTCGCCACTGCCGGTGAAGCGTGCCAAGGCCAGGCTGATCCGGTGGAAGGCTTCGTTCATCACCGGATACAGCGCCGCGCCTTCATCGGTCAGCGCCACGCCACGCGGCAGCCGATGGAACAGGCGAACGCCCAATCGGTCTTCCAGGCCGCGGATCTGATGACTGAGCGCCGCCTGGCTGACGCACAGTTCCAGTGCGGCGCGGGTCAGGTTCTGGTGGCGGGCGGCGGCTTCGAAGGCGCGCAGGGCGTTGAGCGGAAGCGAAGGCGACAACATGGCAGGCCGTGCTGAGCTGGATTGATGGCGGATGGTAGCGCGCCACCTTGATGCCGTCGCGGGTGGCGGAATTCGCTCATTCCGTCATGAGATTTTCGAGGGACTCTCCCCAGTACGTCGCGCTGGTCGGTTGCCCGCCGCGGCCCCACCATGGGCCCACCTCGACTGGAGAACGCCCATGCTGTCGCGCCGCCATTTCCTGCAGTCCAGTGCCGTCGCGCTGGCCTCGTCACTCGCTGTGCCGGCCCTGGCAGGCGGCGCGCCCGCCGCGGTACCAGACCGCATCGCCACGGCTGCGGACTTCGCCGCGCTGGAAAAGGCCAGCGGAGGGCGGCTCGGTGTGACCCTGCTGGACACCCGCACCGGCAAGCGGACAGGGCACCGCCAGGACGAGCGCTTCCCGATGTGCAGCACGATCAAATGGATGATCGCCGCGGCGGCGCTGCATCGCGCCGAGGGCCAGCCGGGGTTCCTGGATGAGCGCCTGCCGATGCGCTCGGAGGACCTGATCGAGCATGCGCCGACGACCCGCCGCCACGTGGGCAAGGACCTGAGCGTGCGCGACCTGTGCCGGACCACGATGGTGACCAGCGACAACCCGGCGGCGAACCTGCTGCTGCGCCGCCTGGGTGGACCACCGGCACTGACCGCGTTCATGCGTTCCCACGATGACGCGGTGACCCGCAGTGACCGCTACGAGCCGGAGCTCAACCGGTTCACGCCGGGCGACCCGCGCGACACCACCAGTCCGGCCGCCAGTGCGGCCAGCCTGCAGCGGTTCGTGCTCGGCGATGCGCTGCAGCCGGCATCGCGGCAGCAGCTGGCGGACTGGCTGATCGACAATGAAACCGGCGACGCCACGTTGCGTGCAGGGCTGGGCACGCGATGGCGGGTGGGTGACAAGACCGGCAGCAACGGCAAGGACACGCGCAACGACATCGGCGTGCTGTGGCCGCTGGGCGGTGGCAGCGCATGGGTGCTCACCGCTTACCTGCAGGGTGCCAGCGTGGACAGTGGCCAGCGCGATGCGGTGCTGGCCCGGGTCGCCGCGCTGGCGGAGGGAATGATCGGCTGACGTGGGGGCGAGCAGGCTCGCCCGCCACGCAGGTTGCCGGGCGGCCGGGGAGTGCCGCCCGTGCCCGGCACTGCAGGCTAGGCGGCCTTGCCGCTGCCTTCCACCGCTTCAAGGAAGTCGCGTCCCCAGCGGTCCACGTCGTAGTACTCGACGATGCCGTGCAGCTGGCGCTGGCGCGCTTCGGCTTCTTCTTCGGGCATCAGCAGCGCCTGCATCAGGCCGGCGGCCAGGTCGGCCGGGTCATGCGGATTGGTCAGCACCGCGCCTTTCAGCTCCGCGGCCGCACCGGCGAACTCACTCAGCACCAGCACCCCGTTGCTGCCTTCGATGCCGTGGGTGGCGATGAACTCCTTGGCCACCAGGTTCAGGCCATCGCGCAGCGGGGTGATCCACATCACCTGTGCGGCTGCGTAGTGCGCCACCACCTGTTCGAACGGCAACGCCTTGGCGAAGAAGCGCACCGGCGTCCAGTCCAGCCGCGCGAAGCGGCCGTTGATGCGCCCCACGGCCTGTTCAATCTGATTCTGCAGAGTGCGGTACACGGTCATTTCGCGTGCCGCCGGCACGCAGACCATCAGCAGGGTGACCTTGCCGCACTGCTCCGGATGCTGCTCCAGCACCCGTTCGAAGGCTTCCAGCTTGGCCAGCGTGCCCTTGGTGTAGTCCAGCCGTTCCACCGACAGCACCAGCTTGCGTGCACCGATCTCGCGGCGCAGCTTGAAGATGTCGTTGCGCACGTCGCTGCGCGCCAGGGTGTCGTGGATGCGGCGCAGGTCGGTGCCGACCGGGTGTGCGCCGAGTGCCACTTCGCGATCGCCCACGCGCAGGCGGGTGGTCATGGTGTCCAGCCCCACCGCGCAGCCGTAGGTGAGGAAGCGCGGCGCGCAGTTTTCCCAGGCCAGGCGTTCCACCGGCGCGGCCCCGCGCACCACGTCGACGAAGTTCTCCACCTGGCGCGGGATGTGGAAGCCGATGTAATCGCACGACAACAAGCTGCCGATGATCTCGCGTCGCCACGGCACCACGTTGAACACGTCGGCCGAGGGAAAATAGGTGTGGTGGAAGAAGGCGATCTTCACGTCCGGGCGCAGCTCGCGCAGGTAGGCCGGCACCATCCACAGGTTGTAATCATGGATCCACACGGTCGCCCCGTGCGCCGCTTCGGCCGCGGTGGCTTCGGCAAACTTGCGGTTGACCTTCAGGAATACCTGCCAGTCGTCTTCGCGGAAGCGCGCGCGTTCCCAGAACACGTGCAGCATCGGCCAGAACGCTTCTTTGGAAAAGCGCTTGTAGAAGATGTCCACTTCCTGCCGGCTCAGCGGCACGCGGGTGGCGCGCAGGGTGGGGTACTGGGTTTCGTCCACCTGCACGTGGCGCTGGAACGGCCGGTGCTTGGGGTCATCGATGCCCCAGGCGATCCAGCTGCCCTTCTGCCCGCCCTTGAAGAAGCTCAGCAGCGAGGGAATGATGCCGTTCGGCGAACGCGGCGGACGCTGCACCAGCTTGCCGTCCTCGATCGCTTCATCGAACGGCAGGCGGTGGTAAACCATCAGCAGCTGGGCGCCTTCGTGCGACACCGGCGCGGGTGCAGCCAGGTGGGGATCGCGGGCGTCGAGCAGGTTGAAATGGGTGATCGCTTCCAGGATGCCGCCACAGCCGGGCGCCTGCGCATGCAGGGTGCGCTGCTGGCCCGCGGTGGCGTCCAGCAGCGCCGGTTCGGACTGGCCGACACACACGCCGCGGAAACCGGCGACGTACATGGAAAGATCGTTGAGGGTGTCACCGGCGACCAGGATGCGTTCGACCGGCAGGCCCAGGGTGCGCGCCAGGGCGGCCAGCGTGCGGCCCTTGTCGGTGCCCGGCGGCAGGATGTCGAGGTAACGGTCAGCCGAATACAGCACATCGCAGCCCAGCGCGCGTGCGGTCTGTTCGATCTGCGCGCGCAGCGGTGCGAGCGTCTCCGGATCGCAGAAGTACGAGCAGCGGCGTTCCTGTGGCACGTCCTGGCGCTGCAGCGCGGTGTAGGGGCGCATCGCGGCGGCCACCACGTGCTCGCCGGGCCAGTGCGCTTCGATCATCGACTGCAGCGGCTGCAGGGGTTGCAGGGTGTGGCCATCGACCACGGTCGCGCCGACATCGCAGACGATGTAATCCGGGCGCGGGATCGAGGGATCGGACAGCAGGGGCATCACCGCTTCCAGGCCGCGGCCGGTGATGAAGATGAGCTGGATCCCGGGATGCTGGTCGATCAGCCGGTACAGGCGGTGGCGCTGTTCGGCGCTGCCTGCCAGGAAGGTGCCATCCAGGTCGGTGGCCAATATCAGTTGCGGCGGTGCTGCGCTTTCGACAACGGGGATTACGGGTTCGGTAGCAGAGGGAGGGCTTCCAACAGTCAATGCGTTTCCTTTTCAGGGTGGAGGGGAGTTTCGGTTTCGGGCATCAGTTCCAGCGCCGATGGCGTGGTGCGCAACATCGCGCGGAACGGTGCCGGATGGGTGCGCAGGCGCGCGTGCGAGAGCAGCCGCATGCCGGTGAAGGCGGCCAGGCAGATCAACACGGCCGCGAAGTACAGCGGCAGCGCGGGGGCGCCGAAGTGGCTCATCAGCGCGCCGGCGATGGCCGGGCCGACCGCCGCGCCGACGCCATGCACCAGCAGCAGGCTGCTGCAGCCGGACAGCAGGTCTTCGCTGGCCAGGTAATCGAGCATGTGCGCCACCGCGAACGGGTACAGCGCGAACACCAGCCCGCCGTAGCAGAACACCAGCAGGAACATCACATGCAGTTGCTGCTGGATCAGCGGCATGGCCGCCAGCACCGCCAGCCCGGCGGCGGCCAGGCTGACCGCCATCAGGCCGATGCGCCGGTCGTGGCCATCGCTGATGCGGCCGAGCGGCCATTGCAGCAGGGCGCCGCCGGCGATGGCCGCCAGCATGAACAACGGCACGCCATCGCCGCTCAGGCCGATGTCCCCGGCAAATACCGGCAGCAGGCCCCAGAACGGTCCCATGGCCAGCCCGGACAGACCGGCGGCGACGGTTGCCACCGGCGCCAGGGAGTACAGGTTGCCGAGCTTCAGGCGCGGTACGTTGGGCACGTCCGGCTGCTGCAGGCGGGTGGCGGTGACCGGCAGCATGGCCGCGCAGACCAGCAGCGCGGTGACCGTGAACATCGCCGCCGCGCCGGCATCGCCGAGCATCAGCAGCACCTGGCCCAGCGCCAGCGCGGACAGGTTGATCATCATGTACAGCGAAAACACCCGGCTGCGCCGCTGCGGGTCGGGTTCGGCGTTGAGCCAGCTTTCGATGACGGTATACAGGCCGACCAGCGCGATGCCGGTGACTACCCGCAGCAGGCCCCAGCCCCACGGATCCAGCCACAGCGGATGCAGCAGCACCGCCATGGTGGCGAGCGCGGCGTGGAAGGCGAAGGCGCGGCTGTGGCCCATGCGCCGGATCAGCGGCGGGGCGGTGAAGGTGCCGACGAAGAAGCCGGCGAAGTAGCCGGACATCACCCAGCCCAGCGCGTTGGCGCTGAAGCCCTCCTGCCCGCCGCGCACGGCCAGCAGGGTGCCCAGCAGGCCGCCGCCGGTAAGCAGCAAAGCCACGCCAAGCAGCAGTGAAGTCAGCCGCAACATGGGTGCGACCTTCGTGGGGAAGGTTGGGCAAACACGTCACCGACCTTAACACAGGGGGTCTGCCGGGCTGCCTGCAATGCCTTAACATGCGCGCCTGATTCCCATCTGACCACTACCATGCCGATCTACGGATTCGCCTGCGCCGACTGCGGCCACGCCTTTGACCGCCTGCAGAAAATTGCCGATGCAGACCCGACGCAGTGCCCTTCCTGTGGCAAGGAGACGGTGAAGCGGCAGATCACCGCGCCTTCGTTCCGACTGGCCGGCGGTGGCTGGTATGAGACCGACTTCGGTTCCAACAAGAAGAACCTGGCGGAGAAACCGGCAGCGGCAGCGTCTGCCAAGAGCGAATAAGCCGGCAGGGTTTGCGCCCTGCGACGTGGCTGGGTAGGGTGGAGCGATGAACCTGCTCCGGACGTCCTGTCTCACTGCGCTGTTGGCCCTTGCAGGCTGCAGCAACCCTTCCCCTGACCCGGTCGCGCACGAGGTGGCCAACGCGCCGGCCGATGCCTTCCTTGCCAGCGTGGCCGCTTACTGTGGCAAGGCCTTTGCCGGCCAGGTGGTGGAAGACAATCCGGCCAGCACCGGCCCGGACCCGTTTGCGGGAAAACCGCTGGTGATGCATGTACGTGGCTGCGAGGACCCGGCCCACGAGCTGCGGATCCCGTTCCATGTCGGCGATGACCATTCGCGCACCTGGGTGCTCAGCCGCACCGAAACCGGGTTGCGCCTGAAGCACGACCACCGGCATGCCGACGGCAGCCCGGATGCGATCACCCTGTATGGCGGCGACAGCAAGCGCCCGGGCACGGCCCAGCGCCAGGAGTTCCCGGTCGATACCGATTCGGTGGCGATGTTCCGCAAGGCCGACATGCTGGCCTCCACGCACAACACCTGGGCGATGGAGATCGATCCGGATCGGCAGTTCGTCTACGAACTGACCCGGCCCGATGGGCGACGCTTCCGCGTGGTGTTCGACCTGGCCCGGCCGGTGGCATTGCCGCCGGCGCCGTGGGGCGCGGACAAACAGCGTGACGACCAACGGTCGTCACCCACCAGGGCAGGAGGCTGACGGCCAGCGGCCGTCACTACCGACGGGTGGTCAGCGCACGCCGAAGCGTGCGCGGCAGCCGTTGCTGACCCACAGGCTGCCGTTGCTGTACCCCCAGGTCTGGTTCTCCCTGCACGCGCTGCCGGACAGCTGTTCGATCAACACCGGCCGGCCGCGCCGTGCTTCCCATGCGCAGCTGGAACGCCGCTTGTCGTTGCTGCTGCAGGTGACGCTGTAATTGTTGTTGGCCCCGCCCCAGCCGCCGCCCCAATTGCCCCCGCTGGAGCCGCGGGCTTCGGCGAACTCGCCGCGACAGCCACCGTTGACCCAGACCGCGCCATTGCGGGTGCCCCAGGTGCGGCCTTCCACGCAGGCCGTGCCGGAGATCTGCCGGACCAGCCGCGCGTTGCGCCAGCCCGTGTTGCACACCCGCTCGCGGTTGTTCTGGCTCTCGCAGCGGATGCTGCCACTGTCCTGGCCGCCGCCGCCGCCCCAGTTGCCGCCGTGGCCGCCGCCGCCTCCGCCTCCGCCTCCGCGCAGCGACGTGGCGATGTCCTGTTTGATGCGCGAAAAGCCCCAGCCGGAATTGACCTGGGCCAGGTAGAACTGCAACTGGTCGTCCGGGATGCGGCGCCCATTGGACTGGTCGGCATACTCCTGGGCGATCACCCGTCTGCGATCATTGCCGGAAAGCTGGGACAGGTTTTCCGGCGCGTAGGCGCGGGTGCCGATCTGGGCATGGGCGGGAAACAGCGGGGTAGAGCAGGCAAGCGCGGTGGCCAGGCAGGCCAGGGTCCAGCGGTTCATGGCGACATCCCCGAGCGGTCGATGGTGGGCGAATATAGGGATGGACCGGATTAAATCGGCGTGACTGCCAAGGATTTGCCCCCGGTGGGGGCTCGGCCCCAGAATAACGGGCTTTCCGGTCCTTCCTGGCGCCGGCGTACAACAGCGGAGCTTTCCCCCATGCGTACCCACTTCTGCGGCCTGGTCGACGAGACCCTGATCGGCCAGACTGTCACCCTCGCCGGCTGGACCGACGTGGCCCGTAACCAGGGCGGCGTCTGCTTCATCGATCTTCGCGATCATGAGGGCATCGTGCAGGTGACGGTGGAGGTCGACAACGCCGAAGTGTTCGCCGTGGCCGCCTCGCTCGGTTACGAGGATGTGCTGCAGGTGGAGGGCGTGGTGCGTGCCCGCCACGCGGTCAACGACAAGATGGCCACCGGCAAGGTGGAAGTGATCGCCACGGCCATCACCGTGCTCAACAAGGCCGCGCCGCTGCCGTTCCATGCACACGAGAACCCGGGCGAAGAAACCCGCCTGAAGTACCGTTACCTGGACCTGCGCCGCCCGGAAATGCAGCGCATGCAGCGCACCCGCATCAAGCTGGTGCAGGCGCTGCGCCGCCACCTGGACGAGCGTGGCTTCCAGGACATCGAAACCCCGATCCTGACCAAGGCCACCCCGGAAGGCGCGCGCGACTTCCTGGTGCCGGCGCGCATGCATCCGGGCGAGTTCTACGCCCTGCCGCAGAGCCCGCAGCTGTTCAAGCAGATCCTGATGGTGGCCGGCTTCGACCGCTACTACCAGATCGCGCGCTGCTTCCGCGACGAGGCCCTGCGTGCCGACCGCCAGCTGGAGTTCACCCAGCTGGACATGGAGTTCGCCTTCGTGCGCGAGCAGGACGTGCAGGATTTCGTGGAGGACATGATCCGCGGCATCTTCAAGGAAGTGGTCGACGTGGAGCTGGACGCCAGCTTCCCGCGCATGACCTGGGCCGAGGCGATGCGTCGCTATGGCTCGGACAAGCCGGACCTGCGCATCGCGCTGGAACTGGTGGACGTGGCCGAGCTGGTCAAGTCCAGTGAGTTCCCGGTATTCACCGCCGCTGCCAACGATGCCGACGGCCGCGTGGCGGCACTGCGCATCCCCGGTGGCGCCACGCTGTCGCGCAAGCAGATCGACGAATACGCCGCCCACGCCGCCAAGTACGGCGCCAAGGGCCTGGCCTACATCAAGGTGGGCGAGAACGGTGAAATCAGCTCGCCGATCCAGAAATTCTTCAGCGAAGACGGCTTTGCCGCGCTGCTGGCCCACGTCGGCGCCGGCAATGGGGACATCGTGTTCTTCGGCGCGGGTGGCTACAACAAGGTGTCCGATTTCATGGGCGCGCTGCGGTTGAAGGCCGGCAAGGACTTCGGCCTGGTCGCTGATGGCTGGGCACCGCTGTGGGTCACCGACTTCCCGATGTTCGAATGGGACGAGGAAGCACAGCGCTACGTCGCCCTGCACCATCCCTTCACCGCACCGGCGGTGGATGACATCGCCGACCTGCGCACGCACGCGAAGACCGCGGTGTCGCGCGGCTATGACATGGTGCTCAACGGCAACGAGATCGGCGGTGGTTCGATCCGTATCCACCGTCCGGACATGCAGAGCGCGGTGTTCGAGCTGCTCGGCATCGATGCCGAAGAAGCGCGCGCCAAGTTCGGCTTCCTGCTGGATGCGCTGAACTACGGCGCGCCGCCGCACGGTGGCATCGCCTTCGGCATCGACCGCATCGCCGCGCTGATGGCCGGTACCGAGTCGATCCGCGACGTCATCCCGTTCCCGAAGACCACCGGCGCGCAGTGCCTGATGACCGATGCGCCGTCGCCAATCGCCGATGCACAGCTGGCCGAAGTGCACATCCAGGTGCGTCCGAAGAAGGCCTGAGGCATCCAACGGCTGCCGGACACCCGCCGGCAGCCTTCCGGCAGCGCCGTCGCGCCTGCTCGACACTACAAGGGCAAGCACATGGTCCAGGGTTCCTACCGCATCCGCCGTGCCACTGTCGACGACGCAGCGACCTTGTCAGTGCTCGCGGCGCGTACCTTCACCGAAACCTTCGGCCACCTGTACCCGCCGCAGCACCTGCGGGATTTTCTCGACGAGAACTACGCCGTGGACCGCCAGCGGATCATCCTGGCGCACCCGGATTACGCGGTGTGGCTGCTGGAGCACGACGGCGTGGCGATCGGCCACGCGGCGGCCGGCCCATGCGGCCTGCCGCATCCGGATGTGAGGCCTGGCGATGGCGAACTGAAGCGGCTGTACCTGGTCAAGACCGAGCAGAGCAGCGGCTGGGGCAGCCGGCTGCTGGAGACCGCGCTGGCCTGGCTGGAGCGCGACGGCCCGCGTCCGCTGTGGCTGGGGGTGTGGTCGGAAAACTTTGGCGCGCAGCGCTTCTATGCCCGCTACGGCTTCCACAAAGTGGGCGAGTACCTGTTCCCGGTCGGTGACACCAACGACCTGGAGTTCATCCTGCGGCGTGAACCGTCGTCCGGCTGAGGGCATTCGTTCACTGACGCTTTCTGCGGGCTGGCGCTCAATCGTGGCACCATGCCCCTGCATGCCACGCCACACAGCCAGCCCACATCGATGACTGCTTCGGTCCTGCTCCTGCATGGAATCTGGAACGCCCGCGCCTGGGTCGGTCCGCTCGCCTGGCGCCTGCGCGCGCGTGGCTTCCAGGTCGAAACCTTCGGCTATTCCAGCGTGCTCGGCGGCCCGGACGTGGCCGTGCCGCAACTGCTGCAGCGCCTGCAGCAGCGCGGTCCGGTGTCGCTGGTCGGCCACAGCCTGGGCGGGCTGGTGGCGCTGGAGGCGCTGCGCCAGGATCCCGGCCTGCAGGTAGAGCGGGTGGTCTGCCTGGGATCCCCGCTGCGCGGCAGCGGCACGGCCCGCATCCTCGCCGAACACGGCTGGGCCGCCGCGCTCGGGCGCAGCAGCGAACTGCTGCTGGATGGCCTGCCGGACTGGCAGGGCGCGGCCAAGGTGGGCTTGATCGCCGGCTGCGTGCCGCACGGGCTCGGCAGCCTGCTGGGGGCGCTGGAAGGCGACTCCGACGGCACCGTGGCGCTGGCGGAAACCCGGCTGCCGGGACTGGCCGATCACTGTGTCGTGCGCTGCAGCCACAGTGGGCTGGTGTTTTCGCTGGACGCGGCGCGGCAGACCGCGCAGTTCCTGCGCCATGGGCGCTTCCATCCCGGGCAGGCGTCGGCTGCGGCCTGACCGCAGCGGGCCGTGCGGCGGGGTGGACACGGTAGTGGCGCCCGATCAGGTAGAATCCGCGCCCTGTTCCTGAAGCTGCCAAACGGAAGCCCCCATGGGTAGAGGTCCCTCCATCGAAGGCCGCAAAAACGCGTCTGACGCGAAGCGCGGCAAGATTTTCACCAAGATCATCCGCGAGATCGGCGTTGCCGCGCGCGGTGGCGGAGGCGACCCCAACAACAACCCGCGCCTGCGCGTGGCCATGGACAAGGCGTTGTCATCGAACATGTCCAAGGACGTGATCGAGCGGGCGATCAAGAAGGCCACCGGTGAGCTGGAAGGCGTCGAGTACGAAGAGATCCGCTACGAGGGCTATGCGCCCGGTGGCGTGGCCGTGATCGTCGACTGCCTGACCGACAACAAGGTGCGCACCGTCGCCGATGTCCGCCATGCGTTCAGCAAGTGCGGCGGCAACATGGGCACCGAAGGCTCGGTGGCGTTCATGTTCAAGCGCCTGGGCGTGATCAGCTATGCGTCCGGCGCCGACGAAGACCGCATCACCGAAGCGGCGATCGAGGCCGGTGCGGACGACATCGTGGTGTATCCCGATGACGCCTCCATCGACGTGGTCACCGCGCCGGACGCCTTCCACGCCGTGCGCGATGCGATGGCCGCCGCCGGCCTGGCCGGTGATCATGCCGAAATCACCTTCCGCGCCGACAACGACATCTCGGTGGAGGGCGACACCGCCCTGCAGGTGAAGAAGCTGCTGGACATGCTGGAAGACCTCGACGACGTGCAGGATGTCTACTCCAACGCCGATCTCGGCGCGCACGCCTAAGCCTGTCAATGACCCGCATCCTCGGCATCGACCCCGGTTCGCAACGTACCGGGGTCGGCATCATCGACGTCGATGCGGCCGGCCGGGTCACGCACGTCCACCACCAGCCGCTGGTGCTGCTGGGTGCGGATGATTTCCCGCAGCGGATGAAGATCCTGGTGCTCGGACTGGCCGAGCTGATCGTGACCTACCAGCCCGATGAAGTGGCCATCGAAAAGGTATTCATGGCGCGCAACCCGGATTCGGCGTTGAAGCTGGGCCAGGCCCGCGGGGCGGCGATTTCGGCGGTGGTGCTGCGCGACCTGCCGGTCAGCGAATACGCGGCCAGCGAGATCAAGCTGGCGGTGGTCGGACGCGGCGGGGCGGAAAAACAACAGGTCCAACACATGGTCGGGCTCATGCTCGGCCTGAAGACGAAGCTGCAGGCCGACGCCGCTGATGCGTTGGCCGTGGCCATCACCCATGCCCATGTACGGGCCACGGCCAACCGCCTGGGGCTCAGCGCCCGCCAGGCGTGGGGCCGGAAATGAGGAGCACTGCTGCATGATCGGTCGCCTGCGTGGAATCGTCGCCTACAAGGCGCCGCCGTGGCTGGTGGTGGACGTCAACGGGGTCGGCTACGAGCTGGAAGCCCCGATGAGCACGTTCTACGACCTGCCTGACATCGGCCGCGAGGTGATCCTGTACACGCACTACGCGCAGAAGGAAGACAGCGTTTCGCTGTACGGCTTCCTGCGCGACGGCGAGCGCCGCCTGTTCCGCGACGTGCAGAAGGTCAGCGGAATCGGCGCGAAGATCGCGCTGGCGGTGCTGTCGGCGGCCAGCGTGGAAGAATTCGTGCGGATGGTGCAGTCCGGTGACGTCACCGCGCTGACCCGCATCCCTGGCATCGGCAAGAAGACCGCTGAGCGCATGGTGCTGGAACTGCGCGACCGTGCCGCGCAGCTGGGCGCAGGCGGCGCACTGCCGTCCAGCAGCGGGCCGGCCGCGGCCGATCCGGTGTCCGAAGCCACCGTGGCGCTGCAGCAGCTGGGTTACAAGCCAGCCGAAGCGGCGCGCATGGCGCGCGACGCCAATGCCGAGGGCGACGACGTCGCCATGGTCATCCGCAAGGCGCTGCAGTCGGCCCTGCGCTGAAGCCCCCTTTACCTTTCGATACCCCCACCGAGCCCCGCCATGTCCACCCCCAGCAACCCGCAAGATGGCAGCCACGGCCATGCACCCACCGGGAGCAGCATGGCTCTGGTGGTCGGTGCGATCGGCGTGGTGTTCGGTGACATCGGCACCAGCCCGCTGTACACCCTGAAGGAAGCGTTCTCCGGCCATTACGGGCTGACCAGCGACCACGACACGGTGCTGGGCGTGCTGTCGCTGTCGTTCTGGGCGCTGATCCTGGTGGTGACCCTGAAGTACGTCACCATCATCATGCGCGCCGACAACGAGGGCGAAGGCGGGATCATGGCGCTGATGGCGCTGACCCAGCGGACGCTGAGCAAGGGCTCGCGTTCGGCCTACGTGGTCGGCATCCTCGGCATCTTCGGCGCCTCGCTGTTCTTCGGCGACGGGGTGATCACCCCGGCCATCTCGGTACTGGGCGCGGTGGAAGGCCTGGAAATCGCAGCGCCCGGCCTGCATCGCTTCATCCTGCCGATCACCATCGTGGTGCTGCTGGCGGTGTTTGCCGCGCAGCGTTTCGGTACCGAAAAGATCGGCAAGGCGTTCGGGCCGATCACCAGCATCTGGTTCATTTCGCTGGCGGCGATCGGCCTGTACAACATCGTCGATGCCCCCGAAGTGTTGAAAGCCTTCAACCCGTGGTGGGCGATCCGCTTCTTCATGGACCACGGCTGGCACGGGGTGTTCATCCTCGGCGCGGTGGTGCTGGCGGTCACCGGTGGCGAAGCGCTGTACGCGGACATGGGCCACTTCGGTGCCAAGCCGATCCGCCACGCCTGGTACTTCTTCGTGCTGCCGTGCCTGGTGATGAACTACCTGGGCCAGGGCGCGCTGGTGCTGGAGCATCCCGAGGCGGTGAAGAACCCGTTCTTCGAAGCAGTGCCGGACTGGGCGCTGTACCCGATGATCATCCTGGCCACGATGGCCGCGGTGATCGCCTCGCAGTCGGTCATCACCGGGGCGTTTTCGGTATCGCGCCAGGCGATGCAGCTGGGCTACATCCCGCGCATGCGGATCAAGCACACCTCGCACGACACCATCGGCCAGATCTACATCCCCGGCATCAACTGGGGCCTGGCGGTGATGGTGATCGGACTGGTGCTGGCCTTCCAGAGCTCGTCCAACCTGGCGGTGGCCTACGGCATTTCGGTGTCGGGCACGATGCTGATCGATACCCTGCTGCTGGCCCTGGTGGCGCGCAGCCTGTGGCCGAAGTCGCGGCACTGGATCGTGGCGCTGTGCGTGGTGTTCTTCATCATCGACCTGGGCTTCGTGATCGCCAACGGTGCCAAGCTGATGCAGGGCGCGTGGTTCCCGGTGGTGCTGGGCATCCTGCTGTTCACCCTGATGCGCACCTGGCGCCGCGGGCGCGAACTGCTGCGTGACGAGATCCGCAAGGACGGTATCCGCCTGGATACGTTCCTGCCGGGGCTGATGCTGGCGCCGCCGGTGCGCGTGCCGGGCACGGCGGTGTTCCTGACCGCCGATCCGACCGTGGCGCCGCATGCGCTGATGCACAACCTCAAGCACAACAAGGTGCTGCACGAGCGCAATGTGTTCCTGCATGTGGTGACCCTGCCGGTGCCGTACGCGCCGGAGGGGCATCGGTTGAAGATCGAATCGGTCGGTGATGATTTCCACCGGGTCTACGTCAAGTTCGGCTTCATGGAGACCCCGGACGTGCCGCTGGCGCTGATGCGTTCGTGCGACCACGGCGGGATCTACTTCGATCCGATGGACACCACCTTCTTCGCCAGCCGCGAAACCATCGTGGCCACCGCCAACCGCGGCATGCCGATCTGGCGCGACAAGCTGTTCGCGCTGATGCACCGCAACGCCGCGCCGGCGACCGGGTTCTTCCGGATTCCGGGCAACCGGCTGGTGGAACTGGGCGCACAGGTAGAGATCTAGGGTTTTCTGCGCTGCGCGCGGCTTGAGGCGCAAGCAACGGCAACTGCAAGGGCAAAAGCCTGCGGGCTAGTGGTTGGCGGGGCGGGGAGGCTTGGCGGGGGACGGCAACAGCCGCTCCTGCGGGCCTCGTTTCGCGCCATCCATGGCGCTCAACGCCCCCGCCA
>NZ_DAMBRS010000004.1:0-238168 GCF_032054965.1 Stenotrophomonas chelatiphaga | reverse complement strand
GGCCCGCAGGAGCGGCTCTTGCCGTCCCCCGACCAGCCCCACCGCCCGACCCAGCTCCAGCTGCATCAAAGCCCACCCGCGAGGGGGTCTCACCCGTTCGCCGTCCGTTCCCGCACCGTTCCCTGCACCGCCTCACCCGCCGCGCTGCGCAGCTTCGGCAGCAACCGCAATGCCAGTGCCACCTGCGTGCGGATCAACTGCAGCTTCGGTGGCATCGCATCATCGAACTGCTCCAGCTGTTCGGCCATGCCGCGGTCACCCTCGCTGTCACCCTCCGCGATCGGGTGGCGTTCGGCCAGCGCGCTCGCCAGTTGCTTCAACGATTGCTGCACGTGCTCGCCGGCAGACAGCGCCAGCGGGTCCTGGGCGAAGCTGTCGACCTGGTCGCGGTGGGCGCCCAAGGCGGAAAGATGGCCGAGCAGTGTGTTGGACAATGCCAGGAAGCGGAAGCTGGCATCGAGGTTGCGGCGCACATGGCCGGGCTCGCGCAGCATGTTGGACAACGCCGTGGACAGCGCGGCGTCCGCGTTGTGCATGTCACGCCGGGCGATGCGGTAGGCGAGGTCATCACGCATGCCGCTGCGGTACTGGCCCAGCACCGCCTCCAGGTAGCGCGCTGCACTGTCCAGCACGCGTGCCAGGACCTTGTTGAGCTGGCGGCCCTGCCAGTCCGGCAGGATCAGGAAGGCGGCCGCGGCGGCGATCGCGCAGCCGAGCACGGTGTCGACCATGCGCGGCACGATCAGCACGAAGCCATCGCCGATCAGGTTGAAGCAGGTCAGTGCCATGACCGTGATCGCACCGGACGCCACCAGGTAACGGTCGGTGCGGGTGAAGAAGAACAGCAGGGCCGACAGCAGCGCGATCAGCAGCTGGCTGTGCAGGTCCTGGAACAGCTGCAGCAACGCCCAGGTCAGCACCAGGCCGCCCAGCGTGCCGGCGATGCGCTGCGCCAGCCGCTGCCGGGTGGCGCCGAAGTTGGGCCGGCACACGAACACGATGGTCAGCAGCACCCATGAACCGTTCTGGAAATTGAACAGCGAGATGGCGGCGAAACCCACCACCAGCGCGATCGCCATGCGCAGACCGTGGCGGAACAGCACCGAGCCCGGGGTCAGCTGCTGGCGCAGGCGGGTGGCCATTTCGCGCAGGGTATGCGGGTTGTTGTCACGCAGGCGGGTATCGACGTTGTCCAGCGTGGCATCCGAATTCTCCGCATCCAGCAGCCGGCGGCCGATGCTCTGCAGGTTGTGCACCAGCAGGTCCAGCGATGCCAGCAGGCGACGCCACTGCGGGCGCTCCTGGGCGCGCAGGAAGGCCAGCGAATCGACCAGGTCGCGCGCGGCCTGCTGGTTGCTGTCGCCGTACACGAACGGGCGGCGCACGCGGATCGCCTCGCCCAGCCGGGCGCACGCCTGTCCCTGCAGGTCGAGCAGGCGCTGGCAGCGGTACAGCAAGTCGCTGTGGAAGAACGCATCCACCAGCGCCCCGTACGGATAGTGCGAGGAACTGGCGCGCTCGTGGAAGTCCTGCGCGGTGTAATACAGGCGCAGGTACAGGCCGGAGTTCACCGCCGGGCGTCCGGAACGCCCGAAGCGGGCCAGGATGGCGGTCTTGGCGATGTTCAGCGCTTCGACCACGCGGCGGTTCTGTTCGGCCAGCGCCAGCTGCCTGCGCTGCAGGTCGGCCTCGCGCACGGGCTCGAACAAGGTGGCCTTCAGCTGCAGGTAGCGGCCCAGTTCTACGTACAGCCGGGCCACCCGTTCGCGCACCGGGCGGTTGGCGAACAGCGCCGTCCACAGGATCGACAGCAGCCCGTACCAGGTCGCGCCCGCCAGCAGGTGGCTGACCGCATCCAGCGCCGCATGCCAGTCATCCGCGCCATGCTGTTCCAGCCCGATCATGGTGTAGATGGCCAGGGTCACCGTGGCCTGCGCGATGGAGGCATAGCGTTCGCCCAGTCCGCCAAGCAGGGTCAACCCGAAGGTAGACAACGCCAGCGCACTGATGAACACCCACGGCAGCGGGAACAGCCACACGACCGCGGCGGCGGCGATGCAGAAGCACAGCAGTGACAACACCACCGCCTTGGTGCGGCCCCATGCATTGTCATCGGTTTCGGCGATGGCGCTGGCGATGATGCCGAGGAACACGCCGGGCAGTGCGGGCAGCGCATCGAAGTGCCAGCACACCGCCATCGCCGTACTCAGGGCGATGAAAACACGCAGGCCATAACTGGCCTTTTCGTGCGCCCACAGGCGGCTGAGACGGGATTCTGGAGCGGACATGCGGGCTCGGCAGCAGCATCAGCCCCCATTATTGCGGCACCGGCGTGAAAAAAGGGGACGGAGGGGATTAAGTCGTATCCGGCCCTGCGTCGGCCGGCTACGACGTGATCCCCTCCGTCCCCGTCTCATTCAGAGGTCCAGGCGGACGCTGACGGCGAAGGTGCGCGGCAGGCCGACGCCTGCGTTGGACCAGTACCTGCGGTTGGTCAGGTTCTCGACACTGCCCCGCCAGGTGACGGCGTGACCGGCGGCCTGCATGCGGTAGCCGACGCCTGCGTTGAACAGGGTGTAGTCCGGCAGTTTCAAGGTGTTGTCCGCGTCGTACCAGACATCGCCGTAGTAGCGGCCGGCCGCATACGCTTCCAGCCCATCGACCCACGGCAGCTGCCAGCTGGCATGCAGCACGCCGCTCCAGCGCGCCGCCCCCACGGTGCGGTTGCCCTGCTGGCTGGCGCTGGACGGCGACAGCTTGTCGTAGGTCGGGTCGAGCCAGGTCGCACCGCCGCCGATGGTCAGTGCGTCGGTCACGCGCACATCGGCACTGGCCTCGATGCCCTCGTACAGGGCGATGCCATCCTGTACCAGCAGCCTGCCGGCATCGGTGAGGCGATCGATGTTGGCGCCGCGCTCCAGCCGGAACGCGGCCACGTTGCCACTCCAGCGCTACGACTCCACCTTCGCACCCACTTCCAGCTGCTTGCTGATGGTCGGGTCGAGCACGTCGCCGGCATTGAGGTAATCGGTGCCGACGCGGCTTCCGGCTTCCAGCGACTCCACGTAGCTGGCATACAGCGTCCAGGCGGCGTTCGGCTTGAACATCACCGCGTAGGTCGGGGTCACCGGGTGGGTGTGGTAGCTGCCCTTGTTCTCGAAGTCGTTGTAGCGCGCGCCCAGCAGCACCGACCAGCCACCGCCAACGTCGACCGTGTCGCTGGCGAACAATGCCTTCTGCACGGTCTCGCTGCCGCGGCTGAGCACGCGCGATCCCACCGCATCGTGGCGCAGCGTGGGGTGCTGGTAGAGGTTGCCGCGGCCGATGGTGCTCCACTCATACGGGCGGTCCCAGCCGAGCCCGGTCTGGTGGCTGGCGCCGGCCACCACCTGGTGTTTCAGCGGGCCGGTCTGGAAGCGGCCCTGCAGCAGTGCCTGGGCCAGCTTCCATTCGCTCCTGCCGCCAAGCTCGTAGACGTTGACGTCATAGTCGGCGTTGGTATCGTCGATGTAGGCGAAGATCTTGTTGACGTCATTCCAGGAGCTGGTGAAGCCGTAGCTGAAGCTGGCCTTCCAGTTGCTGCTGATCTGCCAGTCCAGCGCGGTCGACAACAGGCTGGAGCGGGTGTCGTAGTAGGTGCCCGGAACACCGTTGTCGACGTCGCCGGCCAACGCTCGCGGCAGCGAGGTCAGGCCGATGAAGTAATACTGCGGCGATTCCCCGGACAGGTCGCGTTGCTGGAAGACCCCGTCGAAGGTCCACGTCACCGCATCGCTCAGCCGTGCGTCCAGCGAGAGCGCAGCGACCTTTCGATCCACGTCGCCGCCGTTGAAGGTTTCGCCCTTCTCCTGGTAGGCGTTGAAGCGGTAGCCGAACATCTGTTCGTTGCCGAAGCGACCGCCGCTGTCGACGCCGGCGCTGACGATGCCCTGCTCGCGCCAACCGAGCTGGGCGGACAGCGTCGGCAGGTCGGTCGGTTTCTTGGTCACGTAGTTGACGATGCCGCCGGGCTGGCCGAAGCCATACATGAAGCCGCCAGGGCCCTTCAGCAGTTCAACCTGCTCCATCACTTCCAGCGGCCACTCGGTGCCCCACGAGGACACCTGCAGGCCGTTCACGCGGTAGCTGTCGTAGCTGAGGTCGATGCCGCGGTTGCGGATCGGCGAGCTCCAGCCACTGGCATACGCGCTGACCTGGGTGGTGACCGATGGGTCCAGCAGGAAGGCTTCGCCGAGCGATACCACCTGGCGCTGCTCGAGCTGCTCCCGGCCGACGGCGGTGATCGCGAACGGGGTATCGTGCAGGCTGCGATCACCGAGCGCGCCGGTGCTGGCATGGGTGCGTTCGGCGGTGACTTTCACCGCGTCCAGATCAGTGGCGGACTGCGCATGCACGGTGCAGGCACAGGACAGGGCAGCAGCCAGCAGGGCGCGGCGGGGGAAACGGGACAACGGCATCGAAGGGGTCCTCCGCGGACAGCACAGCGCCGTCCGCGATCAGCAGATGGCGGGAGAGGGTCGATGGCTGGATCAGGCAGGCTGGCCGGGAACCGGCAGCGGGGGCGCCGCAAAGGGGGCGTCAGACCGTGGCTGGCGCGCATCTTAGCAAAAAGGGGACGGAGGGGATTAAGTCGTTCATGGCCCTTTACGAGCTGAAAGCGACTTAATCCCCTCCGTCCCCTTTTTGTCGGGTCAGGCGCGGGCGGCGCGTCTGAGCTGTTTCTTTTCGCGGCGGCGGCTGCGCCAGCTGCGCCAGTGCTGGGCCAGGCAGGAGAAGATCACGTACAGCGCCGGGGTGCTGAGCAGGGTCAGGCTCTGCGAAAACAGCAGGCCGCCGATCATCGCGATGCCGAGCGGGCGGCGCAGTTCGGAGCCTTCGCCGATGCCGATCGCCAGCGGCACCGCGGCAAGGATCGCCACCATGCTGGTCATCATGATCGGGCGGAAGCGCACGATGCTGGCTTCGCGCGCGGCTTCCAGCGCACTCTTGCCGTGCTCGCGCTGGGCCACCACCGCGAAGTCGATCATCATGATCGCGTTCTTCTTGACGATGCCGATCAGCAGCACCAGCGCGATCATCGAGATCACCGACAGTTCCGTGTTGGTGCCGTACAGCGCCAGCAGCGCGCCCACGCCCGCAGCAGGCAGCGTGGACAGGATCGTCACCGGGTGGATCAGGCTTTCGTACAGCATGCCCAGCACCAGGTAGACGGTCATGATCGCGGCCATCACCAGCACCAGCATTTCCATCGGGTCCGAATCGAAGCCGAAGCCACCGCCCTCGGCCAACCGGATGTCCCCGGGCATGCGCATGCCGGCCACGGTGCTGTCGATGATCGCCTTGGCCTCGCCCATGCTGGTGCCCGGCGCCAGGTTGTAGCTCAGCTCCATCGTGGTGTACTGGTTTTCGTGGGTGATCTGCGAAGGCGCCAGGCCGGGGACCTGCTCGGCCACCGCGGTGAGCGGCACCATTTCGCCATTGCCCGCACGCACGTACACCTGGTCCAGCGCGCCCGGCGTGGCGGTCTGCTCGGGCAGGGCGTTGACCACCACGCTGTACTGGTTGATGTCCGAATAGATGGTGGAGATCTGGCGCTGGCCGAACGCGCCGTACAGTGCACCGTCGATGGCGCCGATCGAGATCCCCAGGCGCGCGGCCTTTGCCCGGTCGATGACGATGTTCTGGCGCAGTCCGGCATCGTCGACATCGGTGCCCACGTCGGCCAGCTTCGGGTTCTTCTTCAGCACCGCCTGCAGCTTGGGCAGCCACTCCTGCAGCTGGGCCAGGTCGTTGCCCTGCAGTGACACGCGGTACTGCGCGCCCTGGCTGGAGCCGCCGCCGTCATTGCTCGGCAGGTCCTGGATGGCGCGCAGGCGCAGCTGCAGGTCGGGGTAGCGGTCGGCCTTGGCACTCAGGCGGGACAACGCCTGCGCGGTGGTTTCGCGGCGGCCGTCCTTGCGCGACTTCAGTTCGATGTTGAACTGCGCGCTGGAGCCTTGCCGGCCACTGCCCAGGCGCACGCCGACGGTCTTCACCGCCGGATCGGCCATCAGCATGTCGGTGATGCGGCGCTGGCGGTTGACCATGTCTTCGAAGGAGACCGTCGCGCTGGAGTTGGCACGGCCCCAGATCAGGCCGGTGTCCTGCGGGGGGAAGGCGCCCTTCTTGACCGCGCCGAACAGGAAGATGGTCACCCCGATCAGGATCAGCGGGGTCAACGACAGCAGCAGCGCGTGGCGCAGCGAGAAGTCCAGCAGGCGGGTATACACGCGCAGCATGCGGTCGTGCCCGGCATCCAGCCAACGGCCGAACCGGGTCGGCTTGCCGGCATCGGCGTGCGGGTCCAGGAAGCGGCTGCACAGCGCCGGGGTCAGCGTCAGCGAGATGATCATCGACACCACGATGGCCGCCACCAGGGTGACGGTGAACTCGCGGAAGAACGCGCCCATCATGCCCTTGGCGAACAGCAGCGGAATGAACACCGCGACCAGCGAGGCGGTGATCGAGACGATGGTGAAGCCGATCTCGCGCGCGCCGGTGAAAGCCGCCTGCATGCGCGGCATGCCCTCGTCCAGGTGGCGCATGATGTTTTCGATCACCACGATCGCATCATCGACCACGAACCCGATCGCGATCACCAGCGCCAGCAGGCTCAGGTTGTTCAGCGTGAAGCCGAGTGCGTACATCACCAGCGCCGCACCGGCCAGCGACAGCGGCACGGTGACGGCGGCGATCAGCGTGGGCGCCAGCCGGCGCAGGAACAGCGCCATGGTCAGCACCACCATCGCCAGCGCGATCAGCAGGGTGATCTGTACTTCATGCAGCGAGCCGCGGATGGTCGGGGTGCGGTCGAAGTACGGGGTCAGCGTGGTCCCGGGCTGCAGGTAATCGCGCAGCGTGGGGATCTGTTCCTTGACCCGGTCCACGGTCTCCACGATGTTCGCGCCGGCGCGGGTGAACACGTACATCACCACCGCCGGTTTGTGGTTGAACCACGCCGCCTGGTAGGCGTCCTGCTGGCCATCGTAGACGTTGGCGATGTCCTGCAGGCGGATGATGCGCCCGTCGGCGCCGGTCTTGATGATCAGGTTGGCGAAGTCCGCCGCGCGTGCCACCGAATCGTTGGCGATGATCGCGGTGGTGGTGTTGCCATCGCTGAGGAAGCCGGTGGGCGAGGTGACGTTGGCCGCGCGTACCGCGTTGCGCAGGTCATCGGCGGTCAGCCCCAGGGCATTCATCAGCCGCAGGTTGACGTCCACCCGCACCGCCGGCGTCGAGGCACCGGCGATATCCACCGACGACACCCCGGTTATCTGGCGGATGCGCTGGGCGAGCAGTGAATCGGCGACGTTGTACAGGTCGTCGGCGGACTGCGTTTCGGAGGTCAGCGCAATTGCGATGACCGGGTCATCGTTGGGGTTGGCCTTGGAAAACATCGGCGACCCCAGCCCGGACGGCAGGTCGGCCTGGGCCGAATTGATCGCCGTCTGCACGTCCAGCGCGGCCGAATCGATGTCGACATCGCTCTGGAAGATCATGAACACCAGCGAGCTGCCTTCCGAGCTCGACGAGCGCATGCGGTCGATGCCGGGCAGCTGGCCGAGGTGGCGTTCCAGTGGCGCGGTGACCGTGGAGGCCATGGTCGACGCATCGGCGCCGGACTGGTTGGCATGCACGAAGATCACCGGGATCTGGATGTTGGGCAGCGCCGACACGCCCAGTTTCAGGTAGCAGATCAGGCCGATGATGAACAGGCCGATCGCCAGCAGCGCGGTGCCGATGGGGCGGCGGATGAAGGGGCCGGAGATGTTCAACGCCACGCTCCTGCCAGCACGTCGGTCATGCTCACGCCTGCGGCTCCTGCACCGGGCCGTCGCCACGACGCGCCGCGCGCTGTTCGCGGCGTCGCGCCAGCCATTCGGAGAAGCGCTCCATGTACAGGTAGATCACCGGCGTGGTGTACAGCGTCACCAGCTGCGACAGCAGCAGGCCGCCGACGATGGCGATACCCAGCGGGCGGCGCAGTTCCGAGCCGATGCCGGTGCCCAATGCCAGCGGCAACGCACCCAGCATCGCCGCGGCGGTGGTCATCATGATCGGGCGGAAACGCAGCAGGCAGGCGCGGCGGATCGCCTCGTGCGCGTTGGCACCGGTGCGCCGTGCTTCGATGGCGAAGTCGACCATCATGATGCCGTTCTTCTTGACGATGCCGATCAGCAGCACGATGCCGACGATACCGTCCACCGACAGGCTCAGGCCGCTGAGCATCAGCGCCAGCAACGCGCCGACGCCGGCCGGCGGCAGGGTGGAAATGATGGTGATGGGGTGGATGTAGCTTTCATACAGCACGCCCAGCACGATGTAGATCACCACCAGCGAAGCCAGCAGCAGCCACACCACGTCGGTCTGGCTGCCGGTGAATTCAGCGGCCTTGCCGATGAACTGCGCATGCACCTGGGTGGGCAGCTGCAGTTCGGCCTGGGTCTCTTCGATGGCCTT
The DNA here is from genome assembly GCF_032054965.1 of Stenotrophomonas chelatiphaga. Classification (NCBI taxonomy): domain Bacteria; kingdom Pseudomonadati; phylum Pseudomonadota; class Gammaproteobacteria; order Lysobacterales; family Lysobacteraceae; genus Stenotrophomonas; species Stenotrophomonas chelatiphaga. The sequence goes on along the minus strand of NZ_DAMBRS010000004.1, from coordinate 229,669 downwards.
CACCGCGGCGGACAGCGAGTAGCCGGGCGCCACGTTGAAGGAGATCGTCACCGCCGGCAGCTGCTGCTGGTGGCTGACCACCAGCGGGGCGCTGGTCACCTTGCTGTCGGCCAGCGCGGACAACGGAATGATGCCGCCGCCGCCCACGGTGATGCCGGTGTTCTGGTTGCCGATGCCGGTGGCGGTGGAGGAGTTGGACGAGGTGACCTGGCCGAAACTGGTGGCGTTGGTGCCGGTCAGTGCGCCGGTGCCGTTGGACGCCACCGCCAGCTGCTCCATCAAGGCGGTGCTGGTGCGGAACTCCGGCGCGACTTCCAGCACCACGCGGTACTGGTTGAGCTCGGTGAAGATGGTGGAGATCTGGCGCTGGCCGAACGCATCGTAGAGCGTGTCGTCGATGGTCTGCATGGGCACGCCGAGCACGCTGGCCTTGTCGCGGTCGATGTTCAGTTCAAGCGCGCGGCCCTGGGTGGACAGGTTGTTGTCCACGTCGGCCAGCTCCGGGCGCTTGCGCAGCGCTTCGGTCATGCGCGTGGCATGGGTGGCCACTTCATCGGCCTGCACGTCCGACAGCACGAACTGGTAATCGGTCGCGGCCACGCGCGTATCCAGGGTCACGTCCTGCACCGGCTTGAGGTACAGCGCGATGCCCGGGATGTCACGCACGGCGTGCTGCAGGCGCGGCAGGATCACGTCCATGCCATCGCGCTCGCCGCGCTCCTTCAGCACGATCGACAGCTGGCCCTGGTTGAGCGTCGGGTTCATGCTGCCGGCGCCGATGAACGCCGACACGCCGGTGACGTCCGGGTCCTTGCGCAGTGCCTCGGCCACCGCCTTGGTGCGCTGTTCCATCTGCGGGAAAGCCACGTTCTGGTCGGCCTGGACCACCGCGGTGATCATGCCGGTGTCCTGGTCGGGCAGCAGGCCCTTGGGGATCAGCAGGTACAGCACCACGGTCAGCACCAGCGCCGCGCCTGCCACCGCCAGAGTGATCGGCTGGTGGGCCAGCACCCAGTCCAGGCTGCGCTCGTACAGCCCGACGGTGCGGCTCCACAGGTTCTGTTTCCCGGCCGCCGCCGAACGCTCATGCGCGTCTTCGCCTTCCGGCAGTTCGTCCGGCTTGAGCAGGTAGGCGCACATCATCGGGGTCAGGGTCAGCGAGATCAGCATCGACAGCGTGACCGCGATGCTCAGAACCCACGCGAACTCATGGAACAGCCGGCCGGTGACGCCGGGCATCAGCAGCAGCGGCAGGAACACCGCCACCAGCGAGACGGTCAGCGACAGCACGGTGAAGCCGATCTGGCGGGCGCCGATCTCGGCCGCTTCCTTGCCACTCTTGCCCTGTTCGATGTAGCGGACGATGTTCTCGATCATCACGATCGCATCGTCGACCACGAAGCCGGTGGCCACCACCAGCGCCATCAGCGAAAGGTTGTCCAGCGACATGCCGGCGAAGGCCATCACCGCGAAGGTGCCGGCCAGCGACAGCGGCACCGCCACCGAGGGAATGATGGTGGCCCACAGGCGGCGCAGGAACAGGAAGATCACCGCGACCACCAGACCGATGGTCAGGATCAGGGTGAACTGCACTTCATGCACCGAGGCGCGGATGGTCTCGGTCCGGTCGGAGAAGATCTCCAGGTGCACGTCGGCGGGCAGCACGCCCTGCAGCTGCGGCAGCAGGGCGCGGACGCGCTCCACGGTCTGCACTATGTTGGCGCCGGGCTGGCGGCGCACTTCCAGCAGCACCGCCGGCTTGCCGTCGGCCCAGGCCGCCAGCTGGTCGTTCTCCACGCCGTCCACCACGCTGGCGACGTCGGACAGGCGCACCGGCGCCCCGTTGCGGTAGCTGATGATGGTGTCGCGGTATTCGGCGGCACTGGTCAGCTGGTCGTTGGTGCCGATGCTGTAGGACTGGGTCTTGCCGTTCAGCGAGCCCTTCGGCGCACTGACGTTGGCCTGGGTCAGCGCGCTGCGCAGGTCTTCCAGGGTCAGCCCCATGTTGGACAGCTGCGCCGGATTGACCTGGATGCGCACGGCGGGGCGCACGTTGCCGGCGATCGACACCAGCCCCACGCCCTGCACCTGCGAAAGGCGCTGGGCGAGAATGGAATCGGCGTAGTTGTTGACCTCGCGCAGCGGGCGCGTGTCGGACGTCAGCTTCAGGGTGACGATGGCCGCATCGGCCGGATTCACCCGGTTGTAGACCGGCTGGTAGGGCAGCGAGGAGGGCAGGGTGGCCTGGCGGATCGCGGCCTGCACGTCCTGCGCGGCGATGTCGATGTCCCGTTCCATCGAGAACTGCAGGATGATCGTGGACAGTCCGGCCGACGAATCGGAGGTCATCAGCTCCAGCCCGGAGATCTGCCCGAACTGGCGTTCCAGCGGCGTGGTCACCAGCGAGGCCATGGTGGTGGCGTTGGCACCGGGGTACTGGGTGGTGACCACCAGGCTGGGCGCATCGATTTCCGGCAGCGCCGACACCGGCAACTGGCGGTAGCCGAGGATGCCGAGCAGCAGCAGGCCCGCCATCAGCAGCGAAGTGGCGATCGGGCGGCGGATGAAGAGGGTCGAAAAGCCCACGGGCGGATCCTTGCTGGAACGTCATGACAGCGCCGGCAGAAGTGCCGGCGCCGGTAACTCAGGCGATGCCCGCGCTCAGCGCGGGCCACCACCGCGGCGGCCGCCGCCGTTCTGCTGCTGTGCCGCCTTCAGTTCGGCTTCGGTCGGCGCGGCCGGGGTCTCGCCCGGCTTCAGCGCGTTGACCTTGGCACCCGGCTTGAGCCGGAACTGGCCTTCGCTGACCACCCGCTCGCCGCCCTTCAGGCCTTCGGTGACCTGCACGTGGCTGTCACCGACTTCCACGCCGCTGCGCACGGTCTGCATCTTGACCGTGTTGTCGGCCTGCACCACGTAGACGTATTCGCCGTCCGGGCCGCGCATCACGGCCTGGGTCGGGATGACGATGCCGCCACCGATGGTGCGCAGCTGCAACCGCACGTTGACGAACTGGCCTGGCCACAACACGTTGGCCTGGTTGTCGAACAGGGCGCGGGCACGGAAGGTGCCGCTGTCGCTGCTGATCAGGTTGTCCACCACGTCCAGGGTGCCGTCGCCGCTGATGACATGGGCGTCGGTGCGGTCCAGCGCGGCGATCTGCACCGCGCCGGCCTGCTGGGCGGTGCGCACGTCGCCCAACTGGCGCTCGGGCAGGTTGAACACCACGTGGATGGGATGCACCTGGGTCAGGGTGACCAGGGCGGTCCCGGCGCTGACCACGTTGCCGGCGTCCACCGCGCGGATGCCGGCCACGCCGGTGATCGGCGCGGTGACCTTGGTGTACTGCAGCTGCACCTGGGCGGCGCGCATGCTGGCTTCGTTGGCCGCCACCGCGCTTTCGAACTGGGCCACCTGGTTGCGCTGGGTGTCCAGGTCGGTCTTGGCAACGTACTGCGCGTACTCCGGCGCGCTGGAGCGCTGGTAGTTGGAGCGCGCGGTGGCCAGCTGCGCCTGGTTCTGGCGCTTGGCTGCCGATGCCTCGTCGTAGCTTGCCTGTGCGCTCCGCGGGTCGATCACCGCCAGCACGTCGCCCTTCTTCACTTCCTGGCCTTCGCGGAAGTTCAGGCTCATCAGCTGGCCGCCGATCTGCGGACTGACGGTGACGGTATTCATCGCGCTCACCGTGCCCAGCGCGCTGGCGTACACCGGCACGTCCTGGCGCTGGGCTTCGATCACCGTCACCGGCACCGGGCCGGCGTCGGCCTGCGGCCCACCACGCTCACCGCTGGCGGCGGCTTCGCCCGACGGCTTGTCCTTGCCGCCACCGGCCATGCGCAGGCCAACGAACACGACCACCAACACTGCCACCACCAGCAGCACGATCTTCCACAAACGCGACATTCCAATCACTCCTGGGGGCTGGGCCGGGCAAGGCGCACGGCTGGCAAGGTGCCAAGCATACCTGCGGGCGATGCCGCTGCCTGCATGCCAAAAGGGCCGGGTGCTCGGACCCTGCCCGGGCCCGAAGGTTCCCGAAAGCGACAGCTTGGCCTACATTCAACCGCAACCCTACCGTGGAGATCCCGATGCCCCGTCGCGCGCTGCTGTCATCCGCCCTGCTGCTGGCCCTGCCGATGCTCGCCCATGGCCAGGCGGCCGAGCGCCCCGAAGTGGCCGCCGCCGCCCAGCGCCTGCAGGCCCAGGTGGTGGAGTGGCGCCGCGATTTCCACCAGCACCCGGAGCTGTCCAACCGCGAGGAGCGCACCTCGGCGGAGGTGGCCAAGCGGCTGCGCGCGATGGGCCTGAAGCCGAAGACCGGCATTGCCCACCACGGCGTGGTGGCGATCATCGAAGGCGGCAAGCCCGGTCCGAAGATCGCCCTGCGGGCGGACATGGACGCGCTGCCGGTGACCGAACAGACCGGGCTGCCGTTCGCCTCCAAGGCCACCAGCACCTACCGCGGCCAGCAGGTCGGGGTGATGCACGCCTGTGGCCACGATGCGCATACCGCCACGCTGCTGGGCGTGGCCGAAGCGCTGGTGGCGATGCGCAAGGACCTGCCGGGCCAGGTCATGCTGATCTTCCAGCCTGCCGAAGAGGGCGCGCCGTCGCCGGAAGAGGGCGGCGCGGCGCTGATGCTGAAAGAGGGCGTGTTTGCCGACTTCAAGCCGGAGGCGGTGTTCGGCCTGCATGTGTTTTCCAGCGTGCAGGCCGGCAAGATCGCGGTGCGGGGTGGCCCGTTGATGGCAGCCTCGGATCGCTTCGGGATCAAGGTGATCGGCCGCCAGACCCATGGTTCGGCGCCGTGGAACGGGGTGGACCCGATCGTGGCCACGGCCGACCTGATCGGCACCGCGCAGACCATCGTCAGCCGCCGCACCAACCTGGCGCAGCAGCCGGCGGTGGTGACCTTCGGTGCGATCAACGGCGGCATCCGCTACAACATCATCCCGGACGAGGTGGAGATGGTGGGCACCATCCGCACCTTCGACGAGGGCATGCGCCAGCAGATCTTCGCCGACCTGCGCAACGTGGCCGAGCACACCACGGCGGCGCACGGGGCGACGGCGGTGACGGAAATCTACGAGGCGGAGGGCAACCCGGCCACGGTCAACGACCCGCAGCTGACCGCACGCATGCTGCCGAGCCTGCAGGCGGTGGTGGGCAAGGACAATGTGTACGAGCCGCCACTGCAGATGGGCGCGGAGGACTTCTCGCTGTTCGCCAGGGAAGTGCCGGGAATGTTCTTCTTCGTCGGTTCCACCAGCGAGGGGATCGACCCGGCGAAGGCGCCGGCAAACCATTCGCCGAAATTCCTGCTGGATGAGAAGGCACTGGATGTGGGCCTGCGGGCGTTGCTGCAGGTCAGCCTGGATTATCTGCACGGCGCGCCTGTCGAAGGCTGAGGGTATGCCTGCCGTTTGGAGCAACGGCAACGGCAACGGCAAAAAGCTGCGGGGGTTGTTTGTTGGCGGGGCGGGGTGGGTTGGCGGGGGACGGCAGGAGCCGCATCCCTGCGGGCCTCGTTTCGCGCCATCCATGGCGCTCAACGCCCCCGCCAACCCACCCCGCCCCACCTCCGACAGGCCCATGGTGGCCTTGGTAGCGCCGACCCATGGTCGGCGGATGGTGGTGGAACGCGGGCTGATGGATCCCGCCGACCGTGGGTCGGCGCTACCGCTTTTTCATTCTTTTTCTACGCGGGTGGCGGCCACCGGAACCTGTGAGGGGGCCGGGCGGTGGGGCTGGGCGGGGGCGTTGAGCGCCATGGATGGCGCGAAACGAGGCCCGCAGGGATGCAGTTTTTGCCGTCCCCCGACCAGCCCTACCGCCCGGCCCACCCCAGACGCAGCTCCAGAACCGAAACCTGCGAGGGGGTCTCACCCGTTCGACCCGCTCATTTACAATGAGCGCCATGAACACCCCCCAGGATTCCAGCCTCGGTCGCGAGGTCAGTTACCCGTCGCAGTACGATCCCGGCCTGCTGTTTCCCATTCCCCGGGCTGCCGCCCGCGCCGAGATCGGGCTTGACGCCGCCGCCCTGCCGTTCGTCGGCCATGACCGCTGGCATGCGTTCGAACTGGGTTGGCTGGACAACCGGGGCAAGCCCTGCGTTGCCGTGGCCACCGTGCAGGTGCCCTGCAGCTCGCCGAACCTGGTGGAATCGAAGTCCTTCAAGCTGTATCTCAATTCGCTCAACAGCGCCCGCTTCGCCGATGCCGAGGATGTGCGCAGCACGATCGCCAGCGACCTCTCCGCCTGCGCAGGCGTTGCGGTGCAGGTGACGTTCGGATTGCCCGCGCTGCGCGAGACCCCGCGTGGCGAGTCGATCGACGGGCTGGACGTGGACATCGACTGCTATGGCCCGCCGCGCGCGGCGTATCTTTCCGCCGATCCGGCCGACGTCGTCGAAGAAACCCTGGTGTCGGCGCTGCTGAAATCCAATTGCCCGGTGACCGGCCAACCGGATTGGGCCACGGTGAGCCTGCGCTACCGCGGCGCACGCATCGACCGCGCCGGCCTGCTGCGCTATCTGGTCAGCTACCGCGAACATGCCGAGTTCCATGAGCAGTGCGTGGAGCGGATATTCAACGAAGTCCGCCAGCGCTGTGCACCGCAGTGGCTGGAAGTGGAAGCGCGGTACACGCGCCGCGGCGGGCTGGACATCAACCCGTGGCGCGCCAGTCCGGAGATCGTTGCACCTGCAAGCATCGACCGCGAGCTCCGACAGTAGATCCGGCGACGGCTTCACGCGAAAACCATCCCCATTTAACAACCTGTGTGAGAACGTGCCTGCCACGTAGTCACGCAGATGGGAGTGTGTGGATGAGTACCGAGAAGAAAGCCGATTTCTCCGGTGTCACCGGCAGCGTCGACAGCACCGCGCAACAGGTTCCCAAGGCCGATTTCTCCGGCGTGTCCGCTTCGGTGGACAGCACCGCGGAGGTGGTCGATGCGACCTACACGGTGGAGAAGGGCGACACCTTGTCCAGGATCGCCAAGCAGCACCTGGGCGATGCGAATGCCTGGAAGAAGATCTTCGATGCCAACCGTGACCAGCTGGATGATCCGGACCGGATCCAGCCGGGGCAGGTGTTGAAACTTCCACCGAAGTAACCCCGCAGTCCCCCCGCACACGCGTTCCGTTGTTGTACCCCCTTGGAGGAAACCCGATGACCCATACCAATACGCTTCGCAATGGGCTGCTCGTTGCACTGCTTGGCAGCGTTGCGCTGGTCGGCTGCAAGAAGAACGAACCCGCCGTCGATACCACCGCTACGCCGGCTGCCGATACCGCCCCGGCCGCCGCTCCGGCGCCGATGACGGGCGCACCGCCGCCGATGGCCGAAGCGGCTTCGGTGAATGTTGCGTCGGTAACCGTCGGCAAGACCGCCGCAGCAGACAAGTCGGTTGCCACCGCCGCGCTGTTCGCGCCGAAGGACGAAATCATCGTCTCGGTTCGTACCGATGGAACCGCGAATAATGCGAATGTCGGCGCCAAGCTGACCTTCCAGGATGGCCAGGTGGCCGGTGAGCAGAGCGCCACGCTCAATACCTCCGGTGCCGAGACCACCAATATCAGTTTCAAGAATGCCAATGGCTGGCCGGCGGGCAAGTACCGTGCGGAAGTCATGGTAGATGGCAAGGCGGCCGGAACGCCGCAGGAGTTCGAGGTCAAGTAAGTCCACGCGCTGCCGACTCTCTCCCGGTAGTGGACTCACGATGGACGCAGCCGCGAGGCTGCGTCTTTTTTCTGGGCTCGGTAAAGGCCTGCAGACCTCGCTCGCCGTCAGGCACGACGGTTTTCTGGAAGTGCCCGCAGTCGATCCCAACGATACTCGCGCTTCCTCCTCCAACGAGAGCAGCGATGCGGGTAGATTCCCTTTCCGTCGTCAGCATCGGCACCGGTCAACGACGATCGCATCACAGCGTGAACGAGGTCCACAGCATGGCCGTGCGCCTGCGGCGGATCAGCGTGCGGCAATCCCCGGATGCCATCCAGGCCGAGCTCAACGATCGCGTGTACTACTGGCGGCCTTCCGTGCAGAAGGAGCTGGAGGCGGAGCTTGGGATCGTCAACGGGAAGCGCCGGCAGGCACCGGTACGGACCCAGTTCCTGCGCTGTGGCGCTTCAAGGACGTTCGCGACCAACCTGAGGAAGGTCGCGATCCTGAAGAAGCCTATTCTGCAGGGCATACGCGCGGGCAAGACCTGGCGCGAGGCGATCGCCCCGCTGGATCTTCCGGCCGATGCACTGCGCGGACAGGCTGGCTTCGAGGTCGAGAAGTGGCTTGCCGCTACGGTCGGACCCGAGGTCTTCCAGCGCGTCGGCAATGTCCGCCAGGCCGCCGAAACGTTGGACCTGGGCACCTGGGGTCGCATGCAGCTCGAGGACGCCGTCATCGCGCGGTTTGCGATTCGTGGGCTGTGCACGGCATCGCCCGATGAACTGGCGGCGCGCTGGGAGCTCGGTGAGCACGCACGACGTGACTTGGCCAGCCTGCACCAGGAACTGCACGCCGTCACGGCAGCCACCCCCGTGCGCACGTAGTGCCGGGAGCCAGGCACGAGGATCTACATACCTGTGAGTATGGCGGGGCTTTGCTCCGCACGGCTGAAATCGGGACAATGAAAGGGTTTCCTCCGCAGCGCGCCAGAGGTGGCGCCGCGGAGGGAGAGTGCAGCAGGCCCATCCTGCCGCGACACGGTTGCACGTGGCCCGGTGTGATACCGGCCTTCCCCTGAGATCCGCAGAGAGCCCTGATCCCCCATGTCGAATACGCCCAAGATCCTCTACACGCTGACCGATGAAGCGCCGTTCCTGGCCACCCAGTCGCTGCTGCCGGTCGTCAGTGCGTTCACCGCAACCGCCGGTATCGCCGTGGAAACCCGCGACATTTCGCTGTCCGGCCGCATCCTGTCGCTGTTCCCGGAGCGCCTGAAGGACGACCAGAAGGTCAACGACGACCTGGCCGAGCTGGGCCAGCTGGCGACCACCCCGGAAGCCAACATCATCAAGCTGCCGAACATCTCGGCATCGGTGCCGCAGTTGAAGGCGGCCATCACCGAACTGCAGCAGCAGGGCTATGCGCTGCCGGATTACCCGGAAAACCCGGCCGACGACGAGCAGCGCGACATCAAGGCGCGCTACGACAAGGTCAAGGGCAGCGCGGTGAACCCGGTGCTGCGCGAAGGCAACTCCGACCGCCGTGCGCCGCTGTCGGTGAAGAACTACGCGCGCAAGCATCCGCACCGCATGGGAGCCTGGGCGAAGGATTCGGCCTCGCATGTCGCACACATGGCATCGGGCGATTTCTACGGCAGCGAAAAGTCGGCAACCATCGCCACCGCCGGCAACCTGAAGATCACCCTGCACGCTGCCGATGGCACGGACGTGGTGCTGAAGGAAAAGACCGCGGTCAAGGCCGGTGAGATCGTCGATGCCGCGGTGATGAGCCGCAAGGCACTGGCTGCGTTCATCGCCGAGCAGATCGAAGATGCCAAGGCGAAGAACGTGCTGTTCTCGCTGCACCTGAAGGCGACCATGATGAAGGTCTCTGACCCGATCATGTTCGGCGTGGCGGTCAACGAGTTCTACAAGGACGTGCTGGCCAAGCATGCCGACGTGCTGAAGCAGGCCGGTTTCGATGCCAACAACGGCATCGGCGACCTGGCCGCGCGCCTGCCGTCGCTGCCCGAAGCCACCCGTGCGGAAATCGAAGCCGACCTGAAGGCCGAGTACGCGCACCGCCCGGGCGTGGCCATGGTGAACTCGGACAAGGGCATCACCAACCTGCACGTGCCGAGCGATGTGATCGTCGACGCCTCGATGCCGGCGATGATCCGGGACTCCGGCAAGATGTGGAATGCCGAAGGCAAGCTGCAGGACACCAAGGCGGTGATCCCGGACCGCTGCTATGCCGGGGTCTACCAGGCGGTGATCGATGACTGCCGCACGCACGGGGCCTTCGATCCGGCCAGGATGGGCTCGGTGCCCAACGTCGGCCTGATGGCACAGAAGGCCGAAGAATACGGCTCGCACGACAAGACCTTCCAGATCGCCGCCGATGGCGTGGTCAAGGTCACCGACGACGCCGGCAAGGTGGTGTTCGAACATGCCGTGGAAGCCGGTGACATCTGGCGCATGTGCCAGACCAAGGACGCCCCGATCCAGGACTGGGTGAAGCTGGCCGTGGAGCGTTCTCGCCTGAGCGGCACCCCGGCCGTGTTCTGGCTGGACGCCGGGCGTGCCCACGATGCGCAGGTCATCAGCAAGGTCGAAACCTACCTGAAGGACCACGATACCAACGCCCTGGATATCCGTATCCTGCCGCCGGTGGAAGCCACCGCGTTCTCGCTGGATCGCATCCGCAAGGGCGAGGACACCATTTCGGTGACCGGCAACGTGCTGCGCGATTACCTGACCGACCTGTTCCCGATCATGGAGTTGGGCACCAGCGCGAAGATGCTGTCGATCGTGCCGCTGATGGCAGGCGGTGGCCTGTTCGAGACCGGTGCCGGTGGTTCGGCGCCCAAGCACGTGCAGCAGTTCGTCGAAGAGGACTACCTGCGTTGGGATTCGCTCGGTGAGTTCCTCGCCCTGGCCGCGTCGCTGGAACACCTGGGCAACCGCTACGACAACGCCGCTGCGCGCGTGCTGGCCAAGGCGCTGGACGTGGCCAACGGCGAGTTCCTGGACAACGACAAGTCGCCCTCGCGCAAGCTCGGTGGCATCGACAACCGTGGCAGCCATTTCTACCTGACCCTGTACTGGGCGCAGGCGCTGGCCGCGCAGGACGACGATGCCGCACTGAAGGCACGCTTCGCCCCGCTGGCCAAGGCACTGGCGGATAACGAAGCGAAGATCGTCGAAGAGCTGGTGGCGGTGCAGGGCAAGGCCGTGGACATCGGCGGTTACTACCGTCCGGACCTGGCCAAGGTGGCCGCGGCAATGCGCCCGAGCGCCACGCTGAACACCGCGCTGGAACTGATCGCAGGCTGATCACTGCACCAGGTTGCGAAACGAAGGCCCACGCAGTGCGTGGGCCTTTCGCGTTCCAGGGCCGGCGGCACGGATTTTGCCCATGGCAGGCGATCACAGTTTCACGCTTCGAGGTCCAAACCGCCCGTTCATTCTGAGCATTCGATCACGATGTATCTGTCGTGACCGGCCTTAGTCTGGCGTGGTCCTGCCGCGGGGATCCGGCAGAAGGAGCGGTGATGGCACGGATACTCGTCGTGGGCGCTGACATCGAATGCGAACGCGCGCTGCTGCGCCGGCTGCGGCAGGTTTCCGCGCTGCCGGATGGGCGCGTGCGCAGCTGCCGCGATCTGGATGACTGCGACCTGCTGGTCATCAAGGACACGCCCGCGCTGCGCAACGCCGCGGCGAACCTGCTGCGCGGCCGACCGCGGCTGCAGTGCTGGGTGGAGGATCCGCGCGGACGACTGCGCGGCAAGGACAGCGGCGATGAGCTGGACGATGGCGCGATCGCTGCGGCGCTGCAGGGCATGCAGCCGCGGCCGTCGAAACCGGCGGCGGACCCGTCCGAGCTCGGACGCGGCAGCCATGCGATCACCCAGCTGCTGCGGCAGCGCCTGCCGGGCCGGGAGGGCCAGTTGCTGCTGCTGCGCGATGGCCACGCCGTGGTGCTGCTGGATATCGGCCAGGACCATGCCATCGCCATGCAGGACACCTGTGCGCTGGACACACTGTGTGAGCACTTCGATGCGCTCAGCGTGCACGCGGCTGCACCGACCCAGTGGCAGGCGCTCGCCGCCGGCCGCACCCGGCAGCCGCTTCGCCCGCTGCTGTGGCAGTGGGGCCTGCGCAGTACGCATTGGCATGCCCTGGACACGCGGCTGCAGCAGGGCGCCAGTGTACGGATGACGCGCTGGCCCGATTTCCGCGTGCTCGGGCATGACCACGATGGCTTCCGGTTGTGTTCGCTGCTGCTGAAGCGCGCGCATACGGTGGGCCAGTGCGCACGCCTGCTCGACCTGCCCGAAGCGAGCGTCCGCACCTTCGTCCATGCCGCCTACCTGAGTGGCCACGCGCAGCTGGAAGGGGCGCCGGTGCAGGCCGCGCTGCCGGATAGTGGACCGGCGGAGGCGGGCAACCTGCTGTCGCGGATGTGGCGCAGCCTGCGCGGGAAGGCCTGAGCATGCGCGAGTACAAGATCGTGGTGATCGGCGGCATGGGCAGCGGCAAGTCGACCCTAATACGCAGCATCGCCGCCGGTGCGGTGGTCGACACCGACGTCGCCAACAGCGACCGGCTGGCGGCGGACAAGGCCACCACCACCGTGGCGATGGACTATGCGGACATCGACCTGCCCAACGGTGACCGCCTGCGCCTGTACGGCACGCCTGGACAACAGCGCTTTGATTTCCTGTGGCCGGTGCTGCTGCGCGGCGCCAGCGGCGTGCTGCTGCTGGTCGACGGCAGCCGCCCGGATGCACAGGCCACCCTGGCCAGCTACCTGCAGGTGGTACGGCAGCATGGCGCGGACACGCCGCTGGTGGTGGGCGTGACCCGGCTGGACCTGCTGCCCGCGCCCTCCCTTGATGCACTGGCGGCGCAGGCCTGCGTCGACGGCGTGCCGATCCCGGTGGTGCCTACCGATGCGCGCGAACGTGCGCAGGGCGTACGGCTGATGGATGTGCTGATGAGTGAACTGGAAGCGCAGGCACTGGTGGCCCGGCATGGCTGACGGTGAACCGATGCCGCGGGTGGATGCGCTCCAGGCCCAGCGACTGCGGCCGGCGATGCAACGCTTCGTCGACCGCGTCGAAGGGGTGCGCACCGTGGTGCTGGCCAGCGTGGATGGCTTCGCCCTGGTACAGGCCGGCGCACACGGCAACGGCGAGCGGTTGGCCGCGATGACCAGCGCGATGCTGGGCCTGGCCGGTGCGGTCGGGCGCGAGCTTGCGCTGGGCGAACTGCAGACGCTGATGCTGGAGGCCGACGAAGGCAAGGTGTTGATGCTGGCACTGCCCACTGCAGCGGGCGCGCCGCTGCTGCTGATGGCCGGCTGCGACCAGCGCAGCGTCATCGGCCAGGTGCTGTGGAGTGCACGCGAATGTGGCCAGGCAATCCTGGCCGAACTCGGCGGACCGTGAGCCAGCCGCAGGGGATGCACCGGCTCCCATGACTACAGTGACGGGGTGACACGATGGCAGGTTTGAAGGAATCGCTGGATGCGCTGATGGGCATCGACGGCGCGCAGGCGGTGGCACTGGTGGATTATGAAAGCGGCATGCTGCTTGGCGAAGCCGGCGCGGGCGTGGACATGGAGGTTGCAGCGGCGGGCAACACCGAAGTGATCCGCGCGAAGATGAAGACGGCCGCATCGCTGAACCTCAACGACAGCATCGAGGACATCCTCATTTCGCTGGGCAGGGCGTACCACATCATGCGTCCGGTGGCGAAAACGAAGGGGCTGTTCTTCTACCTCGTGCTGGATCGCAACAAGTCCAACCTGGCCCTGGCACGCCGCAAGGTGCAGGACGTGGAAGCCGAACTGGCCATCTGATCGGGCGGGCGTGGCAGGCGGGCTGCCGGCACATGCCGGCAGCCACAGGGCAACGCTGGGCAACAGGCAGGCGGACATCGTAAGGTGGATGCGAATCCGGCCGTGAGCCTGCCATGTCCCCCATCGACATCGATCCGCTGCTGGCCGAACGGATGGCGCTGGCCATCCGTGATGGCTTCGAGGACTACCACGCGCGCTTTGCGGCGATCACCGCCCGCGCCCGGGGGCGGTTCGAGCAGCGGCAATGGGAGGCCGCCCAGCACGATGCGGTCGAGCGCATCGGCCTGTATGACCAGTGCGTCGCGGCGTGCATGCACAGCCTGCGTCGGTTGGCCGGTGATGCCATCGGCGAGCGCACGTGGTGGCTGCAGGTGCATGCCCGTTACACCCTGCTGCTGCATGGTCTGATCGACGCCGAGCTGTACAAGACGTTCTACAACACGTTGGCGCGGCGCCTGTTCGGTACCCGCGGCGTGGATGCGCAGGTGGAGTTCCTCGCCTTCGACGTGGAGCCCTCCGATGCGATCACCCATCCGGTGGCGCGGCATGCCTATGCGGTGTCGGCCACGCGCCCGGCCGACGCGCTGATGCGGGTGCTGGGCGACTATCGCTTCGATGTTCCCTACGCGCACCAGCTGCGCTGCGCTGCGGCCATCGCGGTGCGCCTGCAGGACGACCTGGCGCATTGGGGAGCTCACCCGGTGCGTGGCATCGAGCTGCTGGACACGGTGTTCTACCGCGAGCGGCGCGCCTACCTGGTCGGTCGGGTGTTCGGTGAACATCGCTTCTCGCCCTGCGTGATCGTGCTGGTGAACGACGGCCAGGGTTTGCGCGCCGATGCGGTGCTGACCCGGCGGCGCGACGTGGCGCATCTGTTCGGCGTTTCGCGCAGCTATTTCCAGGCCAACCTGGGCACGGTGGGCGACGCCGTGGTGTTCCTGCGCAGCCTGCTGCCGGGCAAGCCGATCGATGAGATCTACACCGTGCTCGGCCGCGCCAAGCAGGGCAAGACCGAGCGCTACCGGGCCTTCTTCGGGCACTTCCTGGACCATTCCCAGGAGCAGCTGGTGCATGCCGAAGGCACCCCCGGCATGGTCATGGCGGTGTTCACCCTGCCCAGCTACCCGCTGGTGTTCAAGCTGATACGCGATCGTTTCGCCTGGCCCAAGGCAATGTCACGGCAGCAGGTGGAAGAGAAGTACGCGCTGGTGTTCAACCTGGATCGCGTGGGCCGGCTGCTGGATGCGCAGCCGTACCGGCACCTGCGCTTTCCTGCCGCGCGCTTCGCCCCGGCGCTGCTGCAGGAACTGCTGCAGCAGTGTGCGCAGAGCGTGCGGCTGGACGGGGAAGAAGTGGAGATCGCGCTGTGCTACGTGCAGCGGCGCTTCCGGCCACTGAACCTGTACCTGCGTGAGCAGGGGCCCGAGGGCATGCGTGCGGCGGTGCTGGACTACGCCCAGGCGATCACCGACATGGCGCACAACAACATCTTTCCCGGCGACATGTTGCCGAAGAACTTCGGTGTCTCGCGGCATGGGCGGGCGGTCTTCTATGACTACGATGAGCTGTGCCTGGTCAGCGACTGCGTGTTCCGCGACTGGCCTGCACCACGCAATGCCGAAGAAGCGCTGGCTGACGAGCCCTGGTTCCATGTCGGGCCGCGTGATGTCTTCCCCGAGCGCTTCGCTCCGTTCATGGGCCTGCCTGCCGCTGAGCTGGCGGCGGTGCGCGAGCACTTCGGGCATCTGTTCCAGCCGGCATGGTGGCGCGCGCTGCAGGAGCGCTTTGCCGCGGGCGAGCATCCCGATACGCCCCCCTATGCGCGTGAGAACCGCCTGGCGTGAGGTGGCCGCTGCCGGATGCCTTTGCTACCCTCGGGGCACATCGACACGGAGCAGTCAGCATGCGTACTTCGATCTTTCTTGGATTGGCCCTGGCCCTTGGCGCAGGCAGCGCAGCGGTACCGCTGGATGCCAGCGCGCAGAGCGCACGTGCGGCGCGCGCGCAGGCCGAAGGCAGCATGGTCCTCAGCGGCAGCATCGACATCGCGCCGGATGGCTCGGTCGAAGGCTTCACGCTGAAGGACGAGCACAAGATCGAGCCGTACATCCAGGATTTCCTGAAGCAGAACGTGGCCCGGTGGCGGTTCGAGCCGGTGCTGCGTGATGGCAAGGCAGTGGCAGCGAAGACGCCGGTGAACCTGCGTCTGGTGGCTCGACAGGTGGAGGGTGGCGGCATGGATGTCGTGCTGAGCAGTGCCAGCTTCCGCAACTATGATCCCAAGGCGACCGACGGGGTCGCCAGTGACAACATGCGGCCCCCCTCGTTCCCGCGCGAACTGCTGGATATGCGCGGTGCGGGCGAGGTGCTGCTGCTGGTGCGCGTGGCGCGCGATGGCACGGTCGACGATGTGATCGCCGAACAGGTGAACGGGTACGTGGCCGGGTCGCCCCGCGCCATGCAGCGGATGCGGGATGTCATGGCGCGCGCGGCGGTCGGGGCGGCACGCAAATGGACCTTCGTGGCGCCCACCACCGGTGCCCGCGTCGATGATCCGTTCTGGACCGTGCGCGTGCCGGTGCGCTACTTCTACGGTGGCAACGGCGACCGCTACGGCAAGTGGCAGGCGTATATTCCGGGCCCGAAGCAACGCGCCACGTGGGACGTGGGGCACGGCGACACGGATGCGGCGCCCGATCTGCTGCCCGATGGTGGGGTCTACATGGTCGGGATCGACAACGGGCCGAAGCTGCTGACGCCGCTGCAGGGCTGATTGCCGCGTTCACGTTCGCCGTGGTTCAAGGGAGTGATGAGGATGGAATTCAGAAAAATCACCGGTCGCGTCGGCCTGGCCGTGGTCCTGATGCTGGCCGCGGCTGGGGCGCTTGCTGCACCGGGGAGCAAGCGCGAGGTACTGGGTAAGGCGGAGAGCAGCCTGCTGGTCAAGGGCGAGATCCACATCGAAACGGATGGGTCGGTTTCGGCAGTCGTGTTGGATAGAAAGCGCAGGCTGGATCCAGGAATCGCGCGTTTCGTGCATGAGACTGCCTCGAAGTGGACCTTCGAGCCTGTGCAGGAGAACGGCAAGCCGGTAAGCGTTCGCAGCCCGATGGCAGTCAATCTCGTGGCGACCGTGTCCCAGGCCGGGAGCGTGGACATCCGGGTGGGTGGCGTTAATTTCAGCGGGCCAGCCGACGATTCTGATGAAAGCATCAGGCGCCTGAGGACGGCCGTCCCAACGTATCCGCCGCGCGCAGTCGCGATGGGAGCCGAGGGCATCGTATATCTGCTGGTCCAAGTATCGCCCGATGGAAAGGTGACGGACGTGGTTGCAGAGCAGGTCAACCTGACGGTGGTTGCCTCGAGCCAGCAGATGCAGCGCATGCGCGAGCTGCTGACGATTGCGAGCATCAGTGCGGCGCGCCGTTGGACCTTCCTTCCTCCGACCAGCGGCCCCGAAGCGGACGCCCCGTTCTGGACCGTGCGCGTGCCGGCTCAATTCATATTGAACCTGCAGAATGATCCGGAGCGTGCTGGTCGATGGGAGACCTACATACCGGGGCCGCGCCAGCGCGCCCCGTGGCTGGTGGACCAGGATGCCCCCGGCTTCTCGCCGGATGCCCTGTCCGATGGCGGCCTGTACATGGTGGGCGCCGACAAGAAGGCCCCGAAATTGCTGACCCCGCTGGGAGGCTGAGCGGGCTATGCCGGCCCTGCCTGTGTGATTCCAGGTAGTCGCTGATCCCTATAGCGGTCAGCATGGACAGCTGTCCGCTCCAGGAGTCGTTTCGCCATGCACGCGCTCCCGCAGCCACTGCGCCACTGTCCGTTTCCCCACGCAGTACTCGGCGCAGGCCCGGCCATCGGCCGCCGCCAGCACCGCGACGCGCTTGCCTGCCAGCGAGGGCAACACGGTGCCGCAGGTCGCGCCTGATCGGGTACGCGCGGGTACGGGCTGCGCTGCGCGGGAGCCGATGCATTCTCCATTCTTTCGACAAGGCCATCGAGCTGCTGCAGCCTGCGCGCTGCGCTCGCCGAGCGCGGCTCGGCGCGACCGGGGGTCAGCGGTAAGGGTAGGTCACGCTGCGGTTGCGGCCCTGTTCCTTGGCCATGTACAGCGCCTTGTCGGCCATGCGCAGGGCCTGCTCGGCATCGGCATCGAAGGTCGGGTAATGCGCGACGCCCACCGAGACACTGACATGGCCGACCGGATCCAGTGGCTGGGTCGCGATCTGCTGGCGCAGCCGCTCGGCGATCAGCAGGGCATCGTCGGCATCGGTGGTGGGCAGCAGCATCAGGAACTCTTCGCCGCCATTGCGGCACAGCACATCGCCATCGCGCGAGTAGCGCCGCATCTGTTCGGCGATGTGGCCGATGACCTGGTCGCCGACTGCGTGGCCATGCTGGTCGTTGATGCTCTTGAAGCGGTCGATGTCCAGGGCGAGGATGGCGAAGGACTGGCCCTGCGCCTTCCACGTTTCCAGCGCCTGCTGCAGCCCGCGGCGGTTGAGCAGCCCGGTCAGCGGATCGGTGCGGCTGGCACGGTTGAGGGTACCGATGCGGTCCTGCAGTGCATTGAAGCTGTACAGCACGGCCTGCTTGAGCTGCGCCACTTCGAAGTACCACGCGCGGATGCCACCGACATCGGAGATGGCACGGCCGGTGTCACCTTCCTGCACGTTGCGCGCCAGCTGCCATAGCGGCAGCGAGATGCGCCGCGCGAACCACCAGGTCACCAGCAGCGAAAGTACGCCCAGGGGGATCGCACGCCAGATCACCGACGACATCAACTGCGAAAGCGGCTGCAGGGTGGATGCAGCGGGGCGCTGGGCGACGATGCCCCAGCCGGTGGCCGGTACCGGTGCGTAACCGGCCAGCATGGACACGCCGCGGCTGTTGGTGACCTGCGTTGCCCCGCGCTGCCCGCGCGCCACGGCGTCGATCACCCTGTTGCCCGGTGCATACCCACCGACCCGCTCGGGATCGGCGTGGTAGAGCAGTCGGCCGTTGCGATCCACCACGTACAGGTAGGACCCGTCGCGGTAGTAATGGGTGCCCAGCAGGCTCTGCAGGATGCTGCGCTGGCGCAGGTAGATGGTGCCGCTGACGTAGCCGCGGTACACGCCCTGGGCGTCGAATACCGGGTGCGACATCGCCACCAGCAGCTTGCCGGTGGCCGAGTCGTAGGGGTCGCTGATCATCGGCTGGCGCCGCTCCAGCGCGATGCGGTTGCCTTCGCTGCGCAGCGTGTCGCCCTTCAGGTACAGCGTCTGCGGCGAGGTCGCCATGACCAGGCCGGTCTGGTTGACGATCAACACCGAGTTGAAGCTGTTGGTCTGCAGTTGCAGGCGGCTGGCCTCGTCCTGCGCGCGGCGGTCGTCCATGCCATGGCGACCGAGCAGCATGGCGGTGTAAGCGAGCTGCTGCTGCGATGAGAGGACGAAGTTCTGCGTGGTTTCGGCCAGCTTGTTGGCGTAGACGCGATTGGCTTCCAGCGTACTGCTGATCAGCTGATCACGCTGCACGCGGTAGCTGGCCAGCAGGGTATTTGCCAGCCCCACCACGGTACTGAGCAGGGCCAGGGCAAGGATCAACGAGCCCAGGTTGAGGCGTTTGGAGAGCGTGCGCATGCGGGCAGGTCGGGCTGTTCAGGTGCTGGTCCAGCCGGTCTGGCCGGAGGGAACGACAGCGCGGGACGGCGCCCGCACGCAGCAGCCTGCGCACGGTTCGGTGGGGGACTGCGCGGGCATTATCGCTGAAAGCGACAGGTCACGTGCGGAGGGTGGGCAAGATCAACGTCAACGTCAACGTCAAGGGCTGCAGGGCTATGGGTTGGTGGGGCGGGCTGGGTTGGCGGGGGACGGCAGAAGCCGCATCCTGCGGGCCTCGTTTCGCGCCATCCATGGCGCTCAACGCCCCCGCCAACCCAGCCCGCCCCACCTTCGACGGGTCCATGGTGGCCCCGGTCAGGACGACCGGCATGCCCATGGTGGGCGGATGGCGGGGCACCGGGGGACGGGGTCAGGGTCCTTTCGCGCAGCGAAAGGACCCTGACCCCTGCCTTTATTTCTTTCATTACGCGGGTGGCGGCACCGGAACCTGTCTGGGGGCGGGCGGGGAGTCTGTGCGGGGCCTTGAGCGGCAGGAGCCGCGAAGAGCTACAGGGACGTACTTGCGCGTGCCCCGCACAGCCTCCCCGCCCGACCCACCCCCAGCGGCAGCCAACCAAGCCACCCGCGAGGGGGTCACCCGTTCGATCCCCGCGACAACCGCGTGCGCAGCACCTCGCGCAGCCGCGCGGCGGATGATTCATCCAGCTCGCCCAGCACGCCACGTGCATGCGCTGGCACGTGCGCGGCAACCTGGTCATCGGCGTTGAACACGTAGTGTTCGAACACGGCCTGCCAGGCCGCGCGCTGCGCTGCAGGAAGATCACGCACCGCGAGCAAAGCGAGCATCAGGGCATTCATCGGCGCATCGCGCCATGCCTCAACCGGGCGCCACCAGTAATTGACCAGAACGTTGAACGCCTCGAGTCCCTCCATGTGGTGCCACCACAGGGCGGGAATGAACACCGCATCGCCGGGTTCCAGCACGGCCCCCTGCGCATGCTCCATCGCCTGTTCAAAACGCGGGAAGCGCTGCAGGTCCGGCGCGGCGAAATCGACCAGGCTGATGGCCTGGCCGGCAGGGGTGAAGTCCAGCGGGCCGATGTACAGATTGCCGATCTGCGCAGGAGGAAACAGCATGACCCGCCGGCGCCCTGCCGCCACGCAGGCGAGGTTGTCCGGTGCATCGTGATGGGCGGCGATGCGCGAGCGGTTGCCGATCCAGATGCTGGCCAGCGGATCAGCCTGTCCGAGCGGCAGCGGATTCGCCTGCTGCAGTCCCGGCAGGTAGGTATCCAGCGTGGTGGACGCCACGTAGATGGTCGGCGCGTGCGGGTCGCCGCGGTACTTGATCAGGGTATCGAGGACCACGCGCAGCGGCACCTGTTCGCGGCGGAAATTGAAGCCGGTCAGGTCCTCGTTGTAGAACACCCGGCCCTGCGTGCCGGGCGCGGCGGTGGTCGCGGTGACCGGCATGCTCCCGTGGTCGAACTGCTTGAGGTAGTCCGCCGCGGCGGTGTCTGACTGCCGCGCGGCCCGAACCAGCGGCCAGCCGGCGGCCAACCCCCGCACCACCTTCGGCGTGGTCCAGCTACGCAGTGCGGCAGGCAGTGCCGCAGGATCGGCGAGCTGGACTTCCTCGATGGGGCGGGGCGGGGGCAGGTGCATCGTCGCTCAGAACTTGTAGCGCACGCCGAACATGTAGCGCGGGCCGGTCTGGGTGGCATAGCGCAGCATGTTGCTGTGGCGTGCGTAGGTGCGCATCGTTTCGTCGGTCAGGTTGATCGCCTCCACGCTCAGCGTCAGCTGTTCGCTCACCGCGTAACTGATGTTCAGATCGAGCTGACCATAGGCTTCGGTGTAGTTGGGGTTTGGTCCCTGGCCGCCGATGCCGTTGAGGAACTTGTCGCGCCAGTTGTACGCCGCGCGGATCTGCCACGCGTTCTTGTCATAGAACAGCACGGCGTTGGCCGAATCGCTCAGGCCGATCATCGGGTACTGGTCGCCCAGGCTCAGGTTGTCGAAGGTCAGCCCGGACTTCACCTTGGTGTAGTTCGCCGCCACGCCGAAACCGGACTGGCCGAACAGGTGCTGCACCGCGACTTCCCAGCCGTCCAGATGATCCGAACGCTGGTTGGCCGGCAGGGTGATGTCGAACCCGGCGATCGGGTCGCCCGGCTGGCCGACGATGCTGCCGGTCTGCTGGCCGGCGGAGTTGACGCCGGTGGAGATCACGCCCGGATCGCCGGCGTGGTTGGTGAAGATGTAGTTGCGGATGCACACGGTATCGGTGGTGACGCAGCCCGACGCCAGCGCTTCATTCCAGTACGCGCCGCCCACCGGCGTGTGCAGGCTGCCGGCATCTTCGCGCGCGATGGTGTTGCTGATGAAGTTCTTGATGTTCTTGCGGAAGAAGCCGACCGAGGCGTAGCTGGCATCGCCGTAATACCACTCCAGCGACAGGTCGAAGTTGTCCGACAGCAGCGGCTCCAGCGCCGGATTGCCACGTGAACCGGTGCCGCCCTGGGTGCGCACGATGTTGTCCAGGCGCTGGCCGCTCTCGATCTGCGTCCAGCCCGGACGACCCAGGCTTCGGCTGTAGCTGCCGCGCAGTGCCAGCGACTCGTTGATGTCCAGCTTGAGGTCGACGTTGGGCAGCACGTAATCGTACTTGCCCGTGCCACCGATGAAGGTGCCGTCGTCGGCGTAGGTGATGTTGAACTCGTTGAGCGAGTTCCAGCTGATCGAGGTCGGCACGCGCACCAGCGCCAGCGATTCCACTTCGGTCTGCTCATAGCGCACGCCGGCCGCGACATGCAGCGGCATGTTCCAGTCGAAGGTGGTGCGGTACTGCAGGTAGGCGCTCTTTGATTTTTCGGTGGTGCGGATGTCTTCGGAGTACTCGGTCGGGGCGAGATAGCACGTCGGACAGGCCGGCTCGGCGCCGTTGGCGACCTGCGCCGCCCGCTCCCGCAGGCGGTCGAAGTCGAAGACCAGGAACTGGCCGGTCAGGCGTGGGTCGTTGTGCCCGGAAAACGCCTTGAAGTACTTGCCCATGTCATCGGCGTACCAGATATCGTCGGCGTAGTCGGCCGGCGTGCCGACGCCGCCCCAGCTGTCACGCTGCTCGATCGCCGCCGCCGAACGGTTGTCCACCTGGGTGTGGCCCACGCCGAAATCGAGTGCCGAATAATCGGCGAAACGGAACACGCCCTTGGCCTGCAGCTGCTCCACTTCGGACTTGTTGTAGCTGTTCTGGAATACCGAACCGGTGACCAGCGCATCGGACGCCTGCACCCCGCCCGGTGGCAGGGCGATGTTGATGATCGGCAGGTCGCCGCTGTAATCCACCGTGGTCCTGCCGCGCACGTACGCGGCCACACCGAGCACGCCGGCCGAACCATACGGGCCATCGGGCTGCGACTCGGCGCTGGCCCGGTGGTAGTCGAAGGACATGTCCAGCGCGTCGTTGACTTCCCAATCCACGTTGAAGCCCAGCGAGTCCATGCGGTTGCGGGTGGCCAGCTTCATGCCGCCCATGGCCACGTCACCGTTGACCACGTCTTCGCTGTACACGATGGGCGCGGCAACCGGGCCATCGGTCCAGGTGCTGTCCCCGGGCCCGTAGTTGAACCACACCGACAGCTCGCTGCGCTGCTGCTGCACCTTGTTCTCGACATAGGTGTAATCCAGCGTGGTGGTGACATTGTCCAGCGGCTTCCACTGCAGCGTGGCCTGGCCGTTGGTGCGCTGGCGCTGCACGGCATTGACGTTGTACGCGGTGTTCTGCGGACGGCCGTAGATGTCATCGGCACCAGGCCGGTTGGTGATCCGGTCCGAGTAGCCCGTGCCGGGCTGCGGCAATGCGCGCCAGTCACTGGTGTCATCGCCGCGCAGCGTGGCCCAGCCTTCGGCGACGGTGGCCTGGTTGAAGCCCGAATCACGCTCCTGGTGGCTGGCGCTGAGCGCTACGCCGAAGCGGCCGTCAGCATAGGTCTGGCTGAAGATACCGGACAGCTCGCCGGTGACGTTGGATCCCTGCAGGGTGCGCGGCACGTTGTCGTTGGAGGTGTCGTGCACCGCTTTCATGCCAAGGCTGACCACCGGCGCCGCTTCCAGTGGGCGCAGCGTCTTGATGTTGATGGTCGCGCCGATGCCACCGGTCGGATTGTCGGCGCGGGTGGTCTTGAACACCTCCACCGCGGAGATCGATTCGGAGGCGATGTTGGCGAAATCGAACGAACGCGAGCCGGACAGTCCGCCGCCGCCGTTGCCGAGGTTGGAGGCGGGCATCTGGCGGCCGTTGAGCAGCACCAGGTTGTAGTCCGGGCCGATGCCGCGCACGGTCACCTTGGAACCTTCGCCGCTGGACGTGCGGTCGATCGACACGCCGCTGATGCGCTGCAGTGACTCGGCCAGGTTGGTGTCCGGGAACTTGCCGATGTCCTCGGCCACGATGCCGTCCACCACGCCTTGGCTGTCGCGCTTGAGGTTCATCGACGAGGTCAGGCTGCCGCGGATACCGGTCACCTGCACGGTGTCCAGGGTGGCTGGATCGGGTGCTGCGGTCCCGGTGGGGTCCTGCGCCCAGGCGGGGCCGGCGACGGCCACCAGCAGGGCGGAGGCGAGCAGTGTCTTGCGAGGTACGGCCTTGTACTTCTTCATTGCGGATCCCTCCCCAGGGAGTGCGGAAACAGCGGGTTTGATTTCGGCTGGAACGCGGCAACTACATGACGGGAGCGATTTGGGGATGCGTTGACAGCGTTGTCAACAAAGCGCCGTCGGCGCGCCTCGGCTCGTCGTTTTGCCTGCGCCGGCTGAATGCAGGGGCAGGCCGGGCGCGCCTGCGCGAAGCCTTGTAATTGCAGTGTCATGGGGAAAAACGGGGCGGCCTGCACGCGTCAGCAGGAGGACCTGCCCGTGCTGCGATGCAGAATGGTTCTGCGCAGCGCCGATGGGGGCAACGCTGACAGCGCTGGACAACGGCCACCGCCGGCGATGCCGTCAGCGCCGGCGGTGGCGCGGTGCAGCCGTGGATTCGCGCACCAGCACGGCATGCTCCAGCGTGATCATGCTGCCGGCACCCGGCGAACGGATGCGGTCCAGCAGCTGCAGCGTCGCCAGCCGTCCCATTTCCGCGGTGGGCTGGCGCACGGTGGTCAGCGCGGGAAAGATGTGGCTGGCGATCGGGGTGTCATCGAAACCGCAGACGGACAGGTCGCGTGGGACCTGCAGGCCGCGGCCACCGGCCACCCGGTACACGGCCGCGGCCATGTCGTCGTTCGCAGCGAAGATCGCGGTGGGCGGATCGGCCAGGTCGAGCAGGCGATGGGCTGCGGGAATGCCGGATTCGAAGGAGAACTGCCCGCCGACCACCAGCGCCGGGTCGTAGGCGATGCCGGCTTCGCGCAACGCCGCGCGATAACCCGCGTGGCGCCACTGGCAGGCACCGTGCGCCCGCGGCCCCTTGATGTGGCCGATGCGCCGATGGCCCAGCGCGATCAGGTGGCGCATCAGTTCCACCACCGCGGTGGTCTCGTCCATGCGCACGCCGATGGCGCCGGTGGGATCGCGCGGGGCGATGCTGGCAAACGGAATGTCATGCTGCTGCAGGTAGGACAGCACGACCGGATCATCGCTGAGCGGTGGAATCAGCACGACGCCGTCGGGGCGTGAGTTGTCGAACAGCGCGCTGAGGTCGGGCAGGGCATGCCGCCCGATCCCCACCGGGCCGAGCAGCAGGTTGTAGTGGTTGCCGTGGCAGGCATCCAGCATGCCGCTCTGGATCTCCATCAGGTAGTTGCGCGAGGGATTGTTGTAGGCCAGCGCCAACGAATAGGAGCGTTGGCCGGCCAGGCTGCGCGCGTAGAGGTTGGGCTTGTAGCCCAGCCGCGCGACCGCCTCGCGCACCCGCGACCGGGTCTGCTCGCGCACGTTGGGTTCGTTGTTGAGCACGCGCGACACGGTCTTGATGGAGACCCCTGCCGCCGCAGCGACGTCCTCGATTCGACTACGCATGGTGCAGGTGATCCTCCATGTGCCAGCGGCGGCCGGTGCGCGCCGAGCGATGGTGCAGCCTCGGGCCGATATTGCCACGGCGCAGCGCAGCACGGCATCGTGCAAAGCCCGCTGCGCTCGCCGCTATCGGGGTCCCGGCTTCGGGCGGCGGACGAATACTGTCAGGGCGACGGGTGGGCGGGCTGTCCGGGACACTTTGAGGCAGGAGCCTAACAGTAGCCTGCAAGGACGTACTTGCGGCGTGTCCCGGACAGCCTGCCCACCCGTCGCAGGCAAGCAGCCTGCTCTTGGCAGGCACGCGCCCCCGAAACAACAAAGGCCCCGCAATGCGGGGCCTCGTCGTGGATCGTCCGGCGCCGGGAACTCAGCGCTTCATCGAACCGAAGAACTCGTCGTTGGACTTGGTGTTCTTCATCTTGTCCAGCAGGAACTCCATCGCAGCCATTTCATCCATCGGATGCAGCAGCTTGCGCAGGATCCAGATCTTCTGCAGCAGCTCCGGCTCGATCAGCAGGTCTTCGCGGCGGGTACCCGAGCGGTTGATGTCGATCGCCGGGAACACACGCTTTTCAGAGATGCGACGGCTCAGGTGCACTTCGCTGTTGCCGGTGCCCTTGAACTCTTCGTAGATCACCTCGTCCATCTTGCTGCCGGTGTCGACCAGCGCGGTGGCGATGATGGTCAGGCTGCCGCCCTCTTCCACGTTGCGTGCCGCACCGAAGAAGCGCTTCGGACGGTGCAGCGCGTTGGCATCCACACCACCGGTCAGCACCTTGCCCGAGCTCGGCACCACGTTGTTGTAGGCACGTGCCAGGCGGGTGATCGAGTCCAGCAGGATCACCACGTCCTTCTTGTGCTCGACCAGGCGCTTGGCCCGCTCGATCACCATTTCGGCAACCTGCACGTGGCGCGCAGCCGGCTCGTCGAACGTCGAGCTGATGACCTCGCCGCGCACGGTGCGCTGCATTTCGGTCACTTCTTCCGGGCGCTCATCGATCAGCAGCACGATCAGGTGCACGTCCGGATGATTGGTGGTGATGGCCGTCGCCACCTGCTGCATCATCATCGTCTTGCCGGCCTTCGGCTGGGAGACGATCAGCGAACGCTGGCCCTTGCCCTGCGGTGCCATCAGATCGAGGATGCGGCCGGTGATGTCTTCGGACGAGCCGTTGCCACGTTCCAGGGTGAAGCGCTTGCGCGGGAACAGGGCGGTCAGGTTCTCGAACAGGACCTTGTTCTTGGACGCTTCCAGCGGCTCACCGTTGATGGTGTCCACGATGGACAGCGCGAAGTAGCGCTCGCCGTCCTTGGGGAAGCGGATGCGGCCGGACAGGTGGTCGCCGGTGCGCAGGTTGAAGCGGCGGATCTGGCTGGGCGAGATGTAGGTGTCGTCCGGACCGGCCAGGTAGCTGGCTTCGGCCGCGCGCAGGAAGCCGAACCCGTCGGGCAGGATTTCCAGCACGCCGTCGGCGGCGACGCCGTCACCGTGGCGGGTCAGCACCTTCAGCAGCGCGAAGATCACGTCCTGCTTGCGGGCGCGGGCGACGCCTTCGGAAATCTGCAGCTGCTCGGCGATTTCCAGCAGCTTCTGCGCCGGCATGCGCTTGAGGTCGCTCAGCGAATACACCGGGAAGCCCTCAGGCACGTTCGCCTGCTGGGTGCGCACGAATGCCTGCTGTTCGTTGTTGTCCTGCGGCAGTCCATCGTCGCGGCCACCGCCACGTGCCGGGCGGTCACGGTCGCGTCGGTTGCGGAAGCGGTCACGGCGGTTGCCCTGGCCCTGGCCATTGTTCTGCTGGTTGCCCTGGTAGGGGCCCTGGTTCTGGCCGCCTGCGGTGTTCTGCTGGCCACCTGCCTGGTTGTTGTTGTTGTTCTGCTGCGGGCGTCCCTGGCCGGATTCGCGGCCTTCGTTGCCGTCACCGCCGTGGGCGGCGGGTGCTTCGGCAGCGGGCGCGCTCGGCGCCGCTGCAGCGGGCGCGGGGGGCGGAGCGGGGCGGGGGGCTTCGGGCGCATTGGCCAGCGGCAGCCCAGCCTGTGCCGGAGCACTGGTTTCGGCGGACGCCGGTGCGGCAGCCTTGGTCACGCGCGGCTTGCGCACACGCTTTTCGGCGGGCGCATCAGCGCTGCCGGTTTCAGAAGTGGTATCGGACAAGAGCGTTATTCCTCGCTTGAAGGTGCGAGCGCCCGGCTGGGGCGGCGAACGAAGGGATGGGGTCTGGAGTGAACTGCATCCAGCGGGTGCGGCACGCGAACGCGGACCGGATGTGCCGACACTATCACCGGCGCGCGGCGCCTTGCAAGCACCGCGATGCCACGACATTCAGGCAGCGCAGGGGCTGCAGGCAGCCGGCGTCACCGGCTGCCGGGAGACACAGGCCTCAGGCCAATGCCTTGTCGAGCAGGCCGGCCAGCTGGGCCTTGCCCACTGCACCCACCTGTTCACCGACCTTCTCGCCATCCTTGAAGACGACCAGGTAGGGGATGGAACGGACGTGGTACTTCACGGCCAGGTCGCGCTCGTGGTCGACGTTGACCTTGACGATCTTCGCGCGCCCACCGTAGGCAACGGCCAGTTCGTCCAGCGCCGGGGCGATCATCTTGCACGGGCCACACCATTCGGCCCAGAAATCAACCAGGACCGGCTCTTTGGAGTTCAGTACGGTGCTTTCGAAATCAGCGGTGCTGACATGTACAACGTTGTCGCTCATCTTGGTTTCTCGTCTTGTGGGGCACCTGGCTGGGGCCGGAGGTGGGTGAACTGGGCTGGGCCAGACTGGCGCAACCCTCGTCGTTGCCTGGTGGAGCAGGCTCCACGGTGCGCTGGGCGGGATGCCTGGACGCTCACGGCCGGCAGTTTACCCCTATCGGCGCGGGCGGACAGTGGGCGGCTGGAACCCAGCGTATCGCGATCGATATGACCGACGGAATGTGCCGCATTTCACTGTCCGCACCTATGGAATAGGGGGCCGGTGTCAGTCGCTCAAGGCGCAACCGGGGCCGGATTCAGCGGGCAGTGGCGTGGATGAAGGCGCCGTGCGGTTCCATCTCCCGGTCTGGTGAGACGCTCGGGCCCGGTTGCTGGCCCGATTACGCTAAACTGCTCCATTGAGCGGCAAGGGACCCGAAGGTCCAAGGCCCGCCGACCCGCCGCAGGGGCCGCAGTTTGCGACGGAGCCCCCAGATGACGCCGAGCCGCCCGATTGCAGGTGGCGGCCAGACCAAGACGGACACATGAGCGACAAACCGCTGACCGATTTGACCTTTTCCTCCTTCGATCTGCATCCGGCATTGCACGCCGGTCTTGAAGGAGCCGGATTCACCCGCTGCACCCCGATCCAGGCGCTGACGCTGCCGGTCGCACTCGCCGGTGGCGATGTCGCAGGCCAGGCACAGACCGGTACCGGCAAGACGCTGGCCTTCCTGGTCGCGGTGGTGAACCGCCTGCTGACCCGCCCGGCACTGGCCGACCGCAAGCCGGAAGACCCGCGCGCGCTGATCCTGGCGCCCACCCGCGAACTGGCCATCCAGATCCACAAGGACGCGGTGAAGCTGGGTTCGGAACTGGGTCTGCGCTTCGCGCTGGTGTACGGCGGCGTGGACTATGACAAGCAGCGCGAGCTGCTGCAGCAGGGCGTGGACGTGATCATCGCCACCCCCGGCCGCCTGATCGACTACGTCAAGCAGCACAAGGTGGTATCGCTGCACGCCTGCGAAATCTGCGTGCTCGACGAAGCCGACCGCATGTTCGACCTGGGCTTCATCAAAGACATCCGCTTCCTGCTGCGCCGCATGCCCGAGCGCACCATCCGGCAGACCCTGCTGTTCAGCGCCACGCTCAGCCATCGCGTGCTGGAACTGGCGTATGACCACATGAACGAGCCGCAGAAGATGGTGGTGGAAAGCGAATCCATCACCGCCGCCCGCGTGCGCCAGCGCATGTACTTCCCGGCCGACGAAGAAAAGATCCCGCTGCTGCTCGGCCTGCTGTCGCGCAGCGAAGGCGCGCGCACGATGGTGTTCGTCAACACCAAGGTGTTCGTCGAGCGCGTCGCGCGCGCGCTGGAACGTTCCGGCTACCGCGTCGGCGTGCTGTCCGGTGACGTGCCGCAGAAGAAGCGCGAAAGCCTGCTGAACCGCTTCCAGAAGGGCCAGCTGGAAATCCTGGTGGTCACCGACGTGGCGGCCCGCGGCCTGCACATCGACGGCATCAAGTACGTCTACAACTACGATCTGCCGTTCGACGCCGAAGACTACGTGCACCGCATCGGCCGCACCGCGCGCCTGGGCGAGGAAGGCGATGCCATCAGCTTCGCCTGCGAACGCTATGCGATGGGCCTGCCGGATATCGAGGCCTATATCGACCAGAAGATCCCGGTCGAAGCGGTGACCGCCGAACTGCTGACCTCGCTGCCGCGTCCGGAACGTGCGCCGCCTGCGCCGGGCGAGGAAGGCGACGAGAACGAAAGCGTCAGCCAGATCTTCCGCGAAGCGCGTGAGGCGCGTGCCGCCGAAGAGGAGCGTCGCGGTGGTGGTCGTGGTGGCAAGCCGTCGGCCGGCCGTGGCGAACGCAGTGGTGAGCGCAGCGGCGAACGCCGTCCGCGTCCGCCGCGCAAGCCGCGCGTGGAAGGTGATGCCGCAGCCGTGGCGCCGTCGCAGGCTGCTGCAGCGGCGGCCGGCAGCGCTGATGCTGCCGTGGCGGCCCCCGTCGACGCCGTACAGGCCCCGCGCCCGCCGCGTGCCGACACTGGCGCCGCGCAGGACCCCGCGCTGCAGGATGGCGAGCGCAAGCCGCGCAAGCGCCGTCGCCGCCGCAACGGCCGCCCGCTGGAAGGCGCTGAAGGCGCGAACCCCCAGGGCGCAACCGCCGCGCACGGTGCGCCGGTGCAGGTAGTGGCCAAGCCGGTCCGCAGTGCCGACCCGGGCGACTCCTTCCTGACCCGCATCGGCCGCAAGATCCGCCGGATGCTGGCGGGCGGGTAAGCGGGTAAGCGGCATCGCGTTCGCGCTGTCGCTCCCCGGTTCGCTGTGCGAACCGCGGACCCCGCATCAGCAGCATCCACACCCGCGCGACTGCGGCGCTGCCCCCGGACGCCGGGGGCGGCGGTGTCTCCGTCCTGCCTCGCTGCGGGGCCTGACCCTGCCGCGATGCCGGAAGGTTTTCGCCGGGCATGGCCCGGCGCTACCGATCCGCCGCGCCGCTCCTGCATAATCAGGGGATGAGCGTCCTGCGGTTCGACAACGTAAGCAAACAGTATGCCGGTGGACACGAGGCGCTGACCGATGTCAGCTTCGACGTGGCGCCTGGTGAGATGGTGTTCGTCACCGGCCATTCCGGCGCGGGCAAGAGCACCCTGCTGAAACTGATCCACCTTGACGAGCGGCCCAGCCGCGGCGCGGTGGTGTTCAACGAGCGCAACCTGCTGAAGGTGCGCGGTGGCGACGTGCCACGGCATCGGCGCGAGGTGGGTGCGGTCTACCAGGACCACCGCCTGCTGATGGACCGCAGCATCGCCGAGAACGTGGCGCTGCCGCTGATCCTGCGCGGCACCCGGCGTGCCGACATCGGCAAGCGCGTGCGTTCGGTGCTTGAGCGCATGGGCCTGGGGCACCGCGAAAAGGCCCTGCCGTCGCAGCTGTCTGCCGGCGAGCAGCAGCGCGTAGGGATCGCCCGTGCGATCGTCGGTGAACCGCGCCTGCTGGTGGCCGACGAACCGACCGGCAACCTCGACCCGACCCTGGCCGCTGAAATCATGGCGCTGTTCGCCGAGCTGCCCGCGCGCGGCACCAGCGTGCTGGTGGTCAGCCATGACCTGGCCCTGCTGCGGCGCATGCGCAAGCGCGTGCTGATCCTGGACCATGGTCGGCTGGTGGACGACATCTCGCCGCAGGATCTTGCCGAATGAGCACCGAATCCGCTCCTGCGCCCGAGCGCAACGCCAACACCACGGCGACCGCACCGTCCGGGCTGGGCATCTGGTGGCAGCACCACATGCACAGCGTGGTGTTCAGCCTGGGTCGCGCGTTCCGCAAGCCGTGGGCGACGCTGCTGACGGTGATGGTCATGGCGCTTGCACTGGCACTGCCGCTGGGCCTGTCGATCGCGCTGGACAACCTCAAGCACTTCACCGGCAGCGTGCAGCAGTCGCGTGACATCAACCTGTTCCTGAAGGCCGAGCTGGATGCGGCCAGCGCGGCCTCTTTGGCCACCGAGCTGCGGGCGCGCGACGACGTTGCCGCGGTGGCCCTGCGCACACCGGAACAGGGCCTGGAAGAACTCCGCGAAAACGCCGGCCTCGGCGAGGCGATCGATGCCCTGCAGTCCAATCCGCTGCCCAGCCTGCTGGTGGTGACACCGGCCCAGAAGGCTGACGATGCGCGCCTGGCGCGCGCACTGGGCACCCTGCCGCAGGCCGACCTGGTGCAGCACGATGCGCTGTGGCGCACCCGCCTGGACGGCTGGCTGGCGTTCGGCGCGCGGCTGGTGCAGGTGCTGTCGGTGCTGCTCGGCCTCGGCGCGGTGCTGGTGGTCGGCAACACGGTGCGGCTGGACATCCAGGCGCGCCGCGAAGAGATCGGCGTGCTGCAGCTGCTGGGCGCCAGCGATGGCTTCATCCGGCGCCCGTTCCTGTACCTGGGCGCGTGGTACGGCCTGGGGGCGGGACTGGTCGCGCTGGGGCTGCTCGCCGGCGCCGGCGCCGCACTCGCCGGGCCGCTGGCACAGCTGTCGCAAAGCTACGCCAGTCCGTTCGCGCTGAAGGGACTGGACCTGCTGCATTCGTCGGTCGTGCTGCTGGCCATCGTGCTGGTGGGCTGGCTGGGTGCATGGCTGGTCACCGGACACTTCCTGCGCCAGACGCGCCCCACCGAGACCTGAGTCCTCCGCATGCAGCCGCAAGCACTGAAGCACCTGCACGACGATGCCACCCGGGTCATGGTCGTCGACGGCTCGCGGCTGGTCCGCAAGCTGATCGCCGACGTACTGCAGCGCGACCTGCCCGGCGTCCAGGTGGTTGGCTGCGCCAGCATCGAAGAGGCACGCCAGGCCTTGGCGGATGGGCCGGTCAACCTGGTCACCACCTCGCTGTCGCTGCCCGATGGTGACGGGCTGGCATTGGCCAAGACCGTGCGCGAATCGGCGGGGCAGGCCTATGTGCCGGTGATCGTGGTGTCCGGCGATGCGCAGTCGCATCTTGAACAGCGCCGCTTCACCGACTACGTCACCGATTACTTCGACAAGTCGCTGGGCCACGAAGCACTGGCCGCCTTCATCCGCGGCTACGTGCAGCCGGCGATCATTCCCGGCGCCACGCTGCTGTACGTGGAAGACAGCCGGGTGGTCGCCGAAGCCACCAAGCGAATGCTCGAGCGCCAGCAGCTCAACGTGCTGCACGTGATGACCGCCGAAGAGGCCGTGACCCTGCTGACCGCCGAGTCGCTGGGCCGCAACCAGCACCGGATCGACCTGGTGCTCACCGACGTGACCCTGAAGGGCGAGCTCAGCGGACGCGACCTGGTGGAGCGGGTGCGGGTGGATTTCGGCTATGGCAAGCGTCGCCTGCCCGTGCTGGTGATGACCGGCGACGGCAATCCGCTCAACCAGACGGCGCTGCTGCAGGCCGGTGCCAACGACCTGGTGCTCAAGCCGATCGAAGAGCGCCTGCTGGTGACCAAGGTGCTGTTCCAGCTGCGGCTGTCCCGATTGAATCCAAGATCCGTGGTGTGATGAACGAAGCAGTACCCCCTTCCATCCAGCTCGAACCGAGCTGGAAAGCACAGGTCGGCGATTGGCTGCTGCAGCCGCAGATGCGCGAGCTCGGCAACTTCCTGCGCCAGCGCAAGGCCAGCGGCGTGAACGTGTTCCCGCCCGGCCCGCAGATCTTCGCGGCCTTCGACGCCACCCCGTTCGATGCCACCAAGGTGGTGATCCTGGGCCAGGATCCCTATCACGGGCGTGGGCAGGCGCATGGCCTGAGTTTCTCGGTGCAGCCCGGCGTGCCGGTGCCGCCGTCGCTGTTGAACATCTACAAGGAAATCGAGCGCGACCTCGGCATTCCGCGGCCGGCCCATGGCTGCCTGCTGCCCTGGGCGCGGCAGGGCGTGTTGCTGCTCAATGCCGTGCTGACGGTGGAAGAGGGCAACGCCGGGGCGCACCAGAAGCGCGGCTGGGAAGGCTTCACCGACCACGTGGTGGAAGCGCTCAACCGCGAACGCGAGGGCCTGGTGTTCCTGCTGTGGGGCAGCTATGCGCAGCAAAAGGGCAAGGTCATCGACACCCAGCGCCATCGGGTATTGAAGGCACCGCATCCCTCACCGCTGTCCGCCCACCGCGGCTTCCTCGGCTGCGGCCATTTCTCCGCGACCAACGAGTACCTGCAGCGCCGCGGACAGACACCGATCGACTGGTCACTGCCACCGGCAGGATGACGGTGGGTGACGACCGCCCCGGTGACGGCCGCACCCGGTAGTGACGGCCGCTGGCCGTCACGCCTTTCCCGCTGCGCCCGCCGGGCCTGGCCCGGCGCTACCGTCACCCACCCCGAATCAATCCTCCAGCATTTCGATGATCGCCCGCGCCACCTGGCGTTTGCGCGGCGTCATTCGACGCAGCAGGCAGAGAATCTCGGTTTCATGCGGATGGCGACCCACATCGGGTTTTGTTTCGGGCAATGGCAGATCGATTCCGTCTTCCGGGCGACCAGGTCCACGTCCTGTGGCCAGCCATTCAAAATAAACCTGGGTCACAATCGCGATTTGTGCCAAATGCGTCACACTCGGCGAGGTTCCGCCCTCGCGTTCCCATTGGGCCACTGCGCTGCGGCGAACGCCGGTTTCCTGCGCCAATTGTGATTGAGATAGTCCGGCGGTCAATCGCGAGCGTCGGATTCTGTCGCACATGTCCTTCATTGGGCACCCCTCTCCATGTCTTGGCAAGCACTGCTTACCGGGAAGTGATTCTTTTTCCGGCTGTACAGAAACGCTGTCCTGCGTATCCGTAGCAACCGTGCCGGCCTTCCCCTGGACTACAGGCCAGCAATACTGCCCTCCATATTCACGCCGTCCTGTTTGACGGCTTTCCCGCGCCCCGTATTAATCACCTCGAACCGGGCTTAAACGTAAACCCGGGATTCAACCGGCCAGTATCGAGTTTGTTCAGGTGACGGATTCATTCCGCCGCCGGGGCGTGGTGCTGCCGCTGGAAACTGCACGGAGCACGGGAATGGTTGATGTGAATGGCGTGAAGATATCGTCATTATGGCGGCAGATAACCGTGATCGCCGTCATGTTGATTGCGCTTGCCTGTGCGGGCAGGGCACATGCGCAGGGCACATCAGCGTGTACCGCGGGTGCCTGCGTCAGTGCCGGGCCGCGATTGGCTTCGGTCGATTCCACCCAGAGCCCGGTCCTCAACCTGCTGTTCGGTGCACTGCTGCCGGGCACCACGATCAATCTCACCGCGGTCGACTGGAACAGCCTGGCCGGCGCCAACCTCAACCTCAATGCCCTGATCACCCAGCTCAACGGCGGGGTGGAGGTCAGCGATCCGAGCCAGGTGCTCAACACCGCGATCAGCCTGGGCACGCTGCGCGCGGCGATGGTGGCGGTACTGCAGGCCGACAACCAGACCGTGGCGGCCAACATCCTCAACGCACTGCCACTGGGCGTGGCCGGCGCCACCGGCAGCATCCGCCTCGGTGATCTGCTGCAGATCGCCCTGCCAACCGGCTCGCTCACCACGGTGCGGCTCAACGTGCTGGACCTGCTGACCGGCAGCGTGCAGCTGTACAACTTCAGCAACGTGTTGACCACGCCGACGCCGATCACGGTCAACACCGCAGCGCTCGGCCTGACCGGCGTGGCCAATGTCCGTCTGTGGCTGCAGGTGGTGGAGCGTCCGGTGTACACCTGCGGACCGCTCGGCAGCGCGTTCCACAGTTCGGCGATCCGGGTGAAGCTGGATCTGGACCTCGCGCAGGGACTCAACGTCGCCGCGCTGACCGGCCTGCTCAACAATCTCAACGTGCTCGGCCTGGTGAAGGTGTCCAACGCCAACATCAGCGCCAGCGTGCTGCACCTGCAGGTGTATGCGGACATCGCCCGCGCCGAAGGCACGATCTCGGCGGTCAACCTGGTCGGCAACGCGGTCACCCTGCAGGCGCGGCCCGGGCTGGTGAACCTTTACGTCGGCCAGATCAGCGACGCGACCTTCTTCAACCGCTCGCTGGTACTCACCGAGAGTGCGCTGACACCCGCCACGCTGACCTCGCTCAACGTCACCGTGCGGGTCACCACGCTGCTGAACATTCCCGTCGCCGATGTCTCGGTGCCGTTGGCCGTCAGCATCCGCGGCTTCGCCACGGCAACGCCGGGGCTGCAGTCGGCCAGTTTCACCGGGCCGTATCCACAGACACGCACCTTGTCGGCCGGCACCGTCAGTGCCGCCACGATGGTGTCCACGCTGGTCAACTCGCTCAACATCCAGGTCACCAGCGGCAATCCCACGGTGACCCTGCTCGGTGCGCTGCCGTTGCCGCTGCCGGTGGCCGACCTGGTGAACACGCTGGTGAGCACGCTGCTGCAGCCGATCCGCACGGCGGTCAACACGCTGGTCACCCCTGTGCTGACCGCGCTGCTGGGCGGGGTGGTCGACAACCTGCTCGGGCTGCTCGGCATCCGCATCGGCCAGGCGGTGTTCACCGTTGAAGGCGTGACCCAGGCCTGCGCGGCCACCCTGCAGCTGGTCAAGGAACTGCAGCCGAGCAGCGATACCGGCCGCTTCAACCTGGCCATCAACTACAACGGCAGCGTGGTCGGTTCGGCGGCGAATGTCGGCAACAACGGTGCCACCGCTGCGGTGGTGACGGTGGCCGGCGGCACCTACGCAATGGCGGAAACCGCCGCTGCCGGCACGGTGCTGGAGCGCTACGCCAGTACCTGGCAATGCGCGAACCAGGACGGCACGGTCGTCAGTTCCGGCACCGGCAACAGCTTCACCCTGCAGGCGCCGGCGGTCACCGCCACGCCGGTGGCGCTGGTCTGCCGCATCGTCAACCGCACCCGCCAGGCCGATCTTTCGATCACCAAGACCGACGGCAGCGGCAGCTACACGCCCGGTGGTGCCGCCACGTACACGCTGGTGGTCAGCAATGGCGGTCCAGACGCGGTCACCGCCGCGGTGGTCAACGACACCTTGCCCAATGGCGCCACGCTGAGCGCGGCCTGGACCTGCAGTGCCAGTGCAGGCAGCGCCTGCGCGGTGGCCAGCGGCGGAGCGGTGGGCGGCAACAGCATCAGCGTGGGCGTGGACCTGCTCAACGGCGGCAGCGCCACGATCAGCGTCCCGGTGGTGTTCAGCAGCAATCCCGCCGCGTACTAGCGGCGGGCAGCAGCAATGGAACGGGCGCGCAGCGGACCGCGCGCCACCCGCAACAAGGACGGATCGGCACGACGCGTACCCAACGCAGTGGCGGCCGCAGCAGGCGAAGAAGAGGGCATGGCCATGGTTGACCAGCACGGCACACGACGCACGGCACGCCACGCCCACACAGGGTGGGGTGCCTGCCTGCTGGCGCTGCTGATGCCGGCCACGCTGCTGGCGCAGACCTATCCCAGCCCGCTGAGCAATACCGCCAACGTGGCCCCTCCGGCCGACATCGGCGACATCGCGCCGGGCAACAACAGCGCCACCGACAGCAACGTGCTGGCCCTGCAGGCCCAGCTGAGCGTGTCCAAGAGCATCCTGGGGCCGACCACGGTCGCCGCCGGCGGGCAGGTGCAGTACCAGATCCAGGTCGGCAACCAGGGGCCTTCAAGCGCGCTGGGTGTCACCGTCAGCGACGCCGTGCCTGCGCTGCTGGCCAATGTCAGCTGGACCTGTACGCCGGCCTCGTCGTTGTCTTCGTGCGCGGTGGCCAATGGCACCGGCAACAGCATCAATGCACTGGTCAACGTTGGCGTGGGCGACAGCGTGTCGGTGGTGGTCACCGCCACCGCGCCGGCCGCTACGCCGGCCACCATCCCGGCCAACACCGCCGCGCTGATCCTGCCGCCCGGCACCACCGATCCCACCCCGGGCGACAACAGCGCCAGTACCCCCGCGATCACCGTGCAGCCCGCCGCGCTGCTGGCGGTGGCCGACAGTTTCGCCGCCGCGCTGCCGGCCACCGGCGGTACCACCCCCAGCGTGCTGACCAATGACACGCTGGCCGGCGTGGCCGTGGTGGCGGCCGACCTCATCGTGACCCTGCAGAACGCGCCTACCGGTTTCAGCATCGATGCCAACGGCGTGATCAGCGTGCCCAGCGGCGCACCCGCTGGCCGCAACGCACTCACGTACCAGATCTGCGAACGGATTTCGCCGAGCAACTGTTCCACCGCCACGGCCACGTTCGCGGTGGCACCGTCGGCGGTGAACGACAGCTACAGCGTGGCCGCCAGCACGCCGAGCTACGCGCAGACGGTGGCGACCAACGACAACGCAACGGCCACCTCGGTGTTCTCGCTGCTGGGCGCGCCGCCGGCAGGGCTGACGTTCAATGCCGATGGCAGCTTCGTGCTGGCGCCCGCTGGCGGCATCACCGCACCGGTATCGTTCCAGTACCAGGTGTGCCTGCCTGCACCGGATGCGACCGCCTGCGCCACGGCCACTGCCAGCATCCTGGTCAATGCCAACCCGCTGGTCGCCGTCGACGATGTCGTCGCCGCGCCGTTCGCGCCCGGTACCGGTGGCAGCACGCCGTCGGTGATCGGCAACGACTCCCTGGGCGGGCAGCCGATCAGCGTGCCGGCCACGGTGCAGCTGAGCCTGGTCGGTGCGCCGGCCGGTTACAGCATCGCCCCGAACGGGGTGATCACGGTTGCGCCCACCGCTGCGGCGGGCGCGGTCGATCTCACCTACCAGGTCTGCGAAACGGCAGTACCGGCGAACTGTGCCACCGCCAACGTGTCGCTGGTGGTCAGTCCGGATGCGGCCAACGACAGCGTCACCACGCCCGGGGCCGGGCAAGCGGTGGGCGGCAGCGTCGCCGGCAACGACAACGCCCCCAGCGGCGCGCTGTTCAGCGTGCCGACCCAGCCAACGCGGGGCACGGTGGTGATGGATGCCTCCGGTGCGTTCACCTACACGCCCACCGGGGGCAACACCGGCGCGGACACCTTCGCCTACCAGGTCTGCCTGCCTGCACCGAACGCGACGGTCTGCGATACCGCGACGGTGAGCGTGCAGGTCGCGGCCAATACGATCGATGCACTGGACGACATCGTCAGCACGGCGCTGCCATCCAGCGGCGGCACCACGCCCAGCGTGCTGGCCAATGACCTGCTCAATGGCGTGCTGGTGACGCCGGCCCAGGTGGTGGTGTCGCTGCAGGGCGCACCGGGCGCCTACAGCATCGCCACCAACGGCCAGATCACCGTCGCCGCGGGCGCGGCGGCCGGCGCGCAGACCCTCGACTACCAGCTGTGCGAAGCGGCGGTGCCGACCAACTGTGACCTGGCCAGCGTGCAGCTGGTGATCGCGCCGGACGCGGTGGGCGACACCTTTACCGCCACCGCCGGCGTGCCGCTGCCGGGCGTGCTGACCACCGGCGACAACGCACCGGCCGGCAGCACCTACAGCCTGCTGGTCGGCCCGGCCAACGGCACCGCCACGGTCGATGCCGATGGCGGCTTCAGCTATACCGCACTGGCTGCCTACACGGGGCAGGACAGTTTCCAGTACCAGCTGTGCCTGCCGGCGCCGAATGCGGCGGTATGCGATACCGCCACGGCGACTTTCAACGTGGCTGCAGCCGTGGTGGCGGCCAATGACGATGATTTCAGTGCCGCCCCGTTCGGCGCGGCCGGCGGCCTGACCGCTGCGGTCACCGCCAACGACACGGTCAACGGCGTGCCCGTGGTACCAGCGCAGGTGACCCTGGCGCTGACGGGCGCGGCGCCGGTGGGCTTCACCCTGCAGCCGACCGGCGAACTCAGCGTGCCGGCCGGTGCGCAGGCGGGCATCGTCACCCTGACCTACCAACTGTGCGAAGCGGGCACCAGCAACTGCGATGCCGCCACCATCACCGTGGTGATCACCCCGGACGCGGTGGATGACGTGCTGTCGACCAATGCCGGCCGTGCGGTCAGCGGTAACGTTGCGATCAACGACAACGCCCCGGCGGGCTCGACCTTCAGCGTGCAGGGCACCGCACCGGTCGGCCTGGTGTTCAGCGCCGACGGTGCGTTCACCTATACGCCTCCGGCGTTGTTCACCGGCGCGGCCACCTTCGATTACCAGGTCTGCCTGCCGGCGCCGGAAACCGCCGTGTGCGCCACCGCGACGGTGACGATCAACGTCAACGCCGGCACGCTGCAGGCCAACGACGATGACTTCCGTTCGCTGGTCCTGGACGCCAATGCAGGCGGCACCACCAACAGCGTGCTGGCCAATGACACCCACAACGGCGCCATTCCGCCGGATCCGTCCGAGGTCGTGCTGAGCCTGGTGGGCGCACCGAGCGGCTACGTGGTCAATCCCAACGGCACGATCTCCGTGCCCGGTGGCGCGGCGGCGGGGCAGGTGGAATTCAATTATCAGATGTGCGAAGTCGCGCTGCCCGGCAACTGCAGTTCGGCGGCGGTGCTGCTGCTGCTGAGCCCGGTCGCCAACAACGACAACTTCAGCACCCAGGTCGGCGTGCCGCTGGCCAACAGCGTGGCCGGCAATGACAACGTGCCGGCGGGCAGTGCCTTCGAGGTCAGCGGCACGGCACCTGCCGGGCTGGTGTTCAACCCCGATGGCAGCTTCGTCTACACCCCGCCGGTGGGCACCCAGGGGGCGGTCACGTTTGCCTACGAGGTGTGCCTGCCTGCGCCGAATACCCTGGTGTGCACCACCGCCACGGTGACGTTGAACGTCAACGCCGGCACGCTGGTGGCCAACGACGATGATTTCCGTGCGACGCCGGTGGATCCGACGCTGGGCGGCAGCACCGCCAGCGTGCTGGGCAACGACAGCCTGGACGGCAGCACGCCGCCGGCATCGACGGCGGTGCAGCTGAGCCTGCTCAATGCGCCGGCCGGCTATACCCTGGCCGCCGATGGCACGCTGTCGGTGGCTGCGGGCGCCATGGCGGGTGCGGTGACGCTGACCTACCAGCTGTGCGAGGCCGCACTGCCGAGCAACTGCGACAGCGCGCAGATTTACCTGCTGGTGGCGCCGCAGGCGCAGGCCGATGTGTTCTCCACGCCGGCCGGACAGCTGCTGGCTGGCAACGTGGGCACCAATGACAACGCGCCGATCGGTGCCGTTTACACGGTCAACGGCACCGCGCCGGACGGTCTGTCGTTCAGCCCGGACGGCAGCTTCCTGTTCTCGCCCACCGACGGCTTCACCGGGCCGGTGAGCTTCAGCTACCAGGTGTGCCTGCCGGCGCCGGACACCGGCCTGTGCAGCACCGCCGCGGCAACGATCAACGTCAACGCCGGCAACCTCATCGCGCTGGCCGACGACTTCAGCGGCGCGCCGCTGGCGCCCGGTGGCGTCACCACGGTCAGCGTGCTGGCCAATGACACCTTGAACGGCGTGTCGCCGCCTGCGGCAGCCAGCGTCAGCGTGAGCCTGGTTGGTGCACCCAGCGGCTATGCACTCACCGCCGATGGCCTGCTGCAGGTGCCGGCGTCGGCCACCGCCGGGGTCAACGTGTTGACTTACCAGCTGTGCGAAAGCGCCGCCAGCGGCAACTGCGCCAGTGCGCAGGTCACCGTGGTGGTGACCCCGCAGGCACAGGACGATGCGCTGTCCACGCCGGCTGGGCAGGTGCTCAACGGCAGCGTCGGCGACAACGACAACGCGCCGATGGGCTCGCAGTTCAGCGTGACCGGCACCACGCCGGACGGGCTGCTGTTCAACGGCAACGGCACCTTCAGCTACACCCCGCCGGCCGGCGTGCCGAGCCCGGTCGGTTTCAGCTACCAGGTGTGCCTGCCGGCCCCGTATGCAGCGCTGTGCTCCACCGCCAACGTCAGCGTCAACATCAATGCCGGCACCTTGCTGGCAGTGGACGATGACTTCACTGCCACGCCGATCAACCCGGTCAGCGGTGGCAGCACGACCTCGGTGTTGGCCAACGACGCACTGAGCGGCGTGAGCCCGCCCGATCCGGCCAGCGTGCTGCTGTCGCTGCCCGCTGCGCCGGCAGGTTTCAGCATCACAAGCGACGGCGTGATCAGCATCGCCGCCGGCACCCAGGCCGGCGCGGTCAGCCTGACCTACCAGCTGTGTGAAGCGGCGCTGCCGTCCAACTGCGATACCGCCAGCGTCGCGCTGCTGGTGTCGCCGCAGGCCGTGGCCGATGCGGTATCCACCCAGGTCGGCCAGCCGGTTTCCGGCAACGTCGGCAGCAACGACAACATCGCGCCCAGCTCGACCTTCGTGCTGACCAGTGCCGGCCCCGCCGGGCTGGAGTTCAATGCCGATGGCAGCTTCACCTACACCCCGCCGCTGGGCGTGGTCAGCCCGGTGACGTTCGATTACCAGGTCTGTCTGCCGGCGCCGAATGGCGGTATCTGTTCCATTGCCACCGTCACCCTCAACGTCAACAACGGTGCGCTGGTTGCAGCGGACGATGACTTCAGCGGCACGGCATTGCCGCCGGGTGGCGTGACCACCAGCGTGCTCGTGAACGACAGCCTCGATACCGTCAGCCCGCCGGCACCGGCGGACGTGGTGCTGTCCCTGGTCGGCGCGCCGGCCGGCTACGCCATTGCCGGCGATGGCACGATCAGCCTGCCCACCGGCACCGCGACCGGCCGCGTGCAGCTGACCTACCAGCTGTGCGAAGCCGCCGCACCGACCAACTGCGATACCGCCACGGTGTCCTTGCTGCTGACCCCGCAGCCGGCAGACGACATCGCCTCCACGCCTGCGGGACAGGCTGTCAGTGGCGCGGTGGGCATCAATGACAACGTACCGGCCGGCTCTGCCTACACGCTGGTGGGCGCTGCACCGGGCGGGCTGGTGTTCAACCCCGATGGCAGCTTCACCTACACCCCGCCCGCGGGCGTCATCAGTCCGGTGACCTTCGACTACCAGGTCTGCCTGCCGGCGCCGGATGCAACGGTATGCGGCACCGCCTCGGTGACCATCAACGTCAACAACGGTGCGCTGTCGGCGCTGGGCGATGACTTCAGTGCCACACCGTTGCTGCCCGGCGGCACCACCGCCGGCAGCGTGCTGGCCAACGACACCTTGAACAACACCACCCCGCCGGCCGCCGCCAGCGTGGTGCTGAGCCTGGTGGGTGCGCCGGCGGGCTATGTGATCAACGCCGATGGCACGCTCACCACGCCGACCGGCGCGGTGGCAGGTGCGGTGAACCTGACCTACCAGGTCTGCGAAGCCGCCGCACCGACCAACTGCGACACCGCGCCGGTGTCGCTGGTGCTGACTCCCGTACCGGGCGCCGATGCCTTTACCGTGCTGGCCGGGCAGAGCGTGCTGGGCAACGTCGGCGGCAATGACAACGTGCCGGCCGGCGCGGTCTTCAGCGTGATCGGCACGGCGCCGGCCGGGCTGACGTTCAATGCCGATGGCAGCTTCAGCTACACCCCGCCGGTGGCCGCGCCCAGTCCGGTCAGTTTCGACTACCAGGTCTGCCTGCCCGCGCCGAACGCCGGCGTATGCGGCATCGCCACGGTGACGCTGACCGTCAACAACGGCGCCCTGCTGGCCGCCGACGATGACTTCAGCGGCGCGCCGCTGCCGGGCGGTGCCACCACCGCGGGCAGCGTGCTGGCCAACGATGCGTTGAATGGCGTCAGCCCGCCGGCCGCGGCCGACGTGACCCTGCGCCTGGTCGGCGCGCCGGCCGGCTATGGCATCAATGCCGACGGCACGATTTCCACCCCGCTGGTCACCCCGTCGGGCGCGGTCACGCTGGTCTATGAGCTGTGCGAAGCGGCCGCGCCGGGCAACTGCGCCACCGCCAACGTCGCGCTGGTGCTGGTTCCGCAGCCGGTTGCCGATGTGGTGTCCACGCTGGCAGGCCAGCTGGTCGGCGGCAATGTCGGCAGCAACGACAACCTGCCCGCAGGCGCATTGTTCAGCGTCGTCGGCACCGCGCCGACCGGGCTGGTGTTCAACGCCGATGGCAGCTTCACCTTCACTCCGCCGGCCGGCGTCGTCAGCCCGGTCAGCTTCAGCTACCAGGTGTGCCTGCCGGCGCCGAACAGCACGGTGTGCGGCACCGCGGCGGTGACGATCAACGTCAACAACGGTGCGCTGGAAGCGGTGGCCGATGATTTCAGCGGCACGGCGCTGCTGCCTGGTGGCAGCACGCCCAGCGTGCTGGTCAACGACGTGTTGAACGGCGCCACGCCGCCGGCTGCGGCTGCCGTGCAGCTGTCGCTGGTCGGTGCGCCCGCTGGTTACGCGATCAACGCCGACGGCACGATCAGCATCCCCAGCGGCACGCTGTCGGGCGCGCTGACCCTGACCTACCAGCTGTGCGAAGTAGCCGCGCCCGGCAACTGCGACAGCGCCGATGTGTCGCTGCTGCTGACGCCGGTGCCGCAGGATGACGTGGTGTCGACGTCGGCGGGCCAGGCGGTCGCCGGCAGTGTCGGCGGCAACGACAACGTGCCGGTCGGGGCGGTGTTCTCGCTGCTCGGCACGCCGCCGGCCGGGCTGCTGTTCAACGCCGATGGCAGCTTCAGCTACAACCCGCCGGTGGGCGTGGCCAGCCCGGTGCAGTTCGATTACCAGGTCTGCCTGCCTGCTCCGGACGCGGCGGTGTGCGGCACCGCGTCGGTCACCGTCAATGTCAACAATGGCGCGCTGACGGCGCTCGCCGACGATTTCACCGCGACGCCGCTGCTGGCCGGTGCGAGCACGCCGAGCGTGCTGCTCAACGACACCCTCAATACCGTCACCCCGCCGGCTGCGGGCACGGTGAACCTGAGCCTGGTGGGCGCCCCGGTCGGGTACCTGATCAACGCAGCCGGCGTCATCAGCACGCCGATCGGCGCGCAGTCCGGTGCGGTCACGTTGACCTACCAGCTGTGCGAAGCCGCAGCGCCGACCAACTGCGATACCGCCACGGTGTCGCTGGTGCTGCAGCCGCAGCCGGTTGCCGATACGGTTTCCGTCGCGGTTGGCCAGGCGGTCAACGGCAACGTCGGCAGCAATGACAACGTGCCGGCAGGCGCAGTGTTCAGTGTGGTCGGCAGCACCCCGGCCGGCCTGCTGTTCAATCCCGATGGCAGCTTCAGCTACAGCCCGCCGGTGGGCGTGGTCGGTCCGGTGAGCGTCGATTACCAGGTCTGCCTGCCGGCGCCGAACGCGGCGGTGTGCGGCAACGCCTCGGTCACCTTCAACGTCAATACCGGCACCCTGGCCGCGGCCGACGATGACTTCAGCGGCACCCCGCTGGTGCCCGGTGGCAGCACGCCCAGCGTGCTGGCCAACGATGCCCTGAACGGCACGACGCCGCCGCTGGCCAGCGATGTGCTGCTGAGCCTGGTCGGTGCGCCGGCCGGTTATGCGATCAACGCAGATGGCACGATCTCCACGCTGGGCAGCACGCCGTCCGGTGCAGTCACCCT
Source organism: Stenotrophomonas chelatiphaga (assembly GCF_032054965.1). Lineage (NCBI taxonomy): Bacteria > Pseudomonadati > Pseudomonadota > Gammaproteobacteria > Lysobacterales > Lysobacteraceae > Stenotrophomonas > Stenotrophomonas chelatiphaga. The sequence continues at coordinate 184,923 of NZ_DAMBRS010000004.1, read as the reverse complement.
GACCTACCAGCTCTGCGAAGCGGCGGCGCCGACCAACTGCGATACGGCATCGGTCGCACTGCTGGTGACGCCGGTGCCGGTGGCGGACGTGGTCTCCACGCTGGCGGGCCAGCCGCTCAGCGGCAATGTCGGCGGCAATGACAACGTGCCGTCGGGCGCGCTGTTCAGCGTGGTCGGCACGCCGCCGGCCGGCCTGCTCTTCAACGCCGATGGCAGCTTCAGCTACACCCCGCCGGCCGGCGTGGCCAGCCCGGTCACCTTCAGCTACCAGGTCTGCCTGCCTGCGCCGAACGGCACCACCTGCGGCATCGCCACCGTCACCATCAACGTCAACAACGGCGCACTGAGCGCGGTGGACGATGACTTCAGCAGCATCGCGGTGGTGCCCGGTGGCACCACGCCGAGCGTGCTGGCCAACGACACCCTCAACGGTACGACGCCGCCAGCGGCCGCGGCGGTGGCCCTCAGCCTGGTCGGCGCGCCGGCCGGCTACGCGATCAATCCCGATGGCACCCTCAGCGTGCCCACCGGCACCCTGTCCGGCGTGGTCACGCTGACGTACCAGATCTGCGAGGTCGCCGCGCCGAGCAACTGCGACAGTGCCGCGATCACGCTGCTGGTGAGCCCGGCACCGGCCAACGATGTGGTCTCCACCCCCGCCGGCCAGCCGGTCGTGGGCGAGGTTGGCAGCAACGACAACGTGCCGGCGGGCGCGCTCTTCTCGGTGCTCGGTGCCCCGCCGACTGGGCTGGTATTCAACGCCGATGGCAGCTTCAGCTACACGCCCCCGCTGGGCACCAACGGGTCGGTCAGCATCGGCTACCAGGTGTGCCTGCCGGCGCCGAACGGCAGCGTCTGCGGCAACGCGATCCTGGTGATCAACGTCAACAACGGCGCCCTTGCCGCGGTGGCGGATGATTTCAGCGGCACGCCGTTGCTGCCCGGCAGCACCACCGCGTCCAGCGTGCTGGCCAACGACACCTTGAACGGTGCCACGCCGCCTGCGCCGGGTACGGTCACGCTGTCGCTGGTCGGCGCACCGGCCGGTTATGCCATCAACGCCGATGGCACGATCGTCACCGGCAGCGCCTCCGGTGCGGTGACCCTGACCTACCAGGTCTGTGAAGTGGCCGCACCGACCAACTGCGATACCGCCACGGTGTCGCTGGTGCTGCAGCCGCAGCCGCTGGCGGATTCGGTATCCGTTGCTGCGGGCCAGACCGTCACCGGCAATGTCGGCAGCAACGACAACGTGCCGACCGGGTCCTCCTTCAGCGTGCAGGGCGCGACCCCTGCGGGGCTGTCATTCAACGCCGATGGCAGCTTCAGTTACACCCCGCCGCTGGGCACCGTGGGGCCGGTCAGCTTCAGCTACCAGGTCTGCCTGCCGGCGCCGAACGGCAGCGTGTGCGGCACGGCAAGCGTGACCGTCAGCGTCGGCAGCGGTTCGCTGCTGGCCGGCAATGATGACTTCAGCGCCACGCCGCTGCTGCCCGGTGGCACTACGCCCAGCGTGCTGGCCAATGACGCGTTGAACGGAGTCAGCCCGCCGGCTTCCTCGACCATCGTGCTGAGCCTGGTCGGTGCGCCGTCCGGCTTCGTCATCAATCCCGATGGCAGTATCGCCACCCCGGCCACGGCGGCGTCCGGCCCCGTGCTGCTGACCTACCAGATCTGCGAAGCCGCCGCGCCGGGCAACTGCACTACCGCATCGGTGTCGCTGCTGCTGGCGCCGGTGGCGGTGGCCGACGTGGTGTCCACACTGGCCGGACAGCCGGTGAGCGGCAACGTCGGCAGCAATGACAACGTGCCGCCGGGTTCGCTGTTCAGCGTGGTGGGCACGCCGCCCGCTGGCCTGCTGTTCAATGCAGATGGCAGCTTCACCTATACCCCGCCGGTGGGCACCACCGGTGCGGTGGCCTTCAGTTACCAGGTCTGCCTGCCGGCACCGAACGGCACGGTATGCAGCACCGCATCGGTCACCCTCAACGTCAACAACGGCACGCTGGTGGCGACCGCTGATGACTTCAGTGGCACCGCTGTCGTGCCGGGTGGCCCCACGCCCAGCGTGCTCGCCAACGACACCTTGAATGGCGCCACGCCACCGGCGGCTGCAGCGGTGTCGCTGTCGCTGGTCGGTGCACCGGCCGGCTATGTGATCAATGCCGATGGCACGATCAGCGTGCCGGGCGGGACGCTGTCCGGACCGGTCACGCTGACGTACCAGATCTGCGAAGTGGCGGCGCCTGGCAACTGCGACAGCGCGACGGTCACGCTGGTGGTCAGCCCGGCACCGGTCAGCGACGTGGTCTCCACGCCGGCCGGGCAGCCGGTGGCCGGCAACGTCGGCAGCAATGACAACGTGCCGGTGGGCTCGCTGTTCTCGGTGCTGGGCACTGCGCCTGCCGGCCTGGTGTTCAATGCCGATGGCAGCTTCACCTACAGCCCACCGCTGGGCACCACCGGCGCGGTCACCTTCACCTACCAGGTGTGCCTGCCCGCGCCGAACGCGGCGGTGTGCGGCACCGCCTCGGTGACCATCAACGTCAACAACGGGGCGCTTGCCGCGCTGGCCGATGACTTCAGCGCCACGCCGCTGCTGCCCGGTGCCACCACTGCCGCCAGTGTGCTGGCCAACGACACCTTGAACGGTGCCAGCCCCCCGGCCGCCGGCAGCGTCACGCTGTCGCTGGTCGGTGCGCCGGCGGGCTATGCGATCAACCCCGATGGCACTGTCATCACGCCGGCCGGCACGCTGTCCGGTGCGGTGACGCTGACCTACCAGGTGTGTGAAGTGGCGGCGCCGGCCAACTGCGACACCGCGACGGTGTCGCTGCTGCTGACCCCTGTCCCGGTGGCCGACAGCCTTGCCGTGGCCGCGGGCCAGACCCTCGGTGGCACGGTCGGTGGCAATGACAACGTGCCCGCCGGTTCGACCTTCAGCGTGGTCGGCACGCCGCCTGCGGGGCTGTCGTTCAACGCCGATGGCAGCTTCAGCTACACGCCGCCGGCCGGCACCAGTGGCCCGGTCGGCTTCACCTACCAGGTGTGCCTGCCGGCGCCGAACGGCAGCGTCTGCGGCACGGCCAGCGTGACCTTCAACGTGGGCATCGGCTCGCTGGTGGCCGGCAACGATGATTTCAGCAACGCGCCCTTCGCGCCTGGCGGCAGTACGCCCAGCGTGCTGGCCAACGATGCCTTGAATGGCGTCACGCCGCCGCCGGCTGCCAGCGTGGTACTGAGCCTGGTGGGGGCACCTGCAGGCTTCGTGATCAATCCGGATGGCAGCATCGCCACCGCTGCGGGCACGCTCTCCGGTGCGGTCACCCTGACCTATCAGGTGTGCGAGGCCGCGGCACCGACCAACTGCACCACCGCCAGCGTGGCGCTGGTGCTGTCGCCGGTGGCAGTGGCCGACGTGGTGTCCACGCCGGTCGGCCAGCCGGTCAGCGGCAACGTCGGCAGCAACGACAACGTGCCGCCGGGTTCCAGCTTCAGCGTGGTCGGCAGTACGCCGGCCGGGCTGGTGCTCAATGCCGATGGCAGCTTCAGCTACACCCCGCCGGCCGGCGTCAGCGGCCCGGTGGGCTTCACCTACCAGGTCTGCCTGCCGGCACCGTACGCATCGACCTGCGCTACGGCCAGCGTGACCGTCAACGTCAACACCGGCACGCTGCTGGCGGCAGACGATGACTTCAGTGGCGCCCCGGTACTGCCCGGTGGCCCCACGCCCAGCGTGCTGGCCAATGATGCGCTCAATGGCGTATCGCCCCCGGCCGCATCCAGCGTGGTCCTGACCCTGGTCAGCGCCCCGGCCGGTTTTGCGATCAATGCCGATGGCACGCTGGTGGTGCCGTCCGGTGGCATCAGCGGTCCGGTCACGCTCACTTACCAGGTCTGCGAAGCGGCAGCGCCGGGCAACTGCGCCAGTGCCGCGATCACCCTGGTACTGACGCCGGTACCGGTGGCTGACGTGGTGTCCACGCCGGCCGGCCAGCCGGTCAGCGGCAATGTCGGCAGCAATGACAACCTGCCGCCCGGTTCCACCTTCAGCGTGGTGGGCAGCACGCCGCCCGGGCTGGTGTTCAATACCGATGGCAGCTTCACCTACACCCCGCCGGTGGGTACCAGCGGACAGGTCGGTTTCACCTACCAGGTGTGCCTGCCCGCCCCGAATGGTGCGGTGTGCGCGACCGCGGCGGTGACGCTCAACGTCAACAACGGCGCGCTGTCGGCGCTGGCCGATGACTTCAGCGCTACGCCGCTGCTGCCGGGCAGCACCACGCCCAGCGTGCTGGACAACGACACGCTGAACGGTGCGACGCCGCCGGCATCGGGCACGGTCGTGCTCAGTCTGGTCGGCGCTCCCGCCGGCTATGCGATCAACGCCAACGGTACGATCGTCATCCCGGCCGGCACGCCGTCCGGTGCGGTCACGCTGACCTATCAGGTGTGCGAGGCGGCAGCGCCGACCAACTGCGATTCGGCACAGGTATCGCTGCTGTTGACCCCTGCACCGGCTGCCGACAGCGTGTCCGCGGCCGCAGGGCAAACCACCAGTGGCAATGTCGGCAACAACGACAACGTGCCACCCGGGTCCATCTACAGCGTGGTGGGCGGCACACCGGCCGGGCTGGTGTTCAACCCCGATGGCAGCTTCAGCTACACCCCGCCGGCCGGTGCCAGCGGCACGATCAGCTTCACCTACCAGGTCTGCCTGCCGGCGCCGAATGCGGCGGTGTGCGGCACTGCCACGGTGAACATGACGGTGGCGACCAACGTGGTACTGGCGGTCAACGACGACTTCACCGCGACACCGGTGGATCCGTCGGTAGGCGGCACCATCGCCCGCTCGGTGCTGGAGAACGACACCTGGAACGGGTCCGCACCACCGCCGGTGGGCAGCGTCACCGCGACCCTGGTCGGCAGCACGCCGGGCTACACGATGAACAACCAGGGCCAGCTGATGGTGGCGCCGGGCGTGCAGCCGGGCCAGGTGCAGCTGAGCTACCAGCTGTGCGAAAACGGCGTGCCCGGCAACTGCTCCACGGCGATCATCAGCGTGCTGGTACAGGGGCCGGTAGGCGCCCTGCTGGCGGTGGATGACAGCGGCGGACCGCTGCCGGCCGGGCAGGCAGCGCCGAACCTGTTGAATGTATTCAGCAACGACACCTTCAACAGTGCGCCGCTGGATCCGGCGCAGGTCGACTTCGCGCCGGTGAACACCGCCGAACTCAGCTTCGCCGCCGATGGCGCGCTGAGCGTGGCCGGCGGCCTGTCGCCAGGCAGCTACAGCACCACCTACACGCTGTGCCTGGTGGGCCAGCCGACCGTGTGCGACACCGGCACGGTCACCGTCACCGTGGTCGCCAGCGTCGACCGGGTGGTAGCGCAGGACGATGCGATCAACATGCCGCAGAACGGCGTGGTGGAGATCGACGTGCTGGGCAACGACCGCATGGATGGCAATCCGATCGATCCGGATGGGGTGGTGCTGACCATCACCTCGCCGCCGCCGTTCGGTACGGCGGAAGTGATGGCCCGCGCACGTATCCGCTTCGCCGTGCTGGCCAACTTCGCCGGCCAGCAGAGCTTCGATTACCAGGTCTGCGAGGCAGCCGATCCCACCCTGTGCGCCAGTGCCACGGTGAGCGTCACGGTCGCGGAGAACGTGCTGGTGCTGTCCGACGATGCCATCACCACCGAAACCAGCGGTCCGTTGGTGATCGACGTGCTGGCCAACGACAGCACGCGCACGGCGGCGCTGGATCCTGCATCGCTGCAGGTGGTGGTCGCCCCGACCCGCGGCAGCGTGCAGTGCGCCAATGGCCGCTGCACCTACACGCCTTCCGGTGGCTTCTTCGGCACCGACAGCTTCCGCTACCGGATCTGCGACGTGTCGATCCCCACCCCGGTGTGCGCCGAAGCCAACGTGTCGGTGACGGTGGCCGGGGAGCAGGCCACGCTGCGGCTGACCAAGACCGCCGCCAAGCGCAGTGCGCAGATCGGTGACCTGGTGCGCTACACGGTCACCATCGACAACGTGGGCGAGGTGGACGCCAACGGCGCCACCCTGCTGGATACGCTGCCGCCGGGCTTCAGCTTCGTCAGCGGCGGGTTCTCGGTGAGCGATGCCGACAATGCCGCGCGCACCAGCGGCGTGCAGCCGCTGCGCATCGACGGCATCGACATCGCCGTCGGTGAGAGTGCCACGGTGGTGTACTACCTGCGGGTCGGTGCCGGCACCGGCACCGGCGTGCACACCAACCGCATCACCGCCATCGACGGGCAGAACCGCAGCATCGGCAACATCGCCTCGGCCGACGTCGACATCAGCGCCGATCCGCTGCTGGACGAGAGCCTGGTGGTCGGCACGGTGTTCGATGACCGCAACGGCAACGGCGTGCAGGAACCGGGCGAACGCGGTATCCCGGGCGTGCGCGTGGCGGCCGTGGAAGGCCTGCTGATGGAGACCGATGCCTTCGGGCGCTACCACCTGGTCGGCATCCAGGGCGGCGGTGCACGCGGCCGCAACTTCATCCTGAAAGTGGATCCGTCCACGCTGCCGTCCGGGGCCCGCTTCACCACGCCCAATCCGCTGGTACGGCGGATCACGCCGGGGCTGCCGGTGCGCTTCGACTTCGGCGTGGTGATGCCGGCGGGCGAGATCGTCGCCCCGGCGGACGCCCCGCGCGGGGCCGCCATCGAACTCGGCGAAGGCCTGTTCGAGCGCGACTCGGCAGGCCTGGCCGAGGGCACCGCGGCGGTGCTGGATAAAGCGGCCCAGGCGCTGACCGCACGCAACGGCGGCCGGCTGCTGTTGGCGACGGACGAGGCCCGGCAGGCGCTCGCGTTGCAGCGTGCAGCCAGCCTGCGCGCGGCCCTGGCCGGCCGGCTGCGCCCCGACGTGGCGGCCGCCACGCGCATCGACGTGGTGCGCAACGGCGACGAGCAGGTGCTGCACAGCCTGCGTATCGATGATCCACCCGCTGTACCGCCTGTCACCGGCGGGGAGGGGCGCTGAGCCATGGACAACACCCGCAAACCCTATCGCCCGATCATGCCGCTGCTGATGCTGGCGGCCTTCGTTCCGTCGTGGCCGGCAGCCGCCCAACCGGTGCTGCCGCCGACCACGCCGGCACCGATCCGCTGCGAAGCGGACAGCTGCCGCAACGACGAGGGCCTGCTGCTGCGCATCCGCGACGATGGCCCGGCCGCGGCTGCGCCCTTGCCCGCTGCCGGCAGCGTCGACGCGGTGCCGCAGGCGCCGGCCACGCTGGCCGGTGGCTTCATGTCCGAACTGCCGAACGGCGGCGTGGTCTGGGCGACTGAAGACCCATCGATGGTGCCGCCGAGCCTGAGCGTGCAGTCGGCCGCTACCGTGCCGTTCGAGAACGGCCGCTTGGTGCGTCCGCTGCGCTTCCACAGCTACAACAACTACGCCTCCTTCATCGAGAAGCTGGACGTCACCTTGTACCGCGGCACCGACACCGACCTGGTCACCCCGTTGGCTCGCATCGAACTGCCGGTGGGCTACGTGTCCGAAGCCGAGTGGGACGCGCAGCTGCCGGAGCAGATCAAGCTGCGTACCGGTGATGACCTGATCTACGTGGCACGCGCCTACGGTGCCGGCAATTCCTTCGACGAAACACAGGTGCAGCGCATCCAGCTGGTCACCCCGGCCGACTTCGATCGTGGCCTGCAGGTGACCCGTGACAACGTGCAGAAGACCCTGGGCCAATCGCTGGATGGCGAAAACGCGCAGGCGCTGCAGGTCAGCAACGGCATCTACGGGCAGAGCCAGCTGCGGCTGCAGAACATCCCCATCCACGGTTCGCGCGTGCGGGTATACGGGCGCGGGCTGGAACCGAACAGCCGGGTGACCATCAACGGCCAGAGCTTCCCGGTGGACCTGGAGCAGAAGTTCGCCGCGGAGTTCCTGGAACCGGTCGGCGCGCACCGCTACGAGGTCAAGGTGGACGCCAAGGACATGCCCAGCGCCGAACGGCAGCTGGACGTGGACGTGACCGGCCGCTACCTGTTCGCGGTGGCCATCGCCGATGTCACCGTGTCGAAGAACAGTGCCAGCGGCAACCTGCAGCCATTGGCCGCCGATGACCGCGACGACGACAGCTTCCTGAGCGAAGGGCGGCTGGCGTTCTACCTGAAGGGCAAGATGCGCGGCAAGTACCTGCTGACCGCGCAGGCCGACACCCAGGATCGCGAGTTGAAGCACCTGTTCCGCGATTTCTGGGAAGCCGATCCGACCGATGTGTTCCGTCGCCTTGATCCGGACCTGTACTACCCGGTGTACGGCGATGATTCGACCACCTGGCGCGACGTGGACACGCAGGGGCGGCTGTACCTGCGCGTGGACTGGGACCAGAGCCAGGCGATCTGGGGCAACTATGCGACCGGCATCACCGGTACCGAGTATGGCCAGTACGTGCGTTCGCTGTACGGCGGCGCGTTGAACTGGCGTTCGCTGGAAGCCACGCCGCTGGGCGAGGCACGCTCGCAGCTGAAGGTGTTCGGTTCCGAAGCGCAGTCCGCGCCCGGGCACAGCGAATTCCTCGGCACCGGTGGCAGCCTGTACTACCTGCGCCACACCGATGTGCTGCCCGGTTCGGAACAGGTGGTGCTGGAAGTGCGTGACCGCACCACCGGCCGTAGCGAAACCCGCGTCACCCTGCAGGAAGGCGTGGACTACGAGATCGATGACCTGCAGGGCCGCCTGATCCTGACCCGCCCGTTGGCGATGCTGACCCGTGAGAACGTGCGCAGCATCACCCGTGACATGCCGCTGGACGGCTACGACCAGCTGCTGCTGGTGGACTACGAATACGTGCCGCTGGGCTTCAGCAGCGACGACGTGACGATGGGCGCGCGTGGCCGCCAGTGGATCGGTGACCACGTGGCCATCGGTGGCACCTGGGTGGAAGAAAACCGCAGCGGCGAGAACTACACGCTGAAGGGCGCCGATCTCACCCTGCAGGCCGGGCGCGGCACCTATGTAAAGGTGGAGCACACCGAGACCGATGCCACCGCCGCGCCGGTGTTCTATTCGGACAACGGCGGCCTCAGCTTCATCCGCCGCAACCCGTATGACGTCCAGCGCTCGGGCAGTGCCACGGCGGTGGAAGCGCGTGCGAACCTGCGCGAGCTCGGCTGGACCGCGCAGGACTGGAGCGTCGGCGCGTGGTGGCGCGACGTGGATGCCGGTTTCTCGGTCGCGCGCCAGGACACCGGGCTGGCGGTGGAAGAATACGGCGCTGAGTTCCTTGGCTACCTCACCGACGACTTCAGCCTGTATGGACGCCACACCCGCACCGAACAAGGCGAACTGGCGCTGGAACAGACCCAGTTGACCGCGGACTGGCGGCTGGGCAACGACGGCCAGTGGACCGGTGAACTGCGCCGCGTGCGGGAAGAACAGCGCCTGCAGACGGTGGATGCGCTGCTGGCGGCGATCGGCTACCGGCAGCGCTTCGGCTCATCCTGGGAGCTGTACAGCACCGGCCAGGTCACGGTGGATGACGACGGTGGCGCGTACGAGAAGAACGACCTGCTGACCCTGGGGGCGCGCTACCTGTTCGGTGACCGCAGCAGCGTCGGCGCCGAAGTCAGCGGCGGCAGTCGCGGGCATGGCGGCAAGGTCGATGCGGAATACCGCATGGCACCGGACCACAGCCTGTACGGCAGCTACAGCTACAGCAGCGACCGCACCGGCACCGATCCCCTGTTCGACACCGGCCTGCAGTCCGGCTGGACGCTGGGCCAGCGCTGGCGGCTGAGCAACCAGGTCAATGTGTACAACGAAAGCCAGTACCTGAAGGATCGCCGGCAGGACAATGCCGGGCTGGTGCATACCTTCGGCATGGACTTCTACCCGGCGCAGGGCTGGAACCTCGGCTTCACGGTGATGGATGGCGAACTGGAATCGACCCTCGGACGCATTGATCGTCGTGCCTACAGTGTCAGCGGCGGACGCACCGATGCGGTGGCGCAGTGGAACAGCAAGCTGGAATACCGGCACGACTCCGGCGCCGAACAGCGCGAGCAGTGGGTGACCACCAACCGCCTGCTGTACAAGGTCAACGAAGACTGGCGCCTTGCCCTGCGCGCGAACTATGCCGATACCCAGGACCGGATCAACCCGGTGGCCGATGCCAAGCTGGTGGAAACCAACATGGGCTTTGCCTGGCGCCCGCATGACAACACCCGCTGGGCCGCCTTCGGCAAGTTCACCTACCTCTATGACGTGGCCTCGCTGGGGCAGGAAGGCGGCAACCTGTATGACCAGCGCTCGCAGGTGCTGTCGCTGGAAGGCATCCGCCAGTTCGGCGCGCGCTGGGAAGTGGCCGGCAAGCTGGCCTCGCGCTGGGGCGATTACCGCACCGGGCGTGGCGAAGGCGCTTGGCTGGACAGCCGCGCCGACTTCGCTGCGCTGCAGCTGCGCTACCGCCTGTTCGAGAAGTGGGAAGGGCTCGCCGAGCACCGCTGGTTGAAGGTGCGCGACGGCGGCGTACGCAAGGGCTGGCTGGTCGGCGTCGACCGCCGGGTGGGCGAGAACTTCAAGATCGGCGGCGGCTACAACTTCACCGAGTTCAGCGATGACATGACCGAGCTGCGTTATGACCAGAAAGGCTTCTTCCTGAACCTGGCGGGGTATTACTGAGGGCTGACGGGAGCGCGGAGCCGTGCCTGGCGAGCGTTTCCGGGGATCGGCCGGGCATCGCTTGGCACTCCCGATCTGCAGGCGCTGAACGCCTGACAACTTTTTGCGGCTGAATGCGGAGATTCCGCTGTCCGTTCAGCCAATCTGCACGGAATTACCGGCCCGTATCTCGCTCATGTCATTGATCTATATAGAGTCTTACAAGATCTGCGCCCCTATCGCCACTGTCACCAAATCGCGGTAGGGTAGATGGGTACTCAGCGCCATTGTTCTGTCACCGGAACACTGGAACTTTTTTGACCTTTAGCAGTCGAAGTATCGGACTGCTAAGATGAGACCCATGAGCCAGAACACCTCTACTGCCCTTGTGGCAAACAATCTCCCGATTCCCAGTGCGCTCGGTTCGCTGGACGCCTACATCGGTGCCGTGCACCAGATCCCGGTGCTGTCGGTCGATGATGAGCAGGACCTGGCGCGTCGTTTCCGTGATCAGACCGATCTGGACGCGGCCCGCGAGCTGGTGCATTCGCACCTGCGTTTCGTGGTGCACGTGGCCCGCGGCTACAACGGCTACGGCCTCGCCCTGGGCGACCTCATCCAGGAAGGCAACATCGGCCTGATGAAGGCAGTCAAGCGCTTCGACCCGGACATGGGCGTGCGCCTGGTGTCCTTCGCGGTGCATTGGATCCGTGCGGAAATGCACGAGTTCATCCTGAAGAACTGGCGCATCGTGAAGGTGGCCACGACCAAGGCGCAGCGCAAGCTGTTCTTCAATCTGCGTCGTTCGAAGAAGCGCCTGGGCTGGATGAACGCTGCCGAAGTCACCGCGGTGGCCAAGGACCTCAACGTGTCCGAGCGCGAAGTGCTCGAGATGGAGTCGCGCCTGTCCGGTCGCGATATCGGGTTCGACGCGCCGAGCGACGAAGACGACGACCACGCCCCGCCGTCGCCGGCGGCGTACCTGATGGCCAATGAAGAAGATCCTTCGATGGCGTACGAGCGCGCCGACAGCGAAGACAACCAGCTGCAGCTGCTGCGCGAAGGCATGGCGGAACTGGATGCGCGTTCGCGCGACATCATCGCCCGTCGCTGGCTGGACGCCGACAGCAAGGTCACGCTGCAGGAGCTGGCCGATGAGTACGGCGTGTCCGCCGAGCGCATCCGCCAGGTCGAAGCCAACGCGCTGAAGAAGATGAAGGCGCTGTTTACCGCGTAAGCGCAGGCAGCCGCTGCATACAGAAACGCCGGGCACTGCCCGGCGTTTTCTTTTATGCGCGCTCGGCGGTGGTAGTGACGACCGCTGGTCGTCAAGCCGTCATGCGACTCAACGTTCCCGGGCGATCGCACGCCAGCCGATATCACTGCGGTGGAACGCATTGGCCCACGTCACCTGGGCCACGCCGGCATACGCATTGGCCTGCGCATCGCGCACGCTGTCGCCGAGTGCGGCCACGCACAGCACCCGCCCACCGGCGCTGACAACGTTGCCCTGGGCATCCAGCGCGGTGCCTGCGTGGAACACCTTGGCGGTGTCCGGCACGCGGTCCAGGCCGGAAATCACATCGCCGGTGATCGGCGCTTCCGGATACGGCGCAGCGGCCAGCACCACGCCCAGCGACGGACGTGGATCCCACTGCGCCTGCACCTGGTCCAGCGTGCCGTCGATCGCCGCCTGTACCAGGTCCAGCAGGTCCGACTGCAGGCGCAGCATCACCGGCTGGGTTTCCGGGTCGCCGAAGCGCACGTTGAACTCGATCACCTTCGGCGCGCCGCTGGCATCGATCATCAGGCCGGCATACAGGAAGCCGGTGAACGGCACGCCATCGGCGATCATGCCCTGTACGGTCGGTTCCACCACCTCACGCATCACCCGCGCGTGCACCTCCGGGGTCACCACCGGGGCCGGCGAATACGCGCCCATGCCGCCGGTGTTGGGGCCGGTATCGCCATCGCCGACACGCTTGTGATCCTGCGAGGTGGCCATCGGCAACGCATGCACGCCATCGACCATCGAGATGAAGCTGGCCTCTTCGCCATCGAGGAATTCTTCGATCACCACGCGCGCGCCGGCATCGCCGAAGGCGTTGCCGGACAGCATGTCACGCACCGCGGATTCGGCCTCTTCCAGCGACATCGCCACGATCACGCCCTTGCCGGCGGCCAGGCCATCGGCCTTGACCACGATCGGTGCGCCCTTTTCGCGGATGTGGGCGAGCGCCGCGTCGACGTCGGTGTGCACGGCGTAGTACGCGGTCGGGATGCCATGCCGGGCCAGGAAATCCTTCGCGTAGGCCTTGCTGCCTTCCAGCTGCGCCGCAGCGGCGGTGGGCCCGAAGATGCGCAGGCCGGCTTCGCGGAACTCATCGACCACGCCGGCCACCAGCGGCACTTCCGGGCCGACCACGGTGACGGCGACGCCTTCGGAGCGTGCCAGTGCCAGCAGGCCATCCAGGTCAGTGACCTTGATGTCCACGTTGCGGCACTTCGCTTCGTTGGCGGTGCCTGCATTGCCGGGCGCGACCAGCACCTCGGTGACCTGCGGGGACTGGGCCAGCTTCCAGGCCAGGGCGTGTTCGCGGCCGCCGGAGCCGATGACGAGGATCTTCATGCGAGGGATTTCCGATACGCGGGGAAAGAGACGCGGGGTGACGAACGGGTCGGCACCCCCAAGGGATCCGGTTTCCGTCAGTGACGGAAGTGACGCACGCCGGTGAACACCATCGCCAGGCCGTGTTCGTCGGCGGCGGCGATGACTTCGGCGTCGCGCATCGAACCGCCCGGCTGGATCACCGCCTTGATGCCGGCAGCAGCAGCGGCATCGATGCCGTCGCGGAACGGGAAGAACGCATCGGAGGCCATCACCGAACCCTCGACCACCAGGTTGGCGTCGGCGGCCTTGATGCCGGCGATGCGCGCCGAGTAGACGCGGCTCATCTGGCCAGCACCGACGCCGATGGTGCGGTTGTCCTTGGCGTACACGATGGCGTTGGACTTCACGAACTTGGCGACCTTCCAGGCGAACAGCAGGTCGGTGAACTGCTTGTCGGTCGGGGCCAGCTTGCTGACCACCTTCAGTTCGTCGCGGGTCATGCCGCGGTTGTCGGACGACTGCAGCAGCAGCCCCGATCCGATCCGCTTGCTGTCGTAGTTGTTCAGGCCCTCACCGTGCGGGATGCGCAGCACGCGCACGTTGGCCTTCTTGGTGGCATATTCCAGCGCGGCCGGTTCGTAGTCCGGGGCGATCAGCACTTCAACGAACTGACGGTCCAGGATCACCTGCGCGGTGGCCAGGTCCAGCGGCTTGTTGAAGGCGATGATGCCGCCGAAGGCACTGGTCGGATCGGTGGCATAGGCCAGTTCATAGGCATCGCCGTTGCCGGCACCCACGGCCACGCCGCACGGGTTGGCGTGCTTGACGATCACGCAGGCCGGCGCCTCGAACTGGCGCACGCATTCCCATGCCGCATCGGCATCGGCCAGGTTGTTGTAGCTCAGTTCCTTGCCCTGCAGCTGCTGGAAGGTAGCCAGCGTGCCCGGCACCGGATACAGGTCACGATAGAACGCGCCGCTCTGGTGCGGATTCTCGCCGTAGCGCAGGTCCATCACCTTCACGAAGGAGGAGTTCATCTGCGCCGGGAACTCACTGCGCACCGGCACGGCGGTCTCGCGCGAGGCGACGGCGGACAGGTAGTTGCTGATCGCCGCGTCGTACTGGGCGACGCGGTTGAACGCCGCCACCGACAGCGCGAAGCGCTTGGCGGCCGACAGCTGGCCATCGTGTGCAGCCAGTTCGGCCAGCAGTTCGTCGTACTGCGACGGATCGGTCGCCACCGCGACACGGGCGAAGTTCTTCGCCGCCGAACGCAGCATCGCCGGGCCGCCGATGTCGATGTTCTCCACGGCGTCGTCGAGCGCGCAGTCGGCCTTGGCGGTGACCGATTCGAACGGATACAGGTTCAGCACCAGCAGGTCGATCGCGCCGATGCCGTGCTCGGCCATCACCGCATCATCGGTACCGGCGCGGCCCAGCAGGCCGCCGTGCACCATCGGGTGCAGGGTCTTGACCCGGCCGTCCATCATTTCCGGGAAACCGGTGACGTCGGAGACATCCTTGACCGCCAGGCCGGCCTCGCGGATCGCCTTGGCGGTGCCGCCGGTGGACAGCAGTTCCACGCCGCGTGCGGACAGGGCGGTGGCCAGCGCGATCAGGCCGGTCTTGTCGGAAACGGAAAGCAGGGCCCGACGGACGGGCAGCAGGTCAGCACTCATGGGGGCAGGGCAACGGCAGCAGGCGGGGCCGATATTGTAGGCCTTGGGGCGCCCTCACACGTAATGCGGTGCCGGGTCAGGCGCTGATGCCGTATTCCTTCAGCTTCTTGCGCAGGGTGGCCCGGTGGATGCCGAGCATCGCCGCGGCGCGGCTCTGGTTGCCCTCGCAATGGTTCAGCACTTCCACGAACAGCGGAATTTCCATCTCGCGCAGCACGATCTCGTAGACGTCATCGGCATCGCAGCCATCCAGGTCGCGCAGGTAGCGGCGCACGGACTGGGCGACATGTTCGCGGAGCGGAGGACGCGCAGCGCCACGACTGGTGTCAGGACGAGAGAGTACAGCGTTCAATGGGAATCCCGATCTGGTGGCCGCGCCGGAGCAGATGCTGGCGCTGGCGAAGAAGGTGGTGGCGGCCAGTCTAGCGCGAGCCGCCGTCCCCTGCACGGGCCGCTGGCCTGCCTGGGTCACAGAAATTCGAAGTTGAACGCGACCGTGGACGCCGCAGGTTCCCTGACCTGGAAGGCGATCTGCGCGCTCTGGCCGGGTTCGAGCAGCCCCGCCGTTTCTGCCCCGGTGCCAAGATAGTCGGATGCGTCAAACACGCCGCTGCCGATCACCCGGCCATCGGCATCGGACAGCGACAGCCGCAGCACCGGCCAGTCCTGCGCCCACTGCGCGTCATTGCGGATGCTTGCCTGTACCTGCAGTGCACCGGCCTGTTGCGGCACCGGCCGCACGTCGCGGCTGATCATGCTGAACGCCGCCGGTTCGCGCCATGCGGGCAGGTCGCAGCGCAGGACGCTGCACAGGCCGGCGATCCAGGGACGGGTGCTGGCCTCTGCCGCCAGGCGGGCGCGGTCGGCCAGCGCGATCTGCAGCAGCAACAGCAGCGACAGCGCGGCCACGATGGCCCATTGCCAGCGTGGCGTGTGCAATCGATGCCCACCCCCGCGCAGGAACACCGGCTCTGCCTGGACAAGCGGGCTCCCGCTGGCCGCCGCACGGACCGGCTCGGACATGGTCGCCTCTACCTGCGACGGTGCCTCGTCGGTGATCGCGACGGGCTCCGCGACCGGCTCCGGGGCTGCATCGGCCGGGCTGTCTTCGATGTCCGGCGATGCGCTGGCCGGCGGCGCCGACGGCTCCGCCAACGGGGTCGCATCCGTGTCGGCCTGCGATCCGGCGTGCGGTCGCAGGAAGGTGGCCAGCGGTCGACGGGGCGGGTTCGGTTCGGACATGCAGGTACCGTCTCGGGTCCAGCCTCTATTCAATCACGTCTTGCCGTGATCAGGCGCGGCGCACGCCGGTGATGCGCATCCAGTCGCCGTCCTGGGTCGCCTGCAGGTCATCGAACCAGGCCGCGTAACGCTGCAGCAGTTCGTCTTCCTGGCCGTGCAGGATGCCCGACAGCGCGATGCGGCCGCCGGCGGCCACGCGTGCCGCCAGCAGGTCGGCCAGCGCATCCAGCGCGGAGGCCAGGATGTTGGCGACCACTACCGGGTAGGTGGCCACCGGTTCGTCCTGCGGCAGGTAGACATGCATGCGCGGCAGTTCGCCATTGCGCTCGGCGTTGTCGGCGGTGGCGATCAGCGCCTGCGGATCGTTGTCCACGCCGATCGACTCGGCCGCGCCCAGCTTCAACGCGGCCAGTGCCAGGATGCCCGAGCCGCAACCGAAATCGAGCACGCGCTGTCCCTGCAGCAGGCCCGCCCCGGCCAGGCCATCCAGCCAGCGCAGGCACAGCGCGGTGGTCGGGTGGGTGCCGGAGCCGAACGCCAGGCCCGGGTCCAGCCGCACCACGGCGGCATCGGCTGTCTGTGCGGCCTCAGGCAGGTCATGGTTCCACGGCACGATCCAGGTCCGTTCGCCGAAGGAAAGCGGCTCGAACTGGTCCAGCCAGACGCGTTCCCAGTCCTGGTCTTCCACCGCACGGAAGCTCACCGTCGACCAGTCCAGGCCATCGTCGAAGGCTTCCAGCGCGGCCAGCAGCAACAGTCCATCGGCGTCATGCGGGAACAATGCGCTCAGAACCAGCGTGTCCCACATCGGCGTCTCGCCGACGCCGGGCTCCAGGATGGCGTGCTCGTTGGTGGTGTCAGCCTCGGCATCGAGCAGGGTCACCGCCAGCGCGCCGACATCCTCCAGCGCATTTTCGTAGCGGGGCTGGGTGGCTTCGGTGCAGCGCAGGGTCAGTTCCAGGAACGGCATGATGGCAGGCGAGGTCCGGCAAAGAAGGGAATGCTAGTCGATCCGGGGCGGCGGCAGCCATCTCACCGGAAACGGAGACTGAATAGGCCGCTCCAGACACGCGGCATTCCCCTTGGTAGACTCGCGCTCCTGCCTTGCCTGTCAACGGCTTGTCCCCTGATGGCGTTTGCTCCGGCCCTGAAAACCTGGTTGCTCGTGGTGCCGGCCGTGGCATTGCTCGGCGCAGCGGGCATGCGCATGGGCGGGCACCTGCTGCATGCGCAGGAATCCGGCCCTGCCGCGATGGATGCTGGTGTGTCGCAAGCAGACACGCAGACTGCGCAGACGACGCTGCCCGCGGCGCTGGCACGCCGACTGGGCAGCAACGAAATTCCGCTCAACGCCGTGCCTTCGGGTCTGCCGCTGGACATCCGTGCGGACATGGAAGGCGATACGGATCTGTTTGCGTTCGCCCAGCGCCTGCGCGGCCAGGCCGACAGCGGCAACGTCGAGGCGCGCTGGATGCTGAGCCGGGTCTACGATTACTGCAGCCAGTACGCCAACGATCCCGGTGGTTACCAGTTGGACAACAGCGTACTGACCGGGATGGGTGAGCGTGCATCGACCGCGATGGCTGGCGCGCGACAGCGTGTTGCCGCGCGATGCGGCGGCTTCGTGGCCAGTGACGGCCTGGGCTACCCGCTGGTGTTCGCGCAGCGCCGGCAGGCGGCGCAGGGCGGTAACCTCGCCGCCGAAGCCTCGTTGCTGGCGGACGGCCAGCCGCTGCAGACCGACGAAGACTACCGGCGCGGCCTGGTCGAGCGCGTGCGCGATTCGCATGATCCGGAAGCCTACATGGCGCTGGCCCCGGCGATGGGCCTGCGTGCGTCCGGCGACCGTGCGATGACCGGCATGGTGGCCGGCGAGGCACTGAGCGAACTGGCCTGGCGTGTGGCGGCCTGCGAACTGGGCATGCCCTGCGGCAGCGACAGCGTGCTGATGAACAGCTTCTGCGCCAACGGTGGCATCTGCAGCCAGGAAGACGGGCAGGACTTCACTGATTTTGTATACGACGCTGCGGTTTCGCGGCAGGGTGCCGAAAAAATGACCGAATGGGTCGAAGAACTGATTGGAAAGAGGAAAGGGCGATGAAGTACCGTCGAATCCTGCACGGGGCGAAGTTCTGGTTCTGGGTGGCATTGTTCGTCGCCTATTCGGCGGGTGCGGTCGGCCTGCTGATGATCGATACCCAGGAAGACCGTTACCGACGACTGTCCACCGTGGAGCTGACCAAGGTGCAGTCCACGCCGGAGGTGCGCCGTGCCGGCGCCAGCCAGGTCGCCGCGGTATACCGTGCGCAGAGCGGCATGCCGTTCACCTCGTTGCCGGCGGGCAGTACCTTCCAGGTGGTATGGCCGGATGGCTCCACCGAAACCATGGTGATCGTCGACCCGTCCTCGCCCAATGGCGTGCGTCCCTTGGCGGGCAGCCAGGTCCCGGCCGAAGCAGCGGAGCGGCGCTGATCCAGCATCGTGAGGGGCCGGCCCCGGGGTCGGCCAGTTCATCGGTCGCGTCATATTCCACGGGAGGCCCGGCAGGGTTCTAATGGCCCCATCCTGACAGTGTCGGCCCGCGCGGTCCCCACGACACTGTCCCGTCGGAGAACGCCATGCTTGCCGTCGTCATGCGATCGCTATCGGCCGTTGCCCTTGCAGCCGTCCTGCTGTGCCCGTTCGCCGCCAGCGCCGGCGTGGTGATCGCCGGCACCCGCGTGGTCTATCCAGCGCAGGAAAAAGAGGTCACGCTGGCGTTGGAGAACGCCGCACAGCGTCCGTCGCTGGTGCAGCTGTGGATCGATGACGGTGACCAGGACACCCCGCCCGAAGCGGCCAAGGCCCCGTTCGTGATGACGCCGCCCCTGCTGCGCATGGACGCGGGTACGAAGCAGGCGGTGCGCATCCACTTCACCGGCCCGGCGCAGCCTGGCGACCGCGAATCGCTGTACTGGGTAAACGTGCTGGACATCCCGCCCTCCAGCGTCGAGGAGGACAAGCTGGAGCTGGCCTTCCGCAGCCGCATCAAGCTGTTCTATCGTCCCGCCGGACTGTCCGGCGAGGCCGACAGTGCCCACCGCCAGCTGCGCTGGTCGCTGCAGCAGCGCGCGGACGGGCTGGCCGTGCAGGTCGATAACCCGACGCCGTGGCACGTCAGCTTCGCCGCGATCTCGTTGACCGTCGATGGAAAGGTATCCGCCGACACCGGAAGCGGCATGGTCGCCCCGCGTGCTACCCAGGTGTTTCCGCTTGACGGACCTGCCACGCGGCCGCCCGGCGTGATCGGCATCGCGTACAGCACCATCACCGATGTCGGTGCGGTGCAGCCGGCCACCGCAGCACTGGCCAATTGAGGCGGCGTGCCCGCATTTCGGACGCATCTGATGGGATGGCGCCCGGTAACAGCTGACCCTGTACAAGCGCGGGGCTGACCTCGACGTACGCTGCATTCGCTGTCGGTGGTGCCGATGAAATCCGCTGTTGCGTTGGTGATCCTGTGCTACGAGCAGTGCGGAATCAGACCCATCCGATGTCGTGTATGGCGAGGGTTGGGGAAACTCCCGATGAGCGAGCACGCTCGACGCTCGGCCAACTTTCCAAACGGTGATGACATGACGTCCCCTCGAGTCCTCAGATTCATGGCAGCCCTGGCCCTGTGCAACGCCGGATCGGCGCTGGCGCAGACCTGTACGCATCCTCCTGAATGGCCGACGCCGTTTCAGATCATCCTGCCCTTGCAGGGCACGATCACGGTCGGGGCGGACGTCCCCGTGGGCGCCGAAATCTATACGGCAACCCATAACAGCGGCTCAGACGCCAACATCCGCTGCACGGGTGGTCCCGGTCGGATACAGCGGGAGGAAGCCTACATGGGGAGCCCGGGGGAGCCATCGGGGCTGCCCGGCATCTATAAAACCTCCATTCCTGGCGTCGGCGTCGCGATGTGGTACGCGGGCGCCAAGTTTCCGCGCAATCCCGGCGACTACACCGTCGGTGCTGATCCGACCCGGATCATCTTCTCCAAACTTGTGGACTTCAGCCTTTACAAGATCGGCCCGATCAGTGCGGGCGTGCTGCAGGGCAGTTCACTTCCACGCGCGCGCCAGTCCACCCTGGGCGCGGGCAACATCAACATCTGGGAATCCCAGATCGTCGGGCAGTTGAACATCGTGACCGGCACGTGCCGGGTGGGCGACGTCAACGTGCGGATGGGAGCGATCCCGCAAAGCACCTTCAACGGCATCGGCAGCTTCGCCGCATGGCAGCGTTATGAAGTTCCACTGACCGACTGCCCGGCGTTCTTCGGCCGCATGGCGGCATACGCGCGTGATGACAGCGGCACGGTCGAGCGGGCAGGCCGGCGGGTGGCCAACCGGATTGGCGTACGTCTGGACCCGTCCACGGAGATTCTCGATCAGGCGAGGTCGATCATGGCCCTGCAGCCGGGCACCCCCGGCAACCCGGCAGCACGCGGCATCGGCATCCAGGTGGCGTGGGATGACGAATCGCCGGTGGGTTTCCGTGCGTTCCGCGACAGCGGGTTGCCGCTGACCACGACCGCCAACGGCAGTTACCGCATCCCGCTGCGCGCCCGCTACTACCAGGTGGAGGACCGCGTGCGCGGAGGGCCGGCCAACGGCGCGATGGTGATGACGCTGCGTTACGAATGAGGTCCGGCGTGGGCGCCCCGCCGTGACGAGTTCAGCCCGGTCCCATGCCATGCGAATGGCCTGCGGCGGAGAACTCGATGTAGTAGAGCTTGTTGCGACGCCTTGTTTCCTGTCAGGTGATGACCATGAAATGCTGTTCCTCACTTCGCTTCCTGTTGCCATTGGCCCTTTGCTGGGTGGCGCCGGCGTTGGCGCAGACATGTACCTACGACGGTGGAATGACCGGTCCGCAGAGGGTGACGATGCCCTTGCAGGGCACCATCACAGTGGGCGCCGACGTGCCCGTCGGCAGCGTCATCTACTACAGCGGCCATAGCGCCAGTATTCCCGGGCTCGTGACCTGTGGCGGTGGCGTGGGTCGCAGTGAGTGGCGCCTGGAATACTCCGGTGATCCGGGGGTACCGGTACCGGGCCGGCCGGGGTTCTACGCGACGCGCATCCCCGGCGTTGCGATCCGCTGGTGGCGATCGGGCGCCACCGTGCCGACAGTGCTCGTGAGCGATGCGTTGGGCCCGGGCTACCTCCGGCGCGGCATCCCGCCGGCGTTGACCTTCGAGCTGATCAAGACCGGACCCATTTCACCCGGTACGCTTGCGGCCAGCAGTCTACCCACGCCGCGACTGGTAGTGCGCTGGGGCCCGGGAACGGAACTTGATGCGTATCGGGCAGAGGTCCAAGGGCAGCTCAACCTTGTGATCGGCACCTGCAACGTCCGCGACGCCACCGTGCCATTGGGCAGCCATCCGGCACGCCTCCTTACCGGGCCCGGCAGCGCGACGCCATGGGTTGATTTCTCGGTGGCACTGGAGCAATGCCCGGTATTTCCCGGCTGGCGTCGTTCCTTCCATACCAGTGATGCTGGCACGGCAGAGCGGTTGGACGAGCGTCGCGCCAATGCGATTGGTTTCCGTGTTGATCCCCAGGCCGCGATCCTGGACGCCGCGCAGTCGGTCATGGCACTGCAGCGTCCACCTGGCACCGTGCCGGCACAGGGTGTCGGGATACAGGTCGCCCTGCCGAACAACACGCCGGTGGGCTATGGTGTGTTCCGCGCGAGCGGGTTGGCGCTGACCGATACGCCCAATGGCAGATACACCATCCCCTTGCGCGCCCGCTACTACCAGGTGGAGGAACGCGTGCGCGGAGGGCCGGCCAATGGCGCGATGGTAGTGACGCTGCGTTACGAGTAAGCATCAGCGCCGGCCTGCTGGCCGGCGCTGGCGGGTGCGATCAGGTCAGCGCGATCGACTTGGTCTTGCGCTCTGCCAGGCGCTTTTCCAGGTAGTGGATGTTCTGCCCACCGGCCTGGAAGCCCTTGTCGCGCATGATCCGCTGCTGCAGGGCGACGTTGGTCTTGATGCCGTCCACCACCATCTCGCTCAGCGCCACCCGCATGCGTGCAATGGCGGTCTCGCGGTCCGGTCCGTGCACGATCAGCTTGCCGATCATCGAATCGTAGTTCGACGGCACGCGGTAGCCGGCGTAGATATGCGTGTCCACGCGCACGCCGGGACCGCCGGGTGCATGGAAGGCGGTGATCTGGCCCGGGCTCGGCACGAAGGTTTCCGAATCTTCCGCGTTGATGCGGCATTCGATGGCATGGCCGGTCAGCACGATGTCGCTCTGCTTGATCGACAGCTTCTGGCCGGCAGCAATCTTCAGCTGCTCCACCACCAGGTCGATGCCGGTGACCATTTCGGTGACCGGATGCTCCACCTGGATGCGGGTGTTCATTTCGATGAAGTAGAAGCGGCCGTCTTCGTAGAGGAACTCGAAAGTGCCGGCGCCGCGGTAACCGATGCGGATGCAGGCTTCCACGCAGACCTTGCCGATCTGCTCGCGCGCTTCATCGCTGATGCCCGGTGCCGGTGCTTCTTCGACCACTTTCTGGTGGCGACGCTGCATCGAGCAGTCGCGCTCACCGAGGTGGATCGCGTTGCCCTGGCCATCGGCCAGCACCTGGATTTCCACGTGGCGCGGATTTTCCAGGTACTTCTCCATGTAGACCTCACCGTTTCCGAACGCTGCCTTGGCTTCGCTCTTGGTGGTTTCGATGGAGGTCTTCAGCGACGCTTCGGCATGCACCACGCGCATGCCGCGGCCGCCGCCGCCGCCGGAGGCCTTGATGATGACCGGGTAACCGATCTCACGCGCGATCTTGGTGTTGGCGACGATGTCATCGCCCAGCGGACCACCCGAGCCCGGCACGCACGGCACGCCGGCGGCCTTCATGGCACGGATCGCTTCCACCTTGTCGCCCATCAGGCGGATGGTGTCGGCCTTCGGGCCGATGAAGATGAAGCCGGATTCTTCCACGCGTTCGGCGAAGTTCGCGTTTTCCGACAGGAAGCCGTAACCGGGATGGATCGCCTGGGCGTCAGTCACTTCAGCTGCGGCGATCAACGCCGGGATGTTGAGGTAGCTGTCGGTCGACGCGGCCGGGCCGATGCAGACGGATTCGTCGGCCATGGCCACGTGCTTGAGGTTGCGGTCGACGGTGGAATGCACGGCCACCGTGCGGATGCCCAGGGTATGGCACGCGCGCAGAATGCGCAGCGCAATTTCCCCTCGGTTGGCAATGACGATTTTATCGAGCATGGCCGGCCCCTCAGCCGATCACGAACAGCGGCTGGTCGAACTCAACCGGCTGGCCGTTCTCGCCGAGGATGGCGACGATGGTGCCCGACGCATCGGCTTCGATCGGGTTGAACATCTTCATCGCTTCGATGATCGCCAGGGTCTCGCCTTCCTTGACCTGCTGGCCGATGCTGACGAAGGCCGGCTTGTCCGGCGACGCCGATGCGTAGAAGGTGCCGACCATCGGCGAACGCAGCACGTGGCCTTCCGGCAGCGCGTTGCCCGGCTTGGCGGTGCCACCGGTGGAGGCTTCGGTCGGCGACTGCATCGGCATGGCCGGAGCGGCAGCGGCGGCCGGCGCGGCGATCATCTGCGGCTGCACGGCCATCTGCGCGAAGGTGCCGACCGGAGCGCGCGACAGGCGCACCGACTCTTCGCCTTCCTTGATCTCGATCTCGGCCAGGTTGGATTCTTCCAGCAGGTCGATCAGTTTCTTGATTTTGCGCAGATCCATGGGGGCCTCTTTTTTTTGGGTTTTATCTGGAGTGGGAAGGGCGCAGGCGCCCGTTCGACGATCAGGCGTTGGACAGCCGCTGCAGGGCGGCATCCATTGCGTAACGGTAACTGTCGGCACCGAAACCGCAGATGACACCGACCGCCTTGTCGCTGAAATAGCTGTGCTGGCGGAAGGGTTCGCGCGAATGCGGGTTGGACAGGTGGATTTCGATGAACGGCACGTCCACCGCGGCCAGCGCATCGCGCAGGGCCACCGAGGTATGGGTGAATGCCGCCGGGTTGATCAGGATGAAGGCAGTGCCGTCAAGGCGCGCGGCCTGGATGCGGTCCACCAGCACGTGTTCGGCATTGGACTGCAGGCTTTCCACCGCGTGTCCGGCCGCGGCGCCCTGCGCGTGCAGCGCCTGGTCGATCTGGGGCAGGGTGGTGTGGCCATAGACCCCCGGCTCGCGCGTGCCGAGCAGGTTGAGGTTGGGGCCATGCAGTACCAGCAGTTTCGCCATGGGAGCCGAACGACAGGAAAGGGCGGCAGTCTGGCGGAAGCTGGAGTTGATGTCCAGTTCGGCGAAGTTATGCGCGTTTCAAGCGTTTGTTTGAAATAGTGCCACTCATGCCCCACGGTCGATGCGGCGGACGTGGATCATCTGGTCCAGGCAATACCGGCTTCGCGCGCGGCGGACTCGAACTGCGGCCGGGCAAACCAATAGCCCTGCATCAGGCGGATACCGATATCTTCCAGACAGTGCGCCTCATCACTGGTCTCGATGCCTTCGGCAATGACATCGATCGCCAACTGCTCGCACATGGACACCACGCCGGCCACGATCGCACGTCGTGCGGGACTCCGGTCGATGCCGCGGATCAGTGCCATATCCAGCTTGACGATGTCCGGCTGGAAGTCGGCCAGCAGATTCAGGCCGGCAAACCCGGCACCAAAGTCATCGATTGCCGTCTTGAAGCCGATCCGTTTGTACTCGCTCAGGATTTCGGCCAGCCATCTGCCGTCGCTGACCTGCTCCCCCTCTACGGTTTCAAAGATGATCCGCTCAACCGGAAAGCCATGCCGATCGGCTGCCTGCAGCGTGGAGCGGATGCAGACCTCCGGCCGGTAGATCGCATTTGGCAGGAAATTGATTGAGAGATGCGACGGCAGATTCAACGTCGCCGCGATCCGGATGGCCTTCTCGCGACAGGCCTGATCGAACGAATAGCGGTTGTCGGCGGTGATGCGTGACAGTACCGAACTGGCGGGTTCGCCTGCCGGCCCGCGCACCAGGGCTTCATGCGCGAACACCTCGCGTTCCTGCACATCCACGATGGGCTGGAATGCGTAACTGAAGTCGAACGGCAGTGGATCCGCATCGCGGCATAGTGCACATCCAGCGCCCCTGTCGATGGAAGGCATTCGGTGTATTCCGGCGTCGGGTCAAGGCCTTCAGGATAGCCGAGGCCGATCATGGGCATGTGGACGTGGCCGTGCGGGGCGCCAGGCCAAGGCTGCAGCAGGGCAGCGCGGTGCATCCTTCGCCTCCCTCTATCGGGTGAGGCGCGTGTCTGGAGTAGCCCTCAGACTGGCCGCTTTCAACAGGGAGCCGCTTCATGAGCAACGCTTTTCGCAAGACCGCCAGCTTCGGGGTGCCGTGGGAATCGGCCTACGGCTATGTCCAGGCTGTGCGCGTCAACAACACGATCTTCGTCTCCGGCCAGCTCTCGCACACGCCAGACGGTCAGCTGGTCGCTCCCGCCGCGCTGGGCGCCGACGGAAAGCCCGCCAACTACGACACCATGGAGGCGCAGATGAAACGCACGTATGAGAATGCGCAGCTGCTCCTCGGCGAGCTGGGCGGGTCGCTGGCAGACGTGGTGGAGGAGACCCTGTTCGTGATCGACGTGCCCGCCGCGTTCGCCGCCAGCGGCAAGGTACGCCCGGCTGCCTATGGCCAGCCGGTCCCGCAGGTAGCCAGCAACCTGATCGGCGTTTCGGCACTTGCCTTCCCAGAGCAGCTGATCGAGATCGCGTTTCGCGCCGAGCTGCAGGCCTAGGCCCTCGGCGCCGGCCGGATGCGGTCGAGCAGCCAGGCCAGGGCGCCCGGGGATCGCGTAGGCGTCCACGCAAGCGATCCCGGTATCTGCAGCTCGATCTGTGTGCCGCGGTGGGGCGGCCCCGAGCGCACGGCCAAGGCGCCCCCGGCACGCGCGGCGCGCTCACGCATGCCCTCCAGCCCCCAGTGTCCTTCCCGGACGATGGCATCGGGCATGAAGCCGATGCCATCGTCACGGATGCGGAGCCTGAACACCTGCCTCGAGTAGATCAGGGATACCTCTACGGATGTCGCGCCTGCGTGCCGGAATGCGTTGAGCAATGCCTCCCGGCCGATCATGTAAGCCTCTTCCCATGCGCACTGCTGCAGCGGCCGCTGCGCACCTTCCACCAGCAGGCGTACTGCCGGCAGCTCCCGCATGGCGATGTCCTCGCGCACATCCAGCAGCGCAGTGCCCAGGTCCCGTGATTGGCGCGAATGGCCGCGCAGCCCACGTACGCGTTCACGTCCCTCGGCTGCTACGCGCTCGGCAATGCCCATGGCCGACTCCAGTTCCCGCCTGACCGGATGATCGCCTGCAAGCTTCCGGCTGGTGGCATCCAGGCGCAGGATCAGGCCCTGGGTGCTCTGCAGCAGCGTGTCATGCAGTTCCCGCGCGATCCTCTCGCGTTCGCGGTGGCGCTCGTCAAGCCGCGCGCGGATCCGTGCTGCCACCTGCTTCAGACGGAGCAGGTAGGCCACCCACAGCACGCCCACGACGAGAACGACGCACAACATCCTGAACCATGCGGTCTCCCAGTAGTTGGGCGCGATCAAGACGACCAGCTGGTCCCCCGCTTCGTTCCATACCCCGTCGTTGTTGCTTGCCATCACGCGGAAAACGTAGTGACCAGAACCTGGGGCGTTGTAGATCGCCGAGCGCTCCGACGTTTCGATCCAGTCGCCATCGAAGCCCTGAAGCCGATACCGGAACCGGACACGTTCGGGCATCGAAAGACTCAATGCCGTGAAGCCGATGCGCAGGTTGCGTGTGTCGGCGGGAAGCGCGATCCCGCCGCTGCTGAATGGCAAAGAGGCACCGTCGGCCTCGACCGAGAGAATCTCGACCGGCGGCGCGATCGTATTGCGGCGGATCTGCCGCGGGTGCACGGACACCACTCCGCTGGTGGTGGCAAACCACAGCCTGCCGTCCTGCGATCGTGCCGCCGTTGGTAGCGGCCGGAACTGCGCGGCAACACCCGGCAGGCCATCGAGTGCATCGTACTTTTCATACCGCGGCGCACCAGGACCATCGAACAGCGCCGGAACATCGGCCTGGCGGACATGCAGCACGCCGCGGGCGCCGTTGAACCACAGGTCGCCCGTGGCATCGGCGACGATCCCACTGATGCCGCGGAAGTCTTCGCGGACGGCCGGCATGACGTTGCGCAGTTGCCCACCGTGTACCCGGGCCAAGCCGCGCTCGCCGCCAATCCACATTCCACCGCCATCTTCGTGCAGCGCGGTCACGTTGCCTACCCGCAATGGCTCGCCCGTCCACGGGGTGGAAAACTGTCCGTTGGCCAGCACGGCCACGACGCCGCGTGCGAAGCCCAGCCAGAGGCGGTCGCTTGCGTCCACGTGCATCACCAGCGGCGAGTCGCCGGCAGGCAGGCCGTCGCGTCCGCTGACCTGCGTCCAGCGCCCTTGGTGGAAGCGATGCAGTCCAGGCGTGTTCAATGACAGCCACACGGCACCGTCGCTTGTGATCGCCATTGCCTGCACGCCCGACCGCGCCGCTACGGGCAGCGCGGTGACCTTGTGGAACTGCTCGCCGACCTTTCGCCACAGCCCTTCGTGGCCTGCAAGCCACAGCGTGCCCCTGGAGTCGCGCTGCATGGCGGTAATCGTAGACGCCAGCCCAAGCGGCTGGCGTGCGGCGGTCGCCACCCGCTGCAGGGGCTGGTTGCGGGTTCCCACCAGCAGGTGCGCGCCATCGGCTGCGATGGAGAAATCCTGCGCGCCCTCCGGCATCGGAACCACTGCCAGATTGGCGTGGCGGAAACGATCCAGCCCGCGGCTGCTGCCCACCCACAGGTTGCCTTCGCGGTCCTCCAGCAGAGGCTGCAGGTAGTCGGAACTGAGGCCATCGGCGCGCTGGAAGCGCTCCATTCGCTCGGCGGTCCCGCCAGCGGGGTAACGGAGCAGACCCGAGCCCAGCGTGGTCGCCCACAGCACGCCGTCGCGGTCGAACAGCAGGCCGGCCGAAGGGGCAGGCGCTCCTTCACCCTGCAGCGGGCGGATGCCCCCATCGGCTTCAGCGATCCAGATTGCGCCATCCGGCGACTGGGTGATCTGGCTGACCCGGCCGACCCGGCCCGGCACAGTGGCGAATGCCTTGGCACCACGACGCAGCACGACGATGGCGTCCTCGGTAGCAATCCACAGGCTGCCCTGGCGGTCAGTGAACAGCGTGCGCGCCTGGTGCCCTGGGTAGGCCATCGCGGGCGTGGGCCGAGCCCAGTGCTGTCCATCGAAGAAGGCCGGGCCGGTGAACGTCGCTGCCCACAGGCGGCCTTCGGCGTCCTCGGCAATGCGGTAGACCGTGCTGGTTGGCAGGCCGTCCGCTGCGGAGAAGTGACGCAGGCGGGGGCCTTTGATCACGCTGATTCCACCGTAGCGGAAGCCTACCCAGAGCGCACCATCGGCGGAGGCGTGCAGCGTGGACACACTGGTCGCGGGGAAGGCGCTGCCATCCGGTGCCATGAAACGGGTAAAGCGGGCGCCATCGAACCGGTACAGGCCGATCTCGGTGCCCAGCCACAGATAGCCATCGGGCGTCTGCGCCAGGGCGGTGACCTGTCCAGGCGCGCCTTCATTGACGGTCCATGCGGTGTGGTGGAACTGCGCCACCGATCGCGATGGATCCAATGCGGCGGCAGGCCCGCCCACCATGAGCAGGCACCAGCAGGTAAGCAACGCCAGGGCGCGCAGGTTGGACATGAGGAAAAACCCGTTGTGTGCACGCTGGCACGGCCTTCGCGCGGCCCATCATAGGCAACCGGTGGGGTGGCGTGAAGGCCGTGTCCTGTTACAGGATCAGTGGCTGATGAACGCCAGCAGATCCGCGTTGACGCGGTCCTTGTGGGTCTCGGTCAGGCCGTGCGGTGCACCCGGGTAGACGATCAGCCTGGCGCCCTTGACCAGCGCTGCCGACGCCCGGCCGGAGATGTCGATGGGCACGATCTGGTCATCATCACCATGGATGACCAGGGTCGGGACATCGAACTTCTTCAGGTCCTCGCGGAAGTCGGTGGCTGAAAACGCAGCGATGGAGTCATAGGTGTTCTTGGCGCCGGCCTGCATGCCCTGCGCCCACCAGCTGTCGATCATGCCCTGGGAAACCTTCGCACCCGGACGATTGAAACCGTAGAAGGGTCCAGAGGCGATGTCCCGGTACAGCTCGGACCGGTTCGCAAGCTGCGCGGCGCGCATGCCATCGAATACCTCCATCGGGACGCCCTTCGGATTGTCGGCCGTCTTCAACATGAAGGGCGGCACCGAGCTGATCAGCACGGCCTTGGCCACCCGCGCGGTGCCATGGCGGGCGATGTAGCGCGCCACTTCTCCACCACCGGTCGAAAAGCCAACCAGGGTAGCGTCCTTCAGATCCAACGTATTGATCACCGTGGCCAGGTCGTCGGCGTAGTGGTCCATGTCATTGCCGGTCCACGGCTGGCTCGAACGACCGTGGCCGCGGCGATCATGCGCGACAACACGATAGCCCTTGGACGCCAGGAACTGCATCTGGGCGTCCCAGCTGTCCGAGTTGAGCGGCCAGCCATGGCTGAAGACCACCACCGGGCCATTCTTCGGGCCCCAGTCCTTGTAATAGAGCTGTACGCCGTCCGGGGTGGTCAGGTAGCTGGGGCTGCGCGTTACGGCGACCGGTTCGGGAATCGGGCTGGCGGCATGCGCCGAGGCCTGGACGGCTACGGCAAGGAGGGAAGCAGCGAGAACTCGGGTCAGGGTTTTCATGGAGAGGCCTGTAGGGAGGGGCGGTCGGCGCGATGCGTTCCGTGAGAGCAAGTGTGCATCGGCGTATTGGACGATAAATCACATATAGTCTAATAAAGTTGATTCATAGTCCGTATTGCCTCTGCCGGCGTCTCCACGTCGCCTGCCGGCGGCGGCGCCTGGATGTGCGCCGCCGCCGGTCCCTCTGTTCACTCAGATCAGAATTTCCAACCCAGGCGGGCGTAGTAGAAGCCGCCGTTGAAGCCATACGGCGAATGCACCGGGTATTCCGCGCCAGCCACGCCGGCCCACGGGTTCTTCGACGGCACCCGGTCGAACAGGTTCTGCGCGCCCACGCTGAAGTACAGCCCGGACACGAACTTCCAGCCCACTTCGGCATCGACGATCAACGCGCTGCCGGCGTGGATCGGCAGGCCACCGTCAGCGGCGGAGATCACCCCGCTGTCCAGGTGGTCTTCGTACCAGCTGCTGTAGTAGTTGAAGCGCAGGTTGGCGTGGAAGACTTGCCGCTGGTGGTTGACGCTGAAGTAGCCCTTGGTGCGCGGCAGCGACTTTTCCAGCTTGTACACACGCGCGGCATCGATGAAATCGGTGTCGTAGCGATCCACTTCGGTGCGGTTCCAGTTGGCCGCCAGCGCATAGGTGGTGGTGCCACCGAAATGATCGCTGCGGTAGCTGGTGACCACGTCCACGCCGGTGGTGGTGGTGTCGAAGGCGTTGCCGAAATAGGTCACCTGCGAGATCGACGCCGCTTCCGGATTACCGCCGGCCACCAGCGCGGCCCGCTCGGCCGGGGTCACCGCGAAGCTGGTGCTCAGCGCGATGCGGTCTTCCACCTTGATCTGGTAGCCGTCCACGGTGAACAGCCAGTCGCCCTGGGTCCACACCGCACCCAGCGATACGTTCTTGGACTCTTCCGGGGTCAGCGGCTGGGCGCCCTTGAGCTGGGCGATCGGATCGGTCGGGGGCAGGGTGGCGATGTCTTCCAGCGCCGTTCCACCGAACACGGTGCTGATCTGGCTGATGTTGGCCTGGCCGGGCGTGGGGGCACGGAAGCCGGTGTTGTAGGCACCGCGCACGGCGAAGGTTTCAGTGAAGTCGAAGCGGCCGGTGAGCTTGCCGGTGGTGGTGCTGCCGAAGGAATCGTAGTCTTCGTAGCGCAGCGCGCCGGCCAGCAGGAAGCGTTCGGTGAGCTGTGCTTCCAGGTCGGCATAGGCGGCCCAGTTGCGCCGGTCGAAGGTGCCGGCGGTGCGCGCGCTGAAGCCGTTGAAGCCGTTGGAGCCCAGCGCGAAGCCCTGCTGGGTGAGCGGGCCGATCGCCGTGGACGGGCCGTCACCGGGGCTGATGGTGAAGCTTTCCTCGCGCCATTCCGCGCCCATTGCCAGACGCAGCGGCTGGCTGCTGAAGCCGACGGCGATATCGCGGCTGACATCCACGTTGAGGTTCTTTTCGGTCTGGGTGTTGCCGCCCGGCTTGAAGGACAGGCCGGCCGGCTGCACCGGGCCCATCGAGGCATTGACGGTGTTGTAGATGGTGAAGTCGATCTCGTTGCGGCCCCATGAGCCGCTCACGTCCCAGTACCAGTCCTCCCAGGTGCCCTTGGCCCCGGCAAACACCGAGGTGTCTTCCAGCGACCCGCCGAAGCGCGGGGTGAAGCCGCCCGGCAGGCTGGACAGGAAGGTGTAGCAGTTCGTCGGCAGCGCGGCGACCGCTGCACTGACGCCGGCATACGGCAGCAGGTTGCCGCCGCCGTCACGCAGGGCGATGGACGGGCAGGCGCCGGCGCCGGTCAGGTTGCCGACCAGCAGCGTGTCGCCGCCATCGTTGGAGTACACGCCAGAGCGCGCGGTGGGATCGCGGAAGTAGAAGCCGCCGTCCACGTCGCGCTTGGCATGGTTGCCGAACAGGTAGAAGTCCACGCTGTCGGTGGACAGGCCCAGGTTGTAGACCAGCTTGAAATCGTCATCGACCTTCGGCGAGCCCCACACCTGCGCCGGCTGGCCAACGCCAGGGTAGCCGGCGGCGATCGCCGCGGCGGCATCGTCGCGCTGCACGCTGCGCGAGGTGTCATCGGCATTGCGCCATTCAGCGGTCAGCGTGGCAAAACCGCGTTCGGTCAGCGGCAGGCCGATCTGCGCGGAGTACTGCGTGGTCAGGCCGTCGCCTTCGTAGTACTTGCCGGTGAACACTTCGGCAGTGCCGCCTTCGCGCAGTTTCTTCAGCCCGAAGTTGATGACACCGGCGATGGCGTCCGAACCGTACTGGGCGGCGGCGCCGTCGCGCAGCACCTCCACCTGTTCCAGCGCCAGCGATGGGAACACCGACAGGTCCGGCCCCTGCGCACCGTCGGACAGGCCATGGCCGAGGAAGGTGATGACCGCCGCACGGTGGAAGCGTTTGCCGTTGACCAGCAGCAGGGTGTTGTCCGGTGGCAGGCCGCGCAGGTTGGCCGGGCGCACCAGGCTGGCGGCGTCATCGATGGGAATGGTACTGACGTTGAAGGAAGGCACCAGCACCTTCAGCTGGTCCAGCGCATCGGTGGCGCCCTGGTTGCGGAATTCTTCGCCGCTGATGATGTCGATCGGTACCGCTGAAGAGGACACGGTGCGTGGTTTGGTGCGGCTGCCCAGCACCGACACGGTGTCCAGGTTGGTGGCCGCTTCGGGCGTGGCCGGGATTTCCTGTGCCAGCGCCCCCGCGCTGGTCACCAGCAGGGCCGTTGCGAGCGCCACGTGTACTGCAGATGCCAATGGCGAAAAGGCTTTCGGAGCGTGAACACACTTGCCAATGCGGTCGTTCATGCATGCACCTTGCAGTCGGATTGTTGAGTTGTCGTTCGGTTAGTGGTTCATCCCGTTGGTTCTCCCTGCGCGTCAGTAGGTCTGTTGCGCTGCATCAATAATTAACAGAAGATTAACCGTACTGCAACGAATGTATGCCGACTTTGGCGGTTCGTTGACGCAATCGTCGGTTGCCTGACGCCCCGGACCCGCCGCAACAGGGCCTGTCGCGGCGTATCCTTGACGCATGGGGACTCTTTTTCCGACGCACCGACGGTCGCGCCTTCGGGCATGCGCCTGGGTGGGCTACGGCCTGCTGGTCGGGGCCGCGGTGCTGCCAGCGGCCGCCGCCACCCAGGCCAGCGTGCTGCTGGACCCGGCCGAACAGGCCTGGGTCGCCGCCCATCCGGTGATCCGGGTGACCTCCGATGCCACCCTTCCGCCATTGGAATACGTCCGCGATGGCCAGCTGAAAGGCCTGTCGGGGGACTACCTGCGGCTGATCAGCGCCCGCACCGGGCTGCAGTTCCAGTTCGTGCAGGCGGCCGACTGGCCCGCTGCGCAGCGGGCGCTGCAGACGCGCGAGGCGGACATGCTGCTCAATGCCATGGACGAGCGCCTGTCACCGGCCACCCGCGCGGCGGTGCGGCTGGGCCGGCCTTATCTGTCGGCCTACAGCCTGGTGTTCACGCGCCCGGATTCGCCGGCCGTGTGGGACCTGCAGGAGCTGGCCGGGCGTCGGGTCGCCGCGCGCGCCGCAGGCGACTACGCCCGGATCCTGCAGGCACGTTACCCGCAGTTGATCGTCGTGCCGACCGACACGCCGCAGGCTTCCATGCAGCTGGTGCTGGACGGCCGGGCCGACGCCGCGATGGGTACCAGCGCGACCTTCCAGCCGTTCGTCGCCCGCCGGCACGTCGATGAGCTGCATATCTCCCGCCCGCGCATCGACCTGGTGATGCAGGCGCAGTTCGCGGTACGCAGCGATTGGCCGCAGCTGGAGGCGATCATCGGCAAGGCCATGGCATCGGTCAGCACCCAGGAGGAATCGCAGATCCGCCAGCAATGGCTGCGCGAAGAGGACTACGGTGCGCCCAGCGTGGCCACCGTGCTGCGCTACAACTGGGCCTGGCTGCTGGCGATCGCCGTGCTGGTGCTGGCGCTGGGCGTGGTCGCGCGCTGGGCCTGGCGCGCGCGCGCGGCAGCGATCGAAAGCGAACGGGTCAAGGCGCGTTTCCTGGCGACCATGAGCCATGAGATACGCACCCCGATCAACGCCGTGCTGGGCGCGATCGAAGTGCTGGCCGACCACGTTCCCGCTGGCCGTCCGCGCGCGCTGGTGCGGGCCGCCGAGGAGGCGGCCGAGTCGCTGACCGGCCTGCTGGACAACGTGCTGGACCTGTCCAAGCTGGACGAGGGCCGCATGCAGCTGGAAAAGATCCCGGTGGACATACGCGCGCTGGGGCGCAGTGTCGCTGCGGTGTTCCAGGGCGAACTGGAAAAGCGCGGCATCGCACTGGTGGTCGAGGTCCCCGCGCACGACACCTGGCTGATGCTCGATCCGACCCGGCTGCGCCAGGTGCTGCTGAACCTGCTCGGCAACGCGCGCAAGTTCACCGAGCACGGCCGTATCCAGTTGACGCTGCAGGTGCAGGAAACACCGGTCGGAACCTGGCTGCATGCAGCGGTGGCCGACACCGGCTGCGGGATTCCCGCGGCGCTGCAGGGCCGACTGTTCGACCCCTACACGCAGGCCGACGGCAGCATATCGCGCCAGTACGGCGGCACCGGCCTGGGGCTGTCGATCAGCCACGACCTGGTGCAGCTGATGGGTGGGCAGATCGACCTGCGCAGCGTGGAAGGCGAAGGCACCACGGTGTCGCTGCGCATCCCGGCCGCGCGTGCCGATGCGGTGGCCGCGCCCGCCGCGGCCCTGCCGGGCAGCGTGCTGCGGGGCCTGCGCGTGCTGGTGGTCGATGACCATGCGCCCAATCGCATGGTGCTGGAGGAACAGCTCGGCCGCCTGGGCGCGGTGGCGACGCTGGCCGACAGCGCCGCGCAGGCGTTGGCAGCGCTCACGGCGGACCTGCCGGACATCGTGCTGCTGGACTGCTTCATGCCGGACATCGACGGCTACCAGGCAAGCCGGATGATCCGCGCGGCGGCGGTGCCGGGCGTGGCCGAACTGCCGATCATCGCCATTTCCGCCGCCACCGACGCCGCCCACCTGGCGCGCTGCCAGCAGGCCGGCATGAACGGCGTACTGAAAAAGCCGATCCGCCTGGCCGAACTGCAGGGCATGCTGGCGCTGTGGACCGGCCGCGCCGGCGCAGCGGGATCCGCCGACAAGGCGGGGCAGGCCGCCGCGCTGGAGGCCATCGAGCGGGACGCCGTCGACCGGCTGGGCCCGGACCTGCGCCTGCTGCTGGCCGACGACCTGCGCAAGCTGCGCGAGGCGGTGGATGCCAGCGATATAGGGCGGCTCACGTTTTACGCGCACCGCCTGCATGGGGCCGCCGGCCTGGTCGGGCGGCCGGCGCTGGCGGCGTTGGCCGCCAGGCTGGAAGCCGATCCGGAAATGGATCCCGACCAGGCGCTGGACGAGATCGACGAGCAGCTGGCGAGCCTGTCGCGGGCGGCACCGATCCGGGTATGAGCGGGGCATGGCCTGTCGCCAGTGCTAGACGACTGGTCTAATCGGATGTAGAGTCGCCCCATGACCACCGTTTCCGCCACCGCCACCGCTACCGCTACCGCCACCGTCCGCGACAAGATCCTGGCCACCGGCCAGCGGATCATGGGCGGCAAGGGTTTTTCGGCGGTCGGCCTGAACGAAGTGCTGGCCGCGGCCGGGGTGCCCAAGGGCTCCTTCTACCACTACTTCGGCTCCAAGGATGCGTTCGGCGAGGCATTGCTGGAAGCGTATTTCGACGCCTACCTGGATGACATGGAGCGCATCTTCCGCCAGCCCGGCAAGAACAAGGCCGTGCAGATGGAAGACTATTTCGCCGCCTGGCAGGACAACCAGTCCTTCGAAGACTGCCAGGGCAAGTGCCTGGCGGTGAAGCTGGGCGCCGAGGTGGCGGACCTGTCCGACAGCATGCGCGCGGCCCTGGATCGCGGCACGGCGGCGATCATCGACGGCATGGCGGATGCGATCAAGGCAGGCCAGGCGGACGGCGTTTTCCCGAACCAGGAGAATGCCGCGCAACTGGCGCAGAGCCTGTACCAGCTGTGGCTGGGCGCCAGCGTCATGGTCAAGATCGTGCGCACTCCCCAGCCGTTCGACACCGCGCTGCTCACCAGCCGTCAGCTGCTGGGCCTTTCCCGCTAACCCTGCCACCCCTCGAACCCATGGGCGGCACGTTGTCCCGCTTCACACGCAATTACCTAGACGACCGGTCTAATTGAAGTTGTATCGCACCCCACAGGAGCACACCCATGAAAGTACTCATCGTTCTGACCTCGCACGACCAGCTTGGCGACACCGGCAAGAAGACCGGCTTCTGGCTGGAAGAACTGGCCGCGCCTTATTACACCTTCAAGGATGCCGGAGCGGAGATCGTGCTGGCCTCGCCGAAGGGCGGGCAGCCACCGCTGGACCCGAAGAGCAACGAGCCCGATTTCCAGACCGCACTGACCCGGCGCTTCGAAGCCGACGCCGAGGCCAATGCACAGCTGGCCAGCACCGTGCGCCTGGACAGCGTGTCGCAGGCCGATTTCGACACTGTGTTCTATCCCGGTGGCCACGGGCCGCTGTGGGACCTCGCCGAAGACCGTGATTCCATCGGCCTGATCGAATCGTTCATCGAAGCGGGCAAGCCGGTCGCCCTGGTCTGCCATGCCCCCGGCGTGCTGCGCCACGTCAAGGCGGCCACCGGTCGTCCGCTGGTGGAAGGCCTGCAGGTGACCGGCTTCACCAACACCGAAGAGGAAGGCGTGGGCCTGACCCAGGTGGTGCCGTTCCTTGTCGAAGACGAACTCAAGGCCAACGGTGGGCAGTACTCCAAGGGACCGGACTGGGGGTCCTACGTGGTCCGCGATGGCCTGCTGATCACCGGGCAGAATCCGGCCTCCTCCACCGAAGCCGCCGAAGTGTTGATCACGCAGCTCGCCCAGGGCTGAGCAAGCTCGCAGGGGCGTGGCTTCAGTCCTTGGCCGGCGCTGCTGCGGAAGCAATGCTCCGCAGCAGCGCCTTGTCGATCTTCGCGGCCACGCCCACGCTGCGGCCGGCAGGCGCTGCTTCACCCGCTGCACCCGCAGCACCACGTGCAGCGCGGCCCCAGTGTCCAGGTCAACCCCACGGTGCCCGCCGCAGCGTGCACGCCGTGCCTCGCATAATGGGTCATGCCCAGCTCCCTCGACGCCCTTCCCGCCGTCTTCGCCCCCGCCACGCGCGCGTGGTTCAGCGGCGCGTTCCCCGCCGCAACGCCGGCGCAGGCGCAGGCCTGGGCGGCGATCAGCCAGGGCCAGCACACGCTGGTCATCGCGCCCACCGGTTCGGGCAAGACCCTGGCCGCCTTCCTGCATGCCATCGACCAGCTGTTCACCGAGCGCGACCGGCAGGCGCGGGCGGGCGGGCCTGCGCAGCGTGCGGCCACCCGCGTGCTGTACATCTCGCCGATCAAGGCACTCGGCGCGGACGTGCAACGCAACCTGCAGGTGCCGCTGCAGGGCGTGCGTGCCGAACGCGCGCGCCGCGGCGATCCGGACGTGGACCTGTCCGTGGCGATCCGCAGTGGAGACACCACCGCCTCCGAACGCGCGCGGCTGGCGCGGCGTCCACCGGACATCCTGATCACCACGCCGGAATCGCTGTTCCTGATGCTCACCTCCAACGTGCGCGACACGCTGCGCAACGTGCATACGGTGATCATCGATGAAATCCACGCGGTTGCCGGCAGCAAGCGTGGCACCCACCTGGCCCTCAGCCTGGAGCGGCTGGAGAACCTGCTGCAGGTGCCTGCACAACGGATCGGCCTGTCGGCCACGGTGCGCCCGGTGGACGAGGTGGCGCGCTTCCTTGGCGGCGGCCGTGCGGTCAGCGTGGTACAGCCGCCGTCGTCGCGCCACCTGGCGATGCGCATCGTGGTTCCCGTGGAGGACATGGCCGACCTGCCCACGCACGGGGCAGGGCCCGGCGCGGGAGAGTCTTCCACGCGGGTGGGTTCGATCTGGCCGCATGTCGAAGCCAGCATCCTGGATGAAGTGCTGCGTTGGCGTTCCACCATCGTGTTCGCCAATTCGCGCGGCGTGGCCGAGAAACTGACCGCACGGCTCAACGCGCTGTATGCCGAACGCCTGGAAACCGATGCCGGCGGCGCGCCGTCGGGCCTGGCCG
This sequence comes from Stenotrophomonas chelatiphaga, assembly GCF_032054965.1. Lineage (NCBI taxonomy): Bacteria > Pseudomonadati > Pseudomonadota > Gammaproteobacteria > Lysobacterales > Lysobacteraceae > Stenotrophomonas > Stenotrophomonas chelatiphaga. The sequence goes on along the minus strand of NZ_DAMBRS010000004.1, from coordinate 146,788 downwards.
ATACGACGGCCTACGGCTCGTTCAATGGCGGCACCTCGGGGCGCTCCACGGGTGCCGAGCCGCTGCTGGCGCGCTCGCACCATGGCTCGGTCAGCAAGGAACAGCGGCGCGAAATCGAAGAGGCGCTGAAGTCCGGGGCGTTGCGTTGCGTGGTCGCCACCTCCAGCCTGGAACTGGGCATCGACATGGGGCTGGTGGACCTGGTGATCCAGGTCGCCGCGCCGCCGTCGGTGGCCAGTGCACTGCAGCGGGTCGGGCGCGCCGGCCACCAGGTGGGGGGCATCTCCACCGGCTTCGTCTACCCGCGCACCCGGCGTGACCTGATCGATGCGGCGGTGATCGTCGACAGCATGCTGGCCGGTCGCATCGAAGCGCTGGATCCACCGCGCAACCCGCTGGACGTGCTGGCCCAGCAGACCGTGGCGGCGGTGGCGATGGATGCGCTGGACGTGGAAGACTGGTACGCCTGCGTACGCCGCGCCGCGCCCTATCGCGAGCTGCCACGCAGCGCCTTCGATGCCGTGCTGGACATGCTGGCCGGACGCTATCCGTCGGATGATTTCGCCGGATTCCGGCCACGCCTGGTATGGAACCGCGACAGCGGACAGCTCACCGCGCGCCCCGGTGCGCGGCAGCTGGCGGTGACCAGTGGCGGCACCATCCCCGACCGCGGCATGTTCAGCGTGGTGCTGCCCGAAGGCGCCGAGCGCGCCGGCTCGCGCCGGGTCGGCGAGCTGGACGAGGAAATGGTCCACGAGTCACGGGTGAACGATGTGATCACCCTCGGCGCCACGTCGTGGCGGGTGGAGCAGATCACCCATGACCAGGTGATCGTCACCCCGGCACCGGGTCGCTCGGCACGGTTGCCCTTCTGGCGCGGCGAAAATGCCGGCCGCCCGGCCGAACTCGGCGCGGCGATCGGCGCGTTCCTGGCCGATCTGGACGGCGCGGCCGCAGACCAGGGCGACATTTCCCAGGCGCTGGCCGCGCGGTTGCAGGCCAGCGGCCTGGATACGCGCGCCATCACCAACATGCTCGGCCTGCTCGGTGAGCAGCGGCAGGCGACCGGCGTACTGCCGACGGACCGGCAACTGGTGGTTGAACGCTGCCGCGATGAACTGGGCGACTGGCGGGTGATGCTGCATTCGCCGTATGGCCGCCGCGTGCATGATCCGTGGGCGCTGGCGATCGCCGAACGGATCCGTGAGCGCTGGCATGTCGATCCCTCGGTGGTGTCCAGCGAGGACGGCATCATGGCGCGCATTCCAGACAGCAGCGGGCACCTGCCGGGCGCGGACCTGTTCCTGTTCGAGCCCGAGCCGCTGCGACGCCAGGTGACCGCTGCGGTCGGCAGCTCGGCGCTGTTCGCTGCACGTTTCCGCGAATGTGCTTCGCGCGCGTTGTTGCTGCCCCGGCGCACCCCTGGGCGACGTTCACCGCTGTGGCAGCAGCGCCTGCGCGCGGGCCAGCTGCTGGACGTGGCGAGTGCCTATCCAGAGTTTCCGATCCTGATCGAAACCGCGCGCGAGTGCCTGCAGGATGTCTACGACCTGGATGCACTTGGCGCGCTGATGCAGCGCCTGGTGGACGGTCAGGTGCAGATCGCCGAGGTCACCACGCAGGTGCCATCGCCGTTCGCGGCCAACCTGCTGTTCGGCTACGTCGCCGAGTTCATGTACGGCACCGACGTGCCGCTGGCCGAGCGTCGCGCCTCGATCCTGTCGTTGGACAGTGGCCTGCTGGCGGACCTGCTGGGCCAGGTGGACATGGGCGAGCTGCTGGATGCCGGCGTCGTCGAGCGCGTGGTGGATGAGCTGCAGCGGCTGGCGCCGGATCGGCGCGCCGCGGGCAGGGAGGGCGTTGCCGACCTGCTGCGCGAACTGGGTCCGTTGTCGACCGCCGAGCTTGCCGCGCGCCTGCTCGGTGCCGATGGCGAAATGGACGTCCACCTGGCTGCGCTGCAGGTCGAGCATCGGCTCATCGCAGTGACGCTGGCGGGGGAAACGCGCTGGGCGGCGATCGAAGATGCCGGCCGCCTGCGTGACGCACTGGGCATCGCGCTTCCCGCGGGGATTCCCGCGGTGTTCCTGCAGCCCGCGGTGGATCCGCTCGGCGACCTGGTCGGGCGCTTGGCGCGCACGCGCGGTCCGTTCACCACGGCCGATGTGGCGGCCCGGTTCGGGCTGGGTGTCGCGGTGGCCGACCAGACGCTGGCGCGCCTGGCCGAGCAGGGCAAGCTGCTCAGCGGCCAGTTCGGTGCAACTACGCCGAAGCACGGCAGCCCCGTCGCGCGCCACGAATGGATAGCGGAAGGGGTGTTCCGCCGGCTGCGCGTGCGCTCGCTGCAGGCCGCGCGCGAAGCGACCCGACCGGTACCGGGCACGACGTACGTGCGGTTGTTGCTGGAACGCCACGCGTTGCTCGGAGCGGCGGCCGGGCATGCCGCGCTGGGTCCCCATGCGCAGGTGACCGGCACGCTGGAAGGCACCGAAGGCGTGCTGCGGGTGGTGGAACAACTTGCCGGCGTGCCGCTGCCGATCTCCGCATGGGAAAACCAGGTCCTGCCGGCGCGCGTGCGGGATTATGCGCCTGCATTGCTGGACCAGCTGCTGGCCACCGGCAGCGTGCTGTGGTGTGGGCACGGCACGCTGGGCGATGACGATGGCCTGGTGTCGCTGCACCTGCATGAGGTCTCTGCGCAGACCCTGCCGGTCATCGGCGAAGGCGCCCTGTCGCCGCTGCAGGAGATGATCGTGTCGGTGATGGCGGACGGCGGTGGATTCTTCGCACGGCAGCTGGCGACGAGCGTGCATGCGCGGCTGCAGGCGGCGCAGCGTCCCGCGGCAGGCATCGATCTTTCGCCGGAGTCGTTGCATGCCGCGCTGTGGGCGCTTGCCTGGCAGGGCCGCGTGGCAACGGACATCTGGGCGCCGCTGCGCGCGCTGTCAGCGGCCCGCACGCCAGCGCGTGCGCGTGCATCCCACGTGTCGCGGCGCCGCCGTGGCTTCATCGGCATGTCGATGGGCGACACCGCGCCGGGCGTCGGCGCGGTGCTGCATGGCCCCGCTACCTACGATGCCCCCGCGTTGGCCGGACGCTGGTCGCTGCTGCAGCGCGGCCACGCCAGCGACACAGTGCGCGCGGTCGCACTGGCCGATGCGCTGCTGGATCGCCACGGCGTAGTGACCCGCGGCGCAGTGGTGGCCGAAGGCATCGCAGGCGGCTTTCCCGCCCTGCAGCAGGTGTATCGGGGCATGGAGGATGCCGGGCGAGTGCTGCGTGGCCGTTTCGTGGAAGGGCTGGGGGGTGCGCAGTTCGCCGAGCGATCCAGCGTCGACCGGCTGCGCGATATCGCCGAGGACACCTCACCTGCCGCATCGGCGCCGGCCATCGGCCTGTCGGCGGTGGATCCTGCCAATGCCTACGGCACGGTACTGGCGTGGCCGGCGCATGCGGCCCGGCAGCGCCCGGTGCGCCGGCCGGGCGCGCTGGTGGTGCTGGCCGGCGGTGCGCTGCGGATGTACCTGGCGCAGGGCGGACGTTCCCTGCTGCTGTACTTCGATGGCGAAGACCCCGGCCACGCCGGGCTGCTGGCTGCGTCGGCCGTCGCGCTGGCCGCGGCGCTGCGGCGCGGCCGGCGCCTGTCGTTCACCCTGGACCGGATCAACGACGCGGAGATCGGTCGTGGCCCGGTCACCGATGCGCTGCGCGCGGCGGGCTTCCGCAATGCACCGCGCGGGCTGAGCTGGGAGGGCTGAGCCCGCCCTTCAGCGACGCCGTGGATTGACCGAAACATGCAGGTGGTCGGCCACGTGCCAGCGCCACGGGAAGTCCATCGCCCGGCTGATGCCGATACGCGGGCCCACCACCGGATTGGTTGGCGGCGCGGTGCCATCATCGGCCAGCACGATGCCGCGGTCGGCACCGACCAGATCGGCGCCATCCATCCCCCCGGTGATGCCGAAGGCCTGCGAAAGCTTGCCCGGACCACTGGCGAGGTCGCGCTCGCGCTTCGCCTTGGGCCGGGCCAGGCGCATCGCGTCCAGGCCCAGCAGGGGCTCGGCCGCGCGCAGCAGTACGCCGACGCCCTCGCCGACCTCGCCGCAGACCGCGTTGCTGCCCCAGTGCATGCCATACGTGAAGTACACATACAGATGGCCTGGCTCACCGAACATGGTGGCGTTGCGCGCGGTCATGCCCCGGTAGGAATGCGCCGCCGGGTCTTCGCTTCCCGCATAGGCTTCCACTTCGACGATGCGCGCGGCGCGGCCATCCGCGCGCAGCAGCACTTTGTTCAACAGGTCCGGTGCCACCTGCGTGGGATGGCGGCGATAGAACGCGCGCGGCAGGACCGACCACTGCGGGGGAAGAAAATCGAGCATGCCGACAAGGCTGCGCCGGCCGCAGTGTGCACCGGGTCAAGGCCGCCTCTGCACAGTCTGCGCATGCAGGCTTCGCTTGTTTCTCACGGCCGCGGGAAGACGCTGCGAGCAGATGCGATGGAGGACAGGCAGTGGCAACCGAGGTGAGGGTGGGATGCGCCGGCTGGTCGATACCGGGCCGCTACCGCGAGGCGTTCGATGCGCAGGGAAGTGCGCTGGAGCGGTATGCCTCGCGGTTGTCGGTGGCAGAAATCAATTCCTCGTTCCATCGCCCGCACCAGCCGGCAACCTATGCGCGCTGGGCGGCCGCGGTGCCGGCGCACTTCCGGTTCTCGGTGAAGATGCCCCGCACGATCTCGCATGAACTGCGGCTGCGCGGGACGGGTCCGGTGCTGGACCGCTTCCTTGAGGAAAGCAGCCATCTGGGCAACCGCCTCGGCGGCCTGTTGCTGCAGCTGCCACCCTCGCTCGCCTTCGATGCGCGCCTGGCCGCCACGTTCTTCACGATGCTGCGCCGGCGTACCGCGGTGCCGCTGGCCTGTGAGCCGCGCCATCTTTCCTGGTTCGGGGCCGCCGCGCAGGCGCTGATGGAGCGCCATGGCGTAGCACGTGTCGCAGCGGATCCGCCGCGCGTGGATGCGGGTGCGGCGCCTGCCGGGGCGGAGCGTTGGCGCTACTGGCGCTGGCATGGCAGCCCGCGGACGTATTACAGCGACTATGAAGAGCAGGCCCTGCACCGGCTGGCGGGAGAGCTGCGTGCGGTATCCGCCGAGGGGCAGCGGTGCTGGGTGATATTCGACAACACCGCGCACGGCTTCGCCACGGCCAATGCGCTGCGCCTGCAGGCCCTGCTGGAGCAGGCCCATGCCTGAAGGTCCTTCCATCGTCATCCTGCGCGAGGCGGCGGCGCATTTCCGCAACCACGCGGTGCGCATCACCGCAGGCAACAGCAGCCTGGACCTCGCCCGCATGCAGGGCCGACGCGTGGTATCGGTGCGTAGCTGGGGCAAACATTTCCTGCTGGAGTTCCGTGGCTTCAGCCTGCGCGCACATCTGCTGATGTTCGGCACGTGGCGCATCGACGAGCGGAAGCCGACGACGGCGCGCGCTTCGTTGACCTTCGACAATGGCGAGCTCAACCTCTACACCTGCTCGTTGAAGTACATCGAGGGCCCGCTCGACGACGCCTACGACTGGCGCGCGGACGTGATGAGTCCCGCATGGGATCCCAGGCTGGCGCGACGCAAGCTCAAGGCACGGCCGGACGCGCTGATATGCGATGCGCTGCTGGACCAGGACATCTTCGCCGGGGTGGGCAACATCATAAAAAACGAGGTGCTGTTCCGCACACGCGTGCATCCGGCTGCCGCCATTGCAACCATCTCGCCGCGGAGGCTGGGCCAGGTGATCGCCCAGGCACGTGAATACAGCTTCGACTTCCTGGCGTGGAAGAAGGCCTACGAACTGAAGAAGCACTGGCAGGTGCACACCAAGCGGACCTGCCCCCGGTGTGGTGGCCCGGTGTCCAAGCAGTACCTGGGGACGACCCAGCGCCGCGCGTTCTTCTGCCCGGTCTGCCAGCTCCTGCCATGACGATGACGCCGCGGATCGATGGCCACTGGTTCGCTTATGTCTTCCCGTGCGCATGGGAGGACTACTGCAAGATCGGCTTCTCGCGCGATCCATTGGGCCGCATCAGTGCATTGCACCGGCGCTGGTTCGAATTCTTCGACCTGCATCACGGCTGGTTGGTCGAAGCGGAAAGCCAGCGTGATGCGCGTGATCTGGAGCTGGAGCTGCGTGGGCCGCTGAAGCTGCACCGGTCACCTGCACCGCTCACGGTGCAGGAAAGGGCAGGGGGCAAGACCGAATGGGTCCGCGGCGCCAGTGAGCCGCTGGTCGCTGCGGTGGCTGGACTGGCCGAGCGTGGCTATTACGTGCATCCGCTGCGCCCCTGGCTGCATGCCGCGATGCTGCAGCGCGCCGACCGGTTGTTCTCGTGGTCGGCGGCGCAGCTTCCCGAAGAAGGAAATCATCACGCTGGGCATCGCGCGGTGGAAACCGCGCTGCGTGATGCACTGGATGCATACCAGTCGCTGGACATCGATCCGCGCCCTTGGCTGCCTGAGCATGTGATGTACTGGTACGGATAGAAAGGCGGTCAGTCCGGGCAGGGGCCGGCCACCCGGTTGCGGCCTGCCTGCTTGGCCCGGTACATCTGGCGGTCGGCCTCGGCAACGAGGTCGGCCGAGGTGGGATGCTGTGGGCCGCTGACCGCCACCCCGACGCTCAGCGTGGCCTTGACCGGATGGCGGCCCACCGACGCGCCGCTGCGCTCGAAGCCGGCGCGCAGCCGTTCGGCCGCGGCCAGCCCGGCGCGCAGGGTGGAATCGGGAAGGATGCAGACGAACTCCTCGCCACCGTAGCGGAAGATCAGGTCGTTCTTGCGCACGACCTGCTCGGCGGCGCGCGCCGCCTGCTTGATCACCCGATCTCCGACGTCATGGCCGAAGCGATCGTTGATGTCCTTGAAGTGGTCGATGTCGAAGAACAGCACCGCGCGGGTGGCATTGCTGATCCGGTCTTCCCGGTCCCAGCTGGCCTGCTTTTCATCCAGCAGGCGGCGGTTGTACAGCCCGGTGAGGGGATCACGGGTGGCCGCGTCATACAGTCGGCTCGCCGATTGTTCTTTGAGTACCGCAAGCACCAGCCCGCACACCAGCAGCACCGACAACAGCAGGATGCCGCTGAACACGGCCACCGCCCACGTCCGCGGCGTGCCGGCGCCCAACGGCTCGGGCAACCACGGCGCCAGCGCGATGGCGAGCACCGCCAGCACCGCCGATACCACCAGGATGCGCGCCAGCATACGCACCGACGGCAGCAGCGGGTCGTGTCGCTGGATCAGGGTGGACGCAGCCAGCCCGCAGTAGAGCGCTGCAATCGCCGCACGGCCAGCGGCACTGACGGCGTCCAGCCCACGCGGTTCGAACACCAGCACCACCAGCGCAAGCCAGACCAGCGGCGGTGCCAGCAGCAGCGCCCAGCGAACGCGCAGGCGGAACAGCGAGCGGATGCCTTGCCAGCCCGTGGCGAAGGCCAGCAGGGCGAAGAAGGTACCCAGGTGGGCGGCCGCGCCTGCGCGGTACAGCGCGGGCAACAACAACAGCGTGCAGCCGCAGGCGCCGGCAACAAACGGCATCGCCAGCCACAGGCGTGCGCCATCGCGTGGCCGGGTGAGCAGCAGCAGGATCGCGATGCAGACCAGGACGGCAGCGGCGAAACCCAGGAGCGTGGGGATGTCGATCATCGCGGAGCAGGCTAGGCAAGCGGATGCGAGCCCGTCGTCAACAACGATGCACATGACGAATGTGCGGTTCATCACAGGTTGCCGGATATTCCCGTGCGGTTAACGAAACGGGCCGCATTTCCGGCGTGCCGCGCAGAGCGTGTCGCTGGTGCACCGGTCGGCCCCGTTGCGTGCGACAGCGGCCTGACAGTCTTCGCGCCTTTTGCTGCAAGGGCTGTGACCTCTTCCGCAGTCCTGCACTGTATCCGCATCGGCGCGGTGGCAGCGCATGCCACGTTGAGCCGCCCTGCAGCAAGGAGCCTGAAGTGAATCATTCTCTTGGCGGACGACGCGCGCTGGCCGGACTGTGCCTGGCCGGGGTGGCGGCAAGCGCAGCAGCGCAAGGTGTCACCGGTGACTGGGGCGGACGCCGCCCCGTGTGGCAGGACAACGGCATCGTGCTGGATCTCGGCTACACCGTGGAAGCAGCGCGCAACACCTCCGGCGGCCAGCGCCACGCGAGTGCCCATGCCGGCCAACTGTCCGCAGGCGGACGCTTCGACCTGGAGCAGTTGTGGGGATGGCGGGGCACACGGGGGCAGCTCTCGCTGAGCCTGCGCGACGGAGACAGCGTCACCGCCCGGGCCGGCCTCGGCAGCCTGATGGCAAGCCAGGAAATCCATGGGCGTGGCCACATCCTGCGGCTGGGCAGCCTGTGGCTGGGGCGGCAGTCCGCCGATGGACGCTTCGATGCAAAGGCGGGCCGGCTCGCGGTGGGGGAGGACTTCAACATGCTCGACTGCGTTGCCATGAACCTGGCGCTGTGCGGCGGCCAGGTGGCGCTGTTCGGGGGCGATTACTGGTTCAATTCGCCGCTCAGCCAATGGGGCGCGGTGGTCAGCTGGCGGCCGCTGCCAGCGGTCTACCTGCGTGCCGCCGCGTACCAGATCAACCCCCGTTATGCCGATGAGCGTGGGGGTGGCCTACGCCTGGCACCGGCCGGCACGGTCGGCACGCTCACACCGCTCGAGCTGGGCTGGGAGCCCTCCTTTGAAGGACGCAACGGACACTATGCGATCGGTGGCTGGTACAGCAGTCCGCCGCGGGCCGATGCCGTGCAGCCGCTACCGGTCCACGCCGGCGGCAGCACCGCCCTGCTGCGCACCGGCGCTTACGGCGGATGGGCCAGCGCGCAGCAGCAGCTGACCGGCGGCAGCGGAAGCAGCGACGCATCGGGCCTGCGGGCGCAGCTGGCCTTCGCACAGGGCGATCGCCGCACCGGCGACATCGACCAGATGGTCAGCCTGCAGCTGATCCAGACCGGGACGGTGCGCTCGCGGCCGGATGATCGTATCGGCTTCGGGCTTGCCAGTACCCGGGTCAATCCGCGCGCCGCTGCGTTCCAGCAGCGGCGTGACGGTGGCGCGCTGGCAGCAAGGGAGCATGTGGCGGAACTGTTCTACGGCTGGAAGCCCGCGCGCGGCCTGGACCTGCAGCCCGGTGTGCAGTACGTGCGCCATCCCGGTGGGCTGGCGTCGCGCAAGGATGCGGTGGTGCTGGGCATCAAGGCCGACGTGCGCTTCTGAGTCGTATCAGCGTTCGCCGGTTTCATCATCCAGGCTGATGATGCCGCGGCGCAGGGCCATGGTGACCGCATGCGTGCGGTCACCGACGCCCAGCTTCTCCATGATGCGCTTCATGTGCGCTTTCACGGTCTGTTCGGAAATCAGCATCTGCTCGCCCACGCGTCGATTGGACATGCCCGCCGCCACGTGGACCAGCACTTCGGTTTCGCGCGGGGACAACCGGTCTTCCACCACATGCGCGGCGATGCTCGCTGCCAGTTGCGCCGGAATGGCGGCGCGACGCCCCCCGGCCACGCTGCGGATGGTGTCGATCAGCTCATGGCGCAGCATGTCCTTGAGCAGGTAGGCGCTGGCGCCGGCCTGCAAGGCGCGTACCGCGCGGACATCGCCGCGGTAGGTCGTGAGCACGATGATGCGCGCCTTGGGATCCTGCGCGCGGATGCGCATGATGGCCTCGACACCGTCGATGCCCGGCAACTGCAGGTCCATCAGCACCACGTCCGGGTGCAGCCGCAGGTAGCAGTCCACCGCCTGTTCGCCGTCGGCCGCTTCGCCCACCAGATGCATGTCCGACTGGGTGGACAGCAGCGCGCCCAGGCCATCGCGCAACAGCGGATGGTCGTCCACGATCAACACGCCGATGGAATCGTTGAGGTTCATCCCGAGGGTTTCCTGTTGGGCCACCAGCGCCGCCATGGCGACGGACGCTGCCGGTAGATGCGATGGGCGGGCACCGACAACGCCACTTCGGTGCCCAGCCCGGGACGCGACCAGACGCGGAGTTCTCCACCCAGCCGGCGTGCGCGCTCGCGCATGCCCTGCATGCCCCAGTGGCCGTCGGCGGCGCCGTGGGTGTCGGTCATGCCGCGACCGTCATCGCGCACGTGCAGCAGCAGGCAACTGCGGCCGTAGGCCAGTTCCACTTCGATCGCTCCTGCCTGGGCATGGTGCAGGGCATTGCGGATCGCTTCGCGACCGATCAGGAAGACTTCTTCAGCCGCGTGCGCCTGCAGCGGCGGTGCCGCCCCTTCGATGGTCAGCCGTAGCGGGTTGACGCCCTCGCCGGCGAACTCTTCATGCACATGCGCCAACGCAGTTACCAGATCCTGGCCGGCAGCCGGGCCATCGCGCAGCGCCGCAACGCGTTCGCGTCCTTCGGCGAGGTTCTGTTCGGCCAGTTGCATGGCCGCCTCCAGGCTGCTGCGCACGGCAGGCGAGGCGTGGACGGACTGGCTGATGGCATGCAGGCGCAGGATCAGCCCCTGGCTGCCCTGCAACAGGGTGTCGTGCAGGTCACGGGCGATCCGCTCGCGCTCGCCGTGGCGTTCCTGCAGCCGGGCCCGCACCAGCGCAGCCAGCTGCCCGCTGCGGATGCGGACGGCCATCACCAGCAGGGCCAGTACTGCCAGCACGCACAGCAGCTTGAACCACAGCGTCTGCATGAAAGTCGGGGCGATCTGGAACGTGCGCGCCACCGGGGTGCTGCTCCAGACCCCGTCTTCGTTGGCGGCCATCACCTCGAAGCGGTAGGTTCCGGGCATGAGGTTGGTGTAATGCGCGCGGGTCTGGCTGCCGGCATCCTGCCAGCTGCTGTCCACGCCGGACAGTTGGTAGCGGTAGCGGGTGCGCTCGGGCCGCGCCAGGGACAGCGCCACGTAGTCGATCTGTACCTGGTCGGTGCCGGCGGGAAGTCGCAGTCCGTCGCGCAGCGGCAGGTGCTGCCCGTCGAACGACACCTCGCCGATGCGCACGTCCGGTGCACGTTCGTTGCGATGCGGCAGGGTGGTGTCCAGCCACGCCAGGCCCTGGTTGGTCGCCAGCCACAACAACCCATCCTCGGCCAGCATCGCCGTGGCGGTGGGGCTGCTCTGCAGGGCGATGCCCGGCATGCCATCGGCATCATCGAACAGGCGCGGGGAGAGCGCGCGTGCGCTGCCCGCCGCCACCCGCAGTGCATCGGCATCGGTGCGCAACAGGCCGCGGCTGCCGTTCAACCAGCGCGTACCCGATGCTTCGCCGGCGATGCCGGAGATGCCTTCCAGCACGCCGGGGATATCGGCCTGCAGCACATGGAAGCGGGCGCCTTCCAGCATGGCAAGGCCGGACTCCCCGGCGACCAGCAGTTCCTCCCCATGCGCGTGCACCGCGGTGACCGGACCGACATTCAGTCCCTGCGCCGGACCGTAAGCCCGTACCGATCGGCCATCGACCACGTGCAGCGTGCCATCGTCATGCCCGACCAGCACGCGCCCGCGTCCATCCACGCTGACCAGGCTGCAACTGCGTGCGGGCAGGCGATGATCATTGCGCCATCGACCGTCCTTGAAGTGCAGCGTGTAGGGGCCGGCGCACGCCCATGCTTCGCCGCGTGGAGCGAAGAACACCGAATTGAAGGACTGCCCGGCGGTCCAGCTCGGCGCGGCGAACGCCACCGTCCGGCCCGCGCTGCGCCGGTACAGCCTGTCATCGTGGAACAGCCACACCGGGACCGCCGACTGCAGGCTGGCGCGCTGCATCGCCGCCGCGCCGGCGTGGACCAGGCTGCGCTGCAGGTCGAACATCCGCAGGTCGTCATCGTAGCCCTGCACCTGCCCCCCCGCGGTGCGGTACAGCGTCCGGTAGGGACCCGACGGACCGACATCCTGCAGCGCATGCACGCTGCGCGCACGGAACCGGTTCAGGCCCAGGTTGGTGCCGACCCAGATGTTGCCTTCGCGGTCTTCCAGCAGCGGCGAGGCCGAGGTCGACGTCAGGCCCTGCGCCACGTCGAAGTTTTCCAGCCGCGTGGGCTGGGTGCCGTCGAAACCGAGCCGGAACACGCCGCCACTGCCGATGCGGGTTCCCCACAGGCTGCCATCACGCGCGAACAGCACGCGATCGGCGCGCAGGTCGGGCAGGCGCACCGATTCGCGTTGCGCGGGCGACAGCAGGGTGCCATCGCGCGCCACCGGCAGGATGCCGCGTCGCCGGTCGGCCAGCCACAGGCTTCCATCGGCGCGTTCGGCCAGCACCGACTGCGGCGATACGTCCAGGCCGGTGGCTTCGAACCGGCCGGCGCCACGCGGCAGTCGCCACAGCGTGCTGCCCGCCAACAGCCACAGCGTTCCCTGGTGGTCGCGCTGCAGCCAGTGCGCGGGCTCGGCAGGCACCTGCATCGCCGGCGTGGGCGGCTGCCAGTGTTGGCCGTCGTACCAGCGCAGACCGCCCTTGAGCGCCGCCCACAACCGTCCGCTGCCATCGCGCGTGATGCGCGGCACCGGACCGTTCGGCACATCACGTCCACTGAGGAAACTGCGCAGTCCGCGCGGGTGCAGGTGGCTGATGCCGGCCTGGAAATAGCCGATCCACAGGCTGTCATCCGGGTCGAGCAGCAACGACACCATGTTGGTGGACGGGAAGCGGCTGTCCTGCGGTGCCGCGTCGCGCTCGAAACGATGGCCATCGAACCGGTACAGGCCGGATCCGGTTGCCAGCAGCAGCGTGCCCTGGCGGTCCTGCGCGATGTCCCAGATATCACCGGGCGCGCCCTGCCCGACGCGCCATGCGCTGTGCTGGAAGCCGGGCAGCCCGGACTGGGCATGCATCGGTGTCGATGCCTGGGCCGTCATCTGCGATCCCACGCACAGCAGCACGACCTGCAACAGGCAGGCGCACGCGTGGCGCAGCAGCGGTGGGGGAGCAAGCGGCATGCTGCATTCTCGCAGGCCAGGGGCACGGCCGGCCTACCCGATCGGGGCAGGCGGGCCAGCGCGGGATCAGGTAACCATGGGCGGCCTGTCCACGGGAGGGTGGAATGCAGCGTCTGTTCGTGATGTTTCCAGATCGTGCGCCGGGCATCGGCCTGCTGTGGATACGGCTGTGCCTGGCCGCTGCGATGTGCTGGCCGTGGCCGGTGGCTGCGTGGCAGCAATGGGTCGCCGCCTCGGCGGCGTTGCTGCTGGCGCTCGGCGGACTGACCCCATTGGCGGTGCTGCTGGCCACGCTGGTGTTGTGGCGCGGCGGCGGCAGCATGCCGCTGGTGCTGCTGCCTGGCTGCCTGTTGCTGCTCGGCCCGGGCGCGTATTCGCTGGACGCCTGCCTGTTCGGTCGGCGCGTGCTGGTGGCGGCCCGGGGGGGCGCTCCCCCGAAAGAGTGAGGCTGCTGCCCACCCCGTCGGGGGTAGGGCGCCGTGGCGTCTGCCGCCACGCTATGCACTCCCCCCCACGAGTGCCGCCGATGGCCATCGACACACCGTGCGCCGGCGCGCCTTCGGGGCTGCCTGGCCTCACTGCGGCGCAGGCGGCAGCGGTCCGCCGCGCGCAGGCATTCATGGAACAGAACCTCGGCCAGTCGATCGACGTCGTGCAGATCGCCGCCGCTGCCTGTGTCAGCCGCTTCCACCTGGCGCGGCTGTTCCGCAGCGCCACCGGGCTCAGCCCGACTGCCTGGCTGCGCCGACGTCGCATCGACCAGGCCCGCCATTGGTTGCGTGAAGGGTCACAGCCGGTCGGCCGCATCGCCAGCGAACTGGCGTTCTTTGACCAGAGCCACTTCACCCGTACGTTCCGCGCCGCCACCGGCTGCAGTCCGCGCTGCTACGCCGCGCACGCAGCAACCCCTCACTGAATTTCCCCTCGCACTGGAGCCACCTGCATGAACAAGGCCACCGCCGTCCCCGGCAACGCGCTGCTTTCCCCGACCGACCACGCCCTGGTGCTGATTGACCATCAGTCGCAGATGGCGTTCGCCACCCACACCATCGACATCTCCGCGCTGCGCAACAACGTCGCGCTGATCAGCAAGGGCGCGAAGGGTTTCAAGGTGCCGGTGGTGCTGACCACCGTGGCCGAAAAGTCGTTCTCCGGTCCCCTGTTCCCGGAACTGCCGGCGATCTTCCCGGGCCAGCCGGTGTTCGACCGCACCTCGATGAATGCCTGGGAAGACCAGGGCGTGATCGATGAGATCAACCGCATCGGCAAGCAGCGCCTGGTCATCGCCGGCCTGTGGACCAGTGTCTGCATCGTCGGCCCGACCCTGTCGGCGATCGAGCAGGGCTTCGAGATCCATGTCATCACCGATGCCTGCGGCGACGTGAGCGACGAAGCACACGAGCGCGCCATCACCCGCATGGTGCAGGCCGGTGCCGTGCCGATCACCAGCGTGCAGTACCTGCTGGAGCTGCAGCGCGACTGGGCACGCGGCGAAACCTACGATCTCACCACCGGTATCGCGCGCGAACACGCCGGTGGCTACGGCGTGGGCATCCAGTACGCCAAGACCATGTTCGGCGCACAGGAAGGCGGTCACTGAGCATGGGCAGCAGCCATGCCCTGGACGTGGCGCTGCTGATGCTGCGCGTGGCAGCGGGAGGATTCCTGCTGCCGCACGCGCTGGGCAAGTTGTTCGGCTGGTTCAACGGCCCGGGCCTGGCCGGCTTTGCCGGCGAACTGCGTGGTTTCGGCCTGCCTGCCACCGCGCCGTTGCCGCTGCTGCTGGCCGCGGTGCAGGTAGTGGCCGGTCTGTCGGTGCTGATCGGCTGGCAGACCCGGCTGGCTGCGCTGGCCGGCGCGGCGTTCATCGCGTTCACCGCCGTGCTGGCGCTGCCGCGCGGCTGGTTCTGGATGCGCGGCGGCGTGGAGTACCCGCTGATGTGGACGCTGCTGTTGCTGTCGGTCGCGCTGGCGGGCGCTGGCACGATCTCGCTTGATTCTTTCCTTGCTTCCCCTGGAGTGCCGTCATGAGTACCGATCCTTCCCAGCCGGGCCGTCGCGAGGTGCTGCTGGGGGCGGGCGCGGCACTCGCGCTGGGCCTGGCCGGCCGCGGCCTGGCGGCGGCTTCCTCCCCCTCATCGCAGGAGCGTCGCATGAGCACGCTGGTCATCCGCAATGCCCGCATCACCACCCTCGACCCCGCACAACCGCATGCACAGGCGCTGGCCGTGCAGGACGGGCGCATCGTCGCCGTCGGCAGCGATGACGAGATCATGCGCGGGTGGGCGGCCGAGGCGACCATCATCGATGCGCAGGGCCGCCGGCTGGTGCCAGGGCTCAATGACAGTCATACCCACCTGATCCGCGGTGGACTCAACTACAACCTGGAACTGCGCTGGGATGGCCTGCGCTCGCTGGCCGATGCGCTGGCCATGCTGAAGGTGCAGGTCGATCGCACGCCCGCACCGCAATGGGTGCGCGTGGTCGGTGGCTTCACTGCCGCCCAGTTCAACGAAAAGCGCCTGCCGACGCTTGAGGAAATCAACACCATCGCGCCGGATACGCCGGTGTTCCTGCTGCACCTGTACGACCGCGCGCTGCTCAACCGCGCTGCGCTGCGTGCCTGCGGCTATGACAAGAACACACCGGATCCGCCCGGTGGGCAGATCGTGCGCGACAAGCTGGGCAACCCCACCGGCCTGCTGCTGGCCAAGCCGAACGCGGTGATCCTGTACGCCACGCTGGCCAAAGGACCCAAGCTGCCGATCGAATACCAGGCCAATTCCACGCGTCACTTCATGCGTGAGTTGAACCGGCTGGGGATCACCTCGGTGATCGATGCCGGCGGCGGCTTCCAGAACTATCCCGAGGACTACCAGGTCATCGAGCAGCTGCACCGCGATGACCAGCTCAGCGTGCGCATCGCCTACAACCTGTTCACCCAGAACAAGGGCGGCGAAGTCGGTGACTTCCAGCGCTGGAGCGACATCCTGCATCCGCGCCAGGGCGACGACCTGCTGCGCCACAATGGCGCGGGCGAGATGCTGGTGTTCTCCGCCGCGGACTTCGAACTGTTCAACGAACCGCGCCCGGAATTGCCGCCCGGACTGGAGCCGGAACTGCATGACGTGGTGCGGTTGCTGGTTGAAAAGCGCTGGCCCTTCCGCATCCATGCGACCTACGACGAAAGCATCTCGCGCATCCTGGATGTCTACGAACAGGTCAACCGCGAGGTACCGTTCGATGGCCTGCACTGGTTCATCGACCACGCCGAGACCATCACCCCGCGCAACATCGAGCGCATCCGCGCGATGGGCGGTGGGCTGGCGATCCAGCACCGCATGGCCTACCAGGGCGAAGCCTTCGTGGAACGCTACGGCGTGCAGGCAGCACGGCATACGCCGCCGGTGAAGCGGATGCTGGCCGAAGGCGTTCCGGTAGGCGCCGGTACCGATGCCACGCGCGTGGCCAGTTACAACCCGTGGGTCGCACTGTCGTGGCTGGTCACCGGCCGCACCGTGGGCGGCCTGGCGCTGTATGGCGATGAAAACCTGCTGGAACGCGAACAGGCGCTGCGCCTGTGGACCCAGGGCAGCGCATGGTTCTCTGGCGATGAAGACCACAAGGGCACACTGAAGGCAGGCCAGCTGGCCGATTTCATCGTGCTGTCGGCCGACTTCTTCCGCGTGGACGACGACCAGATCGCCGACATCACCAGCGTGCTGACCGTGCTGGGCGGTCGCATCGTGCACGCCGCCGCCGACTACGATGGGCTGGCACCGGCACTGCCGCCGGCGATGCCGGACTGGTCTCCGGTCAACCGCTTCGGCGGCTACCACGTCGGCGGCACGGCCACCGGCCTGGCGATGGCGCACCACCATCACCATGGCGCGCCCTGTTCCACCCACGGTGCACACGGCCATGCGGCCCAGCATGCGGCACCGACCGGTGACCTGCAGGCGTTCTGGGGCGCCATGGGCTGCTCGTGCTTCGCGTTCTGATCCTCGCCGCGCTGGCGCTGCCTGCGCTGGCACAGGCACGCGCGCAGGCCGGCTGCGAGGCGGGCCATTGCACCGCGCTGGGCCAGGGCGACCTGCAATGGGACGCCTCGCTGCGACTGCGTGGCATGTACTTCGATCCCACCCGCTTCGGCATCGGCGGCAGCGAAGACGGTTATGGCCTGCTGCGCGCGTTGGGATCGGCGACCTATCGCCGCGATGGCTGGCAGGCGCGCGTGCAGCTGGGCGTGCATGCCGAACAAGGACGTGCGGGTGGTCCCGGCGGCACCGATCAAGGCGCGCTGGACGTGCAGCAGGCCTACTGGCGCTGGCAGGGGCAGCAGGCATGGCTGCAGCTGGGGCGGCAGGAAGCGAGCTATGGCAGTTCCCGGCTGCTGTCGGTACGCGACGGACCGAACATCCGGCTGGCGTTCGATGGCCTGCGCCTGGGCTGGCGCGCTGCGGCGGGCAAGCTGGACGTGCTGGCGTTGCGCGCTGTGGACAACCGTCCCGGCGCCTTCGACGATCGCAGCGAGCCGGGTGCCCATCTGTGGGGCGCTTACGCGACCAGCGCAGCACGCCGCAGTGGCCAATGGGATGCCTACCTGCTGGACTACCAGCGCGATGGCGCACGCTTCGCCGATGGCAACGGGCGCGAACGGCGGCAGACGCTCGGCACGCGCTGGTTCGGCCAGCGCGATGCACTGGACTGGAACGTGGAAGCGGTGGTCCAGCGGGGTCATCTGGATACCGCCACGCGGCAGCTGGACATCCGTGCCTGGACACTGGCCAGCGATACCGGCTGGCGCTGGCGGCAGGCGCCATTGCAGCCGCGGCTGGGGGTGAAGCTGGACATCGCCAGCGGCGACCGCGATGCGGGCGATGGGCGCCTGCAGACCTTCAATGCGCTGTACCCGAAGTCGTCCTATTTCAGCGAGGCCAGCCTGCTGGCGCCGGCCAACCTGGTCGACGTGCAGCCCACCTTGGACCTGCAGTTCAACGAGCGCCTCGGCACCCAGCTGGGCGTGCAGCTGGCCTGGAAACAACAGCGCAGCGATGCGGTGTACACCACGCCGGCACCGCTGCTGCCGTTGCCCGGCAGTACCGGCGGCGCGCGCCGCATCGGCACCCAGTACAAGGCGGAAACCCGCTGGCAGGCCAGCGAGGACTGGCTATGGCAATGGCAACTGGCCTGGGTGGATGCCGGTCCGGCACTGCGCCAGGCCGGTGGCCGCGACACTCTTTTTGCCTCCATCGTAGGAGCGTGGCAATGGTAAATACCGCTTCCCCCGCAGCACCCGGCGCCTGGGCGCCGCTGCAGATCAGCATGTTCCGCGCGTTGTGGCTGGCCATCATGGGCAGCAACATCGGCACCTGGGTCAACGACGTGGCCGCGGCGTGGGTGATGGCCGAACGCACCGGCTCGCCGCTGATGGTCGCGCTGGTGCAGTCGGCCACGACCGTGCCGATCGTGCTGCTGGCGCTGGTGGCCGGCACCCTGGCCGACATCGTCGACCGTCGCCGCTACCTGCTGGCCACCCAGGGCTGGATGCTGGCGGTGGCCGGCACCATGGCGGTGCTGACCCACCTGGACCTGCTCAGCCCGACCCTGCTGGTGGTGCTGACCTTCTGCATGGGCTGCGGCGCGGCCATGGCGATGCCGGCGCAGGCGGCGATCGTATCCGAACTGGTACCGCCCCCCATGCTGGCTTCGGCCGTCGCGCTGAACTCGATCGGCATCAACATCGCGCGGTCGCTGGGCCCGGCCATCGGCGGGGTGATCGTCGCCCAGCTGGGGGCCACGTGGGCGTTCGGCTTCAATGCGATCAGCTTTGCCGCCATGCTGGTGGTGCTGCTGCGCTGGCAGCGTGATCCGAAAGCCTCCAGCCTGCCGCCCGAAGGCTTCGGCGCCGGGCTGAAATCCGGCCTGCGCTATGCCAGCCGGGCCGGCCACCTGCAGGCGGTGCTGATCAAGTCCGCCGGCTTCTTCTTCTTCGCCAGCGCGATGACCGCGCTGCTGCCGGTGGTGGTACGCGGGCAGATGCAGGGCGGGGCAGGGCAGTACGGCATGTTGCTGGGCTGCGTGGGCATCGGCGCGGTCAGTGGCGCCCTGCTGCTGCCGAAACTGCGTGCGCGGCTGGACCGTGACCTGCTGGTGCTGCTGGCCACGCTGGCGCTGGCGCTCAGCCTGGTCGGACTGGCCGTGCTGCGCAGCTGGGTGCTGCTGCCGCTGGCGATGCTGGTGAATGGATTTGCCTGGATCACCGTGCTGTCTTCGCTGCAGATCGCCGCGCAGACCGCGGTTCCAGCGTGGGTGCGTGCGCGTGCGCTGGCGCTGTACATCATGGTGTTCTCGCTGGGCATGGCCGCCGGTGGCCTGTGCTGGGGCGCGCTTGCCCAGCGCAGCACGCCTACCCTGGCGCTGCTCGTGGCGGCCGTCGGCGCGGTGGTGGCGGGCCTGCTGGTATGGCGCGTGCGCATCTCCGGTACCGAAGAACTGGACCTGCGGCCGGCCGGCCACTGGCCTGCACCGGAACTGTCGGTAGCGGTGGCGCACGACCGCGGACCGGTGCTGGTGACGGTGGAATACCGCATCGACGCAGCAGACCGGGTTGCCTTCCACGCGTGCATGCGCCTGCTCGGCCGCGTGCGCCGTCGCGATGGCGCGGTGCTGTGGGGCGTGGCCGAAGATGTTGCCAGTCCCGGCGTGCACCTGGAGTACTTCGTCACCGCGTCGTGGTTGGAACACCTGCGCCAGCACGAGCGCATCACCGCCGATGACAAGGCCGTGCAGGAGCAGCTGCGCACGCTGCATCGCGGCGAACGGCACCCCGTGGTGCGCCATTTCGTCGGCGGCAGCGATGCGCTCGACGGCGTGGTGCCCCACACCCACAGCGACATCTGATCCACCGCTGCATCCCCTCGACAGGAGCCACCCGCATGAGCAATTTCGTTACCGTCAAAGACGGCGCCCGCATCTTCTACAAGGACTGGGGCACCGGCCAGCCGATCGTGTTCGCGCATGGCTGGCCGCTCAGCTCCGACGCCTGGGATCCGCAGATGCTGTTCATGGGCCAGAACGGCTTCCGGGTCATCGCGCATGATCGTCGCAGCCACGGCCGTTCCAGCCAGACCTGGGACGGCAATGACATGGATACCTACGCCGACGACCTGGCCGCGGTGCTGCAGCAGGCCGACGTCAAGGACGCGATCCTGGTCGGGCATTCCACCGGTGGTGGCGAAGTGGCGCACTACGTGGGTCGCCATGGCAGCAGCCGCGTCGCCAAGGTGGTGCTGGTCGGTGCGGTACCACCGCTGATGCTGCAGACCGCCGGCAACCCGGAAGGCACGCCGCTGGACGTGTTCGATGGCATCCGCAAGGGCACCGGTGGTGATCGCTCGCAGTTCTTCCAGGACCTGGCCTCGCCGTTCTTCGGTGCCAACCGCGATGGCAACGCGGTCACCCAGGGCATGCGCGATTCGTTCTGGCTGCAGGGCATGCTCGGCGGCGTGAAGGGCCAGTACGACTGCGTGCGTGAGTTCTCCGAAGTGGACTACAGCGCGGACCTGCAGAAGATCGACGTGCCGACGCTGGTGATCCATGGCGACGACGACCAGATCGTGCCGATCAAGGCGGCTGCCGAGAAGTCGATCAAGCTGCTGGCCAACGGCACGCTGAAGGTCTACCCCGGTGCGCCGCATGGCCTGACGGCGACCCACGCCGATCAGTTCAACGCCGACCTGCTGGCCTTTGCCAGGGCCTGATCAGGCACCACCCACCCGCGATACGCCGGAATGGCCGGAGCGTGCGAACGCTCCGGCCATTTTGTTTCCGGCCTCCAGCGCTTCCATTTCCGCATGACCGCACAGGCAGGTCCAGCGCACCATGCGCTGTCATCGATGCGACTTGCGGCGCTGCTACAACGAGCAGTGGCCCGCGTGCGGCGCCGCACCTGCCGGCAACAACGGGCTAAAGTCCGGCCAGGGCAGGCCGATACCGATGCGTCATTCCGCCTCGGACTCTGTCATGCCGGCTGCCCCCCACATCCTGCGTTCTGCCTTCCCCCGCCTGCGCCACCTCGCGGTCCGTGCGCGGCCTTCCCTGCAGCGCCTGGCGCGGCTCAGCGTGGCCGCCAAGATCAAGGCCAGCCTGCTGGTCTGTGGCCTGGGCCTGGTCACCATTGCCGCGATGTACTGGTGGACCAGCCACGGCAGCGAACGCGCCGCACAGAGCTTCGCGGTCTACCAGCAGGGCACCGGGCTGGCTGCCACGCTGGCCGCCGATATCGCCGAAGCGAGGCGGCTGCAGACCCAGTATGCACGCAGTTTCGATGCCACCGACCGCGACGCGCTGCAGCTCGCCCAGCAGCGCCTGCAGGCGACGCTGCAGCAACTGCGGGCGTTGCCGATGGACGCGACGCGCCGGCAGGCATTGGCCGAACTGACCACCCAGGCCGACGCGTTTGCCGAGGGCATCGCCGCGCTCAACGCGCGCGTGGATGAAATGGGGCGGGGCGATGAAGCGATGTCGGCGCAGCTGGAGCAGGCGGCCGACGCCGTGCAGGCGGCGGTGGACGCAACGCAACGCCCGCTGCTGGCCCTGCACCTGCAACGCATGCGCCGCCAGGAAAGCCTGCTGCTGCTGAGCGGCGACTCCCGGCATGCCGACCGCGCCAGCGAGGAAAAACTGCCCTTCGACCTTGCGCTGGCCGGCCTGCCGGCCGATGCCCAGCAGCAGCTGCGCGATCTGATGGATGGCTACCAGGGCGCCCTGCTGTCCTATACCGCCGCGCGCATGGGCCTGGACGTGGAAGCGCAGTCATTGGTGGATACCGCGGCCAGCATCGCCCCCGCGCTGCAGGCGTTCCAGCAGGCGCAGGCAGCCAGCCTGGAACAGGCGCGCGCTCGCCAGCAGGCGCAGGCCACGCGCCTGGGTGTGCTGTTCGCCGCCTCGCTGCTGATGGTCGCCGTAGTGCTGATCGGGACGCTGTTGATGGTGCTGCACGCCGTGCGCCGGCCGATCCAGGACACCCTGCGTTTCGCCGAGGACATCGCCGAGGACCGCCTGGATACGGTGTTGCGCGTGCATAACCCGCACGATGAAATCGGCCAGCTGGCGCAACGGCTGGGCCACATGCAGCAGCAGCTGCGCGCGCGCATCGAACGCGAACGCGCGGTGGCGCAGGAGAACGCGCGTGCACGGCAGGCGCTGGACAGCGCCTCCACCGGTCTGATGGTGGTCAATCCGCAGGGCGAAGTGACCCATGCCAATCCGGCGTTGCTGCAGACCCTTGGTGCCGGCGGGAACGAGGTACTGGGCCGGCCGGCCCGCCAGCTGCATGCCGCGCTGGCACGGATGGACGGAAGCGGCCGACGCGAGTACGACATCCAGCACGGTGGCACGAGCTGGCAGCTGGTGACCACGCCGATCTTCGAGGGTGGCCAGTCACTCGGCGAGGTGGTGGAGTGGCGCAGCCGTGCACTGGAAGTACTGCTGGAAACCGAAGTCGGCGCGTTGGTGGATGCGGCGGCGCAGGGTGAACTGGCCGGCCGCATTCCGCTGGAAGGAAAGCAGGGCTACGTGCATCGCCTGTCGGCCAGCATCAACCACCTGCTGGCGACCTTCGAACACAACCTCGGCGACCTGCAGGCACTGCTGGCGGCGCTGGCGCGCGGCGACCTGCGCGCACGCATGGACGGGGACCTGGACGGTGTGTTCGCACGCATGCGCGACGACGCCAACGCGACCGTGGACCAGCTGGCGGGCATCGTGGCGGGCATCCAGAACGCAGCACGCGCGATCGGTGACGCGGCCGGTGAAATCAGCGCCGGCAATGCCGATCTTTCCATCCGTACCGAACGGCAGGCGGCCAACCTGGAAGAGACCGCCGCGTCCATGCACGAGCTCACCGATACCGTATCGCGCAATGCCGATGCAGCCGGACAGGCCGACACACTGGTCCGCGCCAGCGCGGAAGTGGCCGCGCGCGGGGGTGATGCGGTGGGCCAGGTCCAGCGCTCGATGCAGGACATCAGCGCGTCGTCGCGGCGGATCGGCGAGATCACCGCGCTGATCGATGGCATCGCCTTCCAGACCAACATCCTGGCGTTGAACGCGGCCGTGGAGGCGGCGCGCGCCGGTGAGCAGGGCCGCAGCTTCGCGGTGGTGGCCAGTGAAGTGCGGTTGCTGGCGCAGCGCAGTGCCGATGCGGCCAGGCAGATCAAGGGACTGATCGAAGACTCGGTGCAGCAGGTGGGGCAGGGCACGCGCGCGGTCAGCCAGGCCGGTGCGACGATGGCCGAACTGCAGGCCAGCGTGCAGCAGGTGGCCGCGATCATGGCGCAGATCCGCGATGCCTCGCTGGAGCAGCGCAACGGCATCGGGCAGGTCAACCAGACCATCGTGCAGATGGACGCCAGTACCCAGCAGAACGCGGCGATGGTGGAAGAGGCCACGGCATCGGCGCGCGCCCTGGAAGCTCAGGCCGAGGTGCTGGCCGAGGCGGTGGCGGTGTTCCAACTGCGTGGCGCCGGAGCGAAAGGGCCAGCGTCACACCCCGCGAACGCGGAACGGATGCTGGCCCCGGGTTGAGCCTGCGAACGGTCAGATGAGCATGCCGCCGGAGGCTTCCACGCGCTGGGCATTGATCCAGCGCGTGCCCGCCGACATCAGAGCGACCACGGCCGGGCCGATGTCATCGGGCTTGCCGGCGCGACCGAGCGCGGTGGACGACGCCACCATTGCATTGATGCCCGCATCGTCACGCACGCGGCCGCCGCCGAAATCGGTTTCGATCGCACCCGGCGCCAGCGTGTTGGCACTGATGCCACGCGCGCCCAGCTCCTTGGCCAGATAGCGGGTGAACACTTCGATGCCGCCCTTCATCATCGCGTACGCCGAGCTGCCCGGCAGCGAGAACCGCGCCAGCCCGCTGGACACGTTGAGGATGCGGCTGCCATCGGCAAGCAGCGGCAGCAGGGCCTGGGTCAGGAAGTAGGGGCCTTTCAGGTGCACGTTGACCAGGTGATCGAACGCGGCCGGGGTGGTGTCGGCGATCAGCGCGTAGTGGCCTTCGCCGGCATTGTTGACCAGCCCATCCAGGCGCTCACCGCCCCAGTCGGCAAGCTGGGCCTGCAGCCGTTCGACGAACGCGGGGAACGAGGCGCTGTCGGCCACGTCCAGCGGCAATGCGGCAGCGCGTCGACCCAGCGCCTCGATCTGCGCCACGACCTCGTCGGCGGCAGCGGACTGGCTGCGGTAGGTCAACACGATATCGGCGCCGTCGGCGGCCAGGGCGAGGGCGGCATTGCGGCCGAGGCCACGGCTGCCACCGGTGATCAGCAGGGTGCGGGAAACGGACATGTCGAGCTCCAACGGGCGGGTAGGTGACCAGCCTATTGGGCTTGCGGGGGCGAATAAACTGCGTGATGCTGATATCACTGTTCAACCATGGCCGACAATCAATGGACAGCATGGCGCAGCTGCGCATCTTCCTGCACGTAGCCGAACGCGGCTCGTTCACCCGTGCGGCAGAAGGCCTGGGCCTGCCCAAGGCCAGCGTGTCGCTGGCCGTGCAGCGGCTGGAAGCGGCGATGGGTACCCAGCTGTTGCACCGGACCACGCGCCGCGTGCAGTTGACCGCCGACGGTGAACAGCTTTTCCAGCGCGCCCGCGACCTGCTGGATGACATGGAGGACCTGCAGGGCATGTTCCGCCGCGATACCGCGCAACTGCGCGGGCGGCTGCGGGTGGACATGTCCAGTGGGCTCGCCCGCCACCTGATCCTGCCGCAGCTGCCGGCGTTCCTGCAACAGCATCCGGGGCTGGAGATCGAACTCAGCGGCACCGATCGCCGTGTGGACCTGGTGCGCGAAGGCTTCGACTGCGTGCTGCGGGTAGGTGCGCTGGACGACAACACGCTGGTGGCGCGGCCGCTGGGCAGCATAGAGATGGTCAACTGTGCCAGTCCGGGGTATCTCGCCGCGCGTGGCACGCCGTTGACCCTCGATGCATTGGATGCGCATTGTCTGGTGCACTACGTAAGCACGCTGGGGCAGCGGCCGGCGGGCTTCGAATACCGCGATGGCGAGCAGTACCGCAGCCTGCCGATGGCCGGTGCGGTGACCGTCAACAGCGGCGATGGCTACAGCGCCGCCGCGCTGGCCGGACTGGGCATCATCCAGGTGCCGCGGCTGGGCGTGCGCCAGGCCCTGCGCGATGGAACGCTGGTTGAAATCCTGCCGCAGCTGCCGTCCGAACCGATGCCGGTGACCCTGCTGTACGCCCAGCGCCGGCACCTTCCGGCGCGGGCGCGGGCGTTCATGGACTGGGTGGCCGCGCTGCTGCAGCCGCACCTGCTGCCGCTGTAACGAAGCGCACACCCGACGCTGTTCAATACACGTCGCGCCGGTAGCGTCCATCGGCGAGCAGTGCATCCACCGCCTCCTCGCCCAGGGTTTCGCGCAGCACGTCGTCCACGCCCTGCGCCATGCCCTGCAGCGAACCGCACACGTACACGCAGGCGCCGTCGGCGATCCAGTGGCGCAGCTCCGTGCTGGCCGCGCGCAGCAGATCCTGCACGTACATCCGGGTGCTGCCATCGCGCGACCACGCCTGGTCCACGCGGGCCAGGTGACCCTGCTGCTGCCAGTCGATGATCTCCTGCGCGTACAGCGCATCGCAGGCCTGCTGGCGTTCACCGAACAGCAGCCAATGGCCGTGCTGTCCGGCGCCGTCGGCTTCACGCAGCAGGCTGCGCAGGCCGGCGATGCCGGTACCGTTGCCGATCAGGATCATGGGCGGCGCATCGTCGTGGCGGTGGAAGCCCGCATTGCGCCGCACCCGTGCCGGCACGCTTTCGCCGATGCCGGCGTGCTGGGACAGCCATCCGGAGCCGATTCCCGGCCGGCCGTCGTCGCCATGCACCAGGCGCACCACCAGCTGCACGTGGCCATCGGCCAGGCAGCTGGCGATGGAGTATTCGCGCGTTGGCAACGGCGGCAGCTGGTCCAGCCACTGGGCGGTGTCATTCACTGCCTGCACCTGGTCGACCGGCGGCAACACGCGCCGCGCCGCCGCATCGTGCACGCGCAGTTCCAGCCCATCCACATGCACCTGCGCGTCGGCATCCAGCCCTGCCGCGGCCAGTACCGCAGTAACCTCCTCCGCAGCGTGGCGCGGGGCCACCTGCAGGATGTCACCGGCCTGCCAACCCGCGCCGGCCGGCGGCAGCAGGGTCACCTGCCAGATCGCGCCGCCCTGGCTGCCGGGATTGAGCAGCAGGCGTTCGTGCAAGGTCCAGTCCTGCAGCAGGCGGTGCGGCTCGGCGTCCACCGCCGCCTCCACGCCGGTGAGCGACGCAAGCTGGGCCTGCCAGCGCTGCAGCGCACGGGCGTCATCGCCATCCACATCGATGCACGGGAACAGCGCCGCCGCGCCCTGTTCGCCCAGCCACTGTTCCACCCGCCGCGCGAAGCCGCAGAAGCGGTCGTACTGGCGATCGCCCAGCGCCAGCATCGCGTAGCCCAGTTCCGGCAGCGCCTGCGCCTGCGCCAGCACCTTGCGTTCGAAGGCGCGCGCGCTGTCCGGCGCTTCGCCATCGCCGAAGGTGCTGACCACGAACAGGGCGCGCCGGGCCTCCTGCAGCGTTCCGCCGTCCAGGCGTGCCATCGGGGTTACCTGCACGCGCATGCCCGCTGCCTGCAACTGGCCGGCCGCGCGCCACGCCAGTTGTTCGGCCTGGCCACTCTGGCTGGCGAAGGACACCAGCCACGGCGGCCCGTCGGCATGGCCCGCCGACGGCGGCGCGACGAGGTCCACGCGCGAGGCGCGCACGGCGCGCTTCTTCGCGCGGCGGTCCAGGTACAGCATCCAGCCGGTGACGAAGAACAGCACCATCATCAAACTGGACAGCATCACGATCAGGCGCCCGGGCAGGCCGAAGAAACTGCCCGAATGCAGTGCGAACATGCTGCCCAGCACCTTTTCGCCGCCACCCAGGTCGGCATACGCGCGCTGGTCCAGCACCGCGCCACTGGCGGGATCGATCTGCAGGGTGTCGTAGGCGCGGTCATGATGGGAATGCTGGGCAGACATCACCCGTGCGGTGACCGGGCGGTCGCCGCGCGCCGGCAGCCGCAGGTCGATGTAGCCTTCGCGCACGCCAGGCAGCGCATACAGGCTGGCCTGCACGCGCTGCAGGTCCAGCGCTCCGTCGGCCTGCACCGTCGGCGCAGCAACCGGCGGTCCCCCGAGCAGGCGGGTCAGGCCATCGCGGTACCAGTCGAAGGACCACCACAGGCCGGTCAGGGCGATCAGCAGGTAGACCGGCAGCACCCAGGTGCCGATCACCGAATGCAGGCTCCACAGGAAGCTGCGGCCGCTGTGTTTCCACTCCACCGACAGCCAGCTGCGCCAGCTCCACCACTGGCGTGGCCAGCGCAGGTAGATGCCGGACAGCACGAACACCAGCAGGATGATCGTGCAGCTGCCGGTGACCAGCCGGCCGCGGTCGCCTGCCACCAGGCGTCGGTGCAGGTCTTCGGTGAAGTCGAAGAAGCCCTGGCCACGCAGCGCGCTGAAGCGTTCGCCGGTGAAGGGATCGAAGTACACCCAGTTGTCGCGGCCGCCATCGAAGCGCGCCACCGACGGACGTTGGCCGGTGGCATCCACGCGCAGGCGCTGCAGCGCGGTGTCGCTGCCTTCGCCCAAGGTGGCCACCAGGGTGTCCAGCGGCAGTGCCTGGCGGCCATCGCCCTGCTGGGTGGCGACCGCGGCGAACTGCGGATTCAACACGCGCAGCAGGTCGTCCTCGAAGGACAGGGCGGCGCCGGTGAGGCCCATCAGGGCGAGCACGGTGCCGGCGGTGATGCCGAGGAACCAGTGCACCTGGAAGAGAACGGTCTTGAACATCGGGGGAGGGGGAAACCGGTAACGCCGGGCCCGAAGGTCCGGGTACTGCGCGGGGGAGGCGCCGTGGGGTATCCCTACCTGCGGCGAATGAGAATCACTCGCGTAGTGTTCCGGTCGCAGGCGCCAGGGTCAAGCGCACTCACTCGCCGGTTGCCCAGCCTTCGATCTCGCCATGGACGAACGGCCCCAGCTTCTGCCGCACGATGCGGCCCTGCGCGTCCACCAGCACCGTGTAGGGCAGCAGGCCCTGCGTGTTGCCTAGGCGCACGCTGGCGTCGGCCGGGCCGGGGGTCTCCAGCACGATGGGATAGTCCACCGACACCTGGCGCAGGAACGCGCGCACGCCCTCGGCGGTGTCCAGCGCCAGCCCAAGCACCTGCACGCCCTGGTCGCCCTGGGCGGTCGCAAAGCGCGCCAGCTCCGGCATTTCTTCCACGCAGGGGCCGCACCAGCTGGCCCATACATTGATCAGCAGCGGCCGGCCATGGAACCGTTGCAGGTCCACCGGCGCGCCGGCCAGATCCGGCAGCACGATCGCCGGGAGCGGATCGCCGATGCCCGCCACGACCGGACCAATGCGAGGGCCAGGGTCCTTTTCCGTTTCGGAAACGGACCCTGGCCCCTGCCTCGAGGAGGTGTCCAGCTTCTGCCCCGCCCACAGGCCCACTCCACCGGCCAGCACCGCTGTCCACAGCAGTGCCGGCCGCAGGCGCTTCATCGTGCGGTGCGCAGCAGCGCTTCTTCGGCGAGTGCCTGGGTCAGTACGCTGGGCAGCACGATCGGCGGCGCGCCGGGGCCGTACACCACGTACAGCGGCACGCCCACGGCCTTGTGTTCATCCAGGAACGCGGTGATCTGCGGGTCCACGTTGGTGTAGTCGCCGCGCATGTAGACCGCGTTCGTCCGCCGCAGCAGCTCCTGGAAATCAGGACGCGACAGCACCGCGCGCTCGTTGGCCTTGCAGGTCACGCACCAGTCGGCGGTCATGTTGACGAACACCACGCGGTTGTCCGCGCGCAGGCGGTCGAGCATTTCCGGGGAATAGGCCACCACGTTTTCACCGGCAGCCTGCGCGGCGGTCGCCGGCGGGGCCAGCCGGGCAACGCCCCACACCGGCACCAGTGCAGCCAGGATCACCACGCCGGCCAGCAGCGCACCCACGCGCTGGCTGCGCCAGCGGCTGCGCTCGAACCACCACAGGCCCAGCGCCAGCAGCACCAGTCCGCCCAGCACCAGCGCCATCGCATCCACGCCACGCTGCTTGCCCAGCACCCACAGCAGCCACAGCGCGGTCGCGTACATCGGGAACGCCAGCACGTGCTTGAGCGTTTCCATCCACGCGCCGGGACGCGGCAGGCGACGGGCCAGCGTGGGCACGAAACCGACCAGCAGGAACGGCAGCGCCAGGCCCAGGCCCAGTGCCAGGAACACCAGCATCGACTGCAGCGCGGGCGCGGCGAACGCGTAAGCCAGGGCCGGGCCCATGAACGGCGCCACGCACGGGCTGGCGACCACGCAGGCCAGTACCCCGGTGAAGAAATCGCCGACCGGACCGCTGCGCGATGCCAGCGACTGGCCGATGCCGCCGACGTTGCCGCCCAGCGTGAACACCCCGGACAGGCTCAGGCCGACGGCGAACATCAGGTACACCAGCGCGGCGATGAACCACGGGTGCTGCAGCTGGAAGCCCCACCCTGCGGCTTGGCCGGCCGCGCGCAGGGCCAGCACCAGCGCACCGATCACCGCGAACGCCACCAGCACGCCGGCGGTGTACCAGAGTGCATGGGCGCGCGCCCGCTGGCGGCTCTCACCGCTCTGCGCCAGGCCCAGCACTTTCAGCGAAAGGATCGGCAGCACGCACGGCATCAGGTTCAGCACCAGGCCGCCAGCCAGCGCCAGCAACAGCACCACCAGCAGCCCCTTGGCGCTGGTCGGTTCCGGCGGACGCGTGCGCTGTGCGTTGTCCGCGCTCGCATCCGGGCTGGGCGCGGTGGCGCCCGCGGTGGCCGCGTCCAGACCCGCGGCGTCACCTGCCACGGGGTCCGGAAGGATCGGCACCACGCGACGGTTGTCGGTCTTCTCGCTGCCGGTGCCGTCAGTGCGCTGCGCTTCGCGCGGCAATGCCGCCGGCAGCTCATTGCCGGCCGCGGTGGTCGCCGCCGTCGCATCGACCTTGCCGGCGGGAATGTCCAGCCGCACCCGGCGGGTCATCGGCGGGTAGCAGATGCCATCGGTCTGGCACCCCTGGAAGGTCACGACCAGGGTGGCATCCAGTGCCTCGGCACGGCTGCGGTGCAGCGGCAGGGTCGCGTCGGTCTGGTCGAAGAACACCGCCACGTCGCCGAAATGTTCATCGCGGTGCGACTGAGCCTGCGGCCAGCGCAGCGCCTCCACGCGGATGCCGTTGGCACCTTCCAGCTTCAGCGAGGTGCGGTCGCGATACAGGTAATAGCCCTTGGCCGGGGTGAAACGCAGCAGCAGGGTGTTGCCATCGTCGACGATGGCTTCGAAGCCGAAGGCCTTCTCCGAAGGCAGCGGCAGGCCCTGCACGGCTGCAGCGGTACCGGGCAGGCGCAGGCCGCCGCTGGCGCCACCCAGGGCGTTGTTCAACGCTGACCCGCCGGCCGCACCGGCAATCACCGGTGAAGCGGCGCCTGTACCGCCGCCGGGCAGCGCGACCTGGATCACGCGCTTCTGCGGCGGGTAGCACACCCCCGCGTCGGCGCAGCCCTGGAAGCGCACTTCCACGCTGACGGTGCCGGTAGCTGCGGCCGGCTGGCCCGGCAATGTGGCACTCAGGCGCTCGCGATAGGTCTCTACTTCGCCGAAGAAATCATCGTGGTGGCGCTCGCCGGCCGGCATCTTCAACGCACCCGCATTGAAGGCCGGGTCGGCCTTGGCACTGGTGCGATGGCGATACAGGTAATAGCCCGGGGCGATCTTCCACTGCAGCTGGATCTGGTCGCGCTGGGTCGCCGTGGCGGTCAGCGCGAACGCTTCGTCCACCGGCAGCAGGTCCTTCTCGCTCAGTGCCCAGGCGGGCAGGGCAAGCGCCAGCAGCGCGCAGACCGCAGCGCCACGACGCAACGACGCCCTCCATGCTGATTTCATGAAACCTGCTTTCATCAACTGTGTTCCTCCCGGGTCTGTGCCCGGATCCAATCCAGATAGGCCGGCAAGCCGGCGCGTGCTTCGACCGCGATGCACTCGGGGAGTTCATACGGATGCAGTTCGACCAGCCGCGCCATCGCGGCATCGAGCCGGCTGGCGGTGGTCTTGACCAGCAGCTGCAGTTCGCTGTCTGTGGTCACTTCGCCCTGCCACCGGTACGTGGACCGTGCGCCTTCCTGGCGGGTGACGCAGGCTGCCAGCCGCTCGCCGACCAGCGCATGCGCGATGCGCTCGGCGCTGGCCAGGTCAGGACAGGTGGTGAACAGCAGCAGGACGGGATCGGCGGTCGACATCGCCGCCGAGTATAGGGCCCCGGTCCGGGCAGAAGGCCGGACCGGGGCATGAGCCGAATCAGAAAATGATCAGTTGGCCAGCTGGCAGCTGCTCGGCTTGGCCGAGGTGAACAGGGCCGGGGTGGCCCACTCGGGGTGGTCGATGAACGGATTGCGGTTGCCCTGGAAGCTGTAGATCACCTCGTTGCGGGCCCGCTCCGCATCGGTCGGCGGGTCGGCCAGGTGCCAGTCGATCAGGGTGGACAGCAGGCCCATGTAGGCCGGCGAACTGCTGGTCTTGACGATCCTGCTGCGGTCGTCGGTCAGCTCCAGGTCCGGCTCGGACTGGCCGGTCGCGGCATCCTTGCCGCCTTCATAACGGATCGCCATGTACATCACCGCACGCGCCATGTCGCCCTTGCGCTTGCCCCACACTTCGAACGAGCCCTGGTTGCCATCGGGGGTGCGCACCCAGTTGGAATTGCCCGGGTAGGCGCCGCTGCCGCCGCCCTGGCCATTGTTGGACTCGGTGGCGCGCTCGCCGCAGTTGCTGTCGCACTTGGCGAACGGCTTGTTGCCGCGGTCGGCATTCCACTGCGCATCGGTCAGGTACAGCATGTGGGTGTCGGTGTAGGGCGCATACGGCAGGCCCTTGTCGCCGGTGGTGCTGGCAAAGCCCAGCGAATTGGGCCAGGTGTGCTCGCGGTTGTAGGTCAGCCCGCTGCCGGTGCCCGCGCGTCCGCTGCCCTTGACGTAGCTGCGGTTGCGGTAGGCATCGAGCACGTTGCCGGCGTTGTTGGGATCTTCGTCGGCGATTTCCAGGATGGTCCAGGTGCTGGTGCCCGAGCCGCTGTACGGATACGCGGTGTGGCCCTTGATGGTCTCATGCAGCGAACAACGCAGCTGGCTCGGGCTGGAGGTATTCACCCGCGCGTAGTACGCGCCGGGATTGCCGGGATTGCCGGGATCCGGATTGCCGGTGCTGCTGGCCACGGTGAAGGCAATGCGCGAATCGGCGGCCGGCCGTGCGCCCTGGCTGTCGCTGATGCGGCTGGCCCGGATATCGAAGCGGCAGGCTTCCCCGGCCACCAGCGCGGTGTTGGTGGAAATCTTCAGCGTGCGGCCACTGGACGGGTGGGTCAGCGGCACGCTGCCGGACTGGCCGCAGCTCAGTGCGAAGGCGCCGCTGGCCAGGGTGACGTTCTCGCTGAACACCACTTCCAGGTCACCGGCGGCGGGGAAGCTGCTGCTGCCTTGGGCCGGGGTGGTGGTGGACACCGACGGCGGCGTGTTCGGGCCGGGCGTGCCGGGGCTGCCGCTGAAGGTCTGACCGGTGTTGCAGGCGCCGAAGGTCTGGGCGGCCGACTCGGCCCAGGTGAAATGGGCGTACTGGCTGCCGCTGCCGGTGAGCTGCAGGGAGGTGCCGGGTGCGGTGCTGTTGCTCTCGGCGACCGGGATGTTCTGGCTGGTCAGGCCGGCGGCCGGGCCGCTGGCGGCGGTGATGGTGCCCTCGTAGCTGAGGAACTGGACCACCGCACCGCTGGCATCGACCAGCGCGATGCCGTCGTTGGACCCGTTCTGCAGGCCATTGGTCGGGTAGCTGACCACCGCGATGCTGGCGCTGCCGCAGGCCGCCGCGGTGCCGGCCGGGACCGGGTTGTTGGCATACACGCTGGCCGCCGACGGGGTGCTGCCGTTGTACAGGTACAGGCGGTAACCGGACAGATCCTCGCCAGCAGTGGCGACCACTTCGATCGCCTCGCCGACGTCCCCGGCCGGCGTGCTGTCGTCGTAATGCAGTTCGTTGATGAAGACCTCGGCCCGGGCGGGCGAGATCGCCAGCGCCAGCAGGCAGCCAGCGGCAAGTGGTGACAGCATTCGCATCGACTACTCCTTGTGAGCGGATCCCCTGAAGGGGGAATCTAAGCCGGTTGCATGACATTTCCATCGTATTTGCCCCCATCAGCGTGTAGGGCGTGACGGCGGTCACCAAAAAGATTCTTCGGGACGCCCCTTGAAAGGGCGGGGCCGGGCTCCATCTCTGCTGTGTCCCGCTCTGCCGGGCTTTTTTCTCGCGCGGTTCTGGCAGTCACTTGGGGTGAGTGCTAAAATCGCCGGAATACTTCCGTACAATCAATAACTTGAGAGGTCTCACATGAGCAACTTGAAGCCGCTTCACGACCGCGTCGTAGTCAAGCCGATCGAAGCCGACGAAATCTCGGCCGGCGGCATCCTGATCCCGGATTCGGCCAAGGAAAAGTCGACCAAAGGTGAAGTCGTTGCCGTGGGCCCGGGCAAGGCGCTGGACAACGGCAGCGTGCGCGCTCCGTCGCTGAAGGTCGGCGACAAGGTCATCTACGGCCAGTACGCCGGCAGCAGCTACAAGGAAGCCGGCGTGGAATACAAGGTCCTGCGCGAAGACGACGTGCTCGCCATCATCGGCTGAGCTGCGCCCGCGCACTCCGTTACCCCGTAGACCCCTTTCAAATCAAAGCCGCCGGGCCTGTCCCGGCGCTACATAACAGGTGAATTCAATGGCTGCCAAAGATATTCGTTTCGGTGAAGACGCCCGCGCCCGCATGGTGCGTGGTGTCAACGTGCTCGCCAATGCCGTGAAGGCAACCCTGGGCCCGAAGGGCCGCAACGTCGTGCTCGAAAAGAGCTTCGGCGCCCCGACCATCACCAAGGACGGCGTGTCCGTCGCCAAGGAAATCGAACTGGCTGACAAGTTCGAGAACATGGGCGCGCAGATGGTGAAGGAAGTTGCTTCGCGTACCAACGACGACGCAGGCGACGGCACCACCACCGCCACCGTGCTGGCCCAGGCCCTGATCCGCGAAGGCGCCAAGGCCGTCGCTGCCGGCATGAACCCGATGGACCTCAAGCGCGGTATCGACAAGGCCGTGATTGCCGCCGTCGCCGAGCTGAAGAAGATCTCCCAGCCGACCGCTGACGACAAGGCGATTGCCCAGGTCGGCACGATCTCGGCCAACTCGGACGAGTCGATCGGCAACATCATCGCCGAAGCGATGAAGAAGGTTGGCAAGGAAGGCGTGATCACCGTTGAAGAAGGCTCGGGCCTGGACAACGAGCTGGACGTCGTCGAAGGCATGCAGTTCGACCGCGGCTACCTGTCCCCGTACTTCGTCAACAACCAGCAGGGTCAGACCGCTGACCTGGATGACCCGTTCATCCTGCTGCACGACAAGAAGATCTCCAACGTGCGTGACCTGCTGCCGGTGCTGGAAGGCGTCGCCAAGTCGGGCAAGCCGCTGCTGATCGTGGCTGAAGAAGTCGAAGGCGAAGCGCTGGCGACCCTGGTGGTCAACACCATCCGCGGCATCGTCAAGGTCGTGGCCGTGAAGGCTCCGGGCTTCGGCGACCGTCGCAAGGCGATGCTGGAAGACATGGCCGTGCTGACCGGCGGCACCGTGATCTCCGAAGAAGTGGGCCTGTCGCTGGAGAAGGCCACCATCACCGACCTGGGCCGCGCCAAGAAGGTGCAGGTTTCCAAGGAAAACACCATCATCATCGACGGTGCCGGCGACGCTGCAGGCATCCAGGCGCGCGTGACCCAGATCAAGACCCAGATCGAAGACACCTCGTCCGATTACGACCGTGAGAAGCTGCAGGAGCGCGTGGCCAAGCTGGCCGGTGGCGTTGCAGTGATCAAGGTCGGCGCATCGACCGAAATCGAAATGAAGGAAAAGAAGGCCCGCGTTGAAGACGCCCTGCACGCAACCCGCGCAGCCGTCGAAGAAGGCGTGGTCCCGGGCGGCGGTGTGGCCCTGGTGCGTGCGCTGGTCGCCGTTGGCGATCTGAAGGGTGCCAACGAA
The DNA here is from genome assembly GCF_032054965.1 of Stenotrophomonas chelatiphaga. Lineage (NCBI taxonomy): Bacteria > Pseudomonadati > Pseudomonadota > Gammaproteobacteria > Lysobacterales > Lysobacteraceae > Stenotrophomonas > Stenotrophomonas chelatiphaga. The sequence continues at coordinate 111,653 of NZ_DAMBRS010000004.1, read as the reverse complement.
GACCAGACCCACGGCATCCAGATCGCCCTGCGCGCCATGGAAGCCCCGCTGCGCGAGATCGTGTCCAACGCCGGTGAAGAGCCGTCGGTCATCCTGAACAAGGTGAAGGAAGGTACCGGCAACTACGGCTACAACGCCGGCAACGGCGAGTTCGGCGACATGGTCGAGTTCGGCATCCTGGATCCGACCAAGGTGACCCGTTCGGCCCTGCAGAACGCCGCTTCCATCGCTGGCCTGATGATCACCACCGAAGCCATGGTGGCCGAAGCCCCGCGCAAGGAAGAAGCTGCCGGCGGCGCCGGTGGTGGCATGGGCGGCATGGGTGGCATGGGCGGCATGGACTTCTAAGTCCAGCGCGTCCCGTAGCACCTGCATCATCAAGAACCCCGCCGGAAACGGCGGGGTTTTTTTGTGGGCGCTACATGCCTCGGTGGGTGACGACCGTTGGTCATCACGCTGTCGACTCCCGTTCCGGCACCGCGATGCCGGGCACACGCCGCGCTCCGCGCTCGCCGAGCACGGCTCGGCGCTACCACGCTGCGGTTTTCCAGCAGGGTGGATCAAGCCCGCGAACCCGCCTGAACCTTTCCCGCAGTTGCCGATGTAACAGTTGGCAGGCCTGAAACCCTGTGTTATCAATACTCCCCAATGAACGCACGCCACGCCAACTCGTACTTTTGGTATTACTTTCCGAAGCCACCGGCGGAGGAAGGACTGCGTTCACCCTGAAGAAACCCTTCAGCCGCATTCCCGAAAGCCGCCAGCGACCCTGGCGGCTTTTTTGTTGCCGCCACGCTGGGGACCCCCACACGTTCGAGAGACCCCCGCCATGCCCCCCCATACCGACGACCTCCGCATCCGCAAGATCGAACCCCTGACCCCGCCGGCGCAGCTGCTGGCGATGCTGCCCTGCGACGATGAAGCGTCCGCTACGGTCACTGCCTCGCGCGCGGCGCTGCACGCCATCCTGCACGGGGCCGATGACCGCCTGGCCGTGGTGGTCGGGCCGTGTTCGATCCACGACCCGGCCGCGGCCATCGAGTACGCCCAGAAGCTGAAGCCCCTGCGCGATGCGCTGGCCGGCGAACTGGAGATCGTCATGCGCGTGTACTTCGAAAAGCCGCGCACCACGGTGGGCTGGAAGGGCCTGATCAACGATCCGGACCTGGATGGCAGCTTCAACATCAACAAGGGCCTGCGCATCGCGCGTGGCCTGCTGCGCGACATCAACAAGCTGGGCCTGCCGGCCGGCGTCGAGTTCCTCGATGTGATCTCGCCGCAGTACATCGCCGACCTGGTGGCCTGGGGCGCGATCGGTGCGCGTACCACCGAAAGCCAGGTGCATCGCGAACTGGCCTCGGGCCTGTCGTGCCCGGTAGGCTTCAAGAACGGTACCGACGGCAACATCAAGATCGCCGCCGATGCGGTGGGCGCGGCGACCAACCCGCATCATTTCCTGTCGGTGACCAAGCAGGGCGACACGGCCATCGTGGCCACCGCCGGCAACCCGGATTGCCATGTGATCCTGCGCGGCGGCAAGCAGCCGAACTACGATGCGGCCAGCATTGCCGATGCCTGCCAGGTGCTGGCCAAGGCCAGGCTGCCGACGCGCCTGATGGTCGATGCCAGCCATGCCAACAGCCTGAAGAATCCGGACAACCAGCCGAAGGTGGTCCAGGACATCGCCGTGCAGATGGAAGGCGGCGAGCAGCGCATCGTCGGGGTGATGATCGAAAGCAACCTGGTCGGCGGACGCCAGGAACTGGTGGAAGGCCAGCCGCTGGTGCATGGCCAGAGCATCACCGATGGCTGCATCGACTGGGCGACCACCGAAGTCGTGCTGGAACGCTTGGCGGCTGCCGTGCGCGCACGCCGCGAAGCGATCGCGGTGATCGCCGAACAAGTGGAAACCGAAGCCGCCTGAGCGGTGCAACGGGTGTGGGTGACGGCTGCTGCCTGCGGGGGCGCGCCGTCATCAGCGGTGGCTGGCGGAGTTGGCAGCCACCGCAGCCGCACCGGCGATGCGCCTGGCGCTGGGCAATGACCCGGCGCCAGGTCCATCGCCGGGGTGGGGCCGGTCCGTGTTGCCCGGGTAATGCAATCGCATTACCATGCGGGTATCCCGTATGGTGGCCCGCCATGATCGCTCCCCTGGATGTCGAATCCACCCTGACCGACCGCTACCAGACCACCGTGCCGGAAACCGTGCGGCGCGCGCTTCGCCTCGGCAAGCGCGACCGCATTCATTACTCGATCCGCGCGGATGGCCAAGTGGTGCTCACCCGTGCGGCCGATCAGGTGACCGATGATCCCTCGCTGCTGCCGTTCCTGGCCTTGCTGGCACAGGACATCGCCCAGCACCCGCAGCACCTGCAGGCGCTTGATGCCGGGCTTGCGCAGCGGCTGCAGAAGCTGGTGGGTGAGGCCGAGATCGACCTGGATGCCGCGCTTGCCGCGGATGATGAATGACGATCACCCCGCCGTTGACCTTGCACGGCTGGACGATCTTCGCCCATCCCTTGTTCCTGGCGCAGCTGGAATCACTGACCGCGCAGGTGGAAGCCCTGAGGGCCAGGGATCCGGCCGGCTACCTGAAGAAGAACGCGAGCAAGCGGCTGGCGGCGATCGTGCGGTTGGCCTTCGACATCATTCCGCAGGACCCGACGCGCGCGGAGTATCGACAGGGCACCACGCTGGGCGATGAGCACAAGCACTGGTTCAGGGCGAAGTTCTTCCAGCAGTACCGGCTGTTCTTCCGCTACCACGCAGCCAGCCGGATCATCGTGCTGGTGTGGGTCAACGATGAACACAGCAAACGCGCCTATGACCGCCATGACGACGCTTACCGGGTATTCCGTCGCATGCTGGACAGCGGCCATCCCCCAGACGTATGGGCTGCCCTGCTGGCAGAAGCGCGTGCGGAAGCGGAGCGGCTTGGGCAGGTGACGCGTCCGCTTACGCTGCATGAGGCCCCCCGATGAGGCCGCTGCATGCGCACGAACGCCTGCTGATCGAGGCGGTCGCCGCCGTGTTGCCTGCCGAACCTGCAGCGCAGCTGCGCGCTGATGTGGGCGTTGCGATGGCGGTGGATGAAAGCGCCTTGCTGGTGGGCTTCGTGCTGGCCGACCATGCGCGTCCAAGACCGCACGGCGATCATCCCTATCCGGTGGAAATCGAGGTGCCCGACGCCGATGGCGAGGCGCTGAGCATCATCCTGTTCGCCGATGAAGATGGCCGGCTGCTGCAGCTGGAGATCATCCGCTGGGACGACGAAGCGGTGACGGCGCCGAAGTGGGATGAGGCCACGTTCGCGGCATAGGCCTGTACGGATGGGGTCAGCGAACCCGGGTCAGCGCGGATTCCGGCGCAGCCTGGCCAGCGCCAGGTACATCGCCGGCGTGGTGTACAGGGTCAGCAGCTGGCTGACCAGCAGCCCGCCGACGATGGCGATGCCGAGCGGGCGCCGCAGCTCCCAGCCTTCGCCGCCACCCAGCATCAAGGGCAGCGTGCCCAGCAGCGCGGCGACGGAGGTCATCAGGATCGGCCGCAGGCGCAGCCGCGCAGCCTCCAGCACCGCCTCGTGGGCGCTCAATCCACGCCGCTCGCCGGCCAGTGCGAAGTCGACCAGCAGGATGGTGTTCTTCATCACCACGCCCACCAGCAGGAACAGGCCGAGCAGCGAGATCAGGTTCAATTCGTTGTTGAACAGCAGCAGCGCCAGCAGCGCCCCCACGCCGGCCGACGGCAGCGTGGACAGGATCACCAGCGGCTGCAGGAAGCTTTCGTACAGCACGCCCAGCACCAGGTACACCGCCAGCGTGGCGCCGAGCAGCAGCCACAGCTGGCGTGCGCGCATCTGCTCCAGCCCGGCGGCTTCGCCGGACAGCTTGGCCTGCACCGTGCGCGGCAGCATCAAGGCCGCCATCGCGCCGTTGATGGCGGTCACCGCCTGCTCCAGCCCGACCCCCGGTGCCAGCGCGAACTCGATCCAGATCGAAGCGAACTGCTGGCTGTGCGAGACACGGTCCGAGGCCATGCCGTAACGCCAGCTGGCGATGCTGGACAACGGAATGCGCCGGCCTTCGCCATCCAGCACCTGCAGTTGCTGCAGGGTGGTCGGGTCCTGGGTATGCCGCGGATCCAGTTCCATCACCACCCGGTACTGGTTGAGGTTGTCGTACAGCGTGGCGACCTGGCGCTGGCTGAAGGAATTGTTGAGCACGGTGGCGATCGTGCGCAGGTCCACGCCATGCCGCGCGGCGGCTTCGCGGTCGATGTCCAGCACCACCTGGCGCATGCCGGCTTCGCCCTGCGCTTCCACGTCGACCAGCTCCGGCAGCGCCTTCAGGGCCGCACTGACCTTGGGCGCCCACTCGCGCAGCGGCGCCAGGTCGGCAGCCATCAGCTGCAGTTCCTGGTTGCCGCTGTCACCGGCGCCTTCCAGGCGGATGTCCTGGTCCACCCACAGGTACAGGTTGCCGCCCGGCAGCGGCGGCAGGTTCGCACGCAGCCGGTCGATGACCTGTTGGCTGGAGACCCTGCGCTCGGCCAGCGGCTTCATCTTGATCATGATGAAGGCGTTGTTGACCCCCATGCCACCCCCGATGTACCCGATGATGTCCTCGATCGCCGGATCGTCCAGCAGCAGCTGGCGGTAGGCGCTGATCTTGGGCTGCATGGCCTGGAACGAAAGACCATCATCGCCGCGGGCAAAGCCGCGCAGCTGCGCGGTGTCCTGCTGCGGCACCATGCCCTTGGGCACTTTCTGGAACAGCCAGGCGTTCAGCGCGATCACCGCGACGAAGGCCAGCAGCGGCCAGCGCAGGCGCAGCAGGCCCTTGTCCAGGGTGCGCAGGTATGCCTCGCGCACACGTTCGAACAGCGCATTGCTGGCACGCTGCCACCGCGACGGTGCGTGGTCTGCATCGGTGAACAGACGCGCGCACAGCATCGGCACCAGGCTCAGCGCCACCACCACCGATACCGCCATCGCCGCCACCAGGGTCAGCGAGAATTCGCGGAACAGGCGTTCGACGAAGTCATCCATGAACAGGATCGAGACGAACACCACCGCCAACGCAAGATTCATCGAGATCAGCGTCGCGCCGACTTCGCCGGCGCCGCGGATCGCCGCCTGCCAGCGGTCCGCGCCCAGCTCGCGATGGCGGGCGATGTTTTCCAGCACCACGATCGCATCGTCCACCACCAGTACGGCGGCCACGATCAACGCCATCAGCGAAAGCGTATTGAGCGAAAAACCGAGCAACGCGATCAACGCCAGCGTGCCGAACAGCACCACCGGGATCGCCACGCTGGGCACCAGCGCTGCGCGCCAGTGGCCGAGGAAGCCGAGCACCACCAGCACCACCAGCACGATCGCCAGCAGCAGGGTCAGTTCGGCTTCGTGCAGGGTGGCGCGGATCACCGGCGATCGGTCCATCACCAGCTGCATGTCCACGTTGGCCGGCAGCAGCGCATGCAGTTGCGGCAGCTGCTGCTGGATGGCATCCACGGTGGCGATGATGTTGGCGCCGGGTTGCCGGCTGACGATCAGCAGCACCGCCGGGCGTTCGTTGTGGAAGCCGCTGGAATAGCGGTCTTCCACGCCGTCGGCGACCTGTGCGACATCGCCCAGCCGCAGCGGGCGGCCCTCCTTGATGGCCAGCGCCAGGTCGCGGTACTGCGCGGCCTCGCGCAGTTGCAGGGGCGCTTCCAGCTGCCACTGCCGCGCATCGCTGCCAACAGCGCCCAGCGGGCGCAGCGCATTGGCACGCGCGATCGCCTGGGCCACGTCATCCAGCGCCAGCCCGGCATGGTTCAGTGCATTGGGGTCCAGCGACACGCGCACGGCGGGCAATGCGCTGCCACCGACCTGCACTTCGCCCACGCCCGGGACCTGCGACAGCTTCTGCGCCAGTACGGTGGAACCGATGTCATACAGCTGGCCGGGCGACAGTACGTCCGAGGTCAGTGCCAGTGCCAGGATCGGCGCCTGCGAGGGATTGACCTTGCGGTACTCGGGCATGCCCGGCATGCCGCTGGGCAGCTGTCCGCGCGCGGCGTTGATGGCGGCCTGCACTTCGCGGGCGGCTTCGTCGATGTTGCGGTCGAGCACGAACTCCAGTTCGATCTCGGTCTGGCCCTGCGAGCTGGACGACTCCAGGTTGGTGATGCCGGGGATGCTGCCGAGGGCGCGTTCCAGCGGCGTGGCCACCGTGGAGGCCATCGATTCCGGCGATGCACCGGGCAGGCTGGCACTGATTTCGATGGCCGGATAATCCACCTGCGGCAGCGGTGCCACCGGCAGCAGGCGCAGCGCCATCAGGCCGGCCAGCACCAGTGCCACGGCCAGCAGCAGGGTCGCCACCGGCCGCTGCACGCAGGCCTGGGCGATGCGCGCGGCCAGGTTCATGCGCCGGCCCCGTCGCCTGCGCTGCGGGTGTCCACGCGGGCAGCCGGACGGCGCCGCTGCAGGCGGTCGAACGCCAGGTAGATCACCGGCGTGGTGAACAGGGTCAGCACCTGGCTGACCAGCAGCCCGCCGACCATCACCCAGCCCAGCGGCTGGCGCAGCTCAGCACCCGAGCCGGTGGCCAGCATCAGCGGCACCGCACCGAACAGGGCGGCCAGGGTGGTCATCAGAATCGGCCTGAAGCGCAGCAGCGCGGCCTGGTGGATGGCCTCGCGCGGGGCCATGCCGCGCGTCCGCTGCGCGTCCAGCGCGAAGTCGATCATCATGATCGCGTTCTTCTTGACCAGCCCGATCAGCAGGATGATGCCGATCACCGCGATCAGGTCCAGGCTGCGCCCACTGAGCCACAACGCGGCCAGGGCGCCCACCGTCGCAGAGGGCAGGGTGGACAGGATGGTGATCGGGTGGATGAAGCTCTCATAGAGCACGCCCAGCACGATGTACATCACCACCACCGCGGCCAGGATCAGCCACAGCGTGCTCGACAGCGAGCCGTTGAACGCGGCTGCCGCGCCCTGCAGGCGCAGGTCGATGCTGGCGGGCAGCTTGATCGTGGTGCGCGCCGCCTCCACCGCGGCCACCGCCTCGCCCAACGATGCACCGGGGGCCAGGTTGAACGACAGCGTGGCCGCCGGGAACTGCCCGACATGGTTGCGCAGCAGCGGCGCCGGGCCCTGTTCGATGCGCGCTACCGCGCCCAGCGGCACCGCCTGTTCCTGCGCATTGCGCACGCGCAGCCCGGCGATCGCTTCCGGTCCGGGTTGCCGGGCCGGGTCGGCCTCCAGCACCACGCGGTACTGGCTGGCCTGGGTGAAGATGGTGGAGATCTGGCGCTGGCCGTAGGCGTCGTACAACGCATCGGCCACCGCCTCCACGGACACGCCCAGGCGCGCGGCGGCATCGCGGTCGATCACCACGCGCGCCTGCCGTCCCTGCATCTGCAGGTCACTGGCCACCTCACGCAGGGCCGGCGAACGACGCAGCTCCTCCAGCAGGATCGGCGTCCATTGCTGCAGGGTGTCCACGTCGGGGCTGGTCAGGGTGAACTGGTACTGGCTGCGGCTGATGCGGTCCTCGATGCCCAGCTCCTGCACCGGTTGCAGGTACAGGGTGATGCCGGGGATGCCGGCCACGCGCTGTTGCAGGCGCGCCATGACGCTGGCGATGTCACCGGCGTCGCCGCCCCGCTCGCCGTGTGGCTTGAGTTCGATCAGCAGCCGGCCGGTGTTGAGCGCAGCGTTGTTGCCGTCCACGCCGATGTACGAGGACAGGCTGGCCACCGCCGGGTCCTGTTCGATCGCCGCGGCCAGGGCGAGCTGGCGCTGGCGCATGGCCTGGAAGGAAATGGCCTGCGGCGCTTCGCTGATGCCCTGCACCAGGCCGGCATCCTGCACCGGGAAGAAGCCCTTCGGCACCGCCAGGTACAGCGCCACGGTGAGCAGCAGCGTCGCCACGGTGGCGACCAGCATCAACGGTTGGCGCTGCAGCACCCAGTGCAGCTGGCGGTCGTAGAGGGCGATGATGCGGTCGAAGATGTCGCCCTTCTGCCCACCGACGCCTTCGTGCCGGTGCGCGCCCGGCCGCAGGAAGCGTGCGCACAGCATCGGGGTCAGTGTCAGCGACACCAGCAACGAGATCCCGATGGCGACCGCTAGGGTGATCGCGAACTCGTGGAACAGCGCACCGACCAGGTCGGCCATGAACAACAGCGGTATCAATACCGCGATCAGCGAAACGGTCAGCGAGATCAGCGTGAATCCGATTTCCTGCGCGCCCTTCAGCGCGGCGCTCATCGGTGTCTGGCCTTCCTCCAGGTGCCGGGCGATGTTTTCCAGCATCACGATGGCATCGTCCACCACGAAGCCGGTGGCGATGGTCAGGGCCATCAAGGTGAGGTTGTTGAGCGAGAAGCCGGCCAGCAGCATCACCGCGAAAGTGCCCACCAGCGACAGCGGCACGGCGATGCTGGGGATCAGCGTGGCCGACAGGCTGCGCAGGAACACGAAGGTCACCAGCACCACCAGCCCGATCGCCAGCACCAGTTCCTTCTGCACGCCACGCACCGAGGCACGGATCGATTCGGTGCGGTCGCTCAGCACCTCCAGTTTCACCCCGGCCGGCATCGACGCCTGCAGCTGCGGCAGCAGCAGGCGGACCTGTTCCACCACCGCGATGACATTGGCGCCGGGCTGGCGCTGGATGTTCACCAGCACCGCCGGGGTGGTGCCCGACCAGGCCGCGAGCTGGCGGTTTTCGGCCCCGTCGGTGATGTTGGCCACGTCGCCCAGCCGCAGCGGCGCGCCGTCGCGCCAGCTCAGCACCAGCGCGCGGTATTCGTCCACGCTGCGCATCTGGTCGTTGGCATCGAGCATCACCGCGCGGATCGGGCCGTCGAAGCTGCCCTTGGGCAGGTTGACGTTGGCCGCGGCGATGGCGGTACGGATGTGGTCCATGCCCAACCCGTTGGCGGCCAGCGCCGACGGGTTGACCTGGATGCGCACGGCAGGGCGCTGGCCACCGGCCAGGCTGACCAGACCGACGCCGGGCAGCTGCGCCAACCGCTGCGCCACGCGGGTGTCCACCAGGTCATGCACCTGCGGCAGGGCCATGCCCTGCGAGGTCACCGCCAGGGTCAGGATCGGGGTGTCGGCCGGATTGACCTTGCGGTACACCGGCGGCACCGGCAGGTCATCGGGCAGGAATCCGCCGGCCGCGTTGATCGCCGCCTGCACGTCCTGTTCGGCGACGCCCAGCGATACCGCCAGGTCGAACTGCAGGGTCACCACCGATGCCCCGCCGGAGCTGGTGGAGGACATCTGCTTCAGCCCGGGAATCTGCCCCAGCTGTTTTTCCAGCGGCGCGGTGACCATCCGCGTGGTCAGTTCCGGGCTGGCCCCGGGATACAGCGTGGTGACCTGGATGATCGGGTAGTCGACCTGCGGCAGGGCAGCCACCGGCAAGAGCCGGTAGGCCAGCACGCCGGCCAGCAGCAGCGCCACCATCAGCAGCGTGGTCGCCACCGGACGCAGGATGAAGGCGCGCGACAGGTTCATGCGCCGGCCTGCGCAGCGTCCTCGCTGATGATGCGCACGGCGCTGCCGTCTTCGAGCCCGTCGATGCCTTCCACCACCACTTTCTCGCCGGCCTTCAGGCCGCTGCGCACGGAGACGCGCGTGCCGTCGGCCGGGCCCAGCACCACGTCGCGGCGCTGGGCCTTGTCGTCCTTGTCGATGACGTGCACGTAGTTGCCCTTGCTGCCGAACTGCACCGCGGCATCGGGGATCACCACCGCGTCCTGCGCACCCAGCTGCAGGCGGATGTTGACGAACTGGTTGGGGAACAGCGCGTCGTCGGCATTGGCGAACTGTGCACGCAGCTTCAGCGTGCCGGTGGCGGTGTCGATCACGTTGTCCACGCTGGACAGTTCGCCGCTGCCCAGCGCAGCGCGTTCTTCGCGGGCCCAGGCCTGCACCGCCAGGGCGGGCTGGCTGCGCACGGCGTCCAGCAGGGCCGGCAGCTCCGGTTCGGGCACGGTGAACAGCACGCTGATCGGCGCAGTCTGCGCCAGCGTCACCAGGCCGTCGGCATCGCTGCTGCGGATCAGGTTGCCGACGTCCACGCGGCGCAGGCCGACGCGGCCACTGACCGGTGCGGTGATGCGGGTGTACTGCAGCTGCAGCTTCGCTTCATCCACCGTCGCCTGGTCGCTCATGCGGCGGCCCTGCAACTGGCGCACCTTGCTCTGCTGGTCGCTCAGTTCCTGCCCGGAGACGTAGTTCTGCGCATGCAGTTCGCCGAAGCGCCGCAGCTGGCGTTCGGCGTTTTCCAGTTCGGCCAGGTTCTGCTGCTGGGTGCCCTGCGCCTGTGCCAGCCGGACCTCGTACGGACGCGGATCGATCTGCGCCAGCAGGTCGCCGGCCTTCACGTGCTGGCCTTCGTTGAAATGCAGTTTCAGCAGTTCGCCATCCACGCGGCTGCGCACCACCACGCTGTGCAACGGGGTCACCGTGCCGATCGCCTTCAGCCGCAGCTGCAGCGGTTCAGCGCTGGCACGGGCGATGCGGACCGGGGTCGGCTTGCGCCCGCCGGCATCGTCTGCCGCCACGTCGGCGCGCGGCCACGCCCACCATGCCAGCAGCGCGGCAAGCATCACGAAGGAAGCTGCCAGCAGCAGCGTGCGGTTACGGCGGGGGCGCGACGGTGGGTCAAGCGGCATGGGGCATCCTGCACCCTGCGATGGCGCAGGGAAGTGCTGCGCCAGGATCCGTCACTGCAGGCCTGGCAACGTGGGGAGGGTTGTCTGGCGGGGCCGCCGAAGCAGCGTGGCTGGATGCCGCCGCTTGCGCGACGGGGCCGCCATGGTAGCCAATTGCGCGACAGGTTTCCGCATGACCTTGGTCATGGGCGCACGCATCCCGGTAGTGACGGCCGCTGGCCGTCAACCGCAATCCGGTAGTGACGGCCGCTGGCCGTCAACGTAGATCCGTCAATGCACTTCGTCGTGGTACACGAACTTCGGCATTTCCCAGCGGTAGTGGATTGCCAGCAGGCGCAGCGCGAAGCCCCCGGCCAGGCAGCACAGGATGGCGGTGTTGTCGGCCACGTTCCAGCGCAGCAGCAGCAGGTAGGCCGCACCGGTCAGCAGCGAAATGATCGCGTACAGCTCCTTCTGGAAGATCAGCGGCACTTCGTTGCACAGGATGTCGCGCAGCACCCCACCGAAGGCGCCGGTCAGCATGCCGGCGATCAGCACGATCGGCGTGGCGTGGCCACCATCGCGGGCGATCGCACAGCCGATCAGGGTGAAGGCGATCAGGCCCAGCCCGTCCAGCACCAGGAAGGTGCGGCGGAAATGGTGCATCCAGCGCGCGACCCAGGTGGCGATCAGCGCGGCGCACACGGTGAATCCGAGGTATTCGGGATGCTTCACCCAGGCCAGCGGATAGTGGCCGAGGATGATGTCGCGCAGCGATCCACCGCCGAGGGCGGTGACGCAGGCGATCATCACCACGCCGAACAGGTCCATGCGGCGGCGGCCGGCGGACAGCGCACCGGTCATGGCTTCGGCGGAAATGGCGATCAGGTAGATGATGGACAGCAACATGGGCAGGCTCCGGACGCGGTGGGGCCGGCCACGCAGCACGCAGCGCCGATGCCGGGGCAGCGACGTACGAAGGTGACCGGTGCCGCTCCCGCTGTCCTTTTGCCTGAGAGTTCAGCGGACGAGTCCGCGTGCCCCTTCGGCGGATCCCTGCGGATCTCTCTCCAGCTCGGCGATTCGGATACATGGTTGGTGGAATGCCATTCCACCGGCCTGAGCGATCATGGGAGCCTGCGCCTTCGGCGGGTGCCAGCGTGGCACCACTCTCCTGCATCCGGCGCGTAGTGTAGCCGCTGGCGGCGGTTGGGCGATAATCGCAGCATGGCCCGCCCCGACACGCCCTGGTTCCTGTACCTGCTCGAATGCCGGGACGGCAGCTATTACGCAGGCATCAGCACGGATGTGCAGGCACGGTTCGCCGCCCACCTGGCCGGCAAGGGCGCGCGCTACACCCGGGCGCGCCCGCCGCTGCAGATCCTCGCGGTGCGCCAGTACCCGGACCGCGCCGAAGCCTCGCGCGCGGAGTGGCAGCTGAAGCAGCAGCCCCGCGCGCGCAAGCTGGCGTGGCTGAGCGAGGCGTTGTAGCGCCAGCGTCCGTCCGCCGAGCCTGGCTCGGCGCTACCGGCATCGCTCTCTAGCGCCGACCCATGGTCGGCGGGCGCCGCTCACCCGCGCGGCGGGTCCTTGGGCGGTTTCACGTCGCCGAAGATGATCCGCGCGCTGCGCTGGTAGCTCCAGTACGCAACCGCCCAGTTCAACAGCACCACCATGCGGTTGCGGAAGCCGATCAGGAAGAACACGTGGGCGGCCAGCCAGAACCACCACGCGAGCAGCCCGGACAACTGCAGTTTTCCCAGGTGCACGATCGCGGCCATGCGCCCGATGGTGGCCAGGTTGCCGTAGTCGGCGTACTTGAACGGACCCGGCGCCGGCTTGCCGTGCAGGCGCGCACGAATGGTGTCGGCCACGTGCTTGCCCATCTGCTTGGCGGCGGGCGCCACGCCGGGCACCGGCCGGCCATCGGCCTGGGTCAGGGCGGCCAGGTCGCCGGCCACGAACAGTTCCGGGTGGCCGGGCAGGGTCAGGTCGGGCTGCACCAGTACGCGTCCGGCGCGGTCCAGCGGCGTTTCCAGCGTGGCGCCGAGCGGCGATGCCGCCACGCCGGCGGCCCAGACCACGGTTCGCGCGGGGACGAACTGCTCGCCCAGCTGGAAGCCCAGGCTGTCGATGGCCGTCACCGGCGTACCGGTCAGTACCTCCACGCCGAGCTTTTCCAGTTGGCGACGCGCCTTCAGCGAAAGCACGTCCGGGAAGGTGGACAGCACGCGCGGCCCGGCTTCCACCAGCCGCACCCGGGCCGAGGCCGGGTCGATGTGGCGGAACTCGTTGCGCAGGGTGTGGCGGGCGATCTCGGCCAGGGTGCCGGCCAGTTCGACACCGGTGGGGCCGCCGCCGACCACCGCGAAACTGAGCCAGGCGGCTTTCTTTTCCGGGTCCGGCTCGGCCTCTGCACGCTCGAAGGCGAGCAGCAGCTTGCGGCGCAGGGCAATGGCGTCGTCCAGTGTTTTCAGGCCCGGCGCATCCTTGGCCCATTCGTCGTGACCGAAGTAGGCGTGGGTGGCACCGCTGGCCAGCAGCAGGGTGTCGTACTCCAGCGATGTGCCATCGACCAACTGCACGCTGCGCGCCTGCTTGTCGATGCGGGTGACTTCGCCCAGGCGCACTTCCACGTTGCGCTGGTGGCCAAGGATATGCCGCAGCGGGGCGGCGATGTCCGGGGCGGACAACCCGGCGGTGGCCACCTGGTAAAGCAGCGGTTGGAACAGATGGTGGTTGCGGCGATCGACCAGGGTGATACGGATGCGCTCGCTGGCCAGGGCGCGGGTCGCCCAGAGGCCGGCGAAACCACCGCCGACGATGACCAGGTGGGGGGTGCGCTCGCGCGTCATTCGCGTGGCTCCAGTAGGGGGGCGTTGGGATGATCGCATGTCACACGGCGCGCTGCCGGTGTGGAACATACTGTCCGAACACCATCGTCAGCCTGGAGCAGGTATGTCCGAGCCGGAAAAGCGCATTGCCCTGTTGATCGACGCCGACAACGCGCCCGCATCGAAGATCGAGGAGGTGCTGGCCGAAGTGGCCCGGCACGGCGTGGCCAACGTCCGTCGCGCCTACGGCAACTGGAAGAGCCCGAGCCTCAAAGGCTGGGAAGCGGTGCTGCACGAGTACGCGATCCGTCCGATCCAGCAGTTCGCCTACAGCCGCGGCAAGAACGCGTCGGACATGGCGATGGTGATCGATGCCATGGACCTGCTGTACGCACGCAACCTGGATGGTTTCGCGATCGTGTCCAGCGATGCCGACTTCACGCCGCTGGTGATGCGACTGCTCACCGACGGGGTCAAGGTGTATGGCTTCGGCGAGAAGAAGACCCCGGATCCGTTCGTCAACGCGTGTTCGAAATTCACCTACCTGGAAGCCTTGGGGCAGGCCCACGCCAGTCCGCCGGATGCCCATCCGGAAGGCGCGACCACCGGCGAGGCGGGCGAGGCCGGCAGCGAGGCACGACCGCGCAAGACCGGTGCGGAAATGCGCAGCGATACCAAGCTGGTCAACCTGCTGCGCCGTGCGGTGGCCTCGGCCGAAGGCGAGGACGGCTGGTCGCACCTGGGGCCGGTGGGCAGCCAGATCGGCAACCAGGCCTCGTTCGATCCGCGCAACTACGGCTACGGCAAGCTCAGCGACCTGCTGGCGGCGATCGGCCTGTTCGAGATGAAGAAGGACGGCAAATCGTCGTACGTGCGGGCACTGGCGAAGAAGCCGGTGGCCACGCAGGCAACCAAAAGGGCCGCCAAGACCGGCAACACCACGCCAGCCTGACCGGCGTATCGTAGCGGTCCCGCGCCACGCCGGCGCACGTTTGCCTGCAAGGAAAACCACATGCTGAAGATCTGGGGCCGCCGCAATTCCAGCAACGTGCGCAAGGTGCTGTGGTGTGCCGAGGAAATCGGGCTGGCGTATGAGTCGATCGAAGTCGGCGGCAGTTTCGGCGGCACCCAGGCCGCCGAGTACCAAGCCATGAATCCCAACGGGCTGGTGCCGGCGATCGAAGACAACGGCCTGCCGTTGTGGGAATCCAATGCGATCGTGCGCTATCTGTCGGCGCGTTATGCGCTGGGCACGCTGTACCTGGAAGATGCGGCCGAGCGCGCGCACGGCGAGAAGTGGATGGACTGGACCACCTCGCGCATGGCACCGCTGTACAGCGAGCTGATCTGGGGCGTGATGCGGACCGCACCGGCGGATCGCGATGAGGTCCGCATCAACGCGGCGCTGGTCAAGGCCGGCGACCTGCTGGCGATGGCCGATACCGCGTTGTCCAGGCAGCCGTGGCTGTCCGGCGACCGCTTCGCGATGGGCGATATTCCGTTGGGCGCGCTGGTGTATGCGTGGTTCGAGATGCCTATCCAGCGCCCTGACCTTCCGCACCTGGCGGACTGGTATGCACGCCTGCGCGAACGTCCGGCGTACCAGCGCGGCGTGATGACCGGGATGAGCTGACGGCGGGTAGTGCCGAAGGCAGCGGCAGGAGCCGCTGCCAATGTCGCTTGCGACGGCCCGCAGGGTGCCGGTCAGGACGACCGGCATAGCCATGCGCGGCGAGCGCAGCGGGAACAGCTTGACGGCCAGCGGCCGTCACTACCAACGGCCGTCAGTACAGGTCCACCGGATCCACGTCCAGCGACCAGCGCACCTTGCGTGCCTCCGGCAGGCCCTGCAGCAAGGGTGCCACGTGGTCCAGCACGGCATGCAGCGCGGGGCGCTGCGCGCTGGACAGCAGCAACTGCGTGCGCTGGTAGCCTGCCCGCCGTGGCATCGGTGCGGGCATCGGCCCGAAGGCTTCCAGGTGCGGCTGTTCGCCCACCAGCGCACGCACGGCCAGCAGGAACGCATTGGCATGTTCGACCTGCTGCGCTTCGGCGCGCAGCAGCGCCAGATGGGCGAACGGCGGGAAGCCGGCGGCCTGGCGCTGGTTGAGTTCGGCCGCAGCGAACGGGTGGTAGCCGCCGTTGACCAGGGTTTCCAGCAGCGGGTGGCCCGGATGGTGGGTCTGCAGCCAGACCTCGCCGGGATCGCGCGCGCGCCCGGCGCGGCCGGCCACCTGGATCAACTGCTGGGCCAGCTTCTCCGTCGCGCGGAAGTCGGAAGAAAACAGGCCTTCGTCGATGCCCACCACCACCACCAGCGTCAGCTTGGGCAGGTCGTGGCCCTTGGCCAGGATCTGCGTGCCGACCAGGATGCCGGGCTGGTCACCGAGCCGGGCCAACTGTTGTTCCAGTGCATCGCGGCGCGAAGTGGTGCTGCGGTCGATGCGCAGCACCGGCACGTCCGGGAAGGCCTGCACCAGGTGTTCCTCCAGCCGTTCGGTGCCGATGCCCTGCGGCTGCAGCGCCAGGCTGGCGCAGGCCGGGCACGCCAACGGGGCGGCCTGCCGCGCACCGCAGTGGTGGCACTGCAGGCGCCGGCCCGCGCCGTGCACGGTCATCGGCGCATCACAGCGCTGGCAGGGCGCGGTCCAGCCGCAGTCGTGGCACAACAGCACCGGCGCATAGCCGCGGCGGTTCTTGAACACCAGCACCTGCTGGCCGTTGCGCAGGTGCTCGGCGATGCCTTCCAGCACCTGCGGTGACAGGCCATCGCGAAGCGGACGCTTGCGCACATCCAGGATGCGGACGCGCGGCGGCATGGCATCGCCGGCACGCACCTTCAACCGCAGGTGGGTGAAGCGGCCGGCATGCGCGTTGTGCAGGGTTTCCATCGCCGGGGTGGCGCTGCCCAGCACCACCGGAATGCCGAGCGCCTTGGCCCGCACCAGGGCGAAATCGCGGGCGTGGTAGCGGATGCCGTCCTGCTGCTTGTAGCTGTTGTCGTGTTCCTCATCCACGATCAGCAGGCCTGCTTCGGGCAGCGGCATGAAGATCGCCGAGCGCGTACCCACGATCACCCGCGCTTCGCCACGCGAGGCCGCCGCCCAGACCCGCGCGCGTTCGTTGTCGTTGAGGCCGGAGTGGAAGGCGTGCACGGCAATCCCGAGGCGGCCGCGGAAGCGTGCCAGGGTCTGCGGGGTAAGGCCGATTTCCGGCACCAGCACCAGCGCCTGCCGGCCCTGCGCCAGGCACTGGATGATCGCCTGCAGGTAGACCTCGGTCTTGCCGCTGCCGGTGACCCCGTCCAGCAGGAACGGCGCGAAGCCCTGCGCGGCGGTGATCGCCTGCACCGCGGTGGCCTGCTCCGGGTTCAGGGTCGGGCCGCCCAGCGGACTGGCCTGCAACGGCGCCACCGCCAACGCCACGCGCTCGGCAAGACCGCGCTTGGCCAGGCTGCGTGCCGCTGTGCGCCAATCGTCCATCCGCGCGGCGATCACGTCTTCATCGACCACCGCATCGGCCAGCAGTTCGGCCAGTTGGCGCGGTCGGCTGCCGGCGCGCAGGCTGCCCCGCTGTTCGCGCCCATCGGTAGAAAGCTGCCAGCCCCAGTGGTGGGTTTCCGGCATCGGCTCGCCATGCCGCAGCGGGCCGGGCAGGGCGGTGGACAGCACTTCCCCCAGCGGCGCGTGGGTGTAACGGGCCAGCCATTGCAGGCTGTGCCACAACTCGGCCTGCAGCAGCGGCGCCGGGTCCAGCCAGGTGAGGGCCTGGCGCAGGCTGGCCGCTGGATCGGCGCTGCCCTGTTCCACCACCACGCCCACCAGTTCGCGCGGGCCGAACGGCACCCGGATCCGGCAGCCGACGACCACGTCCGGTGCCGCGCCCTCCGGTGGCAGGTAGTCGAACAGCTGCGGCAACGGGACCGGCAGGGCAATGCGCAGGGTGGGCAGGGGAGCATCCATCTGGGCAGTGTACCGACCCGCTGAACGTCCCCGCAGAGCGCATTCAGGGGCGTCACTCCTCAGTGAAGAGACCCTAAACACGAGGTAAATATCGGAGTCCATTGGAGATTCAGGGTTATCCACATCTTTTGTGGATAAGTCTGTGCGTTAGCTTGGGTGGAAGGCGGCAAGTGCCGATGCCGACAGCCTTGATCTTGTCATGGTCAAAAATTAGCCACACAATATTAATATTCAAAATCAATGGCTTATGTGTTAAATGCCGCTGAAACATAAGGTCCGGGCGGCATGGGCATCAGCGGACGACCGATTTCTTGACGCTGTGCACAACGTGCAGCACGAACGCCCGTGACTAGCAAGCCCTCGGCGTCGCTGGTTGGGAGCAGCTATCATTCCGCGTGAATTCCTGGAGTCCCTGATGACGGCAGCGTCCGCCTCTTTATCCCCTACTGCGGCCGGTGCGTTGTCGGCATTTCTTCGTGGCGTTGAACGTCGTGCGCTGGTGGTCGCCGAACTGCAGACCGGTGATGCCGCACGCGCTGAACAGGCGTTGGTCGCGGTCATGCGCGCGTTTGCCGCGGTCGCCAGCGATCTGCCGATGGCACAGTGGCCGCCGCGCTTCTGGGCGCTGCTGGCGGCCCGCCAGGCGCTGCGCGAAACACCTACCGGCCGCTGGGAGGGCACCCTGGCCCACCTGGGCAGCCTGCAGCCGCTGGTCCGCCTGGCCCTGCTGCTGCGGATCGGCGCAGGTTTGGACGAAGATACCGCCGCGCGCCTGCTGGATACCGATGTAGACGGTTACCAGGAAGCGTTGGCTGCCGCCTGTCCGCGCGATGCACACGGCAACCCGGACGCGCAGGCGTGGCGGGTGCTGGCCGAACAGGTGCAGCAGCAGATCCGCGAACTGCCTGCCCAGCGCCTGAAGGAACTGCAGCAGCCGGTGGCGGCGGGCAGGAAAGAGGAGGCGCCCAAGACCTGGCGTGCCCCGGCGGCCGAGCCGCGCACGTCTGCAACGCCACCACGGCGGCGGTCGTCGCAGCAGCGCCGCTGGCGCGGGCCGGCGATCCTGCTGGGCACCGTGCTGGTGCTGTTGCTGGCCGGGCTCGGCTGGCGCGCCTGGCAGTCACATGTGCCCGATGCGCCCGCGGTGGTCCCCGACGGCGCGGTAGGCGAGGCCGGTCCGGTCACGGTCGAAGCCCTGGAGGGTGACCCGCCGAAGGTGGCCGCCGCCGCTGCCGATCCGATGGCGACCGAAGATGCGGCGATGCTCGCCGACCGTGATTTCCCGCTGCTGGCCGATGCCGACCTGCATGCCTGGTCGGCCGCGGGCGGCCCGCTGCCGGTCGACGAATCGCAGGCCAGGCCGACCCGACCCGAACCGGTCGCGGCCGCGCTGGAAACGGCGGCCGCCGATGAGTAAGCGTCACTGCCTGCTGGTGTTGCTGGGCGCCGCCGGGCTGGTACACGCCGCTCCGGACCGCACCGCGCTGCCGCTGTCGGTGCCTGCAGGGCCCGGCGCCATCGGCAGTCCCGCTGCCCCGGCGGCGATGCCGTGGCAGCAGCTCGGTGCGGAGCAGAAGCGCCAGCGCCGCAGCGAATACGCCGCGTGGCGGGCGATGAGCGAGTCCGAACGGGCGCGCGTGCGCCAGGCCGCCGAGCGTTTTGCCGCCCTTCCATTGGCCAAGCAACAGGAGCTGCGTGACCAGTTCAACGCACAGGACCAGGCGTTCCGCGATGGTTGGCGCCTGGGGCCGCTGCTGGGCGAGCATTTCAGCCGGCTGCAGGGCATGTTCGGCTACGTGCCGGAAAACCAGCGCGATGCCACCCTGGCGATGCTGCGGCAGCTGACCCCGGCACAGGTGTCGCAATTGACGCTGGTCGCGCAGCGCACGCCGCCGCAGCAGCGCGATACGGTGCGGACCGAATTCCTGTCCGTGGCGCCGGCCCAGCGCGATGCGTGGCTGGCCCGTCAGGTGGGGCGCTGATCCTTCGCGCCGCCTGATGGCGGGCGCGGGAGGGGCGTGACGACCAACGGTCGTCACCCACTGGGGAGGTGTTCACCCACCGGGGGGCGTCACCCACCGGGGCAGTAGTCACCCACCGGGGCGGTCATCACCTGCCAGCAATCGGTCATCCGCCGGCAGGCACCATCGCCGTCTCCACGGAACGGGTAAGATGTCGGCCCGCAACCCGGTGTCTGTGCCCTTCGCGCGCAGCCGTAGTCGCCGACCCTCTGCAGCACCATGTCCATCGCATCCCCCGCCCCGCGCTTCAGCCGAGAAGTGCGCGCCACCGGCATCCTCGCGTTGCCGCTGGTCCTCGGCCACGTCTCCACCGGCCTGATCTCCTTCGTCGACAACGTGATCGCCGGCCACCATGGCACCCACACGCTGGCTGCGGTGACCATCGGTACCGCGTTGCTGTGGCTGCCGATGCTGATCCCGATCGGCACGCTGATTTCGCTGACCGCCTCGGTATCGCAGCTGCACGGCGCCGGCCGCGAGCGTGAAATCGGCCCGCTGTTCCGCCAGGCCCTGTGGCTGGCGCTGGGCCTGGGCCTGATCATGTTCACCTTCCTCAGCGTGGTGCCCCCGCTGCTGCCTGCCTTCGGCATCGCAGCGGACATCGTGCCGGGCGCCACCGCCTTCCTGCATGCGGTGCGCTGGGGCGGGCCGGCGCTGACCCTGTACTTCTGCATGCGCTACCTCAGCGAAGGCATGCACTGGACCCTGCCGACCATGCTGATCGGTTTCGGCGGACTGCTGGTGCTGGCGCCGATGGGCTACGTCCTGGCCAATGGCAGGCTGGGTTTCCCGGAGCTGGGCGCCGAAGGCCTCGGGATCGCGTCGGCGATCATGATGTGGCTGCAGGCGCTGTGCTTCGGCGCCTATCTATGGAAAACCAAGCGCTTCGCACACCTGCAGTTGTTCAGCCATTTCGAGGGCCCGCGCTGGCGCGCGATCTGGGACCTGCTGCGTACCGGCCTGCCGATCGGCATCACCGTGCTGATGGAGGGCGGTCTGTTCATCGTCACTGCGCTGCTGATCGGGCGGCTGGGCGCCAACGAGGCCGCCGCGCACCAGATCGCCATCAACGTCGCCCAGCTGTGCTTCATGATCCCGATGGGCGTGGCCGAGGCGACCACGGTGCGGGTGGGGCACTCGGTCGGGCGCGGCGATGGCCACGGCGTCCGGCGCGCGGCATGGGCCGGCTACGCGATCATCATGGGCACCCAGACCGTGTCCGCGCTGGCACTGCTGTTCGGCCACGATGCCATCGTCGGGGTGTACACCAATGACCTGGCGGTCGCCGGGTTGGCCTCCACGCTGCTGCTGTACGCGGCCGCCTTCCAGTTCCCGGATGGCATCCAGGTGTTGTCGGCCGGCGCGCTGCGTGGCCTGAAGGACACCCGCGTGCCGATGTTCATCGCCATGTTCGCGTACTGGGGGCTGGGCATGCCGCTGGGCGCCGGGCTCGGCCTGGCGCTGGGCATGGGGCCGCAGGGCATGTGGATCGGGCTGATCGTCGGGCTCACCGCTGCCGCCATCCTGATGGGCTGGCGCCTGCACCGCAGCGGCGCCCGCGTGGGGCAGTCCGCGCTGTCCTGAATGCCGGCACTGCGCGCGCCACTTCACGGTGGCCCCCTTACTTGTGTCCGATGCTGCGCGCAACCACACCCGTTATGCTGACCCCGCAATTTCCACGGCAAGACGCCAACCGGAGCAATCCATGAACCAAACCGTGCCACCGCTGCCCCCCGCGCGACGCAATCCCATCGCGGCGTTCTTCGTCGGGCTGTGGGACGTGATGAACTTCACGCGGCGGCTGATCCTCAACGTGCTGTTCTTCGGCCTGCTGTTCTTCATCCTGGTCGCGCTGGTCGTGGCGGCCGGCATGGGCGCGGGCGCAAGCAAATCGCTGCAGGACCGCACCACCCTGGTGATCGCACCGGAAGGCCGGCTGGTCGAACAGTTCAGCGCCGATCCGGTCAGCCGCGCCTTTGCCAAGGCGATGGGCGATACCAGTGCCGAAGAGATCCAGCTGCGCGACCTGATCCGTGCGATCGATGCGGCGCGCGAAGACAAGAAGATCGAGCGGGTGGTGCTGGAACTGGACAAGCTGCAGCCGTCCGGCTTCGCTTCGCTGCGTGAAGTCGCCGCTTCGCTGCAGCAGCTGCGTGCGTCCGGCAAGCAGCTGGTGGCCTACAGCGAAAGCATGGGCCAGTCGCAGTACCTGCTGGCCGCACAGGCCGACGAGGTCTACCTTGACCCGATGGGCGCGGTACTGCTGGAAGGCCTCGGCCGTTATCGCCAGTACTTCCGCACCGGCCTGCAGGACAAGCTGGGCGTGGACGTGCACCTGTTCAAGGTGGGCGAATACAAGTCCGCCGCCGAACCGTACGTACTGGACGCGGCATCGCCGCAGGCCAAGGAAGCGGACCTGTACTGGATGAACGATGTCTGGCAGCGCTACCTCGGTGACATCGCCAAGGCACGTCGCCTGGATCCGGCCCAGCTGGCTGCCGGCATCGATACGTTGCCGGAAGGCGTGGCCGCCGCCGGCGGCGACCTGGCCAAGTTCGCGCTGCAGCAGAAGCTGGTCACCGCGCTGAAGACCCGCGAAGAATTCGACGACCTGATGGTCGAACGCGGCGTGGCCGACGGCGATGCCGATGGCGGCTTCCGCAACATCAACCTGGGGGCTTACCTGGGCCAGATCGACGCACGTCGCAGCCCGGTGGATTCGCGTCCGCAGGTGGCGGTGGTGGTGGCGTCGG
Organism: Stenotrophomonas chelatiphaga; assembly: GCF_032054965.1. Taxonomy (NCBI): domain Bacteria; kingdom Pseudomonadati; phylum Pseudomonadota; class Gammaproteobacteria; order Lysobacterales; family Lysobacteraceae; genus Stenotrophomonas; species Stenotrophomonas chelatiphaga. The sequence continues at coordinate 89,416 of NZ_DAMBRS010000004.1, read as the reverse complement.
GCGAGATCAGCGGCGGTGACCTGCCGGCCGGTCGCATCGGCGGCGAGTCGACCTCCGCGCTGCTGCGCGAAGCCCGCGACGACAACGATGTGAAGGCCGTGGTGCTGCGCGTGGACTCCCCGGGCGGCGAAGTGTTCGCTTCCGAGCAGATCCGCCGCGAAGTGGTGGCCCTGCAGGCCGCCGGCAAGCCGGTGGTGGTGTCGATGGGTGACCTGGCCGCATCCGGTGGCTACTGGATCAGCATGAATGCCGACCGCATCTATGCCGATGCCTCGACCATCACCGGTTCGATCGGCATCTTCGGCATGGTGCCGAACGTGGCGCGCGCGCTGGACAAGATCGGCGTGCATACCGACGGCGTGGGCACCACCCGTTTCGCCGGCGCGTTCGACATGACCAAGCCGCTGGACCCGGCCGTGGGCCAGGTGATCCAGTCGGTGATCGACAAGGGGTACGCGGACTTCACCGGCCGCGTGGCCGATGCGCGCAAGAAGCCGGTCGAGGCCGTGGACGAAGTGGCGCGTGGCCGCGTCTGGTCCGGTGCCCAGGCCAAGGAGCGCGGCCTGGTCGATGCCTTCGGTGGCCTGAAGGATGCCGTGGCCGATGCCGCCGGCCGGGCCAAGCTCGGTGCGGACGACAAGTACCGCGTGCGCTACATCGAAAAGCCCGCCACCCCGTTTGCCCAGTTCCTTGGCGGTTTCGCCGGCAGCCACGCCGGTGCCTGGATGCTGGCCGAATCCGGCGTGGGCCGGATGGTGCTGGCGCGGACGATGCCGGAAGTGGATACCCAGCTGCGCTTCGTGCAGAACGCCGCGCGCGAGCAGGGCAAGGGCACCCCGGTGAAGGCGCTGGCCTACTGCTTCTGCGGCTTCTGACCGCCGCCCGACGGTAGCAGCCGACCGGGGTCGGCTCTACCTGGCACCGCGTTATTCCTTCTCGGCGCGCTCTTCCTGGGCGCGCCGTTGTTTTTCCGCATCATCCAGCGTCTGCTGCACGCCACGGGCTTTCTCCAGTGGCGCCTGCACGCTGCGCGCCAGTGCCTTGGGCTCCGGCGGCTTGTCCTGCGGCGGTACCGCCGGGCGCTGGCAGGCGGCCAGCGCGGCCAGCGTGATGATCAGGGCGATGGTTTTCATGCGGTGCATCGAAGATCTCCCGGCGACGGCGCTATGCTTGCCGCATCGTTACACGGGCAGCGCCCGGATGGGAGTTCAAGATCGTGACTGCGCAGCGCTGGCGGCTGGATGGACAGACCGCCCTCATCACCGGGGCCAGTGCCGGCATCGGCCTGGCCATCGCGCGTGAACTACTCGGCTTCGGTGCCGATGTGATGATCGTGGGCCGCGACATCGACATGCTGGAGAGTGCCCGCGACGACCTCGCCGATGAGTACCCGGCCCAGGCGATCCATGCCCTGGCCGCCGATGTATCCGACGACGAGGACCGGCGCGAGATCCTGGACTGGGTGGAAGACCACGCCGACGGCCTGCACATCCTGGTCAACAATGCCGGCGGCAACATCACCCGTCCGGCCATTGATTACACCGAAGACGAATGGCGCAACATCTTCGAGACCAACCTGTTTTCGGCCTTTGAACTGTCGCGCTATGCGCATCCGCTGCTGGCGCGGCATGCGGCATCGGCCATCGTCAACGTGGGCAGCGTGTCCGGCCTGACCCATGTGCGCAGCGGCGCGGTGTATGGCATGACCAAGGCGGCCATGCACCAGATGACCCGCAACCTGGCCGTGGAATGGGCCGAAGACGGTATCCGGGTGAATGCCGTGGCGCCGTGGTACATCCGCACCCGGCGCACCTCCGGGCCGCTGTCCGATCCGGATTACTACGAGCAGGTGATCGAGCGCACGCCGATGCGCCGGATCGGCGAGCCGGAAGAGGTCGCCTCCGCGGTGGGCTTCCTGTGCCTGCCTGCCGCCAGCTATGTCACCGGTGAGTGCATCGCGGTGGACGGCGGCTTCCTGCGTTACGGGTTCTGAGCGCTCAGGGCACCGGGCAGCTGCTGGCTTCCAGCACCGCCTGCACGCGCAGGCGCTCGGCGTGGGCCTGTGGCTGGGTGTCCGGCGTGGCAAAGCTTTCGCGCCCGCGTGCATCGCGCAGCCGTTGCTGCCAGGCACCGCAGCGCTGTGCCAGCTCCACTTCGCTGCAGGCATCGCGCACCATTTCGCAGCTGGCCGCGGTACCGGGCGCGATGCTGCCCCCCAGCCCGCTGATCGACATCACCACGCAGCGCGGCGGGGCCGCTTCGTATTCGTGGAAATACTGGCCGCCACCGCCACCGCCACCGCTGGCGGTGCAGCGGAAGATGACCGGCGGCGCAGGCCGGTCCGGTCCGGCGGCGGCGCTGGCCTGGGCATCGGCGGCGGCGCGTGCGCGGATCACGTCGCTGTCCAGGATGGCATCGCCACTGCCTGCGGCGGCGCCGGGCTGCGGGGCGGTGAGCAGGTCGCTGTCGAGCACGGCGGGCGCCGGCGCCGGCGAGTCGCCCAACGCGGTGGAGGCCGTGGATGCGCTGGACGCGCCGCGCCGCTGGATGATCTGCGCGGTGCCGGACGGGCACGGTGCATCCTGCACGCTCACCTTGCCGTTGGCATCGGTGCAGCGGAACACGATGTCTTCGTTGGCGAACGCCGGCAGGGCGGTCGGCAGCAGCGCCGCCAGGCAGATCCAGGTCTTCATCCGCCGATTGTAGCGGTGCACGCTGCTGTCAGCGTCCGCCGCAGTCCTGCCCCAGCCGCGCATCGATGCCGCGCTGTTCGCGGGTGATCGCCTGGCGCTCGCCCTGCAGGGCACTGTTGTAGCGTCGGTCCAGGTCCCAGCGCTGGTCACGCAGGCGCGCACAGACCTCCTGCGGGGGCAATGCGTTGCAGGTGTCGCGCACCAGGATGTTGCCGGCCGGGAAACTGATGCCGTGGCCGATGCCATGTGGCGGCCGCTGTCCGGGGCCCGCGTTGCCGCGGCCCTCCGCGCGGATCGGCGGCAGTCCAGGTTGACCCGGGCCGTTCCATGCACGGTGCCCGCCGCCGACCCACGCGCTGGTCCACAGGGGCACCCAGCGCGGATTGCCCTCGTTGCTGTCACTGAGGTAGCGCCGCCCCTCTTCGGTCACGCATTCGTACATCGGCTGCGGCGGCTGCACGTAGACATGGCGGACTTCGCGCTGCACCTGCGCGCTGGGGGCCGCTGGCGTGGCGACGTCGTCGGTGCTGGCGCGGCGCGGCGGCGGATCCTGCGGTCGCTGCATCTGCCGCACTTCCTGCCGGCCGCTGGTGCACGGGCTGTCCTGCAGCGTGACCGCCCCACTGCTGCCGACACAGCGGTAGATCCGCACGCTGTCAGCGGCAGGTCGTGCCGGGGCTGCCAAGGCAAGCACCGGCAGCAGGAACAGAGGCAGGGCAGGGGATGCGCGCATGGCCCATCGTGCGGTATCGGGCGCGACGGCGCCAGCGGATCAGAAGCGCAGCACGTTGCCGCTCAGGCCATCGCGGATCGGGGTGGGCTGGGCCAGCCCGCCGGTATCGCCATCCAGCAGGCCGTCGAGCAGCGACAGCAGCCGTGGGTCCAGGTCGGCACGGGTGCGTGCCGGCGGCTCACCGGCCAGGTTGGCGCTGGTGGACACCAGCGGGCCGCCCCATGCCCGGCACAGCGCCGCCACCAGGGGGTGGGCGCTGATGCGCACGGCCAGCCCGCTGTGTTCCCCGGTGACCCACTTCGGGGCGCGCGGGCCTGCGGGCAGGATCCAGGTGTTGGCGCCCGGCCAGCTGGCCAGCACTTCGCGCTGTCGTTCGTCCGGCAAGGCGTCCAGCACGGCCCAGCCCTGCAGTTGCTCCAGTTCGGCGGCGACCAGGATCATGCCTTTCTCCACCGGCCGCTGTTTCAGCTTGAGCAGCGCATGCACCGCCATCTGGTGGCCCGGATCGCAGCCCAGGCCCCACACCGCTTCGGTGGGATAGGCGATGACACCCCCCGCCCGCAGGCTGGCGACCGCACTGATCAGGTTGAGCTCTTTCATGGGAGAAGTATCCCCCTGCCGCGCGCAAAGAGGTAGCGCCGAGCAGGCGATCCTGGGTGACGACCGTTGGTCCTGGTCCTGGTGGGTGACGACCGTTGGTCGTCACGCTTGCGCTCCCCGCCGAGCATGGCCCGGCGCTACCACGACCTTCCGGGTCAGCCGGCGGTCTTCTTCGCCGCGGCCTTCTTGGCGACCTTCTTCACCGCTTTCTTGGCGGTCTTCTTGGTCGCTTTCTTGGTGGCCTTCTTCACCGGAATCTTCTTGGCGGCGACCTTTTTCGGCGCGGCCTCCTTCTTCACGGTTTTCTTGGCGGCTTTCTTGCCGAAGCCCTTGCGCACCGGCTTGCCGGTTTCTTCCATGAACTGCTGCGCTTCAGCCAGGGTCAGCGAGGCCGGCTCGCGATCCTTGGGGATCTTGCCGTTGAACTTGCCATCACTCAGGTAGGGGCCGAAGCGGCCGTTCAGCACCTGGATCTCGCTGCCGTCGAATTCCTTGATGATCCGGTTGCGCGCGATCTCTTCCTTTTCCTCGATCAGGAAGACCGCACGGTCCAGGTCGATCGTGTACGGATCGTCTTCCTTCTTCAGCGAGGCGTAGGTGCTGCCGCGCTTGGCGAACGGACCAAAGCGACCGATGCCGACGCTGACGTCCTCGCCCTTGTCTTGGCCCAGCGCGCGCGGCATCAGGAACAGCTCCAGCGCGTCTTCCAGGCTGATGGTGTGCATGCTCTGGCCGGGACGCAGCGAAGCGAACTTCGGCTTGTCTTCGGCGTCTTCGGCAGTGCTGCCGATGGCCGCATAGGGCCCGAACCGGCCCAGCCGCACGCTGACCGGCTTGCCGGTCTTGGGGTCGGTGCCGAGCTCACGCGCGCCACTGGCCTCGGCACGGTCGACCGATTCGTTCTTTTCCAGCACCAGCTTGTTGAACGGTTCCCAGAAGCGGGCCATCAACGGGATCCAGTCCTCTTCGCCACGCGACACCGCATCCAGCTCGTCCTCGAGCTTGGCGGTGAAGTCGTAATCGACGTACTGGGTGAAGTGGCTGGACAGGAACTTGGAGACCGCGCGGCCGACGTCGGACGGGCGGAAGCTGCGGCCTTCCATTTCCACGTACTTGCGGAACTGCAGGGTCTGGATGATCGAGGCGTAGGTCGACGGGCGGCCGATGCCATATTCTTCCAGCGCCTTCACCAGCGCCGCTTCGGTGAAGCGCGGCGGCGGCTGGGTGAAGTGCTGGTCGGCCACGATGCGGTCCAGCGGCACGCGGTCGCCGGGCTTCATCAGCGGCAGCTTGCGGCCTTCGTCTTCGTCGTCGGCGCTCTTGGTGTCCTTGCCTTCTTCGTACACGGCCAGGAAGCCGGCGACCACCACGGTGGTGCCGCTGGCGCGGAACACGTGTTCGCTGCCGGCCGACAGGTCCACGCTGACGGTGTTGAGCGTGGCCGGGATCATCTGGCAGGCCACCGAACGCTTCCAGATCAACTCATACAGCTTGCGCTCGTCGTCGGTCAGGAAGCGCGCCACCTGCGCCGGGGTCCGCAGCGCAGAGGTCGGGCGCACCGCTTCGTGGGCTTCCTGGGCGTTCTTGGACTTGGTCTGGTAGGTGTTGGGCTGGTCCGGCAGCGAGGCGATGCCGTAGTCGCGGGCGATCACGTCGCGGATTTCGGCCAGTGCGTCCTGCGACAGGTTGACCGAGTCGGTACGCATGTAGGAAATCAGGCCGACCGTGCCTTCCTCGCCGATCGCCACGCCTTCGTACAGCTTCTGCGCGACCTGCATGGTCTTGCGCGTGGTGAAGCCCAGCTTGCGCGAGGCTTCCTGCTGCAGCGTGGAGGTGGTGAAGGGCGGTGCCGGGCGGCGCTTGCGCTCCTTGCTGGCCACGTCGGTGACATGCAGGCTGCCCTGGGCGGCCTGCTGGATGCGCAGCCGCGCAGCTTCGGCGGTGTCGCCGTCGGTGACGGTGAACTGTTCGAACTTCTGCCCGTCCAGCTTGATCAGCTTGGCGTTGAACGGCTGCGAAGGATGCGCGCAGGCCGCGGCGATGGACCAGTACTCGCGGGCGATGAAGGCTTCGATCTCTTCCTCGCGCTCCACGATCATGCGCAGCGCCGGGCTCTGCACGCGGCCGGCGGACAGGCCGCGCTGCACCTTGCGCCACAGCACCGGGGACAGGTTGAAGCCGACCAGGTAGTCCAGCGCGCGGCGGGCCTGCTGCGCATCGACCAGGTCGGCGGCAATGGCGCGCGGCTGGTTCATGGCCTCCTTGATGGCCCGCGGGGTGATCTCGGTGAACACCACCCGCTGCATCGGCTTGTCGCCGACCAGGCCGCGTTCCTTCAGGATCTCGGCGATATGCCAGCTGATCGCTTCACCCTCGCGATCCGGATCGGTCGCCAGGAAGATGTCGTCGGCGCCCTTTGCGGCTTTGGCGATGGCATCGACGTGCTTTTCGTTCTTGTCGATGACGTCGTAACGCATCGCGAAGTTGTTGTCCGGGTCGACCGCGCCTTCCTTGGGTATCAGGTCGCGCACATGCCCATACGAGGCCAGGACGGTGTAGTCCTTGCCGAGGTATTTGTTGATCGTCTTGGCCTTGGCGGGCGATTCGACGATGAGCAGGTGCTTGGGCATGAGGTCGCTTTTGTGTGCGCACGGCCGGGAAGGGCCGCTAGGGTGGAGCAAATGGCCGCATTAGTGAAGCGGCACTCTCGATTTCCATAAACTGAACGCCCGGGGATGAGCCGGGCGTTCAGCTTTTACCTTATTAGAGGAATCACGTCGTGAGCGCTCTGTCAAGCGCCCGCGCCGTATCCGCCAGTATTCAGCCGGCCATCCCGGCGATCGCCCCAACAGCTACCACCATCGCGATGATCAGGCCGATGAACAGGATGCCGGTCAGCACCAGCACCACCACGCCCACCGCGCCGAGCTGCGGACGCTGCAGGTGCGGCTGGTCGGTGAAGGCCCATTTATCCACGACGACGGTGTCGCAGATCATGTCGTGCAGGGCCTGCTTGCGCTCGGTGAAGGCGGCCATGATGTAGCCGATCAGCAGGGTCAGGCTGCTCAGCAGGGTCGCGAAATAGCGCCCGACCGAACGCGCGCCGGAGATCCGGTCGCCATCGCTGCGCACCACCTTGATGCCCAGCGCCATCTTGCCCGGCGTCGCACCGCCCACGGAGGCGTGGAACCAGCCGTAGTAAGCCAGGCTGATGCCGAAGCCGATCAGCGCGCCGAGCAGCTGGCTGAGTACGCCGGCCGTGGTCGAACCGCCGCCGGCCAGGCTGGCCGCGCCCCCGATGCCCAGTCCCACGATCGCGCCGATGATCATCGAGCTGGCGGTCAGGATGACGTAGTCGATCATGTAAGCGGCAAACCGCTTCCAGAAGCCCGCGTACAGCACCTCGGCACCGTGTACCGGCACGGCACTGCCATAGGCCACCGATGCGGCGGATGCGCCGTACGGCGATGCGCTGAGCGGGCCACTGCCGGGCAGCGGCGCGGTGCCGTTGTCGATGGCGGCATAGTCGCCGCGCAGGTCGAAACCGGTGCTCGGCTCGGCGGCCACCGTGGCCAAGGTCTGCAGCTGCAGCTCATCGACCACCGTGCGCAGCGCGGCCCATTGCCCCATGCCCTCGCGCCATACCAGCGTGTCCAGGCTGATCTGGCTGCGCTGGAACAGCTGGCGGATCTCCTGCTCGCCTACCGGGCCCTGGCGTTGCTGGCCTTCGGCGTAATACCACTCACTCATCATCGTCCCCTGTGGGTCTTCCTTGGAAATCGGTTCCATCCCCGCGCGCCGGCTCAGTCGCGGCAGTTCACGGGCAGGTATTTATCGGTGCTGTCGCCGCTGCATTCCCAACGGGACGTGGCCGGATCGTACTCCTGCCAGAGCAGGTCGCCATCGACGCGTGACTCGCCCACCGCCAACGTCGCTTCGATACCGCAGTGATCGTTCTCGAACTGGCCCAACTGCACGCTCGACAGACCGTGTGCAGTGTAGTGGTCGTGGGCTGGAAAATCGGGATCGGCGCTGGTCGGGCAGCGGCCTTCGCTGTTGGCGAACTCCGCCACCTGCGCCTTGAGCGGCTGCAGCGCGCTGATGGACTCGGCCACCTTGGCGCGGATGGTGTAGTCCTTGTAGGCCGGCAGCGCGATGGCGGCCAGGATGGCGCACACCGGCACCAGCACCAGCAACGCCGCACCGCCGATGACCGCGGTCATCGCACAGCCGGACAGCGGTTTCTTCGCGGCCTGCATCGGCAGGGCCGTGCCCGGGCCGGCATACGGCGCGGTGGACGGCGGGGGAGCCGGCGGAAGGCCTGGCGGCAGCGGCGGGACGACGACCGGACCGGCCGCGGGAACGGCGGTCAGGCCCAGTTCGTCCACCACCGTGCGCAGCGGCTGCCAGGTCGGCAGACCCTCGCGCCACACCAGCGTGTCCAACCCGATCCGGTGGCCCCGGAACAGCTCCCCCATGTCTTCAGCCGAAACCGGGCCAACCTGACGGCTGCCCTCGGCATGGAACCACTCGCTCACGTGAACGCCCCCTGTATGCGCAAGGCATGCAGTGTACGGTCAGTGAAGGGGTTCTGGCTCGTCCATGAACATCTGCGTTTCCATCCAGGCGTAGGCCGCTTCCGAGCCCGGCTGGTTGAACAGCACCATCAGCACGACCCACTTGAGGTCATCCAGGTCCAGTTCGTCCTGGTCGAGGGCCATGGCACGGTCCAGCACCAGCTCGCGCTGGTCGGCGTCCAGGATGCCGTGCTGTTCCAGATAAAGGATGAAGCCGCGGCATTCCACGTCCAGCTTGTCCAGCTCCGGACCGTGGTAGACGCGCACCGGGCCGTCGACCCGGGCCTGCGACACGGTGGGGCGCTGGGCGGCCAGCGCATCCAGCCAATCGAAGGCCTTGGCGGTTTCGGCCGGGCTGAAGCCGGCCTGGATCAGGCCGTTCTGAAGCGAGTCGCGGTCACGGATGAGATCAGCGTCTTCGCTGAAATAGTGTTCGAACAGGTACAGCAGCACATCGAGAATGCTCTCTTTCATTGCCCCTCGGCCTGCGTCATCTGGACGCTGTGGAGGTTGGGAAACCAGGGTTTCGACAGTAGCGGCCGTGTTCGCACACCACGATACCCGCCAGTTCCATGGCCAGCAGCATGGAGGACAGCCGGGCGGCCGTCAATCCACAGTGCATGATCAATGAATCCATAGGGATTGGGTCGTGGTCGAGCGCTTTCCACAAGGTCTGGTAGTCCGGTTCGGACGCCAGGTGTGCGGGAAGGTGGGCTCGCCGTCCCTGTTCAGTGGGGGCCTGGAGGCGACTTTGCAAGTCGGGCAGGGCCCTGGCCAGCAGCGGGGCGACCAGGGCCATCACCTCGGCCGGGGCTTCCACCAGCGCGGCGCCGTCGCGGATCAGGCGGTGGCAGCCGGCCGCCCGTGGATTGCGCACCGAACCGGGGAGGGCGCAGACCTCGCGTCCGGCCTCTGCGGCCAGCCGTGCGGTGATCAGCGCGCCGGAGCGGTTGGCTGCCTCGATCACCACCGTCGCCATCGTCAGGCCGGCGACCAGCCGGTTGCGCGCCGGGAAGTGCGCCGGCCGGGCCGGTGTACCTGGCGGGTACTCGCTGACCACGGCGCCGCGTGTGGCAATTTCGCGCTGGAGCGCGACGTGGTGCGAGGGGAAGACCAGGTCCGGTCCGTTGCCGATCACCGCGACGGTGATGCCACCGGCGGCCAGCGCAGCCTGGTGGGCCGCGGCATCCACGCCGGCGGCGAGCCCGCTGGTCACCGCCAGGCCCGCCTGGCAGAACCCCGTACTGAATTCCGCCGCCAGCGCGCGCCCACCCGGTGTCGGCGAACGGCTGCCGACCACTGCGATCGCCGGGTGCCATGCGGTGGCAGGGTCGCCGTGCACGAACAGCGCCAGCGGCGGCTCCGGGATGCTGCGCAGCAGGGCCGGGAAGCGTTCGTCGCTGGCCGCCACCAGGTGGTGGTCGGCCTGCTGCAGCCAGCGCATGGCGTCGTCCAGTGCGCCGGCATCGGGTGCGGCCAGGCGGCGTTGCTGGCCGGGCGAACAGCCCGCCTGCCGCCACGCCACCGGCCCGGCGTCCAGCGCGGCGGCCACGCAGGGGCGGGCGCAGGCCAGTGCGCGCCGCGCCGCCAAGCCGCCGCCGGCAAGGACCAGGGTCAACAGTGCTCGGGTTTCCTCATCCATGGCCCAGCCTGCCGCGCAGATGACAACGGCGCCCTAGGGCGCCGCTGCGGTCTGCTGTCAGTGGGTGGCGGCCGTCGGCCGCCGGTCCCCTTATTCCGTCGCGTCGGGGTGGCGGGCGTTGTAGCCCACCAGGACCGGCTTGATGCCTTCCATCACCAGCGCATAGCTGACGTTGTCGAAGGTGCGGAACACCATGGCATGGGCGGCATATTCATCCGGCATGGTCAGGCGGTTGTAGCCGTCGACGCGCGAATCGTCCATCTGCGACGAATTCGGCACCTTCATCACATGCTTCACGTGGCTGCCCTGGCGCCACAGCGAGAACACCGTGCCGTTGTCCACGCCCTGCGCGCTGCCAGCCGACAAGGCGATGACATCGCGCGCGCCACCGGACAGCAGCATGTCCGCTACCGCCAGCACCCGGACATCCAGCCCATCGGTGCCCGGCGCCGGGACGTGCGGGAAGAACTGCAGGTCGTACGGGGTGGCTTCCACCGGGACCAGGCGGTCACCGACGCGTACTTCGCGGCCGTCGCCGGTGCCCTGCAGGGCCAGCGTGGCCACATCCACCTTGCCCGAGGGCAGGCGCAGGATGGTGCCGACGTTGACCTTGGCCAGCTCATAGCCCAACTGCTGGTGCGGACGCTTGTTCGGGACGGTGAAGTCCTTCCACAGGTTGCCGCTGCCCGGCGTGGTGCGGCCGCTGGCATCCAGGTCCTCGGAGGGCTTGGGCAGGGCATAGCGCACGGTCGGACGGACCACGGCGTAGCGCTGGCCGACGGCGGCACCGTCCAGCCCGTGCACGTAGGCCAGCTGGCCGGCGGTGGCACGCAGGCGGTTGTCTTCCAGCCCCGCCACGTAAGGCAGGTGATCGATGCGATCGACCACGCTCAGCTCTTTCAGGAAGGGCTCGACCTGGGACAGCGGAATGCCGGTGATCGGCGCTTCCTGGCGCGGTCCGGCGTCCTGTCGCGCAACGACGCGGTCCAGGTAGGCCAGGCTGAGCACATCGCCCGGGTAAATCAGGTGCGGGTTCGCCACCTGGGGATTCGCCTGCCAGATTTCCGGCCAAAGCCAAGGCTTTTTCAGGAAGCGCGCAGAGATATCCCACAGCGTGTCGCCCTTCTGGACGACATAGGTGGTCGGGTGCCCGTTCATTTCAACGGCGGTAGCATAGGCGGCAACGGTCAACATCGCCGCGGCGACGACCGTGCGGATTCGTAGCAACATAGGAGTGGTCAGCCCGGTTCCCCAACAGGTTGGCGCACTATAGTCCAGAAACCGGGGCGCAGGGCAAGCGTTGGCGATAGAATTACAACGCAGGCCGGCGTTGACCGGCCCCCACCCAGACGATTACTGCCATGGCACTGCTCCCAATTCTCGAGTTTCCCGATCCGCGCCTGCGCACCAAGGCCGCGTTGATCGACGCCGCCGAGGTCACCACGCCGGCCTTCCAGACGCTGCTGACCGACATGTTCGAGACCATGTACGACGCCCCCGGCATCGGCCTGGCCGCCAGCCAGGTGGACGTGCACAAGCGCTTCATGGTCATCGACGTGAGTGAAGAAAAGAACCAGCCGATGGTCTTCATCAACCCGGAAATCGTCCAGCAGGACGGTGGCCAGGTGTACCAGGAAGGCTGTCTGTCGGTTCCCGGCATCTTTGCCGACGTGACCCGTGCCGACCAGATCACCGTGCGTTACCTGGACCGCCAGGGACAACCGCAGGAACTGGCCACCGACGGCCTGCTGGCGGTCTGCGTGCAGCACGAGATGGACCACCTGGACGGCAAGCTGTTCATTGACTACCTGTCGCCGCTCAAGCGCGAGATGGTGCGCAAGAAGCTGGCCAAGGCGCGCAAGCACGTCGCCTGATCCATCACCCGGCGCGGCCGCTGCCGTGCCGACCGTCCGCGCCTGCGCGGACCCTGCGGCACCGGAGCGCGGTGCCGTTTTCTGACCTGCAGGCCGCTGGCCTGCGCAATGGGGTGACCATGAGGATTGTCTTTGCCGGTACGCCGGAGTTCGCGGTGTCGTCGCTGCGCGCGGCTGCGCGCCATCACGAAGTGGTGGCCGTCTACACCCAGCCGGACCGTCCGGCCGGGCGCGGACGCGGCCTGGCGCCGTCGCCGGTGAAGCTGGAAGCGGTCGCCCGCGGGATCCCGGTCTTCCAGCCGGAAAACCTGAAGGATGAGGCCGCCCAGCAGCAGCTGCGCGCGCTGCAGCCGGACCTGATGGTGGTGGTGGCCTACGGCCTGATCCTGCCGCGTGCGGTGCTGGCCATTCCCACCCACGGCTGCTGGAACGTGCATGCCTCGCTGTTGCCACGCTGGCGCGGTGCGGCGCCGATCCAGCGTGCCATCCAGGCCGGTGACGCGCAGACCGGCGTGTGCCTGATGCAGATGGAAGCCGGCCTGGATACCGGCCCGGTCCTGCTGCAGCAGGCGCTGCCGATCCTGCCCACCGATACCGGCGGACAACTGCACGACAAGCTGGCCGAACTGGGCGCGCAGGTGCTGGCCGATGGCCTGGGCCTGCTGCGCGCCGGCCTCAAGCCGGTGGTGCAGCCGCAGCCGGTTGAAGGGGTGACCTATGCGCACAAGCTGGACAAGGCCGAAGCACGGCTGGACTGGAGCCGGGATGCCGCAGCGCTGGCGCGTACCGTGCTGGCCTTCAATCCGTGGCCGATCGCCGAAGCGCAGCTGGCCGGCGAACGCGTGCGCATCCATGGCGCGGTAGCGCTGGAGGACAACGGCGGGCATGCACCGGGCACGGTGATCGGCGCTGCCCGCGAGGGCATCGACATCGCCTGCGGGCAGGGCGCGTTGCGCCTGCGCGTGCTGCAGCGTGAGGGCGGCAAGGCGATCACCGCGGCCGACTACCTCAACGCGCGCCGCGACCTGCGCGTGGGAGCCTGAGCCGGTGAGCAAGCAGGATGACCTCAAGATTTCCCACGCCGCGCCGGGTGCCGCCACGCGCATGCTGGCCGCGCGCGTGCTGGCCCAGGTGTTCACCCGCGGGCGTTCGCTGAAGGCCGAATTGGCCTGGGCGCTGCCCAAGCTGGCCGACACCCGCGACCGCGCGCTGCTGGAAGCGCTGTGCTTTGCAGTGCTGCGCCGGCGCAGCACCTACGACGCGGCGCTGGCCAGCTGGATGCAGAAGCCGTTGTCGGCGCGCGATGCCGACCTGCGCACGCTGCTGATGGTCGGCTTCGCGCAGCTGGACGTACTGGAACTGCCGGCCCATGCCGCGCTGTCGGCTACCGTCGACGCCGCCCGCGCGCTGGGGCGTGAGCGCCAGGCAGGCCTGGTCAACGCGATCCTGCGCCGGGCGCAGCGCGAAGGATTCCCCGTGCAGCCGCCGCGTGATGCGTTCCCGGCCTGGCTGGCCGAAAGCATCGAGCGCGACTGGCCGGGCCAGGCCGAGGCGATCTTCGCCGCCAGCCTGCAGCCCGCGCCGTTGTGGCTGCGCGTCAACCGCCAGCACGGGGAACGTGCGGCGTCGCTGGCCGCGCTGGAGGCCGCCGGCATCAGCGCCGAGGCCGGCCCGGTCTGTGCCGATGCGATCCGCCTGGCATCTTCGGCGGCGGTCAACCAGCTGCCCGGCTTCAACGACGGCGCGCTGTCGGTGCAGGACCTGTCGGCGCAGTGCGCCGCCGATGCGCTGTCACCGCCGCCGGGTGCGCGCGTGCTCGACGCCTGTGCGGCCCCGGGCGGCAAATCCGCGCACCTGCTGGAACGTGATCCGTCGCTGCGGCTGCTGGCGCTGGACATCGATGCGCGCCGGCTGGCGCGGGTCAAGGACACCTTCTCGCGCACCGGCGTGGGCGCCGATGCGCAGATCAAGGTGGCCGATGCGAGTGATCCGGGCGCGTGGTGGGACGGGGTGCCGTTCGACGCGATCCTGCTGGATGCCCCGTGTTCGGCGACCGGCATCATCCGCCGCCAGCCTGATGTGATGTTCCACCGTCGCGCCGAGGACGTGGAGGCGCTGGTCGGCGTCCAGGCGCGGTTGCTGGAAGCGTGCTGGTCGATGCTGCGTCCGGGTGGCGTGCTGCTGTATGCCACCTGTTCGATCCTGCGTGCGGAAAACATCGACCAGGTGCAGGCCTTCCTGAAATGGCATCCGGATGCGTCCGCCGACGCGCTCGATGTCGGATTCGGCATTGATTGCGCAGGGGTGGCACGTCAGCGCCTGCCCGGCGATGATGGTGGTGACGGCTTTTTCTACGCGCGTCTGGTAAAAAGCGCCTGATCCCTTTTCCGTTGCAGCGGTGCACATGCTGACCACACGCGCTTCCCGTGAGACCTGGCTGCTGGTTCTGATGGCCCTGCTGGTGCTGGGCGCCGGGTTGGGCCTGCGCGATCCCTGGCCATCGGACGAACCGCGTTTCGCGCTGGTCGCCAAGCAGATGGTGACCAGCGGCGACTGGCTGTTCCCGCACCGCGGCCTGGAGCTGTATTCGGACAAGCCGCCGATGCTGATGTGGCTGCAGGCCACGCTGTACTCGATCATCGGCAACTGGCGTATCGCCTTCCTGCTGCCGTCGATGCTGGCGGCGTTGGGCACCCTGTGGTGCGTGCATGACCTCGGACGGCGGCTGTGGACGCGGCGGGTAGGCCTGTACGCGGCCTGGATGCTGCTGTTCGCGCTGCACTTCACCTTCCAGGCGAAGAAGGCGCAGATCGATCCGTTGATCGTGTTCTTCATCACCCTGGCCAACTACGGGCTGATCCGGCACCTGCTGCTGGGGCCGGCGTGGCGCTGGTGGTGGTTCGGCTGGTTCGCCGCCGGGCTGGGGGTGATCACCAAGGGCGTCGGCGTGGTCGCGCTGCTGATGATCGTCCCGGCCGCGCTGGCCTCGCTGTGGGGCTGGCGCAGGGTGGGGCTGAGCGTGCGCCATTGGCAGTTCTGGGTGGCGCCGCTGATGTTCCTGCTGGCCATCGCGCTGTGGCTGGTGCCGATGGTCGTGACCGCGCTGTCGACCGGTTCGGTTGAATACCGCGCCTACATGGACGACATCCTGTTCC
Organism: Stenotrophomonas chelatiphaga; assembly: GCF_032054965.1. NCBI lineage: Bacteria > Pseudomonadati > Pseudomonadota > Gammaproteobacteria > Lysobacterales > Lysobacteraceae > Stenotrophomonas > Stenotrophomonas chelatiphaga. The sequence continues at coordinate 74,142 of NZ_DAMBRS010000004.1, read as the reverse complement.
GGCAGACCGCCGGGCGCTATACGAAGTCCTGGGACCACCACCAGCCGTGGTGGTACTTCCTGGCGACGATGCCGTCGATGTGGCTTCCCGCCTTCCTGGCCATTCCGTGGGCGATCCCGGCCTGGTGGCGACGCCTGCGCCGGCGCGATCCGCGTTACCTGGTGCTGCTGGGCTGGTGGGCGCTGATCGTGCTGTTCTTCTCCATCCCCGATGGCAAGCGCGACGTCTACATCCTGCCGTCGCTGCCGATGTTCTGCCTGGCGTTGGCGCCGCTGATCCCCGGACTGCTGCGCAAGCGCGCATTCCAGTGGCTGCTGGCCGCCTTCACCGCGGCGCTGGTGCTGTTCACCCTCGGCGCGGGCACGGCGCTGCTGACCGGCCAGGGGGACTTCGACGCCAGGCTGATGGATTCGCGTGGCCTGGACCAGGCCGCGATTGCCGCACTGGCGTGGGCGGCGGTGGCGATGGGCTGCTGGGGTGTGATCAGCCTGCTGGCCTGGGGGCATCGCCGCGCCCACCTGGGCGTGGTGTCCACGCTGACGGTGGTGTGGCTGCTGTACAGCCTGGTCGGCTACCCGCTGTTGAACAGTGCCAGTTCGGCCAGTGGGCTGATGCAGACGGTCGGCCAGCGGATCGGGCCGGACGCCGAACTGGGGCTGGTGGCGTGGAAGGAACAGAACCTGCTGATGGCCGACCGCCCGGCGGCGACCTTCGGGTTCCAGAAGGGCTGGGACGCACAGCTGCAGGACGGGGTGGCATGGCAGGCACAGGCGCCGGCCACGCGCTGGCTGCTGGTGCAGCAGGATGCCGTGCTGCCCTGCGTGGACCGCAGCCGTGCCGAGCTGGCCGGAATATCCAACCGCCGTCGTTGGTGGTTGGTGCCGGCTGGGGCAGTGCAGGGTCCCTGCGAGCTTCCCGCGGACCAGCGCGAGCGTGAGCGTGCGCTGCAGGCGCGGCAGTTCGAGGAGTGAACCTGCGTCGTGCCTTGCCATCCTTCGGACAGCGCACGTTGTGTGTCGGCTGGCCAGAATCCTGCCCGTCGCCGACCTGACCTGATGACCGCCCCGTGAGTGTGCCTGCCTTCCGTTCTCCTTCTGATCCCGGCGAGTCGCTGACGCCGCAGGGCACGCGCGCGCGCATTGCCCGCGGCATGGGTCAGCTGGGACTGGTGGTGATGCCGGCGCTGGTGGTGTCCGCGCCGGTCAACCTGCTGCCGTTCGGCCTGCTGCTGCTGGCCAGTACGCTGCTGGTGCCCGGTTTGTTGTGGGGTGCCCGCCACGATGCGCGGCCGACGCTGCGGGTACTGGGGCTGCTGATGCTGGCGGTGCTGGTCGGCGGGGTGGTGTCGGTGCTGCTGTTCGAACACGGACTGCGCGATGTGGACAACCGTTCGCGGTTCTTTGTGATGCCCTGGATCGCACTGTGGGTATGCGCGCTGGACCTGCGGTTGCGCTGGCTGTGGCGCGGCGCCCTGCTGGGATTGACGCTGGTCTTCGCGCTGTCGCTGCGGCAGGTGCTGGGCGGTGCGCCGCGTGCCGAGCTGTTCACCAATGCCATCGTGCTCGCCGACATGGTGGTCATGCTGCTGGTGCTGGCGCTGTTCTGCCGGCCACACGGTGTGCGCGGCTGGGCCTGGGGCCTGCCAGCGGTTGCGCTGGGCTGTGCGACGCTGGTGCTGACCGGCAGCCGCGGCGCGCTGCTGGCCTTGCTGGCGGTATTCCTGGTGATGGCGCTGAGCCTGCGCTGGCGGACGTTGCGCCTGCGCCTTCTGTTGCTGGCAGCGCTGCTTGGCGTGGCCGGCGTGGCGGTGATCAGTGTGCCGGAGCTGCGCCACCAGGTGCGGCTGACCGAGCTGCACAGCGATGTGCAGCGGCTTGAACACGGCGATACCGATTCGTCCGCAGGGGCCCGCGTAGAGCGCCTGCAGGTCGCCTGGGAGACCTTCGTCGACCATCCGCTGACCGGCGTCGGCGTGGGGCATTTCGACAACGCCATGCAGCGCCTGCCCGAGTGCCGTGCCAACCCGTTGGAGCCGCGTTGCCACCTGGGCCACGCGCACAATGACCTGGCCGAATGGGGCGCCACCCAGGGCGCGCCGGGCGTGCTGCTGCTGCTGGCCGTGTACGGCGTGCCGTTGTGGCTGTTCCTGTGGCTGCATCGCCGCAGTGGCCGTGCAACCTTCCGTGGACCGGCCGCTGCCGGTGTACTGATCGTGGTCAGCTACATCCTGTGCGGGCTGACCCAGTCGATGTTCGCCCACCAGATCACCGCCAGTTTCTACGCCACCATCGTCGGCGTGCTGGCCGGGCTGTCGCGGCTGGAGGCCCTGCGCCACCAGCGTCGGCTGTCCACCGCGGCGGCGACCGGCGCGGCCTGAACGGCGTTACTTGCCGCCGACCGGCTGCCCGTTCTGCAGCAGCCACAGCATGATCGTCTTCTGCCGCACGTAGTTGGCGCTGACGAAGGATTCGATCAGGCCCGGCCACCCATCCAGCATGCCCCCGCGCAGCACGTAGCCGCGGAAGAACCGCCACGCCGGGGCCAGCACCAGCTTGGCCAGAGTGGCCCTGCGACCACGGGCGAACTCATGTTCGGCCATCATCCGCGCGTACTTCTGCTTCTTGTCCAGCAGCTGCATGAAGTTGCGGAACGGGTGGTGCAGCAGGTCGCCTGCCAGCAGCGCGGCCGGACCGTCCAGCGACACCGCTTCGTGGATCTCGCGGTCGCCGCGCCAGCCGCCACGACGGCGGTCGAACAGGCGCAGCACGCGGTCGGGATAGGCGGTGCCGTGCTTGAGGAACCGTCCGTAGTATTCCGAACACCGCGCGAAGCGATAGCCGGCGACGCTGCCGAAGCCGGCCGCGCGCACCGATTCGATGCTCTGGCGCAGCGCTGCGGAGACGCGCTCGTCGGCGTCCAGGCACAGCACCCAGTCATGCGCGGCCTGCTGCACGCAGAAGTCCTTCTGGCTGCGGAAGCCATCGAAGTGCCGCTGCAGCACGCGGGCGCCGGCGGCACGGGCGACTTCCACGGTGGCATCGGTGGAAAACGAATCAACCACCACGATGTCATCGCAGAACGACAGCGAGGCCAGGCAGTCGGCCAGTCGGTCGGCTTCGTTGAAGGTGATGATGCAGGCCGACAAGGGCGCGCGCGGTTCGGGTCGGGGAGAGGTCATGCAACCGGGCCTTGGGCGTGTTCGTCGCAGAGCCTAGCAGCGACACCGCCGATTGGCGATGCGATACTAGCCGCCGGCCATCGAAGAGGAGCAGACCGACGTGCCACGCCACTACCTGTTATACGGATCGGAACGTTACGCGCTGGCCATCCTGCGGCCCGTGCAGGCGGCGATCCGGGCGCGCGGCGACGAAACGGCCTGGTTTTTCGATGGCCCCGGCGCGGAAGACCTCGCCGCGGACGAGACCCTGCTGACGGTGGAACAGGTACGTGCCTGGGACCCCTATGCGGTGATCACCTCGTCCAATGCGGTGCCGCACTTCTTCCCCGGCGTGAAGGTGGAGACCTTCCACGGTTTCGACGCAGGCAAGCCGCGGCACATCTACGTGCGTGGATTCTTCGACCTGTACTGCACCACCGGCCCGCGTGACACGGCCGCGTTTTCGGCATTGGCCGAGGCGCAGGGCCACTTTGCGGTGGTGGAGACCGGATTCCCGAAGATCGACCCGTTCATGAGCCAGCTGCCGGCGCAGCCCGAACCGGTGCGCGAGCCCCCGGTGGTGCTGTACCACTCGACGTTCTCGCCGTCCTGGAGCGCGGCCGGCGTGCTGTACGACGAGATCGCGCGGCTGTCGCGCACCGGCGAGTGGCGCTGGATCGTCACCTTCCACCCGAAGATGGACCCGGAGATCGTGGCGCGTTACCGCGCGCTGGAAAGCCAGTACCTGCGGTTCGCCGACAACGACAACATCCTGGACCTGTTCCCGCAGGTCGACCTGATGTGTTCGGACACCTCTTCGGCCTTGAACGAGTTCCTGCTCACCTACAAGCCGGTGGTCACCTTCAAGAACCGTCGGCCCGGTCCGCAGCTCATCGACATCGATGATCCGGCCGCGTTCGAGGGCGCGATCCGGCGCGCGCTGGCACGGCCGCCGGAGCTGATGGCGGCCATCCGTGAGTTCGCCGATACGCTGCATCCCTACCGCGACGGGCGTTCCAGCGAGCGCATCCTGCAGGCGATCGATGATTTCGTCGCCAAGGGCGGGCGCAACCGCAAGCCCAAGCCGCTGAACTTCTGGCGCAAGATCAAGCTGCGCCGGCGCATCGGCTACTGGGGCCCGGCGCGCACCCGCTGACCCGGCGTGCCGCGCTGGTTCACCAGCGCAGCTTGCGCCTTGCGAGGGCGGCACCGAGTGTCTGCAGGACCTCCGCGGCCTGCGCCTGCGGCAGATAGCGCAGGCACAGCGCGACGTCGCCACGTGCACCGGCGGTATCCAGCCAGACGCTGCTGGTGCCCAGCAGCCGGTCCAGCGGTGAACGTGAAAGGCGCAGCGCCTGCAGCTTGTCCAGTTCCGCCCAGCGCCACCACCGGCGCCACCAGCCGCCGCGCAGTGCGACGTGCTGGCCGTCCAGGTGCCAGCCGATGCGCGCCATCTGCAGGCGCGCGGTCCACAGCGCCCCCGGCAGCCAGGCCAGCACCAGCAGGCCGAGGTAGCCCCAGCGCCAGGTCAAGCCTGCCGCCAGCAGCGGGGTCAGCCACAGGCTGGTGATGCACAACCGCCAGCTGCCGCGCAGCGGCACTGCCTGCCAGTGCGCGGGTGGCCACTGCACCTGTGGCAGCAGGTGGCGCACCAGCGCATCGCAGGCCTGGGGCGTGGCGAGCGGGGCCAGCTCGCGCAGTCCGCGCTGCTGGTTTTCATCATGGGTCTGGCTGGCAGCACTGTCGATGCGCAGCTGGCGCCGACCGGCCCAGCGCTGCAACAGGGTTTCACTGAGCGTCCAGGCCTGGATGCGGCGCAGCGCCACGCTGCTGCGCACCTTGCTCAGCAGGCCGCTGCTGACGGTCAGCCGCCGCTGCTGTTCGCTCAGTTCGAAGCCGTAGTAGCGCAGCAGGGCCAGCAGCACCGACAGCGCGCGCAGCGCCAGCCAGCCGACGATCAACACGGCCGCTGCCACCAGCAGCAGGCCGCTGATCCCGGGCTGCAGGCCGCTGGCATAGCCGAAGGCCTGGCGCCCTCCCTGCTCCACGAACGCATCCATGCTGCGCCGGGGCACCACCTGCACCAACGCCGCCAGCGCCGCGGCCACCATCACCCAGCCGCGGTTGGACAGCAGGCCCAGTTTCACGACTTCGCCGGGCGGCATGCGCAGCAGCAGGTGGCGCTCGTCGGTTTCCGGCAGCGGGGGAGGCGTGCCGGCATCGGTACGGCCAGCGTCCACCTGCGGCGCCGGGCCGCGGTGGCGGACGCGCTGTTCCAGCGCCAGTGCCTCATCCAGCCGCAGCACGCGCATTTCGGCTTCAGGACGGTTGCCACCGGCTGATTCCAGTCGCAGTTCGGCCACCCCGAACAGCCGGTGCAGCAGGTTCTGGTGCACCACCACGTTGTGGATGCGCGCGAACGGGATTTCGCGCCGGTTGCGTGCCAACACACCACTGCGGATGCTGATGCCGTCTTCGCCGATCCGGTAACGGTTGCTCAGGTACTGCAGGACCGAGGCCAGCACCAGCACCGCGATGACGATCAGCGGGCCCAGCTGGGCCCACAGCGGATCACGGTCGCCGCGCTGGCCGAACACCAGCAGCGCCACCAGCGGCAGCAGGTACTGGCGCAGCTGCAGCAGGAGCACGAACAACCAGGACCACGGATGCAGCCGGCGCTCGTGGTCGGCGCTGGGCAGGGGCGGGGGGGCAGTACTCACAGGGCGTCGGCGTCCTGGTCCAGCTGGCGCGCGAGGGTGTCGCGCAGGTGCTCTGCGTCGGCTTCGTCCAGGCCGTCCAGCACCACCGCGCTGAAGCGGCTGCCGGCGGTGTGGACCACCAGCGTGGCCAGCCGCGCGCGGCGCTGCAGCGGCCCACGGCGGACATCCAGGTGCTGCACGCGCGAGGTCGGCACGCGGGTATCGCGCTGCCACCACAGGTCGCGGCGCAGGCCCAGCCCGGTCGCATCCAGCCGCCACCAGGTGCGGCGCATGCGCCGCCAGCCGATCCGCGCCCCCAGCAGGGCACCGGCCAGCAGCCAGGCAATGGCTACGGCAATGCCGCCCGGCAGGTCCAGCAGCCACCACGCCGCGGCGGCGGGCAGCCCGGGGAATACCGCACCGGCCGGCAGACCGCCGAGCGCGGCCAGGCGTGCCGCGCGCAGCGGCAGCAGCTGCCAGCCGTCGGGCGTGTCAGTGGGGGTCGAAAGTGAGGTCACGCAGGCTCCCGATGCAGGCAATGGCGACAACGTTAGCAGGGCCGGGCCTGCGCCATGCTACTGGGCGGCCTGGATCAGTGCGTCCACGTCCAGCAGGTGGCCGGCGCGCTCGGCCTTGGTGCGCAGGTAGTGCTCGTTCTCGGTGGTGATGTCACCGGTCACCGGGATGCACTCGACCACGTCCATGCCCGCATTGCGCAGGCGCTGCGCCTTGGTCGGGTTGTTGCTGAGCAGCGCGATCCGCGCGATGCCCAGCCCGCGCAGCATCGCCACGGCGCTGCCATAGCGGCGTTCGTCGGCGCCGAAGCCGAGCTGCGCATCGGCATCGATGGTGTCCAGCCCGTCGTGCTGGTAACCGTAAGCGCGCATCTTGGCGGCGATGCCGGTGCCACGGCCTTCCTGGTCCAGGTACAGCAGCACACCGCCGCCGAGTTCCTTGAGTTTGTGCAGGCCGCGCCGCAACTGGTCGCCGCAGTCACACTTCAACGAGCCGAACAGGTCGCCGGTCAGGCAGGACGAATGCACGCGCACCGGCACCACGGCGCTGAGGTCCGGTTGGCCGACGATGATCGCGACCTGGTCGCGCTGCGCTACGCCGCCGCGGAACACCGCGAAGGTGGTCATGCCGATGTCGCGCAACGGCACCGGCGAGCGCGCCACCAGTTCGTAATCGTGTGCGGCGTGGGCAGCGCCTTCGGCCAGGTCGCACAGTGCCACCTGGGCGGCCGCATCGAAGCGCGAATCGGCCGGATCCAGTGGCAGGCCCACCATTGCCGGCAGCAGCAGGCCGAGGCGTGCCAGCTCCACCGCACCTGCATCCAGCGCATCGCCGGCGCTGCAGCCTGCCGGCATCGGGCCGGGTTCGCGCAGGTAACCCAGCGAGGGCAGGGCGTCGAACTGCACCCCGCGCAACGGCAGGCGGACGCCGTGCGGCGCTTCCATGCCCAGCACGCGGGCACGGGTTTCGGTCAGGAACAGGTAATGGCGGCCGTCGGCCAGGCCGGCAAACGCATCGAAGCTGCGCGCCGTGGCGCTGTCCAGCGCGATCACCGCCAACCGCTGCTGGGCCTCGCCGGTGATCAGCACCGGGCGTCCTGATCGCAGCTCGGCGACCGCGCGTTCGCAACGGATCGCCGCCGGGTCACCGAACAGGGAGGAGAAGGCAGCAGGCATGGCAGGACCGGGCAGGGGGGGCAACTCAGCGATAAATGGGGATTGCGGCGTCGGAATCAACCGTCAGTGCGGATGCCGGGCGGTTGCATAGGGGTTGGGTTCGTCCGCGTCCGGGCGCAGGGTATAGCGCTTGTAGGTCCACTGGTACTGCGCCGGGTCACGCCGTGCGATGCGCTCGATGCCGGCGTTCAGCGCGGCGGCGGCCACGTGCAGGTCCGGGTCGGCGACCGCCGGATCGGCAGCTTCCAGGTGCAGGGCGAACTGCATGTCCGGGCCGGTCCGTTCGCACCACCCGTACAGCACGGTGGCGCCGGTGCGCTCGGCCAGCCGGTTGACCAGGGTCATGGTCAGGGCGGGCATGCCGAAGAACGGCACGAACACGCCGTCGCCGGCCTTGGGCTGCTGGTCGGGCAGGATCCCGGTAGCGCCGCCGTCCTTGAGCACCTTGAACAACTGGCGCACCGCAGGGCCTTCGGCGCGGACCTGGCGCACGCCGTCGCCGCCGCGCACGATCTGCAGGAAGGCATCGCCGGCCGGATCGTCCGGTGCCTTGTAGACGATGGCGATCTGCCCACGCGAGGCCAGCCACTGGTTCAACAGCTCCCAGTTGCCGAAGTGCGGGGCGGCCACGATCACGCCCTTGCCGGACGCCAGCGCGGCGTCGTACAGCGCCTCGCCGTGGCGTTCCTTCAGGTGCCCGCGCAGGTTGCTGGCGGGGGCTCGGGTCCACAGCCAGAGCGTTTCAACGGCCTGCAGGGCGGTCGAGCGCAGCACATCGCGGTGCATCCGCGCGCGCTGTGCGCTGTCCAGTTCCGGGTAGGCCAGTTCCAGGTTGCGCCGGGTCACCCGGCTTTCCCGCGCGTTGCCGCGGATCCATGCCCAGGCCAAGGCGTGGGCGAAGCCGCGCAGGACCGGCCACGGCAGGCGGGTGAACAGGGTGGCGGCCCGGTAGGCCAGCCGGGCTTTGCGTTCCGGATTCATCCGGCCAAGTTTACCGTGGCCGCTGCTAAGGTGGCGGGCTGTCCCTGCTTGGAGCTCCGCATGCTTGTCCTGATCCAGCGCGTCAGCCAGGCCGCCGTCCATGTCGACGCGCACGTCGTGGGGCAGATCGGCCCGGGGCTCCTGGCCCTGGTCGGCATGGAGCCCGGCGATTCAGAGGCGCAGCTGCAGCGGATGGCCGATCGGCTGCTCGGCTACCGTGTATTCGCTGACGAGGCGGGAAAAATGAACCGGTCGCTTCGCGACACCGGGGGTGGCTTGCTGCTGGTCAGCCAGTTCACCCTGGTCGCCGACACCGCCTCGGGCATGCGTCCCAGCTTCACCACGGCGGCGGCGCCGGCCGAGGCTGAACGCGGGTTCAACCGTTTTGTGGAGATATGTCGTGAAAAGCATGCCTACGGGGTGGAAACGGGACGCTTTGGCGCCCATATGGTCGTCAGCCTGGTCAACGACGGTCCCGTGACCTTCCTGCTCAGGCCCTGACCCCCCGGGACCACCGCCCGGGCAGGCCGGGCGAGGGGCTGGTATAATGCTACGTTCCCTTTTCCTACTCCAGCCGGTGGCGCGAGCATCCATGGCCAACGAACGTCCTGCCCAATCCGAAATCAAGCAACTGATCAGCAAGGGCCTGGAACAGGGCTACCTGACCTATGCCGAAGTCAACGATCACCTGCCCGACGACATGGTCGATCCGGAGCAGATCGAAGACATCATCGGCATGATCAACGGCATGGGCATTGATGTCCATGAAGTGGCCCCTGATGCTGAAACCCTGCTGCTCAATGATGGCAACACCGGCAACCGCGAGGTCGATGACACCGCCGCTGAAGAAGCCGCTGCCGCACTGACCGCACTCGACACCGAAGGTGGCCGCACCACCGACCCGGTGCGCATGTACATGCGCGAAATGGGTACCGTCGAACTGCTGACCCGCGAAGGCGAAATCGCCATCGCCAAGCGCATCGAAGAAGGCCTGGGTCAGGTCCAGGCCGCACTCGGCCTGTTCCCGGTGTCGGTCGAATCGCTGCTGTCCGATTACGAAGCGCACAAGGAAGGCAAGAAGCGCCTGGCCGAAGTGATCGTCGGCTTCAACGACCTGTCCGAAGAAGTGCCGGCCCCGGCCGTCGTCGAAGACACCAGCGATGACGCTGATGCCGATGAGGACGAGGACGAGGAAGAAGACGGCGACGACGCCGAGGAAGAAGCCGGCCCGACCGGTCCGGACCCGGAAGAAGTCGCCGCGCGCATGCAGGCGCTGGCCGATGCCTTCAACGCCTTCAAGAAGGCGGCCGCCAAGGGCGATGGCAAGAACCTGCTGAAGCTCCGCGAGGAGATGTCGGCGGTGTTCGTCACCCTGAAGCTGCCGCTGCCGCTGACCGACGTGCTGACCAAGCAGCTGCGCGACACCATGGCCGGCATCAAGTCGCATGAGCGTCGCGTGCTGAACCTGGCCACGGTCACCGCGCGCATGCCGCGCAAGGACTTCATCCGTTCGTGGGAAGGAAACCAGACCAACCTTGAGTGGGTGGAAGACGCACTGAAGCGCAAGCAGAAGTGGTCCTCGGCCCTGCGTGACGTCAAGGACCAGATCATCTCCGAACAGCAGGCCACGATCGATATCGAAAAGGGCACCCTGCTGAGCCTGGATGACCTGAAGGAAATCAGCCGTGCGATGGCCTACGGCGAAGCCCGTGCGCGCAAGGCCAAGAAGGAAATGGTCGAGGCCAACCTGCGCCTGGTCATCTCCATCGCCAAGAAGTACACCAACCGCGGCCTGCAGTTCCTCGACCTGATCCAGGAAGGCAACATCGGCCTGATGAAGGCCGTGGACAAGTTTGAATACCGTCGCGGTTACAAGTTCTCCACGTATGCCACCTGGTGGATCCGCCAGGCCATCACCCGTTCGATCGCCGACCAGGCGCGCACCATCCGTATCCCGGTGCACATGATCGAAACGATCAACAAGTTGAACCGCATTTCCCGCCAGATGCTCCAGCAGTACGGCCGCGAGGCCACGCCGGAGGAGCTGGCCAAGGAAATGGACATGCCGGAAGACAAGATCCGCAAGGTGATGAAGATCGCCAAGGAGCCGATCTCGATGGAAACCCCGATCGGCGACGACGAGGATTCCCATCTGGGCGACTTCATCGAGGACACCAACGTGGAGTCCCCGATCGAGAACACCACCAACATCAACCTGTCTGAAACCGTGCGCGACGTGCTGGCCGGCCTCACCCCGAGGGAAGCCAAGGTGCTGCGCATGCGCTTCGGCATCGACATGAACACCGATCACACGCTGGAAGAAGTCGGCAAGCAGTTCGACGTCACCCGCGAGCGCATCCGTCAGATCGAGGCGAAGGCGCTGCGCAAGCTGCGTCACCCGAGCCGCTCCGAGCAGCTGCGCAGCTTCCTGGATATCGACTGATTTTCGTCGGTGCCTGAAGTCGCTTGAAGAACCCCGCTCCGGCGGGGTTTTTTTGTTGATCATGATTCTATTTACGTAACAGATTACGTAACATCCGCCGCCTTGGGCGCGTTTGGAACAAGGGCTCAGTGGTTCCTGGATGTGGGAATTACGTAACAAAGCATGTAACACTGAGCGCATGCCGACACGCCGGTCTCCTGACGTCCCGACGCTTCTAGCCCAATTGTCTACGGGCGAGCCGATCATGGCCGGTGAACTGGCCGGGCGCCTGGGGATCAATCGCATGGCATTGAGCCGGCTGGTCGCGCAGGCAGGCAGCCAGGTGATCCGGCTGGGTCGTACCCGCGCTACCGCCTATGCGGCGCGGCAGAACACCGCCGCCGGCAGCCAATGGCCGCTCTACCGCCTGCGTGCCGATGCCACCTTGGAAGATCTGGGCCAACTGCACGCGCTCAGCGGCGGTGCGTTCCACTTCGAGGCGAACCGTCCGCGGCCGAACCTGCAGCGATCGCCGGACAGCGACGTGGATGCCTGCTTCCGTGGCCTGCCGTGGTTCCTTGACGATCAGCGTCCGCAGGGCTTCCTGGGTCGCAATTTCGCCCACCGGCACGCATCGGCGCTGGGTGTGCCGGCTGACCTGAATCGCTGGCAGTTGGGTGATGTGCTGCTGGCGCTGGTCCATTCCGGTGGTACCGAAGCCGGCGACCTGCTGCTGGGAGGGGCGGCCGTACAGCACGCCCTCGCCGGCATCGACGAGCCACCGGACCGGGTTGCCGCCGATGACCGCCTCCGGCACTACCCGCAGCGCGCATTGGCTGCGGTGGAGGGCGAAGACATCGGGTCGTCACCTGGCGGCGAGCAACCGAAGTTCACCGCGACCGTCGAGCACCCTGAAGGTCGTTGCGCGGTGCTGGTGAAGTTCGCCCAGCCCGCGGCAGGGGAGGCCGCAGAGCGCTGGTCGGATCTGCTGGCATGCGAGCATCTGGCGCTGGACACCCTGCGCGACGCCGGCGTCGAGGCGGCGCGCTCCTCGCTGCTGCAGTCCGACACCCACACCTTCCTGGAAGTAGAGCGTTTCGACCGCACCCCCGACCTGTTGGGACGCCGTGGCTTGGTGTCCCTGCTTGCCCTGTCAGCGGCCTTCACCGGCGAAGCGACGGCGGACTGGGCCACGGCGGGGGAGCAGTTGCGGGCGCAGAACTGGCTGAGCGCGGCCACGGTGCAGGCCATGGCACGGCTGCACGCGTTTGGCCGTCTGATCGGTAACACGGACATGCACCAGGGAAACATAGGCTTCCATCTTCAGGACGCCGGAGCACTGCCCCTGGCCCCCGCCTACGACATGCTGCCGATGTCGCTGGCGCCTTCGCGGACCGGCGTACTGCGTGCGGCGGCGCCCCTCGCACCGGTGGCGCCCACGGGCAACGGGGACCTGCTTCATCTGGCATGGGCGGCACCGTTGGCAGTACGCTTCTGGGAGCGGGTAGCGGCCTCGCCGGCCATCCGATCCGATGTGCTGAAAGGGCTGGCGGCGGAGAACGCAAAGCGGGTAGCGGTGATGGGGTACCGCTACGGTGGCTGAGCGCATTCAGGTTGTTCAGGTGTTGGCGGCAAATTTGCCTAAAACGTGTGCTCCACGTCACAGATCACGGGTAATCTGGACATGCCATCCATGACGGATGCAGTCCACAGGGGGACTTCAATGTTGGCTCGCTTCACCGGTGACGAGGGTCGCCGCAACCTGCTGTACACGCTGTCCGAACAGAAACTGGTACGCGGCGACAAGGTACTCGCCGAAGCACTCGCCAGCAGCGTGACCTTGTTGGAGGCACAGACCGGTGCCGCCGTCATTCACCAGGGTGGAGTGGACAATGACGTCTACTTCATCGTGACCGGATCCTTCGACGTATTCGTCAATGGCAAGCGCGTCGCACGACGCCATGCCGGCGAGCACGTGGGAGAAATGGCCGCCGTACAGCCGACGCAGATCCGCTCGGCCACCGTGGTCGCGGCAGAGCCGAGTGTCGTCGCGCGCGTCAGTGCGGCCCGCCTGGAAGACCTTGCCGAACAGTTCCCGCAGATCCACCGCTACGTGGCGCAGGAGCTGGCGCGCAGGCTGTACCAGCGCAATGACCACATCGGCAGTGCCCGCGACCGCACCAAGGTGCTGGTGCTGGCCTCGCCACAGGCGACTGCCGCCGCGCAGGTGGTGCAGGAAACCTTGGCCTGCGAAGGCTTCACCGTGCGCCAGTGGCAGGACGGCCTGGCCCGCAGTGGAGGGTTGTCCGTGCAGCGTCTGCAGGAACTGGCGGCAGGCGTGGATTTCGCGGTGGTCATCTCCGGTGACGACAAGGCACCGGCATCGGCCGATGCCTGGCCGGCCACGCGCGATGCGCTGCTGATGGAAACCGGCGTGCTGCTGGGCGTGCTGGGCAGCGACCGTACCGTGCTGCTGGAAGCGCGTGGCGAGCATGCCGGCGTGGAAGACCTGCCGGGCGTGGTCAACGTGGCGTGGCAGCCGGACCCCAGCGACGACCTTGAGGCGGTGCTCGCGTCCGCCTGCACCCGCCTGCGTCGTTACTTCGAGCGGCAGGGACCGTTCGCGGTGGCGTGACCGGTGGCAACGTGCCGGCCTTCGGTGGTCGGCACGTTGCGTGCACCGCACGGTGACGCATGGGTGTCTGGAGTGCGGCTACCGCCTTGCATTAGACTGGGCGGCCGCAAGCGGGCCTATAGCTCAACGGTTAGAGCAGAGGACTCATAATCCTTTGGTTCCAGGTTCGAATCCTGGTGGGCCCACCAGATGGATCAGGCACTTCCAAGTTGCCCCACGCGGCCGTCCACGAGCGGCGGAGTTTCATCTCATCCCGCGCGGGCGACAGGCCCCGTCGTGCCCTTCCGCCGCTTGCTGTGCGGTTGCTTCGCCGGCACGAGGTCAACGAGAATCCGATAGCCCGACGCGGTGGCTGCGCGGCTGAGCGTATAGAAGGTGTCAAAAAGTCGTCAAAGCGCGATCCAACGTGCTGGTTCCAGCCCTTTTGATCACCTCATTCCTGCGCTTCTTCGCCAATGCCAGATCGGCCTTGGGCGTCTTTACAGACTTCGTCACAGACTCCCCCGCGCTGCGCGATACCCCGCGCGCTGGACAGATCCAGAACTCCCGCCTCCCGCCACGCGCCCTCCGGCCGCACGACACACAGCGCGGGACTGTCCATGCTGATGGCGTCGCTGGCGGGCATGAGCTCCTTGATGACCTCCATGTACTCTCGGTCCGAGTAATGGAAGCGCGGCCGACCTTGCCGCGGCTGGAATCCGTAGCGCAGGTAATATTCCACCAGGCTGGGTTCGATATGCAGCAGCATGCGCCGATACCCCTTGGCCTCAGCCAGCGAAAACGCCGATTGCAGCAGTGCCCTGCTGACCATGCCGCCACGGTATCGCCGACGCACCGCCACGCGTTCGACCTTGGCGAAATCGGCGAACCAGCGGATGCGGAGGACGCCTGCAGCTTCCGCGTCGATTGTGGCCAGCAGGTGGGTGGAGCCGGCCACGTCGTTTCCATCGAACTCTTCGTGAAGCGGACAGTGTTGTTCTTCGACATAGACGATGGAGCGCACGGCAATGACGTCCGTGAGATCGTGCAGCGTGCGCGCAACGCGGATGCTGATCGGTGTCGGTGTCGGTGTCGGTGTCGGTGTCGGTGTCGGCATGTCGGTTTCCTCGGTCGTCATCGCGGCGTTCAAAGCCGGAAGCCCTGCAGCGGCGCATCCAGCGGCGGAAGCTCCATGTACCCCACGGGGCCAGCGGCGGATTGGAAGCCGAACGAGGTCAGAACGCGCGCGCCGTCAGCAGTGACAGCGCGCGCGCACGCCACCAGGCGCCAGGTGAGCAGCGAATGGATGGCGGCCAGGCCCTGTACCAGCGCTTTTGCACTGGTCCGCGACGACGCTGCGACGATCCACGTATACGACGCTGCAGCGGGCTGGTGCGGCTTCAGCAGTTGGCCCGGCGCGGGGTTGCGGGTATCCAGTGCGCCGGCGCGAAGCCGTGCCAGCGCCTCGCCATCCAGTGGCAGGGTGGCCAGCAGGCCGGTGACCCTGCCATGCGGCCGATGCACCAGGATCGCCGCCGGCGCCATGGCCTGCACTGCCGTAAAGGTGGCTGACGAAGCGAGTGGCGCCTCCACCCGGCTGCGGGCCAAGGCCAGCCCGTCGACGATGTCCGTCGCAGACGCCTGCTGCAGGTCGAAAAGCGCGGCGACTTCGAGGATCGCGGCCGGGTTTGTGCAGCGACCTTCTGGATCGGCACGCTGCCGCAGAATCTCCAGGGTGAGGGGCGGGCAGGGACGTAGCATGATCTGGATCCTCGAGCGGCGAAGGGTGGATTGCGTTGCAGGCGTGCTGTTTGCCCGCGTCATCGGTCAACGCCGGAGCAGCGTGCCTGTCAGCTTCAGATCCTCCGGGATTGCAAGCGTGGACAACCGTCGTTTCTTTCAATGGCCGGTAATCGGGTCGATGCGCGATGCACCTCCGGCATCAGTTGTGCACGTATGAGGCGTGACCGTCGCAAACAGGTCGACACCTGTGTCCTAACGGCGCCCTGGCTGCCGCAATCTGCGGCCTGAAGACGACATGCCGTGACCCGCGGGAACGCGGTCGATGCTGATCAAATACGTTTTGCAATTTCGCCCATGTACGCGTGAGCCATCAGCTGGTGCTATGGACGGGCTGGCGACGAAGAGCGCCAGTCGGGATTAGCATCCTGATAGCGGATGTACTTTTTGGCTCTGTTTTGCCCTTTGGGCACGGCGGAGAATGCACTGCATTGCCCATCGGTTATACGGCGGGCGATGCGTGGGGATCCTTGATCCGCCGGCCATTTTTTGTACATCCGCCCGGTATGCTAACCCGCATCGCCCGCCACCCAGCGCCTTGGCGCGGGTGGCCTCAAGCTTTGTGAGGCATGCAATGGACCCGCACTATCCCCTGAGCGCGAAGCGCTTGTACGCCCTGATGGGCGAGCGGATGCAGGACTTCCCGCCGCACTTCATCGAACGCCTCGAGCGGCGGCTGGAAGAATTCGAAACCTCGCGCAACAACCAGCATCGTGTGATGCATCTGCGGCTTCTTTCAGGGGAGGCAGTCGATGCATCGCGCACCGGAACGGGCTGCCATCCCGACCTTAAAGGCACCGCGCACGTCGCCGTGTCCATCCGTACCTTGCAGGCGCTGGCGTCTATTTTCGAGGTCCTGCACGCGGTTCAGCTGGGCCAGCAGGAGGCGTTGCCGCAGCCAGGCTTCCACGGCTTCATGATCGAAGAGCTCATCGTCTCCGGACGCGAACTGGTGCGCTCTTCGGCCGATGCCATGTGGAGGCAGGCATGACGCCCTACGAATCCGCCAATGCCCATCTGGAAAACCGGCGTGCCGCCGACATGGCCGACTACCTGGACCATCGCCTGCACATGTTCCACTACGATCAGAAGACCTTCGCGCGCTCGCTGTTACTGGTGTCCGAACTGCATGGCATCAGCCACGTGGCGCGCGAATGCGGACTGAGCGACGATGCCATGCGAAAGCAGTTGAGCGGCACGCGTCCGTTGTACTTCGACAACGTGCTGGGCGTGATGCGCGCGCTGGGTATCCAGCTGCGCGTGGAGGTGAGATGAGCGTTTCTGCTCGCCGATATTCGCGCGGATGCCGTAGGTGATGGCACCCTTGTGCTTGACGTGCGCCAGCGCCGCCGGATGGCCGCGTTTGGTGATGCGGGCGGCACGCTGATCAGTCCACGTCCTCCACATCCGCCGCGCTCTCACATTTCTTCTTCGGCGCACACAGCCGATCCAGCAGCGCCAGGGTCACCCCGTTGCTCCAACCGAAGCCATCCTGCAGCGGGTACTCGCCACCGCCGCCACCGCCGGCGGATCCATCCACCACGTACTTCTCCACCAGCTTCTGCTCGCGGTCATACACCGATTGCACGGTACGCAGGAAGCGCGTGCCGAGCTGGCGTGCCAGCCGGTCCTGGCCATAACGCTGCAGGCCGTCCACGGCGACCCATTGCAGGGGCGCCCAGCCGTTGGGCGCATCCCACTGCTGGCCAGTGGTGAGCGTGGTGGTCAGCAGGCCGCCCTGCTTCACCAGCTGCGCTTCAACCGCATCGGCCGTGCGTCGCGCCTGTGGCTTGCCGGCGATGTCCAGCCACAGCGGGAACAGCGCAGCCGCGGTGAGCGCGGGACGGGTATGCCCGGTCTGCAGGTCACGATCCACGTACCAGCCCTGCGACGGGTCCCACAGCAGGGTGTTGATCGCGCGCTGTCGCGCCTGCGCCTGTCGGTTGAACTCCCGGCGTGCCCGCGTGTTCTTGGTCACTCCGCTGGCATGGGCCAGCGTGCGCTCCAGGTGGAACAGCAGGCTGTTCAGATCCACCGGCAGGATGTCGGTCGTACGGATGCTGGACAGCGCGGCCGGATCATCCAGCCAACGCGAACTGAAATCCCAGCCGGATTCGGCGCCCGCACGCAGGTCGCGGTACACCTGCGATGGTGCGCGTTGCGGGGCCTGCGCGGACGTGGCCAGGTCATCGGTCCAGGATTCGGTGCGGGGCACCGCGCGAGCATCGTAATAGCGGTTCAGCACGCTGCCGTCGGCCAGCCGCACTACGCGCGCATGCGCCTGTCCCGGTGGCAGCCCGTCGACGCCGTCCATCCAGAACGCATGTTCGGCACGCAGCTGGGGCAGGTAGCGTCGATACGCCTCATCGCCTTCATGCGTTGCCAGCAGGTCCACCATCAGGCTGAAGAACGGCGGTTGCGAGCGGCTGAGGTAATAGCTGCGGTTGCCGTTGGGAATGTGGCCGTGGGTGTCGATCTGGTAGGCGAAGTTGTCCACCATGTCGCGCACCCGTTGCCATTGTCCGCTGGACGCCAGGCCCAGCAGGGTGAAGTAGCTGTCCCAGTAATACACTTCGCGGAAGCGTCCGCCGGGCACCACGTAGGGCTTTGGCAGCGGCAGCAGAGAACCGTTCGGATCGACCGTGCCGGTCTGGCGGGTCAGCACCGGCCACAGGCCTTCGATATGCGCGCGCAGGGTCTCGCCCGCGGGCGGTACATACGCGGCTGCGTCGCCGGGAACATCGAAGTTGTCGTTGACGAAGGACTGCAGCGAGAACCCTGCCTGCGTGTGCTCGCGCTGCCAGGCCTGCACGATCGCCTCGGGTGCGCGGCGCGGCACCGCGTCGGCAAAGGTCTTCTGGTCCGGGAACAGGTGCGCGCCCTGTACCTGCTGGAACAGCGGCTGCAGGCGCTGGTCAGGTGGCGCGGGGTCCGCGGCGACGGCCGCCGAACTCCACAACATCGGTGCCAGCAGCAGGCTGGCAAGGCAGGGCCGTGCGCGCATGAGAGAGCCTCAGGGTGAGCGTGGGCTCAACTCTAGTCATCGGTCTGCCTCGGGGAGGTGATGGTGGTTGTTCGCTGCGGTTTCCGCACTAGAATCCAGCTACGGGGAACTTACAAGGAAGCAGGTTGGCCAAGGATCGCGCAAGGCTCCGGAACCCACGTCGCGTAATGATCGTCTTGATGGTTGCCGTCGTACTGGCGGCCATCGTGTTCCTGCTGTGGCCCAGGCTTGCAGGCACGCATGGGGGGGCTGCTGCGCCTGCTGCCGGAGCCCCCGCTCAGCCGGATGCGCTGGTGCCCGGCACCCTCGTAGCCGCCATTGGAGCCGCGCCCACGGAGACCGCAGCGGCACATGTGCTGGCACTGCGCCGCGATGCGGCGGCGGGCGATCCAGTGGCGATGCGCGATCTTGCCGAGTTGATCCTGCGCTGTGGTTTCGGCACCTCGTACGGTGCGGGGCTGTGGAGACAGGTCGAGTCCATGAGCGGGTACCTGAAGTCCGAACAGGTGCCGTTTCTGCGTGCCGCCGCTTCCCGGCGTGGCGCCCTGTGCGAGAACATCCCCGGAGAGCGCAACGCGCTGGCATTGCAGTACCGCCAACTGCTGCAGGACGCAGCGGAGCAGGGTGATCTGTTGGCCCGCCTGCGCCAGCGCAGCAGGGCCTGGGGTGCAGAGCGCGAAGCCGCGCTGCCCGACGATGCTGAGGAGCTGGTGGAGGATGCGCTTGTTTCGGATGATCCGCGTGCGCTGCATGAAATAGCGTTTCTGTACACCGCGTGGCCGCGTGCACCGGTGCACGCGGGTATCGGATCCAGTCGACACGATCACACTGCTTTGCTCCTGCTCGCGTGCGAGCGCGGGCTGGACTGCGGTGTAGGGTCGGAGCATGCAGACGATATGTGCATCCTTGGCGGCACCTGTGCAGAAGGTTTCGACGCGATGATCTGGCACTCGATCCAGGCCGAGGGCGTGACCAGGGACGTGCAGGCGCGCATGCAGTGGCTGCGCACGGTGCTTGATGAAGTGGATCGCGCGCGCTGAGCAGCGTGGGTGAGTCCGCCGGGCGTGGCTTGGCGCTACTGCGAATCGACGCCCACGTCGCGGTCCAGGCTCATTGCGCCAACACGATGTGCCTGTGGCTGGGTTCGTAGTGTCCTGTCGGGGTGAAGTCCGTCTCACCGTCAGGTCACTGCGGGGCTGTCAGGGTGGGAAGCCTCTTTCAACGCAGGAGGACTACCCATGAACTTCAACGCCAAGACCGTGATCGTCACCGGCGCAGGCTCGGGTATCGGCGCCGCCACCGCGCGGGCATTTTCCAAGGCGGGCGCGAACGTGGTGCTCGCAGATCGCGATCATCCTGACGTCGCGGCGCTGGCCGGTGAACTCGCCGCAGAACGCACGTTGGTGCATGACGTGGATGTCAGTGATGAAGCGCAGGTGCAGGCATTGGTCGATGCCACCGTGAAGCGCTTCGGTGGACTGGATGTCATCTTCAACAATGCCGGCATCCTGGTGGAGGGCCCGGCAGAGGACACCTCGCTGGAGGACTGGAACCGCATCGTCGCGGTCAACCTGACCGGTGTGTTCCTGGGCTGCCGCGCGGCGCTGCCGGAACTGCGCAAGCGCAAAGGCTGCATCGTCAACACGGCCTCGGTCTCCGGGCTGGCTGCTGATCGCAACATGCCTGCCTACAACGCGGTGAAGGGCGCGGTGGCGAACCTGACTCGTGCGCTGGCGATCGATAACGGCCGCCATGGCGTGCGCGTCAACGCGGTCTGCCCGACTTTCACCCGCACGTCGATGACGGCGGAAAAGGAAAAGGACAAGGCGCTGGTCACCAACTTCCTCAACCGCATCCCGATGGGCCGCCTGGGCGAGCCGGAAGACATCGCCAATGCGGTGCTGCTGCTGGCCAGCGACCACGCCGGTTTCATCACCGGGGTCAACCTGCCGGTGGATGGCGGGGTGAGCGCCTCCAACGGCCAGCCGCTGTTCGAGTAAGTCAGCGCACCCGCATCCCTTCAATGCCCGGAATGCTTTCGCGGATCGCATCCAGGAACAGCTGCAGGCGTGCGGGCCGATGGCGCCCGGCGGGGAACACCAGGTGCACCGGCAGTGGCGCGGCTTCCCAGCCGGGCAGCAACTGCACCAGCCGGCCGCTGCGCAGGTCGTCGGTCATCATCCAGGCCGATCCGATGCCCACGCCCAGGCCTTCGCGCACGGCCTGGTGGAGCACGAACAGGTTGTCGGTGAGCAGGCGCGGCTGGATCGCGATGCGCTCCTGGGTCTTGCCGACGCCGGCGCCCTGACAGCGCTGCAGCTGGACGCTTTCACGATAGAAACTGGTCAGTGACACCCACGGCAGCAGCGCCAGCGCGGCCGGCGTGGTGGGCAGTGGATCCGGTGCCGCCGCCGCGGCGCAGACCACGATGCGCGGCACGTCGGCCACGTGCACGGCCACCACGTCCTGCTGTTCCAGCGGGCCCACGCGGATGGCGCAGTCGATGCCTTCTGCCACCAGGTCGGACAGGCCATCGTGCAGGCGCCATTCCAGGCTGATCTGCGGGTAACGGCGCAGGAAGGCCAGCATCGGGGCCATCAGCTGGCCCTGGCCGAAGGCGTGCGGCACCAGCACGCGTAGCCGCCCGCTGGGCTGCTGGGCCGCGCCGCGCAGGTCCTGCTCGATGCCTTCCCAGCTGTCCAGCAGGTCGCGCGCGTGCTGCAGGCAGCGTTCGCCATCGTGGGTCAGCTGCATGCCATGGGTGGAGCGCTGCAGCAGGCGCAGGCCGAAGTGTTTTTCCAGCGCCTGCAGGCGGCGGCTGATGGTCGGCTGGGTGGTGCCCAGCTGCGCGGCGGCGGCTGACAGGCTGCCGGCATCGACGATACGCACGAAGGTCCGCAGCAGGTCGATACGGTCGGCGTTGACGGGCGCGGAGGATGTGGTCATGCGTGTGGCGTATGGGGCTGATGCGACCGAGCCTACTACACCTGCCATCGAGGCAGGAGGACACTCCGCGGCATCCCCCCGATGAGTTTCCTCCCATGTCTGCCGCGCATGATGCAACCCTTCCGCTCTCCCCTCCGGCCTTGCCCGGCCTGCTGGTCCCGGTCATGGCGGCCGGCGCCGGCTTCAGCGTGGCCTCGCTGTACTACGCGCAGCCGATGCTGGGCGCGATGGGGGCGTCGCTGGGCGCCAGCGATTCCGCCATCGGCCTGGTCCCGACCCTGACCCAGCTGGGCTACGCGGCGGGGATCGCCTTGCTGGCCCCGCTCGGTGACCGCTTCGAACGCCGGCGCATCATCCTGGTCAAGTCGCTGCTGCTGGGCGTGGCGCTGCTGGCGGCCGGCCTGGCCGGACACCTGCCGGGGGTGCTGCTGGCCAGCCTGCTGGTGGGCCTGATGGCCACCGTGGCGCAGGACGTGGTGCCGGCCGCGGCCACGCTGGCACCGCCCGAACACCGCGGCGCGCTGGTCGGCAAGGTGATGACCGGCCTGCTGCTGGGCATCCTGCTGTCACGCGTGGTCAGTGGCGTGGTGGCCGAACAGTTCGGCTGGCGCGCGATGTTCATCGCCGCCGCGGTGTCGGTGCTGCTGATGGGCGTGCTGCTGCGTGCCACGCTGCCTCGCTTCGCGCCCACCACCACGCTGGGTTATGGCGCGCTGCTGCGTTCAATGGGCGCGTTGTGGATGCAGCTGCCGCCGCTGCGCCGCGCGGTGCTGGCGCAGGCGCTGCTGGCGATGGGCTTCAGTGCGTTCTGGTCGACACTGGCGTTGATGCTGCATGCCCGCTTCGGCATCGGCAGTGCCGGCGCCGGGGCGTTCGGCATCGCCGGCGCGGCCGGTGCACTGGCGGCCCCGCTGGCGGGGCGTTTTTCCGACCGCATCGGCACCCAGCGGGTGGCGCGGCTGGCCATCGGCATCGCCCTGCTGGGCTTTGCCAGCCTGCTGCTGGATGGCCTGCTGCCGGCGTCGCTGCAGCTGGTGTTGCTGGCGGTCAGTGCGGTGATCTTCGACTTCGGCTTCCAGGCAGCGCTGGTTTCGCACCAGACGCTGGTCTACGGCCTGCAGCCGGAAGCGCGCAGCCGCCTGAATGCCCTGCTGTTCACCGGCGTGTTCATGGGCATGGCCGCCGGCGGTGGCTTGGGCGCGATGGCGCTGGCCCAGGGCGGCTGGCATGCGGTGGTGCTGATGGCCTGTGCCACCAGCGCGGCAGCGCTGTGGGTGAGGCGCGGGAAACCCAAGGGGTAACCGAAGGGGGTCCCCACCACGTTCCAACTCCGTTCCAACCGGGCTCAGCGCGCGAACTGGCCGCGTTGCAGCTGTCCGGCGCTGTTGCCGGATGCATCCTGCAGTTCCAGATCGGCGCCCTTGGCGGCGAGCTGTTGCAGGATCTCGCGGCGCTGGAACAGGGCGGCATACATGGCCGCGGTCTGGCCGGCCTTGTTGCGTTGGTCGGGCGCGCAGCCGGCGGCCATCAATCGCCGGGCTATGCGCAGTTCCCCCTTGAAGATCGCGCCCATCAACGCGGTGTTGCCGCGCTTGTCCTGCGCGCAGGCATCGGCACCTGCCGCCAGCAGCTGGTCCACTGCGCCTGCGTGCCCGTGATAGGCCGCCAGGATAAGCGCGGTGTAGCCCTTTTCATCGCGGGTCTGCAGGTCGTAGCCGGCGTTGATGAACTCGGCGAGCATCGCCTGCTGGCCGCTGCGAGCGGCATCGAAGTAGTACATGCGCAACTGTGCCTGGGCATCGGCTGCCGATGGCGTGGCCGCCGGCGGGGCGGCCCATGCAGGGATGGCCAGCAGCACGGCCAGCAGCGCGGTGAAGGAGATATGCATTCCGGTTTCCCTGCGGTCGGAAGTCAGTCCTGCAACTGGCTGGCAAGCTGCTTCACCCGGGCCAGGTCACCGCCGGCCACGCGTGCGACCCGTGTGCCGTAGTCCGCATCGGCCTTGTACAGGAACGACAGCATGATGTGCTTGCTGTCACTGTCCGCACCGGCCAGCGACTGGCCGAAGCTGTGCACCAGGTCCAGCTGTTCGCGCCGGCTGTAGGAGCGGTACAGCTCACCGGCCTGCCTGAAGTTCTGCTCGCGTGCGATGCGCTCCTGCTGGGTGGTGCCCGACAGGGGCAGCCTGCTGTAGCGCGCATGCGTACGCTGCGGACGCGGCTGCAGGCGACTGGGCTCGTAGTTGACGCCGCTGCTGCTGTGGCCGGCATCCAGGGCGCCATCCTGGTTGCCGTTGCTGATGGCCACGCGTGGGCGGTTTACCGGCAACTGCAGGGCATTGGCCCCGATGCGATACATCTGCGTATCGGCATACGAGAACACACGCCCCTGCAGCAGGCGGTCTTCGGACGGTTCGATCCCCGGCACCAGGTTGGACGGGGCCATCGCCACCTGTTCGGTTTCCTGGAAGAAGTTGTCGACGTTCTGGTTCAGCACCATCTGGCCGATCTTCTGCTCAGGTACGTCCGGCCAGATCTTGGTGGCATCCAGGGGATCGAAATCAAACGAGGCCAGCTGCTCTGGTGCCAGCACCTGGATGTACAGGTCCCAGCGCGGATGGTCGCCGCGCTTGATCGCCTGCACCAGGTCTTCGGTCATGTGGCTGTAGTTCCTGCCCTGCATCGCTTCGACCTGGGTGGGGTCCAGGTTGCGTGTGCCCTGCAGGCTTTTCCAGTTGAACTTGACGTAGTGCACGTCACCGGCGGCATTGACCAGCTTGTAGGCATGCACGCCATTGCCGTCCATGAAGCGGTAGCCGGCCGGTGTTCCTTCGTTGGAATACAGCTGGGTCAGCGTGCGGGTGGCTTCGGGCACGTGCGAGAAAAAATCGAAGCGACGTGCATCGTCATCCAGGTTGGTGCGCGGATCGGGCTTGAACGCATGCACCATGTCCGGGAACTTGATCGCATCGCGGATGAAGAAGGTCGGGAAGTTGTTGCCTACCAGGTCCCAGTTGCCTTCGCGGGTATAGAACTTGGTGGCGAAGCCACGTGGATCACGCAGGGTTTCCGGCGAATGGTTGCCGTGCACCACGGAGGAGAAACGGACGAACACCGGGGTGGTTTCGCCCGGGGTGAACAGCAGTGCACGGGTCAGCGCGGAAAGGTCGGCACTGGCAGTGAACTGCCCGCGCACGCCGGTACCGCGGGCATGCACGACGCGTTCGGGGATGCGCTCGCGGTCGAAGCGCTGCAGTTTCTGGATCAGCTGCACGTCCTGCAGCAGCGCCGGGCCGTTGGCCCCTGCCGTCTGTGAGCTCTGGTTGTCGCCCACCGGCGCGCCGTTGTCACGCGTCAGCGTCGTCTGGGCCAGCACGGAGGTGGCGGGGATGAGCAGGGCGGCTACCAGCAGGCAGGCATGGCGCATGGGGAGGAACTCCTGGAAATGAAGCAGGATGATCCCGGTGAAAGCATTCGGTTGAACAATACTTTTTTATAATTTAATCAATAGGTTGTATGCATGGTGCGTCACGCGTCTGCAAAGCAGGTTGATAGCGACAGCGCCCGTCGGCCTGAATCGTAGAGATGTCGCTTTTCTGAAAGCGAGGGTGTACAAATGTACACCATGGATCCCATCGAACTCCCTCCCCAACGTGCGGCCGTGCTGGCCTGGCTGCGACAGGCGCTGGTTGCCGGCCAGTCGCCCAGCCTGGCCGATATCGCCGCCGCCTTCGGTTTTGCCTCGCGCAATGCCGCGCAGAAGCACGTGCAGGCGCTGGTCGAGGCCGGTCTGCTGGACCAGGCGCCGGGCCGCAAACGCGGGCTGGCCCTGCCCGGTGGGCCGGCTGAGCTGCTGCCGCTGGCGGTGCTGGGCCGGGTGGCGGCCGGCCAGCCGATCGGCGCGGATATCGGCCTGGACCAGCAGCTGTGGCTGGACCGCCGGATGTTCTCCCCGCGCCCGGATTACCTGCTGAAAGTGCAGGGCGATTCAATGATCGACGACGGCATCCTCGATGGTGACCTGGTCGGCGTGCACCGCACCCCCAGCGCCCGCGATGGGCAGACCGTGGTGGCGCGCATCGATGGCGAACTCACCATCAAACGCCTGCAGCAGAGCGCCGATGGCGTGCGCCTGCTGCCGCGCAATCCGGCGCATGCCCCGATCGTGGTCGAAGCCGGGCAGGACTTCGCCGTGGAAGGCGTTTACTGCGGCCTGGTACGGCAGGGCTGAGATGAACACCGCGCCCGAACTGCAGCAGCTGCTGTCCGCTCAGACCCTCTGGCATGCGGGGCGGGGCAGTGCGAAGGAGGGCGTGGAAGGCCAGTCCACCGGGCATCCGGCACTGGATGGATTGCTGCCGCAGCGTGGCTGGCCGCGTCGCGCGCTGACCGAACTGCTGCTGCCCGCCGATGGCGTGGGCGAACTGCAGTTGCTGCTGCCCACGCTGGCGCGGCTCAGCCAGGCCGGCGCGGCGGTGGCGGTGATCGCCCCGCCCTACCTGCCGTATGCGCCCGCGTGGCAGGCCGCCGGCGTTTCGCTGCAGCACCTGCAGCTGATCGACGCGGCCCCGCGTGATGCGCTGTGGGCGTTCGAACAGTGCCTGCGCAGTGGTGCGTGCGCGGCGGTGCTGGGCTGGCCGAAGCAGGCCGATGCCCAGGCCCTGCGCCGGCTGCAGGTGGCCGCCGATACCGGCCAGTGCCTGGGCTTTGCGCTGCGTGACCGCAAGCATGCGGCCAATCCCTCGCCGGCCGCGCTGCGGCTGGAAGCGGTCGGCCACGGCCGGTCCACCCAGTGGCAGGTACGCAAGTGCCGCGGCGGCCCTGCGCCATCGCAGCTGTTTGCCTTGAGGGCCGGGTGAGGCACGCCGATGCTCTGGGCCTGTGTACTGCTGCCGCAGCTGGCGCTGGACGCCGTCCTTCGCCGCCACCCTGATCCGGATACGCCGCTGGCGCTGGTCGGTGGGGCGGCGCAGCTGCGCACCCTGCATGCGGTGAATGCCGCTGCCGCGCAGGCGGGCCTGCAGGCCGGCATGCGGCTGACGGCTGCGCTGGCGCTGCTGCCGGACTTCCAGATGGTGGAACACGATGCGCAGTCCGATGCGCGCTGGCAGCGCTTCCTGGCGGCCTGGGCCTATCGGCACAGTTCGCTGGTGAGCGCGCAGTGGCCGGGCTGCATCGTGCTGGAAGTGCGCGCCAGCTTCCAGCTGCTGGGGCCGTGGCCGGTGCTGCAGGCGCGCCTGCGCGAGGAACTGCAGGCACTGGGATTCCAGCACCGCATCGCGCTGGCGCCGACGCCGCGTGCGGCGATGGTGCTGGCCGGCATCCGCGATGGCCTGGACGTGCAGGACATCGCGGCGATGCAGGCCCTGCTGGACCGCGTTCCGGTGCGCCGTGCGCGGCTGCCCGATGAGGGCGGTACGCGCCTGAAGCAGATGGGCATCGGCAGCCTGCAGGCGCTGCGTGCGCTGCCGCGCGATGGGCTGCGCCGGCGCTTCGGATTGCCGCTGCTGGAACACCTGGACCGGCTGTACGGGCAGGCCGATGAGCCGCTGGCCTGGTATGCGCCGCCGGACCATTTCGATTCGCGGGTGGAACTGGGCTATGAGGTGGAAAACCACATGGCCCTGCTGTTCCCGTTGCGCCGCCTGATCGGCGATCTGTGTACCTGCCTGTCGATCCGCGATGGCGGCGTGCAGCGCTTCGTGCTGCGGCTGGAACATGAAGAAGGCCATACCGACGTGGAGGTCGGCCTGCTGGCCGCCGAACGCGATGCCACGCTGCTGTTCGAACTCACCCGCAACCGGTTGGAGCGCGCCAGCATCGACCGGCCGGTGGTTGCCGTGCGCCTGCTGGCGCGCGAACTGCCGACCTTCGTGCCGGCCAGCCGCGATCTGTTCGATACCCGCAACCAGCAGCAGCTGCCGTGGCCGCAGCTGCGCGAACGCCTGCGTGCGCGGCTCGGTGATGGTTCGGTCTATCGCGTGGGGCCGGCCGGTGACCCGCGCCCGGAACGTGCCTGGCAGCGCGTGGAAGGCGATGGCACGGCCATTGCGCAAGCCCCGCTGCGGCCACCGCGTCCGTGTTGGCTGCTGCCCACGCCGGTGCCGTTGCGCGATCCGCGCGCGCGCATCGTCTCCGGTCCGGAGCGGCTGGAAAGCGGCTGGTGGGATGGCCAGGAAGCGCGTCGCGACTATTACGTGCTGGAAACGTCGCAGGGCCAGCAGGCCTGGGCCTTCGCCATGCCGGGCCAGCAGGGCGACTGGATGCTGCACGGCTGGTTCGCATGAGCCGCATCGAAGAACGTGACGATGCCCCGTGCAAGCGCATGCCGCGTGCGTGGGAAACCCGCGAACGGCTGGCGGCGGCCAACGACGATATCCAGCACGAAGACGCGCTGCCGGCGTATGCCGAGCTGCACTGCCTGTCCGATTTTTCGTTCCTGCGCGGTGCGGCCAGTGCCGAGGAACTGTTCACCCGTGCGCATCAGTGCGGCTACGAGGCCCTGGCGATCACCGATGAGTGCTCGCTGGCCGGCATCGTGCGCGGGCTGGAAGCATCGCGCGCCACCGGCGTGCCGCTGATCGTCGGCAGCGAGTTCGTGCTGGAGTGCGGGTTGAAACTGGTGCTGCTGGTGGAAAACCAGCGCGGCTACGTGCGCCTGTGCGAACTGATCACCGCCGGGCGGCGTGCGGCAGGCAAGGGCAGTTACCGGCTTGCCCGGCAGGATGTGGAGCGGGTGCTGGGCGGGGTGGCGGGCGAGGCGCTGGGCCTGTTCGCGCTGTGGGTGCCAGGTGCGCAGCCCGATACCGCTCAGGCGCGCTGGCTGCAGCAGGTGTTCGTGCAGCGCACCTGGCTGGCCGTGCACCTGCACCGCGAACGCGATGACGCCGCGCGTCTGTCGCAGCTGCTGGAGTTGGCCGTGCAGTTGGGCATCGATGCGCTGGCCTGCGGCGACGTCCACATGGATGTACGCCGCCGACGCGTCCTGCAGGACACCATGACCGCCATCCGCCACGTGCTGCCATTGTCCGAATGTGGCGCGTTCCTGTTCCGCAATGGCGAGCACCATCTGCGCACCCGTCGTGCGCTGGGCAACATCCATCCGCATGCGCTGCTGCACAACGCGGTCGCGCTGGCGCGGCGCTGCCATTTCCGGCTGGACGATGTGCGCTACCAGTACCCCGCCGAGCTGGTGCCCGACGGCCATACCCCCAGCAGCTGGCTGCGCGAGCTGACCCTGCGCGGCATGCGCGAGCGCTGGCCGGAAGGCGTGCCGGAAGCGGTGGCCGCCCAGATCGACAGCGAGCTGCTGTTGATCACCGACATGAAGTACGAAGCCTTCTTCCTTACCGTGGAGGACATCGTGCGCTTCGCCCGCTCACGCGAAATCCTGTGCCAGGGACGCGGGTCCTCAGCGAACTCGGCGGTGTGCTTCGCATTGGGCATCACCGTGGTCAACCCGGCCGAAAGCCGGTTGTTGATGGCGCGCTTCCTGTCCAGGGAGCGCGACGAACCGCCGGATATCGACGTGGATTTCGAACACGAGCGGCGCGAGGAAGTGCTGCAGTACGTGTATGGAAAATACGGGCGCGAACGCGCGGCGCTGGCCGCCACGGTGATCCGTTACCGTGGGAAAAGTGCAGTGCGCGACGTGGCCAAGGCGTTCGGGCTTCCGCCGGACCAGGTGGCGCTGCTGGCCGAATGCTTCGGCTGGGGCAACGGCGAAACCCCGATGCAGCAGCGGCTGGCAGAGGCCGGTTTCGATGCGGACAATCCCCTGCTGCAGCAGGTGATGGCGGTGACCGAACAGCTGCGCGACCACCCGCGGCATCTGTCCCAGCACGTCGGTGGCTTCGTCATCAGCGATGCGCCGCTGAGCACGGTGGTGCCGGTGGAGAACGCGGCGATGGCCGACCGCACCATCATCCAGTGGGACAAGGATGACCTTGAAACCATGAAGATGCTCAAGGTGGACTGCCTGGCGCTGGGCATGCTGACCTGCATCCGCAAGGCGGTGGAACTGGTGGAAAGACACCGTGGCCACCGCATCGACCTGGCACGCCTGCCGGTGGATGATCCACCGACCTTCGCGATGATCCAGGCGGCCGACACCGTCGGGGTGTTCCAGATTGAATCGCGTGCGCAGATGAGCATGCTGCCGCGACTGAAACCCACGTGCTTCTATGACCTGGTGATCCAGGTGGCGATCGTGCGGCCCGGGCCGATCCAGGGCGGCATGGTGCATCCGTTCCTGCGCCGCCGGCAGGGCCACGAAGCGGTGACGTACCCCTCCGATGGGATCCAGGACATCCTGGGCATGACCCTGGGCATTCCGTTGTTCCAGGAGCAGGTGATGGAGCTGGTGATCCATGCCGGCTACGAGCCGCACGAGGCCGACCAGCTGCGTCGTTCGATGGCCGCCTGGCGCAGCGGTGGCGACATGAACCCGCATCGCGAGCGCATCCGCGGGCTGATGGAAGAAAAAAATTACAGCTCGGAATTCATCGACCAGATCTTCGAGCAGATCAAGGGCTTTGGGGCCTACGGTTTCCCGCAGAGCCATGCCGCCTCGTTCGCCAAGCTGGTGTACATCAGCTGTTTCCTGAAACGGCATGAGCCGGCCGCATTCGCCTGCGCGCTGCTCAATGCGCAGCCGATGGGCTTCTATTCGGCCAGCCAGATCGTGCAGGACGCGCGTCGTGGCAGTGCGCAGCGCGGTGGCGTGGCCGTGCTGCCGGTGGATGTGTGCATCAGTGATTGGGACAACACCCTGGAAGGCGGCGATGCACGCACCCAGCCGGCCATCCGGTTGGGGCTGCGGCAGTTGGCCGGCTGCAGCGAAGCGGCCGCACGGGCGGTGATGACGGCACGCGCGCAACGACCGTTCGCCGACGTGGCCGACCTGTGCCGCCGCGCGCGGCTGGATGGCAAGGCCCGCCAGGTGCTGGCCGATGGCGGGGCGCTGGCCGCCCTGGCCGGCAACCGCAATGCCGCACGCTGGGCGGTGGCCGGCATCGAACGCGCGATGCCGCTGCTGGACGGCAGTCCGGACGAGCCGGACATCGTGCTGCCGGCGCCCGGCGTAGCCGAGGAAATGCTGTCCGACTACCGTGCCAGCGGCTTGACCCTGGGCGCGCATCCGCTGGCCCTGCTGCGGCCGCGGCTGCGCCAGGAGCGCGCGCTGGATTCGCACCAGCTGCGGGCCAGCGCGCATGGGCGCGGGGTGCACACCATCGGCCTGGTGACCCAGCGGCAGAAGCCCGGCACGGCCAACGGCACCGTGTTCGTCACCCTGGAAGACGAGCACGGCATGGTCAATGTGGTGGTCTGGTCGCACCTGGCGCTGCGCCGCCGCAAGGCGTTGCTGGGGTCGCGATTGCTGGGGGTGCGCGGGCGCTGGGAATGCGTGGACGGGGTACGCCACCTGATCGCCGGCGACCTGCATGACTACAGCCACCTGCTGGCTGGCCTGAACGCGCCATCGCGCGATTTCCGGTAGCACGGCCGGTCGTGGCGTCCGGTAGTGACGGACTCTGCCCCGGTAGTGACGGCCGCTGGCCGTCAGCAAGGCGATTGACGGCCAGCGGCCGTCACTACCCCCCTTGTTACCGCCTACACGCAACGGTCACGGTTTTAAGGTAGGGTGCGCAATCCGCCGGTCCTGCGCCCCGCAGCCCAGGTCCGCCGGATTGTCCTTGGAGGATGCATGAGCAAGTCCGCTTCAGTGGAAACCACGCCCGGTCCGGTGCTTCTGCCGACCCCGGAAGTCCAGCAGGCCCAGCACCTGCTTGCCCGCCAGCAGATCGCGGTGGCGATGGAGCGCGCGCGGCGCGCGGCCGACGCCGACATCGCCGAACGCCAGGCGGTGGTGTCGCGTTGATCGGCAGGTGAGGGAGGCGGTGACGACCAACGGTCGTCAACCACCCGAGCGTCGTCACCCACCGCGAAGGTCGTCACCCACCGGGTAGATCCTCACCCGCCGCGGCCTGCGATCAGAACCGCGCGGTGACGCTGAAGAACACGCTGCGACCTGCGACGAAATAGTCCGTGGCGCCTTCGGCGTACAGCTTCTTGTCCAGCAGGTTGCTGATGCCGCCGCGCAGGGTCAGTACATCGTTGACGTTCCAGGCAGCGGTCAGGTCGTACAGCGTGTAGGCCTTGATGAAGCTGCTGGCGATGCCGCTCTGCTTGCCGGTGTACTGGGCCGACAACGTGCTGGAGAAGATCGCATCCGGCGTCCAGTCCAGCGCCGAATACGCCGAGTATTCCGGCGTGTCGATCAGGTTCTCCCCGGTGGTCAGGTTCCTGGCTTCCTTCATCCAGGTGGCCGACGTGCGCCAGCGCCAGTGATCACCGAAGCGCAGGTTGAGCGTGCCTTCCATGCCGCTGGTGCGTGCACGGTCGACGTTGCTCATCCGCGTCCACCAGTAGTTGTTGTAGTAGCCCAGCGCTTCGTACTCGATCTTGTTCTTGAAGTCGGTATGGAAGTAGGTCAGGCCGACATCCAGCAGGTCGTTTTCAAACGAAAAACCGATCTCGCGGTTGGTGCTGGTTTCCGGATCCAGCTCCGGATTGCCGGCCATGTAGCAGCCACCGCTGATATAGCCCAGCGGATACAGCGAGGTGCAGCCGCGGCCGCCGGACTGGGTCGCCGCCGTCGGCGAATTCTCGGTCAGGCTGGGCGCGCGGAAGCCCTTGGAGATACCGCCGCGCAACGTCCACTGTTCGGCCGGGTGCCATACCAGGTAGGCACGCGGACTGACGTGGCTGCCGAACTGTTCGTGGTGGTCCAGCCGCGCGCCGAGGGTCAGCGCCAGCGTCCGGTGCAGCTTCAGTTCGTCTTCCAGGAACAGCGCCCACGTATCCACCTGCAGGGTGGAACCGGCTACCGCGTTGCCGTCGTAGTCCACCGGCGCCTGGCCGATGGTGTCGGTGTTGGTCAGCTGCTGGCGCTTCCACTGCCCGCCGACGGTGAACTGGTGCTCCACGCCCAGGGTGAAGGGTGAGCTGATGCTGCCCTCCACGATGCGGTCGGTCGCTTCGGAGCGGCCGGTTGGGCCGATATCGTTGCGGTACTCGGTCCAGTACGCGCTCAGCCGGGAGCTGCCGAAATCCCACTGGCCGTCATGGTTCAGGGCCAGGCTGCTGCGCTTCAGTTCGCTGGCGCCCCACGCACCATCGCCTTCGGCTTCCAGTGCCTGGCTGGCGAAGGACTGCTGCACGCCATGGCCGGCTTCGACGGAAATTTTCTGCGCATCGCTCAGCGTCCAGCTCAGCAGGGCGTCGACAGTGCGATCCTTCTCGCCGGCGTACGCGTTGCCGTACACGCCGCCATTGGAGCGGTCCGAGTCGCGGCGCATGCTGTTGGCGCCGATGCGCAGGCCGACGCGCTCGCCCAGCGGCCCGGAGAAGGTGGCGCCGATCTGCTGCGTATCACCGCGCTTGTCGTCGCTCGGGCGCGTGTAACTGTGGGTGGCGCTGCCGCCCCAGGTATCGCCGATGCGCTTGGTGATGATGTTGATGACCCCGCCCATGGCATCGGAACCGTACAGCGATGACATCGGCCCGCGCACCACTTCGATGCGCTCGATCTGGTCCGGTGCGATCCAGTTGAGGTCCTGCCGGCCCAGGTCGGGGCGGTAATTGGTGGAGGCCGAACTGCCCATGCGCTTGCCGTCCACCAGCACCAGCGTGTAATTGGAC
The DNA here is from genome assembly GCF_032054965.1 of Stenotrophomonas chelatiphaga. Lineage (NCBI taxonomy): Bacteria > Pseudomonadati > Pseudomonadota > Gammaproteobacteria > Lysobacterales > Lysobacteraceae > Stenotrophomonas > Stenotrophomonas chelatiphaga. The sequence goes on along the minus strand of NZ_DAMBRS010000004.1, from coordinate 41,126 downwards.
GGCATGCCGCGCAGCTTGATCTTGGACTGTTCGCCACTGGCGCTGAGGCCACCGGTGACGCCGGGCACGCGGCTCAGCAGGCTGGCCAGGTCGTGCACAGGCTGGCGTTCGATGTCCTCGCGGCTGATCACGCTGATGCTGGCCGGCGCGTCCTTGATCCACTGCTGGTTGCCCGAGGCGGTGACCACCACGGTGTCCAGGTCACGGGTGGCAGGATCGCCGGTGGCATCGGCCAGCGCGGGCAACGGCAGCAGGCAGGCGAAGACCAGCGCGCTGGACAGCGCGGTGCGGCCGGGGTGGGGGGTGTGGGACATGCGGGCTTCCGTAGGGGAGTGATGCCCAGGACGGAAGTCGTGCAGTGCCGGAGCAGCCGGTTCACATCCCATCCTTGGGCGACGGGCGCACGGCGGGCGCCGGCGCGTCTGCGGGTGGGTGAACGGGACTGCCGAAACCTGCCTCTGTGTCAAATGATAACAGTTCGTATTATCATTTATCTACATGGCAGGTGCGCCACGGCGTGGCGCGGTTTATCCTGAATGGGGGAAAACGCCGGCTGCACCCTTCGCGCTCGGCTTACACGCAGCGCCCTAGACTGAGGCGCAATTTTTTGAATCTACCGGGTGAGCAATTCGTGGGCTCCTGTAATGAGAGAGATCGGTTGCGGGCCCTGAAGCGCGATGTGCGGAACGGGGAAGCGTGGGATGGATCGTGTTGCGCAGGCAGCACGGCAGGCCTGCGCGTTGACGCGAGGTAACCTGGATGACTGAGACCCCCTCCCGCGTCCGGCTTGATGCAGGCGTGGCGATGCTGCCCGATGGCGGCTCGCCGCTGCCCATGCCCGAACAGGAACTGCACCAGGGCGAGCTGAAGATCCGCCGCCACCGCACCTCGCCGCGCCTGATCGGGCTGCGCCGTGCCTACCTGTTCGGTGGCACCGCGCTGATGACCGCCGCGGCCACCGTCATGATGTGGCGGGTGCTGTCGCCGAACGGGGTCAGCGTGCTGGAGGCCTGCCTGCTGGTGCTGTTCGTCGGCCTGTTCGGCTGGATCGCGCTGGCCTTCGCCAGTGCCGTGGCCGGCTTCCTGACCGCCGTGTTCGACCGCGGCTACCGGCTCGGCATCGACCCGGACGAGCCGCTGCCCCAGCTGCACACGCGTACTGCGTTGCTGATGCCTACCTACAACGAAGACCCGCGGCGGCTGCTGGCCGGCCTGCAGGCGATCTACGAATCGGTGGCGGCCACCGGCCAGCTGGCCAACTTTGATTTCTACGTGCTCAGCGATACGCGCCGCGAAGACATCTCGCAGGCCGAAGAGCAGGTATTTGCCGAACTGCGCGAAACGCTGGATGCGCACGACCACCTGTTCTATCGCCGCCGCGCCGACAACGGCGGGCGCAAGGCCGGCAACATCGCCGACTGGGTGCGCCGTTTCGGGGGCGACTATCCGCAGATGCTGATCCTGGATGCCGACAGCCTGATGACCGGCGACACCATCGTCCGGCTCGCCGCCGGCATGGAACACAACCCGGACGTGGGCATCATCCAGACCCTGCCGGTGGTGGTCGGTGGCCGTACGCTGTTCTCGCGCATGCAGCAGTTCGGCGGCCGCGTGTACGGCCCGGTGATCGCCCGCGGCGTGGCCTGGTGGCACGGCGCGGAGAGCAATTACTGGGGCCACAACGCGATCATCCGCACCGTGGCCTTCGCCGAGAATGCCGGCCTGCCCGCGCTGCCCGGGCATGAGCCGTTCGGTGGCCACGTGCTCAGCCACGACTTCGTCGAAGCGGCGCTGATGCGTCGCGGTGGCTGGGCCGCGCACATGGTGCCCTACCTGAAAGGCAGCTACGAAGAGGGCCCGCCGACGCTGACGGACATGATGGTGCGCGACCGCCGCTGGTGCCAGGGCAACCTGCAGCACGGCAAGATCGTCGGCAGCCGCGGCCTGCACTGGATCAGCCGGGTGCACATGCTGATCGGCATCGGCCACTACTTCACCGCCCCGATGTGGGCGATGCTGATGCTGATCGGCATCGCCATTCCGCTGTTCCAGGAAGGCATCGACCTCAACGGCATCCTGCACCTTTCGCCCAGCGTGTACTGGCGGACCCAGGATGAAATCCACGTGGTGCGGCTGTTCGCGATCACCATGGGCGTGCTGTTGATGCCGAAGGTGCTCGGCTACCTGGCCACCCTGCTGGAGCCGGCCTGCCGGCGTGGCTGCGGCGGGGCGGTGCGCATGTTCATCGCCATGCTGCTGGAAACCGTGCTGGCCGCGCTGATGGCGCCGGTGGTGATGTATGTCCAGTCGCGTGGCGTGGCCGAAGTGCTGGCCGGCCGGGATTCGGGCTGGGACGCGCAGCAGCGCGACGATGGCGGCGTGGACTGGTTCGCGCTGGTCAAGGCCTACGGTGGCCTGAGCCTGTTCGGCGCCTTCATGGGCGTGCTGGCGTGGGCGGTATCGCCGGCGCTGGCGGCCTGGATGGCCCCGGTGGTGATCGGCATGATGCTGTCCATCCCGGTGGTGGCGCTGACCTCCTCGCGCGGCCCGGGCAGCTGGCTGCGCCGGTTGAAGCTGATGGACATTCCCGAAGAACGCGACCCGCCGCAGGTGCTGGTGCGTGCCGCGCAGCTGCGCCGCGAAGCGCTGGCAAAGCCGCCGCTGTACTGAGTCGCGCATAATGCGGCTTCGATATAGAGGAGCCGCAACATGCTGCAGACGGTGGAACAGGAAACCGGCGCATCGCCGCAATGGGCAGTCATCTGGCTGCATGGGCTGGGCGCGGATGGCAACGACTTCGCCCCGATCGTGCCCGAGCTGGTACGGCCGGGCTGGCCCGCGCTGCGCTTCGTGTTCCCGCATGCCCCGGTGCGTCCGATCACCATCAACAACGGCGTGCCGATGCGTGGCTGGTATGACATCGTCGGCATGGACTTCCGCTCGCGTGCGGACATGGACGGTGTGCGGCACTCGGTGGGTGAACTGGATGCGCTGATCCAGCGCGAGATCGATCGTGGCATTCCGGCCGAACGCATCTTCCTGGCGGGCTTCTCGCAGGGCGGCGCGGTGATCCTGACCGCCGCACTGCAGCGCAGCGCACCGTTGGCTGGGCTGATCGCCCTGTCGACCTACCTGCCGGAAGCCGAAACCGCTACGCGCATCGACGGCGCCGTGCAGGTGCCGGTGTTCATGGCGCACGGCACCCAGGATCCGGTGATTCCCCTGCAGGTGGCCGAACACACCGCCGCCACGCTGCGCACGCTGGGCGTGGAGGTCCAGTGGCAGTCCTATCCGATGGCCCACCAGGTGTGTGGCGAAGAGATCAGTGCACTCGCTGACTGGCTGCAGACCCGCCTGCAGGCAGGCTGACGCATGAGCACGCCCGCCGCCACGCCCTGGATGCCCGAGCTGTGCCGCCTGCCGCGGCTTGCCGCGATGTGCGGGCTGGCGTTGCTGGTGGTGGTGGTGCTGGCGCTGGCGCCGGACGATGGGCGCCACTGGAGCCTGGGGCGGTTGCTGTCGGCGAGTGGTTTCGCGCTGTGGCTGGCGCTGGCGGTCACCGTGGCGCTGTGCGCGTTGCGCAGGCTGCTTTCCACGCTGCCGCCGCTGCCGGGATCGCTGGCCGCCATCGCGCTGGCGGCGGTGATCGCGGTGATCGGCGCAGGCATCATCCATGCGTTGTATGCCGCCCTCGGCGATGATTTCGCCAATGGCATCGGCTTCTGGCGGTTCACCCTGGGCAGCGCGGCCACCACCGCGCTGATCAGCGCGGTGGCGCTGCGCTATTTCTACGTCAGTGATCGCTGGGCAGCGCAGGTGCAGGCACAGGCGCGCGCCGAGGCCGATGCCCTGCAGGCGCGCATCCGCCCGCATTTCCTGTTCAACAGCATGAACCTCATCGCCAGCCTGGTACGGCGCGATGCCGTGGTGGCCGAACGCGCGGTGCTCGACCTGTCCGACCTGTTCCGCGCGGCCCTGGGGGCGGGCGAGGGCGATTCGACGCTGCACGAAGAATGCGAGCTGGCCGAGCGTTACCTGTCCATTGAATCGCTGCGGCTGGGCGAACGCCTGCAGGTGCGCTGGCAGCGACCGGCCGAGCTGCCCTGGCAGCAGCCGATGCCGCGGCTGGTGCTGCAGCCCCTGGTCGAAAACGCGGTGCTGCACGGCATCTCGCGGCTGCCGGAAGGTGGCCTGATCGAACTGGAGCTGGCCTGCGCGGACGCAGTGCTGCAGATCCTGATCCGCAATCCTGCACCGGACCCCAGCGCGCCGGCCTTGTCGCTGTCGCGCGGTACCGGGCACGCCCTGCACAACATCGCCCACCGGCTGGCCTGGCGCTTCGGTCCGGCCGCGCGGATGACGGCAGGCTGGAGCGGGGGCTACTATGAATGCCGCATCGCCATACCGGTTCGATGAGGGGAGCGCCGTGAGGGTAGTGATCGCAGATGACGAACCGCTGGCGCGTGAGCGCCTGCAGTCGCTGCTGGCCGATCTTCCCGATGTCTCCGTGGTGGCCGAAGCGGCCAATGGTGAGCAGGCGCTGCACGCCTGTGCGGAGCTGCAGCCGGACCTGGTGCTGCTGGATATCGCCATGCCCGGGCTGGATGGGCTGGAGACGGCGCGGCATCTTGCGACCTTCGAACCGCGCCCGGCGGTGGTGTTCTGCACCGCCTACGATGCGCATGCGCTGTCGGCCTTTGAAGCGGCGGCGATCGATTACCTGATGAAGCCGGTGCGGCCGGAACGGCTGGCGGCGGCGATCGAGCGGGCGCGTGTTTTCCTGGCCGGGCGCGGGGACGCGCAGGGCAACGGCGATGGCCGTGCGCGCACCGTTTTATGCGCGCGCCTGCGCGGTGGCCTGCGGTTGATTCCGGTGGAAGACATCCACTACCTGCAGGCCGAAGAAAAGTACGTGGTGGTGCATCATGCGCGCGGCGAAGACCTGATCGAGGAATCGCTGAAGTCGCTGGAAGAAGAGTTTGCCGCCCGCTTCGTGCGCATCCACCGCAATTGCCTGGTGGCGCGGCACGAGCTGATCGAACTGCGCCGGGGCACGGCCGGGCAGGTGCAGGCGGTACTGCGGCATGGCAAGCAGCCGTTGGAGGTGAGTCGCCGCTGCGTGGCGACCCTGCGGCAGGATCTGCGTCACCTGTAAGAACATCAACGTCAACGTCAAAGGCTGCAGGGCTGTGTGTTGGCGGGGCGGGGTGGCTGTGCAGGACACGGGGACACGCCATCGCATTCGCGCTGCCGCTCCCACGCTTTGCTTCGCACACCATGGGCCCCTCCTCACCAGCACCCACACCCCGCCGCTCCGCGGCCCCTGCCTTTTTTTTATACGTGGCGGGCGGCCCCCGGAACCTGTCATGGCGACGGGCGGTGGGGCTGGGCGGGGGCGTTGAGCGCCATGGATGGCGCGAAACGAGGCCCGCATGGACGCAGTTTTTGCCGTCCCCCGATTAGTCCCACCGCCCGGCGCCCAAAACGCAGCCCGCTTTTCGCGGCAGCCCGCCACGAGGGGGTTCCACCCGTTCGCCCCCTATCCCGATGCGCGATAATGACCGCATGGATACCCTGCGCATCGCCACCCGCAAGAGCCCGCTCGCCCTCTGGCAGAGCGAATACGTCGCTGATCGACTTCGCCACGCCCACCCCGGCCTGCATGTCGAACTGATACCGATGAGCACCCGCGGCGACGAAGTGCTGGACCGCTCGCTGGCCGCCATCGGCGGCAAGGGCCTGTTCCTGAAGGAGCTGGAGCTGGCGATGCTGCGCGGCGAAGCGGACTGCGCGGTGCATTCGCTGAAGGACGTGCCGATGGAACTCGACGCGCCGTTCGTGCTGCCGGCGATCCTGCCGCGCCACGATCCCGCCGACGGCTTCGTTTCCAATCTGTACGCGTCGCTGGACGCGCTGCCGCTGGGTGCACGCGTGGGCACCTCGTCGCTGCGCCGCCAGGCCCAGTTGCGCGCGCTGCGCCCGGACCTGGAACTGCTGGACCTGCGTGGCAACGTCAATACCCGCCTGGCCAAGCTGGACAACGGTGGCTACGACGCCATCGTGCTGGCCGTGGCGGGACTGGAGCGGCTGGGACTGGGGCAGCGCATCGTCGCACGCCTGCAGCCGCCGGACTGGCTGCCGGCACCGGCGCAGGGGGCGGTGGCGGTGGAATGCGATGGCGGCAACGCGGAGCTGCTGCGCTTGTTCGCCGCGCTGGACGACGCGCGCACCCGCAGCTGCGTGGAGGCCGAGCGTGCCATGAATCGCACGTTGCATGGCAGCTGCCATGTGCCGGTGGCGGCGATCGCGCTGTGGCAGGGCGAGGACCTCCACCTGCAGGGGCTGGTGGGCGGCGTGGCCGATGGCAGTGCGGTGCGCGCCGAAGCCGTGGGCCCCGGCAGTGATCCCGAGGCGCTGGGCAGGACCGTGGCGCAGTTGCTGCTCGATGGGGGCGCGGGCGCCCTGCTGGCGGTCTGAAGGGCGCCCCGGAGCGTGCCGGCCGGGGCCGGCACTACGGCGGCTTACTTGAACTTGTAGACCACGTTCATGGTGGTCAGCGTGTCGGTCTTCTGCTTGTCGTCGGCCACGTCGCTGTTGTGGCGCGCCTGCCAGGCCGCCTTCAGCGCGAGATGTTCGTTCATGCTCACCGACACGCCGAAGTCGTTCTGCGCGAAGGTGTTGTACGAACCGGATTCGACCAGCAGCGTATTGACCAGGTCGGTGTTGGGGGTCAGCGAATACTTGATGTCGAAGAAGCCACGACCGATCAGGCCGGTACGGGTTTCATCGTCTTCGGTGCTGTGGGTGCGGCGCACACCGGGGCCGATCTGTGCATCCAGCGAGAAGCGGTCATTGCCCCACAGCCGGGTACCGTAACCGAGACCGAACGAGCTCTGGCGATCATACGTGGCGAAATCATCGCGCTCGTAACGGACCGTGGCGGTGATCTGGCGGTGCTCACCCAGCTGCAACGCGCTGCCGGCGCTGCCGGTGTAGCGGTTGGCGGTGGTGTTGCTGACCTTGCTTTCGGTGCCGTCGTCGTTGGTCTGGATGGATTCCGAACGCGAACGCAGGCCGAACAGATCCATGCTGTGCACCCAGTCGTCATCGGTGTAGCGCAGGCGCAGGCGACCGTTGGCGCTCTCGGTGGTGCTGTTGCCGCGTGCCGAAGCAAAGCCCAGTTCACCGCCGCTGCCGCTCCAGGGAGAGGTCATCGCCGCCAGTTCGGCGGGGTCCTGGGCGAATGCCGCAGGAGCGGCCAGCAACAACGGAACCAGCAAGGAAACACGCAGGGACATCAGGAATTCTCCGGGGGGCGGGGATCGAACGCAGTGCGTGATGATAGCGTTAACCCCTCGTCGCCTCGACCGCGAATGGCGCCCTGCTTCAGTCGGCGTTTCTACAAATCCCCATTCAGCACAGAGGGAACGGCGTCTCCGGGTGGCGGAACCTGCAGCGTTGGATCATTCAAGCGCGAATAGCGCAGGGTGATCCGGTAGGGCTGCTGCTTGTTGAAGCCATCGCGCTGGATCTGCCGCGGCAGACCGTCGCCGCCGATCCAGTACTGCAGCGTCTCGCCACTGCCGGCCGGCCCGTCCATCCGATACACGCGGGTGGCCGTGCCGTCGATGTCGGCCGGCCCACGATCGTCCACGCGCAGGTCCTGCAGGCTCGCTTCGGACGGCAGCGGGCTGCGCCATTGTTCCAGCGTGCCGGCCGGCAGTGGCACCTGCTGCATGCGGCCCTCTGCCTGCAGGAAGAAGGTGTCGCCGATGATTGTCTGCACGCCGGCCGGTGTATCCAGCCGATAACGGTCCGGGGCCACGAAGTCCATCCCGCTGCGGACGACCTGGCCGGCCTGTGCACCGTGCAGTGTCATCTCGGCGTGGAAGCTGCGCAGGCCGGCGAAACGTCGGCTGGCCTCCAGCACGGCCGCCGCCGGGTCTGCTGCCGGCGCCGCCGCCGGGTGCTGTGCATCGGCCAATGGCACGCTGGCCGGTGGCGGGGTGGGCTGTTCGCAGCCCGCCAGCAGCGCAGCCAGGGCCAGGGGGAAGCAGGGAAGCAGGCGCATGCGGGGCAGGCCGTGGCGTGGGGATCGACACGATAGCCGATCATGGCCGCCACAATGGCCACGAGTCGGACATAATCGGGGTCATGGACCGATACGAACGCATCACTGCCCTGCATCGTCTGCTCAAGTCTGCCCGCTATCCGGTCACGGTAGCGACGCTGCAGGACAAGCTTGGCTGTTCCCGCGCCACGGTCTACCGGGACCTGGCCTTCCTGCGTGATGCGCTGATGGCGCCGATCGAAGGCGATGGCGAGGCGGGTTTCCGCTACATGGCCGATGAAAGCGATCGCTTCGAGCTGCCCGGGCTGTGGCTGAGTTCGGAAGAACTGCACGCGCTGCTGGCCTCGCAGCACCTGCTCGCACGCACCGGCGGGGGTGTGCTGTCCTCGGTGCTGGCCCCGCTGCAGCAGCGCATCGAAGGCCTGCTGGCGGCCCAGGCCGGCGTTTCCAGCTGGCCGGTGGACCGGGTCCGGGTGATCCCGCACCGGGTGCGCAAGTTCGACGAGGGCAGTTTCCGCAGCGTGGCCTCGGCGGTGCTGGAGCGGCGCCAGCTGGCGTTCGAATATCGCGCGCGGTCCACCGACGAGGCGACCCGCCGCACGGTGTCGCCGCAGCGCCTGACCCACTACCGGGACAACTGGTACCTGGATGCCTGGGACCATGACCGTGACGCCCTGCGCAGCTTTGCCGTGGACCGCATCAACAAGGCCCGCGTGGTCGACGCACCGGCCACCGACGTCGATGACAACGTGCTGGACGCGCAGCTGGGCGCCAGCTATGGCATCTTCTCCGGTGCGCCCAAGGGCTGGGCGACGATCCTGTTCAGTGCCAAGGCCGCCCGTTGGGTGGCCGATGAACACTGGCACGCCAACCAGCAGGGCCGCTACCTGGCTGATGGGCGCTATGAACTGAAGGTGCCCTACAGTGTTTCCCGCGAACTGCTGATGGATGTGCTGCATTACGGTTCCGATGCCGAGATCATCGAACCGGTGATGCTGCGCGAGCAGGCCAAGAGCCTGCTGGCGCTGGCGCTCAGCAACTACGAATGACCCTCTCCCCCGAGACCCTCCCATGATGAAGAAGTCCCTGCTGTTGTCCTTGTTCGCTGCCGTGGCCCTGGCCGCCTGTGGCAGCTCCGGCGAACCCTCGCAGAAGCTGATCGTGGCCGCCACGGCGGTGCCGCACGCGGAGATCCTCGAGGTGGTCAAGCCGATGCTGAAGGAGCAGGGCGTGGACCTGGACGTGCGCGTGTTCAACGACTACGTGCAGCCCAACGACCAGCTGGTGCAGAAGCAGGTCGACGTCAATTACTTCCAGACCGAGCCCTACCTGGATGCGTACAACCGCGACCGCAAGTCCGACCTGGTGACCGTGGCCGGCGTGCACATCGAGCCCTTCGGTGCGTACTCGCGCAAGGTCAAGTCGCTGGACGAACTGCGCGAAGGCGCCGACGTGGTGATCCCCAACGATCCCAGCAACAACAGCCGCGCGCTGATCCTGCTGCACAACGCCGGGGTCATCCAGCTGCAGGATCCGAAGAACGCGCTGGCCACCCAGCGCGACATCATCGCCAACCCGAAGAACCTGAAGTTCCGCGAGCTGGATTCGGCGATGCTGCCGCGCGTGCTGGACCAGGTCGACCTGGCGCTGATCAACACCAACTATGCGCTGGATGCCGGCCTGAACCCGACGCAGGATGCGCTGGCGATCGAAAGCAAGGACTCGCCGTACGTGAACTTCCTGGTGGCGCGTCCGGACAACAAGGACGACCCGCGCGTGCAGAAGCTGGCCCAGGCGTTGACCAGCCCGCAGGTGAAGGAATTCATCGCGCAGAAGTACAAGGGCGCGGTGCTGCCTGCGTTCTGATCCAACGGTTCGCCGGGCACGGCCCGGCGCTGCCGGGATTCACCAGGCGAGGGCCGCGGCGACGGCCCGTTGCCAGCCCGCATACAAGGCCTCGCGCCGGTCGGCGGACATCGTCGGTTCAAAGCGCCGGTCCACGCCCCATTGGGCCGCGATCTGCGCACGGCTTTCCCAGAACCCGACGGCCAGCCCCGCCAGGTAGGCCGCGCCCAGTGCGGTGGTTTCGGCCACCTGCGGGCGCAGCACCGGCACGCCGAGCAGATCGCTCTGGAACTGGCCCATGAAGTCGTTGGCGATCGCCCCGCCGTCGGCGCGCAGTTCCTTCAGCTCGATGCCCGCGTCGGCCTGCATGGCCGCCAGCACGTCACGGGTCTGGTAGGCCATCGACTCCACCGCCGCGCGGATGAAGTGTTCCTTGCTGGTGCCACGGGTGACCCCGAACATCGCCCCGCGCACATCGCTGCGCCAGTACGGCGCGCCCAGGCCGACGAAAGCGGGGACCAGATAGACGCCGCCGGTATCGGGCACGCGCTCGGCATAGGCCTGGCAGTCGCTGGACTTGCCGAACATGCGCAGGCCGTCGCGCAGCCACTGCACCACCGACCCGGCGACGAAGATCGACCCTTCCAGCGCATATTCCACCTGGCCGTCGACATTCCAGGCGATGGTGGTCAGCAGGCCATTGGCTGAAGCGACCGCCTGGCTGCCGGTGTTCATCAGCATGAAACAGCCGGTGCCATAGGTGTTCTTGGCCATGCCGGGTTCGAAGCAGGCCTGCCCGAACAGGGCCGCCTGCTGGTCCCCGGCGATGCCGGCGATGGGAATCTGCCGGTCGAAGAAAAACTGCGGCCGCGTATGCCCGTACACCTCGCTGCTGCCGCGCACGTGCGGCAGCATCGCGCGCGGGATGTCCAGCAGCGCCAGCAGCTCGTCGTCCCAGGCCAGCGTATGGATGTTGAACAGCAGCGTGCGCGCGGCATTGGTCATGTCGGTCACGTGCACCGCGCCGCCGGTGAGGTTCCAGATCAGCCAGCTGTCGATGGTGCCGAACAGCAGCTCGCCGCGTTCGGCACGCGCCTGCGCGCCGTCCACATGGTCCAGGATCCAGCGGATCTTGGTGGCGGAGAAATAAGCATCCACCACCAGCCCGGTCCGGCTGCGGATCAGCGCCTCATGGCCGTCGGCCTGCAGCTGCTCACAGATCGCCTGGCTCTGCCGCGACTGCCAGACGATGGCGTTGTGGATCGGCTGGCCGGTCGCCCTGTCCCAGACCACCGTGGTTTCGCGCTGGTTGGTGATGCCGATGCCGGCGATGCGGCGCGGATCGACCTGCTGCTGGTTGAGCAGTTCGGTCAGGGTGGTATAGACGCTGGTCAGGATCTCGCGCGGATCGTGTTCCACCCAGCCGGGCTGGGGGAACAGCTGGGTGAACTCGCGCTGTGCGCTGCCTGCGATGCGACCATCACGGTCGAACAGGATGGCGCGGGAACTGGTGGTGCCCTGGTCGATGGCAAGGATGAATTCCGGTTCCATGGCGAAGGTGTCCTCGTCGGTTGTTGCGGATCCGCGGTCGGCAAGCGCGCGGTAGGGGCTCATTGTGCGCCGCGCTCGCTCGCGATGGCGGGGGCTGCTGACAGCGCCCGCTGGCGCGCCGGCAGGAACGGCAGGATGAGCCAGCGATACGCCGCCCCGCCGAGCGCGCCGCCGATCAGCGGGCCGACGATGGGGATCCACCAGTAATGGTGTTCTGCCGGCAGCGCGGCGCGGTCCCAGCCCGTGAGCCAGGCGAACACGCGCGGACCGAAATCGCGGGCGGGATTGATCGCCCAGCCTTCCAGGTAGCCCATCGACGCACCGATGCAGGCCACCAGCAGGCCGATCATCAGTGCCCCGCCGTTCGCCCCCGGTGCGGCTTCGTTGTACCGCTCGGTGATGGCGAAGATGCCGAACACCAGGAACCCGGTCAGGATGACCTGGTTGCGCAGCGCATGCAGCGGCGTGACCGCCAGTCCCGGCGCAGTGAAGAACACCCCGGCGCCGCCGCCTTCGGCGCGGGTCATCCCCTGCAGGTCGTTGTAATGATCGATGACCGGGCCATACAGCAGCAGCACGATCGCCGCGCCGACGAAGCCACCGAGCACCTGCGCCGCCCAGTAGGGCAGCACGCGTGACCACGGGAAACCGCGGTACAGCGCAAGTGCGAGGGTCACCGCCGGATTGGCGTGGGTGCCCGATACCGACGCGGTGGCGTATATCGCGACAGTGACCGCCAGTCCCCATGTGATGCACAGCCCCCAGTAGGCATGCTGGTACGGGCTGGGGTCGTACAGCAGGTACATGGCCGCTGCAGAGCAGCCGATGCTGATGATGATCGCCACCGCGACCGCCTCGGAAATCAGTTCGCCTGCAAGCTGCCGTCGTGACATGCCATGTTCCTCATCGTGCGATCAGGGAGCGCCCACAGCGCGGCCGCTGGCGGGTGCGTGGGTGTCCAGCCAGCAGGCCAGCCGATGCTGCTGCGCGGCGTCCAGCACCAGGCCAAGCCGGGTCCGTCGCCACAGCACGTCATCTGCCTGGCGCGCCCATTCGTGCGTGCACAGATAGCGCACTTCGGCTTCGTACAGATCGGCGCCGAAGTGCGTGCCAAGCGCGGCCAACGAATCGGCCTGGCCTAGGATCAACGTGGCCCGCGTGCCATAGGTGCGGGACCAGCGCGCCGCGAGCTTCGGCGGCAGCCATGGCCACTGCGTTGCCAGCCAGGCCGCGCCCTGCGCCGGCGTACCGCGTTCGGCCCCGGGCAGCAGCGCGCCGGTGGCCGTCCAGGCGGGTGCCGCCGTCCCGGCGTGGCCTGTCAGCAGGTCAACCGCCTCTTCGGCCAGGCGCCGATAGGTGGTCAGTTTGCCGCCAAGGATATTCAACAGCGGCGCACCCTCGGCATCCAGGTCCAGCCGGTAGTCACGGGTCACCGCGCTGGCCTCGGCTTCCGGATCGTCAAGCAGTGCACGCACGCCGCTGAATTCCCACACGATGTCGCGCGGGCTGGTCTGCTGGCGGAAGCTGCGATTGGCCGCCGCGCACAGGTAGTCACGCTGTGCATCGTCCACGTGCACCGCGCCGGGATCACCCTCGAAGTCCACGTCGGTGGTGCCGATGAGGGTGTAGTGGTCTTCGAAGGGAAGGGCGAACACGATGCGGCCATCGGGTTGCTGCAGCAGGTAGGCATGGTCATGCGCGTACAGCGCCGGCACCACGATGTGGCTGCCCTGAACCAGCCGCAGGGCCACGCCGCGGGTCAGGCTGATGTTGTCGACAAACCGCGGCGCCCAGGCGCCGGTCGCATTGACCAGCATGCGCGTACGCACGCTGCGCTGGGTGCCATCCGGCTCGCGCAGGTCGACCGACCAGCCATCCGCCTGCCGCCATGCCTGCTCGCAGAGGGTGCGCGTCCATATGTGGGCACCACGTTCGGCGGCATCGATGGCATTGACCACCACCAGCCGGGCATCCGGCGCCTGCGCGTCGGTGTAGGTGAACCCACGGCGCAGGTCCTCGCGCAACGGCGCCCCCAGCGGATGGCCACGCAGGCGCAGCGATCGCGAGCGAGGCAGCTGCGGCGAGCGCCCGCCGAGATGGTCGTACAGCCACAGACCCAGGTGGATCAGCCAGGCGGGTCGAAGGTGCGCTTCGTGCGGCAGCACGAAGGGCAACGGCTGCACCAGGTGCGGCGAGATCCGCATCAACACCGCGCGCTCCTGCAATGATTTGCGGACCATGCCGAACTCCCCGTGTTCGAGGTAGCGAAGCCCACCATGGATGAGCTTGGAACTGGCACTGGAGGTATGCGAGGCCAGGTCGTGCTGTTCGCACAATGCGACCGTCAGGCCGCGGCCCGCTGCATCGCGGGCGATGCCGGTTCCGTTGATCCCGCCTCCTACCACCAGCATGTCGAGCATCGGCCTTGGCCCTCCGGCAGGCTCCTGCCGTGTTCGTCCGAGCCTACCTCAGTGGCACTGGCGGAAACATGGCATGTGCACGCCTGCGCGCATCAGGCGAAACAACAACGGGCCCCGAAGGCCCCGTTGCAGCGAAATACGGTTGCTTGCGACGTGACTGGAAGCGCGCACCGATGCCGAAGCCGACGGTCCACGGCTCCAGCTTGGCACGCGCACCGATCTCCTTGCCGCCGATCGTGAGTTGCGGACGCGAGTGCAGGTAGCGCGCGTCGGCGCGGGCGAACCAGGTCGCATACGACAACGGGCCCCGAAGGGCCCGTTGCGTTCTACGTTGCGTCGTACCGATGCTTAGAAGCGCGCACCGATACCGAAGCCGACGGTCCACGGATCCAGCTTGGCGTCAGCGCCGGTGCCCTTCCCGCCAACCTTCACTTCCGGACGGGCGTGCATGTAGCGCGCATCGGCACGGGCGAACCAGGTCGAATTGATGTTCATGTCCACGCCGACGGTGCCGATGGCGCCCTTGGCGGTCTCAAGACCAATGTGCTCGGTCACGCCCGGCGCGACCAGGTCTTCATTGCTGAAGTTCGACTCGTAGTAACCGACACCGACGAACGGACGGAAGACGTTGTCTGCCTGGCCGAAGTGGTACTGGCCGCTCAGGGCGATCGGCTGCTGTTCCACGGTGCCCAGGCGCTCGTTGCCGACGCCACGCACGCGGTGATTGAACTTGTCGGCTGCGCCCCACAGTTCAACGGCCCAGTTGTCGTTGATGTAGTAGCTCAGGCTCAGGGTTGGCGCCGGGCCGCCATCGAACTTGCGGATGCCCTCGACCGGGTCATTCTTCGGCTGCAGCAGGGCAACGCCGCCGACCACGGCGAAGTGCTTGCCCGAGGCGGTATCGGTGGTGCTGTCGGTTGCCGAATAATCCTGCGCGAAGGCGCTCGGCGCGAAGGCAGCGGCGGTCAGCAGGGAAAGGCTCAGGATACGGATGGAGCGCATGGGGAATCTCCTCGGGTTTCTAGTTTTTTGATCCCCGGTAGCCGGGGCGAGGCCAACGTATGCCTTCAAACATGAATCCCATTCGACTATCGTTAAAAATTAGTTTTTCCGTTCAGCCGGATTTGCGTTGATGCAACGCGGACAAGGCTTCAGCGGGCAAACGGTATTCACGAATCTGCAATCGGTGTGAGCATGCGCGGAGGGGTCCGCGCATGCTCATGCCCGGATGTGCCTAGAAACGTGCGCCGACGCTGAAGCCGGCGACTGGCATGCTGCCCTTCATCGCTTGGTCCGGCGCCGCCGCGGTGTCCAGACGCATGTCGCTGGCGTACAGCAGGCGGGCGTCGAGGCGGGCAAACCAGGTTTCATTGATGTTCATGTCCAGGCCCGCAGTGACGATGTAGCCGGCGCCGCTCCTGCCACGGATGTTGGTCGCTGCCGGAGCCGCCGGCGCAGTGACCTGCACGTCGGAAATATGCGACTTGAAACCGCCCACGCCGAGGAACGGGCGGAACACCGCGTCAGCATTGCCGAAGTGGTACTGCACGCTCAGCGCGACCGGCTGATGCGCATAGGTGCCCACGCGCGGGCCGGACTTGATGCGCATGTTCTGCTGCAGTTTGTCTGCGGTACCCCAGATCTCGGCGGCCCAGTGGTCATTGAACAGGTAGCTGATGCTGGCGGTGGGCGCCGGGCCGGCATCGCCGACGGTAAAGCCGGCGGTCACGCCGATACGCTTCTTCGAAGCGGTGTCGGCGTCGTCGGCAGCGAACGCAGCAGGTGAAGCGAAAGCCAGCAGGCAGGTGGTCAGGAACAGGGAACGCATGGGAAGATCCTTTGGAAAGAGAGGGTGCGCTTGCCGCGCGGAATGCGACGCGGAATGCAGCAAGCGGCATTACAGGCCCGCCTGCACGCGCGGAAAATCGGACCGGTCCCATTAAAGGGTTACGTGGGCATTGCAGGAAGGCAGCGACGATGAGCGACAGCACGCGCGACGATCTGTGCACGGGGCTGCCGGCGCAGGCAGACGGCAGCGCCCGCGTGCTGGTGCTGGGCTCGATGCCGGGTGCGCTGTCGCTGCGTGAGGCCCGCTACTACGCCCACCCACGCAATCGTTTCTGGCCGCTGATGGGGCTGCTGTGCGGCGTTGATGCGGGGGCGCCCTACCCACAGCGGCTGCGAGCGTTGCGCGCTTCGGGCATTGCCCTGTGGGATGTGATCGGGCAGTGCCGCCGGCAGGGCAGCCTGGATGCGGCGATCGTGCGCGGCAGTGAGGTACCCAATCCGATTGCGGACCTGATCGACCGCCTGCCGCACCTGCGCCTGGTGGCCTGCAACGGGGCGGCGGCGCATCGCGCGTTCCAACGCTTCATCGTGCCCACCCTGCGGCAACCGCTATCGGCGCCGGTGCTGGCGCTTCCCTCGACCAGTCCGGCCAACGCGGCCGCATCGTTGCCGGCGCTGCACCAGGCCTGGCAGCCGCTGGCCGAGGCACTGCGGGGTCCCGGCCAGGGCCGTTGAAGGTGCGTGCGTGGATGACCGTGGCGGGACAATACGCCACCGACTGGAAGCGGCGTGCGGCGCTTCGTTGCTGCGCAAGTGCCCTGCCACAACAGCGTGTCCCGGGACAGTGCGGACTGAAAACGCCATCAACGGTTGGCGAGGGGGCCATGCTGGCCGCACAATAGAGGATTCCCTACACCAGATTGCCGGAGTTATCCCCATGGCCGAAATCAAGGAAGCCCTCGTCCCCGATATCGGTGACTACAGCGATATCCCGGTAATCGAGGTGCTGGTCGCCGTCGGCGACACGGTCAAGAAGGACCAGGGGCTGGTCACGCTGGAAAGCGACAAGGCGACGATGGAAGTGCCCTCGTCGGTCGCCGGCGTGGTCAAGGAAATCAAGGTGAAGGTCGGCGACAACCTGTCCGAAGGCAAGGTCGTGGCGCTGATCGAAGTGGCCGACGGCGAGGCACCGGCCGCCAAGCCGGCCGCCGCCGCCGCGCCTGCGCCGGCAAAGGTCGAGACCCCTGCGCCGGCCGCCGCGAGTGCGCCTGCTCCTGCTGCCCCGGCTGCGGCCGCCAGCGGTGGCGCGGTGGAAGCGCTGGTGCCGGACATCGGCGATTACAGCGACATCCCGGTCATCGAAATCCTGGTCGCCGTCGGCGATACGGTGAAGAAGGACCAGGGCCTGGTCACGCTGGAAAGCGACAAGGCGACGATGGAAGTGCCCTCGTCGGTCGCCGGCGTGGTCAAGGAGATCAAGGTCAAGGTCGGTGACACCCTGTCGCAGGGCAAGCTGGTGGCGATCATTGAAGCCGAAGGCGCTGCGGCCCCGGCCCCGGCCGCGGGCAACGCTGCTGCGGCTCCGGCTGCCGCCGAAACCGCCACCAAGGTGGAGCCGGTCGCGGTCCAGCAGCAGCCGGACAAGCTGGCCCAGCGCGAAATCGACAGTGCCCCGTCCGCCGGTGCCCCGACCAGCCCGCCGGTGCAGTTCAATGCCGACAGCGTGCTGCCGGCCAAGGTGCCCTATGCCACTCCGGCGGTGCGCGTGTTCGCCCGCGAACTGGGCGTGGACCTGCTGCAGATCAGCGGCACCGAGAAGGGCGGCCGCATCACCAAGGGCGACGTGCAGAAGTTCGTCAAGGCTGCACTCACCGGCGGCGCTGCCGCTGGCGCGCCTGCATCGGCCGCTGCCGGCGGTGGCCTGAACCTGCTGCCGTGGCCGAAGGTCGACTTCAGCAAGTTCGGTGAAGTCGAGGTCCAGCCGCTGTCGCGCATTAAGAAGATTTCCGGTGCGAACCTGGCGCGCAACTGGGCCATGATCCCGCACGTCACCCAGTTCGAACAGGCCGACATCACCGATCTGGAAGCCCTGCGCGTGGCGCTGAACAAGGAGAACGAGAAGGCCGGCATCAAGCTGACCATGCTCGCCTTCCTGGTCAAGGCCAGTGCCGCGGCGCTGAAGAGGTTCCCGGAGTTCAACGCCTCGCTGGATGCCAGCGGCGAGAACCTGACCCTGAAGAAGTACTTCAACATCGGCTTCGCCGCCGACACCCCGAACGGCCTGGTCGTTCCGGTGGTCCGCGACGTCGACAAGAAGGGCGTGGTGCAGATCGCGCAGGAAAGCGGCGAACTGGCCAAGAAGGCGCGTGACGGCAAGCTGGGTCCGGCTGACATGAGCGGCGGCTGCTTCTCGATCAGCTCGCTCGGCGGCATCGGTGGCACCGCGTTCACGCCGATCGTCAACGCGCCGGAAGTGGCGATCCTCGGCGTGTCCAAGTCGTCCATCCAGCCGGTCTGGAATGGCAAGGAATTCGCACCGAAGCTGATGCTGCCGCTGTCGCTGAGCTACGACCATCGGGTCATCGACGGCGCACTGGCCGCACGCTTCACCACCTACCTGTCGCAGGTACTGGCGGACATGCGCCGCGTGCTGCTCTGACCGAGCCGGCAAGCCCCCTCCGTGTGGCCGCCGCACTGCGTGCGGCCGCGTGACGAACTGCAGCAGACGCCCGCCGGCCTTCCCGCGCGGGCATGAAGGAAACCACCATGGCCACGATTGAAGTCAAGGTTCCCGACATCGGTGATTACAGCGATGTGCCGGTGATTGAACTACTGGTCGCCGTCGGCGACACGGTGAAGAAGGACCAGGGTCTGTTGACCCTGGAATCGGACAAGGCAACGCTGGAAGTGCCGTCCTCGGCCGCCGGCGTGGTCAAGGAAGTGAAGGTCAAGCTCGGCGATACGCTGTCCGAAGGCGCCGTCGTGGTGCTGCTGGAAGCGGAAGGCGAGGGCGCTGCACCGGCTGCGCCGGCCAAGGCCGCTGCGCCCGCGGCCGCTGCACCGAACAGCAAGCCGCCGGTTACCCCGTCGCACCGCGCGCCGGCTGAACCGGCCGCGCCGAAGCCGGCGCTGGCGTCGGGCAAGGCTGCCGACATCGAATGCGCGATGGTCGTGCTGGGCTCCGGCCCGGGCGGTTATACCGCGGCCTTCCGCGCCGCCGACGTCGGCCTGGACACCGTCATCGTGGAACGTTACGCCAGCCTGGGCGGCGTCTGCCTCAACGTCGGCTGCATCCCGTCCAAGGCGCTGCTGCATGCCGCGGCGGTGATCGATGAAGTCGCCCATGCCGGCGATTTCGGCGTCGAATTCGGTGCGCCGAAGATCACCCTGGACAAGCTGCGCCAGTACAAGGAAAAGGTGGTCGGCCAGCTGACCAAGGGCCTGGCCGGCATGGCCAAGCAGCGCAAGGTGCGC
Source organism: Stenotrophomonas chelatiphaga (assembly GCF_032054965.1). Classification (NCBI taxonomy): domain Bacteria; kingdom Pseudomonadati; phylum Pseudomonadota; class Gammaproteobacteria; order Lysobacterales; family Lysobacteraceae; genus Stenotrophomonas; species Stenotrophomonas chelatiphaga. Next base: position 21,977 of record NZ_DAMBRS010000004.1, on the reverse strand, counting down.
AGCGTGCAGGGCGTGGGCCGCTTCGTATCGGCCAATGAACTGGAAATCACCGCTGAAGACGGCAGCACCCAGCTGCTGCGCTTCCAGCAGTGCATCATCGCGGCCGGTTCGCAGGCGGTGAAGCTGCCGAACTTCCCGTGGGACGACCCGCGCGTGATGGACTCCACCGATGCGCTGGAACTGGCCGACGTGCCGGGTTCGCTGCTGGTCGTCGGTGGCGGCATCATCGGGCTGGAAATGGCCACCGTGTATGCCGCACTGGGCAGCAAGGTCACCGTGGTGGAGTTCATGGACCAGCTGATGCCGGGCGCCGACAAGGACCTGGTCAAGCCGCTGGCGGACCGCCTGAAGAAGCAGGGCGTGGACGTGCACCTGAAGACCAAGGCGTCCGGCGTCACTGCCGACGCCAAGGGCGTGACGGTCACCTTCGAAGCCGCCGCCGAAGGCGAGACGCCGGCCTTGCCGCAAGGCACGTTCGACCGCGTGCTGGTGGCCGTGGGCCGCTCGCCGAACGGTGCCAAGATCGGTGCGGAGAACGCCGGCGTACAGGTGTCCGATCGCGGTTTCATCCCGGTTGACCGCCAGATGCGGACCAACGTGCCGCACATCTTCGCGATCGGCGACATCGTGGGCAATCCGATGCTGGCCCACAAGGCCACCCATGAGGGCAAGCTGGCCGCTGAAGTGGCTGCGGGGCACAAGAAGGAATGGGTCGCACGGGTGATTCCGTCGGTGGCCTACACCAACCCGGAAATCGCCTGGGTCGGCGTGACCGAAACCGAGGCGAAGGCCAAGGGCCTGAAGGTCGGCGTGGCGAAGTTCCCGTGGGCGGCCAGTGGCCGTGCCATCGGCATCGGTCGCACCGAAGGTTTCACCAAGCTGATCTTCGACGAGGAAACCCATCGCATCATCGGTGGCGCCATCGTCGGCGTGCACGCGGGTGACCTGCTGGCGGAAATCGGCCTGGCCATCGAGATGGGGGCGGAAGCCGAAGATATCGGCCACACCATCCACGCCCATCCCACGCTGAGCGAATCGGTGGCGATGGCCTCGGAAATCTACGACGGCACGATCACCGACCTGTACATGCCGAAGAAGAAGTAAGCCGGCACGCGCCGGGGCACTGCCCGGCGCACTTGCCCGGCAACAAAAAAAACCCCAGGCAAGCCTGGGGTTTCTTCATTGCGCGGATCGAGGGATCAGAACGACAGGCTGACGCCGGCCACCGGGCCCTTGAACTCCTGCTTCAGGCCGATCACGCCGTCGCTGCCCTTCTGGTCGACGTCCAGCTTGAACCAGTCGTAGCCGGCGAAGAGGCCGAAGTTGTCGGTCAGGCGGTATTCGACGATCGCGTTGGCGCGGCTCAGGTCGCCTTCGTAATCATCGAAGCTGCCCCAGCTGGTGTTGAGGTACTGGCCCTGCAGGTTGATCATCCAGCGGTCGGCCGGGTTGAAGGTCAGGCGCGCGCCAACCACCGGCGCCACGCCGTTCTCCTTTTCATCCAGGAAGCGGCCGTTGTAGACGTTGCCCAGGTCGGCATAGCCCTTGGCGCTGATCTGAGCCCATTCGGCACCGATCTGCAGGCCCAGGTCGAACCGGTCGGTGTCGACCACCGAGTAGTCATACACCAGAGTGGCGACCTGATACTTCAGTTCAGCCTTGACGAAGCTGCCTTCCGGCACGTTGATGTCGCCGAAAGCGATGCCGTCGTTGAGCGTCTCACGGCGGTCCTTGTCCCACTTGAAATAATCGAAGATCAGGCGCTGGCGGTCGCTGAAGCGGAACACGCCATCCACGCGCGGCTCCCATTCCTTGCCGCCCATGCTGAAATCTTCGTTAAGGTTCACGTCCTGGCCCGCGATGTTCGTGCTGCCGCGGATGGTGTTGTCGGTATCGATGTTCATCGCACCCAGACGCAGCGTGAAGCGGTCATCGCCCTCGGCAGCATGCGCGGTGGAAGCAAAGCCGGCGCCGACGGCGACCAGCGACAAAGCGAGCAGGGTAGGAATGGGGCGCATCGGCAGGAATCCTTGCAGTGGTTCAACGAAAAGTTGCGCCACTATCGCTATGTCCGCGTCCACCATGCGTGAGCGTATTGTGCAGGCGGCGTCTTCACAGGGGGCCTGTAGCGCCGGGCCATGCCCGGCGAGCGCCAAGGCAGAACAAAAAAAGTCCCGCCTGGCAGCGGCGGGACCCCATGCAGACCTGCAGAACTGCGCCGACGAGGATGAGAGAGTGCAGGTCGGAAGCTTGGACACACCGTCGCGACGAAAGTTCAATGCTGCACCGCCGCAAGGGCGGGAGCCCCGCTGGGCCTGATTGTCCCGCCCCCGGCAGGAAAAATCCCGGTCATCCCGCAACTTGCATCGATCCGGGATGAACACGCAGCGGTTGTCTCGCAAATTGTCCCATTGCTATAATTTGGCGGCTCGACGAGGCACCACGCTGCTGCCTCATGCCTTTCACTCCAAATGTGCGGGACGTCTCTGTGCTGAATTCCGTTGATCCGGGTCGGCGACTGATGCTGCGCGCCGCGGTCTACCCGCTGGCCGCGGTGATTGTCCTGGCCCTTGGCTTCCTGCTGGTGAGTCCGAAACATGCGCTTGGCGCACTGCTTTCCGGTCTCGCTGTTGCGGCGGGTGGCTGGGTGGCGGCACGGATGGCGTTGGGCGGCGGGGTACAGGCAGCCGGCTCGGCAATGGCCAGGCTGATCATCGCCGTCGTTGCCAAGTGGGTCGTGGTGTTTGGCGTGTTGATCGTAGGCATCCTGGTGTTCAGGCTGCCGGCGGTGGCACTGCTGGCCGGTATCGCGGTCGGCTTGATGTTCCAGGTCCTGGCTCTGGCCAGGCGTTGATCGAATTTCTTAATAACTAAGGTTCCGGACACATGGCAGGCGAGGCGCTGACACCCACCTCCTATATCCAGCATCACCTGCACAACCTCACCGTTGGGCACGGCAGCCCGTGGGCGCTGCACCTGGATACCATCGCCACGTCGGTCCTGATGGGTCTGGTGATGGTTTTCGCCTTCTGGATGGCGACCCGCAATGCCACGGCCGGCGTGCCGGGCAAGTGGCAGGCCTTCGTGGAGATCTGCCTGGAGTTCGTTGACCGCCAGGCCAAGGACACCTACCACGGCACCAGCAAGCTGGTGACCCCGATCGCGATCACGATCTTCTTCTGGATCCTCCTGATGAACCTCATCAAGATGATCCCGGCCGACTTCATCGCCGTGCCGCTGGAAATGCTCGGCGTGCCGTACTGGAAGCCGGTGCCGACCGCCGACGTCAATGCCACCCTGGGCATGTCGATCAGCGTGTTCTTCCTGATGCTGTTCTTCGCGCTGCGCGCCAAGGGCATCGGCGGCTTCACCAAGGAATTCCTGACCGCCCCGTTCGGCAAGTGGATGATGCCGTTCAACCTGATCCTGAACATCGTGGAATGGCTGAGCAAGCCGATTTCGCTGGCAATGCGACTGTTCGGCAACATGTTCGGCGGTGAAATCGTGTTCCTGCTGATCTGGGTGCTGGGCGGTGCAGGTATCGCCGGCATCTTCGCAGGTGCGTTCGCCGGCTTCGGCTGGATGCTGTTCCACCTGCTGGTGATTCCGCTGCAGGCCTTCATCTTCATGATGCTGTCCATCGTGTACCTGAGCCTGTCGGAAGACGCTCACTGATTTTCGCTGCACCCTTCATCCGTTAGTTTCCAAATCCCTTAGCAATCACGTTCCCGGAGAAAACCATGTACTTCGCCGTCCTGACCAATCTCGCCCAGGTCCAGAGCTCCACCGTCCTCGCCGTCGGCATCATGATCGGCCTGGCCGCGCTGGGCGCAGGCCTGGGTCTGGCCATCATGGCTGGTAAGTTCCTGGAATCGGCCGCGCGCCAGCCGGAACTGATCCCGGTGCTGCAGGTCCGCATGTTCATCACCGCCGGCCTGATCGATGCCGCGTTCATCATCTCGGTCGCCGTGGGCCTGCTGTTCGCCTTCGCCAACCCGATGGTCGGCGAGTTCGTCGCCCGCCTGCCGGCAGTGGCTGGCTGATCCAGCCCCAAGTGAAACGACCGGGCGCTTCGGCGCCTGGTTGCGGATGAAGGTTCGGAGGTGCCGCCCGCAAGGCGGCACGTCCACCCCGTCACCACTGACTGAGCGAAAACAATGGATATCGGTTTTACCCTCATCGCCCAGGCCCTGGCCTTTGCTGCCCTGATCTGGATCATCGCGACCAAGATCTGGCCGCCCCTGATGAACGCGATCGAAGAGCGCCAGCAGAAGATCGCTGAAGGTCTCGCCGCTGCCGATCGCAGCCAGAAGGACCTCGCCCAGGCACAGGACAAGGTCAACGAAGCGCTGAAGGAAGCCCGCGGCAAGGCCAATGAAATCATTGACCAGGCCCACGCGCGCGCCAACCAGATCGTTGAAGCCGCCAAGAACGAAGCGATCACCGAAGCCAACCGCCAGAAAGAACTGGCCCAGGCTGAAATCGACCTCGCTGCCAACCGTGCCCGCGAAGAACTGCGCAAGCAGGTTTCCGCACTGGCCGTAAGCGGCGCGGAGAAGCTGCTCAAGCGCGAAATCGATGCCAACGCCCACAAGGCGCTGCTCGACGAGCTGGCTTCGGAGATCTGACATGAGCCAGGCCCTCACGCTTGCCCGTCCCTACGCCCGCGCCGCTTTTGCGACCGCGCGCGACGAAGGTGCGTTCGCGCCGTGGTCGGACGCGCTTGCGTTCTCCGCCCACGTCGCTGCCGACCCGCGCGTGTCGGCCCTGCTCGCCAACCCGGAGCTGGGTCGCGACGATGCCGTCGCCCTGCTGGCACCGGAACAGCGCAGCGAGACCTTCTCGCGTTTCCTGTCCATCCTGGCCGATGCCCACCGCCTGCCGCTGCTGCCGGAAATCGCCGGCATGTACGACCAGCTGCGTGCCGAAGCCGAACACGTGGTCAAGGCCACCGTGACCTCGGCCAACGAACTGGCCGCCGGTGAACTGGATGCGATCAAGGCTGCCCTGCGCAAGCGCTTCGGCCGCGACGTGGAAGTGTCCACCGCGGTGGATGCCTCGCTGATCGGCGGCGCCGTGATCGACGCCGGTGACGTGGTCATCGACGGTTCGCTGAAGGGCAAGCTTGCCCGCCTGCAGACCGCGCTCGCTAACTGAATTCAATTACCGTCCGGCCTCAACGCCGGCACTAGGACTCGACGATGGCAACCACGCTCAACCCCTCCGAAATCAGCGAACTGATCAAGAACCGCATCGAGAAGGTCAAGCTGGCCGCGGAATCGCGCAACGAAGGCACCGTGACCAGCGTGTCCGACGGCATCGTGCGCATCTTCGGCCTGGCCGACGTGATGCAGGGCGAAATGATCGAACTGCCGAACAACACCTTCGCCCTGGCCCTGAACCTGGAGCGCGACTCGGTCGGCGCCGTGGTGCTGGGTGAATACCAGAACCTGCGCGAAGGCGACGTGGCCAAGACCACCGGCCGCATCCTGGAAGTGCCGGTTGGTCCGGAACTGCTCGGCCGCGTGGTGAACGCGCTGGGCGAGCCGATCGACGGCAAGGGCCCGCTGGGCACCCAGCTGACCGCTCCGGTGGAGCGCGTCGCCCCGGGCGTGATCTGGCGCAAGTCGGTCGACCAGCCGGTGCAGACCGGTTACAAGTCGGTCGACTCGATGATCCCGATCGGCCGCGGCCAGCGCGAGCTGGTCATCGGTGACCGCCAGACCGGCAAGACCGCCCTGGCCATCGATGCGGTGATCAACCAGAAGGACACCGGCATCAAGTGCGTGTACGTCGCGATCGGCCAGAAGGCATCGACCGTGGCCAACATCGTGCGCAAGCTGGAAGAAAACGGCGCCCTGGCCCACACCGTGGTCGTGGCCGCCACCGCGTCAGAATCGGCCGCGATGCAGTACATCAGCGCCTACTCCGGCTGCACCATGGGCGAGTACTTCATGGACCGCGGCGAAGACGCGCTGATCGTGTACGACGATCTGTCCAAGCAGGCCGTTGCCTACCGCCAGATCTCGCTGCTGCTGAAGCGCCCGCCGGGCCGTGAAGCCTACCCGGGTGACGTGTTCTACCTGCACTCCCGCCTGCTCGAGCGCGCTGCCCGCGTGTCCGAAGAGTATGTGGAGAAGTTCACCAACGGTGCGGTGACCGGCAAGACCGGTTCGCTGACCGCGCTGCCGATCATCGAGACGCAGGCCGGCGACGTGTCCGCGTTCGTGCCGACCAACGTGATCTCGATCACCGACGGCCAGATCTTCCTGGAAACCGACCTGTTCAACGCCGGTATCCGTCCGGCCGTCAACGCCGGTATCTCGGTGTCGCGCGTGGGTGGTTCGGCCCAGACCAAGATCATCAAGAAGCTGTCCGGCGGCATCCGTATCTCGCTGGCGCAGTACCGCGAGCTGGCTGCGTTCGCGCAGTTCGCTTCGGACCTGGACGAAGCCACCCGCAAGCAGCTCGAGCGCGGCCAGCGCGTCACCGAACTGATGAAGCAGAAGCAGTACGCCCCGATGTCGATCGCCAACCAGGCGCTGTCGATCTACGCCGTCAACGAGGGTTACCTCGACGACGTGCCGGTCAACAAGCTGCTGGCGTTCGAAGAAGGCCTGCACGCGCACTTCGCCAACACCCAGGGCGAGCTGATCGGCAAGGTCAACGCCACCGGCGGCTGGGACAATGACATCGAAGGTGCCTTCAAGAAGGGCATCACCGAGTTCAAGACCACCGGCAGCTGGTAACAGCGCACGTGGAGCGGGGCAGGTCCCCGCTCTACCGTTGAACATACGGGAATAAGAGATGGCAAGCGGACGCGAAATCAAAACCAAGATCAAGAGCGTGCAGAACACCCGCAAGGTGACGCGCGCGCTCGAGATGGTCTCGGCCTCCAAGATCCGCAAGGCGCAGGAGCGGATGAAGACATCGCGTCCGTACGCGCAGGCGATGAAGCAGGTGATCGGCCACCTGGCCCAGGCCAGCACCGATTACCAGCATGCGTTCCTGGTCGAGCGTGAACAGGTCAAGCGCGTGGGCTACATCGTGATCTCGTCGGATCGCGGCCTGGCCGGCGGCCTGAACAACAACCTGTTCCGCAAGACGCTGGGCGAAGCCCGTGCCTGGCAGGAAAAGGGTGCCGAAGTGGACATGGTGACGATCGGCCAGAAGGCATCGACCTTCTTCCGTCGCATCAAGGTCAACATGGTCGGCAGCGTGACCCACCTGGGTGACGTGCCGCGCCTGGAATCGCTGATCGGCGTGATCAAGGTGATGCTCGATGCATTCACCGAGGGCAAGGTCGACCGCGTGTACCTGGTGTACAACCGCTTCGTCAACACCATGACCCAGACCGCCAGCTTCGACCAGCTGCTGCCGTTGCCGGCCGCTGAAAAGCAGGTCGCGCACCACGACTGGGACTACCTGTATGAACCCGATGCCGCGACCGTGCTGGAGCACGTGATGACGCGTTACATCGAGTCGCTGGTGTACCAGGCGGTGCTGGAAAACGTTGCTTCCGAGCATGCGGCACGCATGGTGGCGATGAAGGCGGCCAGCGACAACGCGAACAAGCTGATCGGAACCCTGCAGCTGGTCTACAACAAGGCCCGCCAGGCAGCGATCACCCAGGAAATCTCCGAAATCGTCGGCGGCGCAGCAGCAGTTTGACGCGCACGTCCAAAGCACAAAATCCAGAGGATGCAGCAATGAGTCAGGGCAAGATCGTTCAGATCATCGGCGCGGTCGTCGACGTCGAGTTCCCCCGTGAGTCGGTACCGAAGGTGTATGACGCACTGAAGGTCGACAACACCGAAATCACCCTCGAAGTCCAGCAGCAGCTGGGCGACGGCGTGGTCCGCTGCATCGCCCTCGGTTCCACCGATGGCCTGAAGCGCAACCTGGTCGCCACCAACACCGAGCGCGGCATCTCCGTGCCGGTCGGCCCGGGCACCCTGGGTCGCATCATGGACGTGCTGGGTCGCCCGATCGACGAAGCCGGCCCGGTGGCCGCCAGTGACACGTGGGAAATCCACCGTGCCGCGCCGTCGTACGAAGACCAGTCCCCGGCCACCGAGCTGCTGGAAACCGGCATCAAGGTCATCGACCTGATGTGCCCGTTCGCCAAGGGCGGCAAGGTCGGCCTGTTCGGCGGCGCCGGCGTCGGCAAGACCGTCAACATGATGGAACTGATCAACAACATCGCCAAGGCGCACAGCGGCCTGTCCGTGTTCGCCGGCGTGGGTGAGCGTACCCGTGAGGGCAACGACTTCTACCACGAGATGAAGGACTCCAACGTCCTGGACAAGGTCGCGATGGTGTACGGCCAGATGAACGAGCCGCCGGGCAACCGCCTGCGCGTCGCGCTGACCGGCCTGACCATGGCCGAGTACTTCCGCGACGAGAAGGACGCGTCGGGCAAGGGCAAGGACGTGCTGCTGTTCGTCGACAACATCTACCGCTACACCCTGGCCGGTACCGAAGTGTCGGCACTGCTGGGCCGCATGCCGTCGGCCGTGGGCTACCAGCCCACCCTGGCCGAGGAAATGGGTGTCCTGCAGGAGCGCATCACCTCCACCAAGAATGGCTCGATCACCTCGATCCAGGCCGTCTACGTGCCGGCCGATGACTTGACCGATCCGTCGCCGGCGACCACCTTCGCCCATCTGGATTCGACCGTGACCCTGTCGCGTTCGATCGCCTCGCTGGGTATCTACCCGGCCGTGGATCCGCTGGATTCCACCAGCCGCCAGATGGACCCGCTGGTCATCGGCCACGAGCATTACGACACCGCCCAGCGCGTCCAGCAGACCCTGCAGAAGTACAAGGAACTGAAGGACATCATCGCCATCCTGGGCATGGATGAACTGTCCGAAGAAGACAAGCAGGCCGTGACCCGCGCCCGCAAGATCGAGCGCTTCTTCAGCCAGCCGTTCCACGTGGCGGAAGTGTTCACCGGTTCGCCGGGCAAGTACGTGTCGCTGAAGGACACCATCCGTGGCTTCAAGGCCATCGTCGATGGTGAGTACGACCACCTGCCGGAGCAGGCGTTCTACATGGTCGGCGGCATCGAAGAAGCGGTCGAAAAGGCCAAGAAGATGGCCGAAAAGGCCTGATCCGGATCGGGCGGGAGCGATCCTGCCCGACCTGACACCGGCGCTGGACACCCGTCCGCGCCGTGGCTCCTCCCCGGTGGCATCGTGCCGCCGCGAACAGTGAAGAGATTTGCATGAGCACGATCCGTTGCGACATCGTCAGCGCCGAGCAGGAAATCTTCCGGGGTGAAGCGACCCTGGTCGTGGCCACCGGTGAGCTGGGCGAGCTGGGCATCGCGCCCAAGCACGCACCGCTGATCACCCGCCTCAAGCCGGGCAAGGTGGTGGTCACCCAGGCCAATGGCGAGCAGCTGGACTTCTTCATCTCCGGCGGCATCCTGGAAGTGCAGCCGCAGGTGGTTACCGTGCTGGCTGACACCGCGATCCGCGCGCAGGATATCGATGAAGCATCGGTACGCAAGGCCAAGGAAGAAGCCGAGCGCATGCTGGCCAACCGGGGTGAAGGCATGGAGATCGCCGAGGCCCAGCAGAAGCTGGCCGAAGTGACTGCCCAGCTGCAGGCGCTGGAGCGCCTGCGCAAGAACCTGAAGCACTGAACTTCCGGGCGGGTTCGGTGGGTGACGACCGCGGGTCGTCACGCGCCATCTCCGCTGGTTGGTCCGACGCCGGCCCTGGGCCGGCGTTTGTATTTTCCGCGCATTGCCGATGGTGCCGGCCGAACTGTGCGCCGGTTCCTCGTGCTGGCGACCACGGGTGTTCACCCTAGGGGCTCCTTCTACCGGAAGGCATGCCATGCCTGTCCTCTCTTACTGCCGGGCAGTGCTTCTCGCCACGTTACTGCCTGCAGCCGCGCAGGCCACTGCGTGGCATGATCGACGTGGTAGACGAAAAGCTGCCTGCGCCATGGCTTGGCATCGCCCGGCGGCGCGGCGGGCCGGGCTGCACGAAGACGGTTGCGGAAGCGGTGGATGACCGCATGCAGGAGGCCCTCGGGCATGCCGCGCTGGTGCGGGCTATGATTGATCTTTGCCGCCCCGAGGCTGGCGGCATGCGCTGATAAAGCAAGGAGAGCAGGGTGCAGCAGACTATCGGCGCGGTTTCGCTCATCAACCGCTGGACCCGTTCAACCGCGACGCCAGGTTTCGCGTGGTGCGTAATGTGGCTGGTGCTGTGCCTGCCGTGGCTGCTCGGCGTCTGGACAATTCCCTTCGATGCCGTCCAGCAGTTTTTTCCTGCGGTGAGCTTCACCGCCCAGCAGCTGCTGCTGGGGGACGTCGCGTGGTGGAATCCTTACCTGCACGGCGGTTATCCGCAGCTGGCCGACCCGCAGATGATGACCCTGCAGCCAACCGTGGTGCTGCCGATGCTGCTGGCGCCTGCCTCGCTGCACTGGTTCACGGTGGTGATCCTGCTGCATGTGATGGTAGCGGGGATGGGTGCGTTGAAACTTGCGGCAACCCAAGGGTTACAGCGGTTGCCGCAGCTGATGTTCGCACTGGTTTTCCTGTTCGGCGGGGTCGCGGCGGCGCGCCTGCAGCACACCCCGATGATCGTCAGTTACTGCCTGCTGCCTTGGTTGTGGCTGGCGCTGGACCAGCTGCGGCATCATCTGCGCTGGCGTCATGCCGTGCTGGCCGGCGTTGTCGGGGGGCTGTGTGCGCTACAGCTGACCCAGGTCACCTACCTGATCGTGCTGGCGTGTGCGGTGTATGCCATCGCTGCGATCGCCATGGCGCGCGCCCGGCGCATCCGCCTGTGCCTGCAGCTTGCGACGGTAGGCGCGATGGCAGCGGCGATCAGTGCCCCCCAATGGCTGTCCACGTTCGCATGGCTGGCCCATACCAACCGTGATGGGGTGTCATTGCAGGCCGCCCTGCCGGGCGCCATCCACTGGCAATCGCTGGTCACGTTGCTGTCCGGCAATGTGTTCGAACAGGGACGCGGTGACAGCTGGGCGTTCGGGGATATCACCACCGACTATCTGTACATGGGGGCTGTGCCGCTGGCGGTGTGGCTTGCATGGGGTGGCGCGGTGGTGCGCAGCGATCCGCGCGGCGCGCGCATCGCGCTGGCGGTCTTCGTGCTGGCCGTGCTGTTCGCGCTCGGCGGGGCCACGCCCTTGTTCCCGTGGCTGTTCGGCTGGCTGCCGGGGCTGGACCTGTTCCGTCGCCCGTCGGATGGATTGTTCCTCGCCGTCCCGGCGGCGGCATGGCTGTCCGCGCATGCGCTGCAGTCGGCCCTGCAGCGCGATCCGTTGCGCCCGCACCTGCCATCGCTGCTGGTGGTGGTCATGCTGGCCGTTGCCGGTGCGTGGCTGGTCCTGGGCAGTGGACGCCTGCAGGGGGGGGCGTGGCTGGCAATCAGCGTCGCCATCGGGGCGGTCGCGGTGCGTCAGTTGATACGTCACCGTTCGCCGTCGCGCTGGCTGCTGGGACTGATGCTGCTGGACCTGCTGATGTTCAACGTCAGTACCTCGTTCAACGCGCGCAGCGCCACCCGTCCGGTGCTGACCGCAACGCGGCCCGGGCCGGCGCAGAGCGCGTACCAGCTGCTGTCCGCGCAGCGCAGCGAAGGCCTGCCCGAACGCGCATTGGCCTTCGGCATCGGGCCGTTGACCAATGGCGCGGCCGTCCATGGGCTGGCATTGGCCAATGGCTACAATCCGTTGCTCGACCGCCGCGCCCTGCAGATGCTCGGCATGCCCGGTGATCCGCTCGACAGCGTGCAGCAGAAACCGGAAACGCCATGGACGCCGGACTTCGATGCGCCGCTGTACGATCTGATCGGCGTGCGCTGGGTGCTGGCACCGACCGCGTTCCCGGGTTCGCATGCCTACGACGCCGAACTGCAGGTGATGCAACGTGACAGCATGCTGCCGCGGATGCTCAATCCCACGGCAGTGCGTCGTCATGATGAAGACCTGCCGCCTGCCGCGGCATTCAACCGGACCGACTTCAGCACCACGGTCTGGCTGCCCGGCGATACGCAGGCGGCGTGTGCCGATGCCGATGCGGGCAAGCTGCAGGTGGGCGCGACGGTCTACCGGGCCAGTGGGCTGAGCGTGCAGGTGGACGCGGCCGCGCCGGCGTGGCTGGTGGTCAATGAGGTGACCGCTCCGGGCTGGCAGGCCAGCGTGGATGGGGCGGCAGCACCGCTGATGCGCGCCAACGGACTGTTCCGTGCGGTCTGCGTACCGGCCGGTCGCCATCAGGTTGCGTTCCGTTTCAGTCCGCTGCAGTTGTGGCGCGACGGACTGGGCCAGCGCCTCGGCCGCTGAGGCCCGTGTGGAGTGAATTTGCCGGTCATGAAGCGGTAGCGCCGAGCCATGCCCGGCGGCATCGTTCAGGCCACGGCCCGCCGTGCTCGCCGAGCATGGCACGGCGCTACCGATGTGCTGCGCGATGGGTCAGCGGAACACCAGGCGCCGCATCAGCAGGAACGACAGCCCGGCCAGCCCGCCTTCCACCAGCGGCTTGGCCAACCATGCGTACTCCAGCCCCAACGCCTGATCGGCAGCAGCGACCAGCACCGTACTCAACGCGGTGAATACGGCCCACACTGCGATGAAACGGCCAAAGCGCTTCCATCCCAGCCGTTGCCTGCCGGCATCGGCAAAGGTGTAGCGCCCGTTGAGCCAGAAACCCAACAGCATCCCGCAGGCGCGTGCGATCAGGTTGCCCGGTACCACCGGCACGCCCAACGCGGTCACGGCGACGAACACGCACCAGTCCAGCAGCAGCTGGAGCAGGCCGACGACGAGGTAGGAGCCACCTTGGCGGAGCAGGGTCATGGACGGTAGATGCAGGATGCGTGAGTCATGTTAACGGCGGCCGTTCTAGAATGTCGCGAAACCATCGCGGACCCTTTTTCCCATGACCCAAGCCCTGCACGTCATCATCCTCGCCGCCGGCGCCGGCAAGCGCATGAAGTCCGTATTGCCGAAGGTGCTCCAGCCGGTGGCGGGACAACCCATGCTGGCCCATGTGATCGCCACCGCACGCGAGCTGAAGCCGGATGCGATCCACATTGTGTACGGCCATGGCGGTGATGCCGTGCGCGCGCATTTTTCCAGCCAGCCCGACCTGCTGTGGGCCGAGCAGTCGCAGCAGCTGGGCACCGGCCATGCCGTGGCGCAGGCGATGCCGGAGGTGCCGGACGCCGCGCAGGTGCTGGTGTTGTACGGCGACGTGCCGTTGATCCGCGCGCAGACCCTGCGCGAGCTGCTGGACCAGCCGGGCCGACTGGCGGTGCTGGCGGCGGAGATGGACGACCCGACCGGTTACGGGCGCATCGTGCGCGATGCCGAAGGCAAGGTCGGCTCGATCGTGGAGCAGAAGGATGCCAGCGAGGAACAACGCCGCATCCGCACCATCAACACCGGCATCATCACCGCCGAGTCCACCGCGCTGCGGCGCTGGCTCTCGCAGCTGTCCAATGCCAATGCGCAGGGCGAGTACTATCTGACCGATGTGTTCGCCTTCGCCGCCAACGAATACACTGCAGCGGAGATGAGCCTGGTCGCCGATCCGCAGGATGCCGAGGGCGCCAACGATCCGTGGCAGCTGGCGCAGCTCGAACGTGCCTGGCAGCAGCGCGCGGTGCGTGCACTGTGCGTGCAGGGCGCGCGCGTGCTGGACCCTGCCCGGGTTGATATCCGCGGCGAGGTGATCGTCGGCCGTGACGTGCAGATCGACGTCAACGTGATCCTGGAAGGCCGCGTGGAACTCGGCGACGGGGTCAGCATTGGTCCGTTCACCCGACTCAAGGATGTCACCCTGGGACCGGGCACCACCGTGCTGGCGCACTGCGACGTGGAAGGCGTGGTGACCGAAGGCGCGGCGCAGATCGGGCCGTTCGCACGGCTGCGCCCGGGTACCGTGCTGGCCGATGGCGTGCACGTGGGCAACTTCGTGGAAACCAAGAAGATCCGCATGGGCGTGGGCAGCAAGGCCAACCACCTGAGCTACCTGGGTGATGCGGTCATCGGCAGCAAGGTCAACATCGGCGCCGGCACCATCACCTGCAACTACGACGGGGTGAACAAGTCGCAGACCACGATCGGCGACAACGCCTTCATCGGTTCCAACAGTTCGCTGGTGGCACCGGTGCTGGTGGGCGAGGGCGCGACCATCGCCGCCGGATCGGTGATCACCCGCACCGCGCCGGATGGCCAGCTGACCGTGGCGCGCAGCCGCCAGCAGGTGATCGAAGGCTGGCAGCGACCGCAGAAGAAGTCCTGACGTGCCCGACCCCCGGTAGCGCCGAGGCATGCCCGGCGTCGCGGATCAGTTCTGCGGCAACAGCAACGACACGCACAGCCCGCCTTCGGTGCGGTTCTGCAGCGCGATGCGACCGCCGTGCGCTTCCACGATCTCGCGGGTGAGCGCCAGCCCCAGGCCGGTGCCGTTGCGCTTGGTCGAATAGAACGGGGTCAGGGCGTTCTGCAGCACCGCTTCGTTCATGCCCTTGCCGCGATCCAGTACATCCAGCCGCAGCCACTGCGGCAGGCGCGTGACCTTGACCCGCACATCGTCATTGGGCGGGTCGGACTCGGCGCAGGCTTCGTGTGCGTTCTTGACCAGGTTCAACAACGCCTGTCCGAGCTGGGCGATGTCCACCCGGCTGTGCAGGTCTTCATCCAGCGCGTCCATCTGGAACGGAATCTGCTGCTGCAGGCTGGCCAGGAACGGGGCCCAGTGCACGGTCTGCAACTGCGGCTGCGGCAACTTGGCGAACCGCGCATAGCCCCGGATGAAGCCTTCCAGATGGCGTGCGCGGTCTTCGATGGTGGAGAAGATCTCCGGCAGGCGGTCGAAGCGCTCGCGCTTGACCAGTTCACCGCCGGAGTGCGCCAGGGACGCAATGGGAGCCAATGAATTATTGAGCTCGTGGCTGATGACGCGGATGACTTTTTTCCAGGTCTGTACTTCCTGCCGGCGCAGTTCGGCGGTGAGCAGGCGGATCAGCAGCAGGTCGTGCGGCCGTCCATTGAGATGGAAGGCGCGCCGCGAAAGATGATAGATCTGCTCATCTTCCTCGTCCTCGCTGTCCTCTTCGCGCACGGCGAACAGGCTGTCGCCGCCACGCGAAATGGCGTCGCGCAGGGCGATCGGCATCTGTTCCAGCAGTTCGGCCAGGCGCTGGCCTTCCAGCTTGAACCCACCGTGCAGCAGCTTGCGCGCGGCCAGGTTGGAGAACACCACGCGCTGCAGCCCATCGCCGCCGGCGGCCAGCAGCAGCATCGCCACCGGCGTGTTCTGCACCATGGTGTCCAGCAGCAGTTCGCGCTGCACCAGCGCTTGCCGCTGCTCCCGCAGCACGTCGCCCAGTTCGCGGTGCGCGTCCACCAGGTGCCCCAGTTCATCGCGTGCCGGCCAGTGCACGCTGAAGTTGAACTCGCCGTCCTTGTAGCTGCTGACCACGCCGGACAGGGCGCGCATCAGCGAACGCACCGGTGCGATGGCGCGGTTCAGGCTGAACCACATCAACGCCAGCAGCACGATGCCCGACAGGATCGCCACGCCCCAGCCGTGGTCCATCCAGTACGCCAGCAGCCACGGGAGTGCGGCCGCCAGGGCCAGCACCGGCAGCAGGCGCAGGAACAGCTGGAAAGTGAAGGAGCGCTGCCTCATTCGCGTGGAATGCCGAAGCGGTCCATGCGCCGATACAGGGCCTGCCGGCTCAGACCGAGTTCGGCGGCGGCCTGGGCAATGATGCCGTGGTTGCTGGCCAGCGCGGTTTCGATGCGCTGGCGGTCGGGGTCGACCGTCATGCCGGTGCCACGCGGGGCGGCCGGCGCGCGCGGCAGGTTGAGGTCGGCCACGTCGATGCGGTTGCCGATGGCCAGCAGTTCGGCGCGCTGGATCACGTTGCGCAGCTCGCGCACGTTGCCCGGCCACGGGTGGCGCTGCAATGCCGTGCTGGCTGCTGCGGACAGCGGCTTGTCGCCTGCCAGGAAATGTTCGGCCAGCGGCACGATATCGCCGGGCCGCTCGGCCAGCGGCGGCAGCGTCAGTTCGACCGTGTTGAGCCGGTAATACAGGTCCTCGCGGAAGCTGCCGTCGCGGATCATCGCGCCCAGGTCGGCATTGGTGGCACTGACCACGCGCACCTTGACCTGGCGTTCGCGGTTGGAGCCGAGCCGTTCGAAACGACCGGTTTCCAGCACGCGCAGCAGCTTCATCTGGCCGCCCAGCGGCAGGTTGCCGATCTCGTCCAGGAACAGCGTGCCGCCGTCGGCGGCTTCAAACTTGCCCTCGCGTGCCTTGTTGGCGCCGGTGTAGGCACCGGCTTCGGCACCGAACAGTTCCGCTTCGATCAGCTCGGCCGGCAGCGCGCCACAGTTGACCGTCACGAACGGGCCCTTGGCCACCGCCGAGTTGGCCTGGATGATCTGGGCGATCTTTTCCTTGCCGGCGCCGTTGGGACCGGTGATCAGCACCGGCAGCGTCGACCGCGCGACCTGGCAGGCCAGCGCGATCACCCGTTCGCTGGCCGGATCGGCGAATACCGCACCGCACAGGTCGTAGCGCTGTTCCAGGTCGCTGCGCTGGCGCTGCTCGCGCTGTCGGCGGCGATCCAGTTCACTGCGCGCTTCGGACAGTTCCAGCAGGTTGTTGACCGTGGTCAGCAGCTTGCGGTCGTCCCAGGGCTTGGGCAGGTAATCGGCCGCGCCGGCCTTCACCAGTTCCACCGCCGTGCCGAGGTGGGTCCACGCGGTCAGCAGGATCACCGGCAGGTCCGGGTGTGCTTCACGGATGCGGGCGAACAGTGCTTCACCTTCTTCGCCGGAGGTGGTGTCCTCGGTGAAGTTCATGTCCTGGATGACCAGGTCCACGGGATGTTCGCGCAGCAGGGCCAGGCCCTGTTCCGGCGACGTCGCCTGCAGGGTGTCGATGTCGTGCAGCGAGAACAGCACGTCCAGCGCGGTGGCCACGCTGGTGTTGTCGTCGATGATCAGGATCGCGGGCATGCGGCAGCTTCTGTTGGCGCCGAGCCGTGCTCGGCGGAACATGGGCGCCGGGCAGGGCACGGCGCCATGGACATCATGGGAGCAGGATATACAAGCCGGGGCGGGTACGCCTCAGCTGCCGCGGGTGGCCACCGCCGGCGGCACCGCCGCGGCGCGCCGGGCCGGGCCGAACACCGCCACCTGGCCCAGCAACCACAGCAGCACCGCGCCCACCGGCAGGTAGACCAGCGGCATGCGTGGCAGCTCGTAGGTATTCATCAGCGCCAGGTTGATCGCGTAGGCGGCCAGCATGCCCAGCACGATGCCGACCGTGGCGAGCAGGAAGTTCTCGGTCTGGAAGTAGCGCAGGATCTGCCCCCGCGTGGCCCCCAGGGCGCGGCGGATGCCGATCTGCTTGCTGCGCTGCTGCACCCAGAAGCTGGCCAGCCCGACGATGCCCAGTGCGGTCACCACCAGCAGGGCCACGCACACGGTGATCAGCAGGCCGACCATCGCCCGGTCGTTCTTGAAGTAGCTGTCACGCTGCTCTTCGTAGGTGAGTTTCTCGCGCACCAGCCGGTTCGGATCGTTGCGTTCCAGTGCCGCCAGCGCAGCGGCCAGCACCTCCTGGCGGCGCTGCGGATCGGTACGCAGCAGGTACGGGCCTTCGGTGAAGTCGGTCCGCATCGGCAGCAGCAACGACATGTCGGTGTTGTCATCCCAGCCGGTGGGCGTGGCCAGGTAGTCCACGATGCCGACCACGTGCACCGGCTGGTTGCCGATGTAGACCGTCTTGCCGACCGCGGACTGACCCGGGAACAGGCGGTTGGCGGCCGCCTGGCTGAAGATGCCTGAAATCGCCTTGGTACTGGGGAATTCCTTCATCGCCGCTTCGCGGTCGACGAATTCGCCCGGCTGGAAGTCACGTCCCGCCACCAGGTTCAGGCCGAGCGTGGGCAGGGCATTTTCGTTGACGTTGTACATGGTCGAATGGATGGTCGGCTTCTCCTGCTCCGGCGTCAGCGAGATGCCGCTGTTGGAGGAGCTGGTGCGGAACGGCAGCTGGCTGGCCCGGGTCACGCTGGTGACGCCGGGGATCGCACGCAGCGAGGCGATGTCTTCGCGGGTGCGTGCCATGGCATCGGTCTGCTTGCCGATGCCGCTCACCCGCACGACCACCAGTTCTTTTTCGGCCAGGCCGCTGGGCTGGCTGATCTTTTCGATGCGCTGGCTGACCAGGAACAGCGCGTTGCAGACGATGGCGCAGGTCAGCGCGACTTCAAGCACGATCAGCGAGGCGGCGGTCTTGTGCCGGCGCAGGGTGCTGAGGATGGGGCGGATGTCCATGATGATTCCTCGTTGACGTGCTTACTGCGACTTGAGCTGGATGGCCGGGGTGACCTGCATCGCGCGCCACGCCGGCAGCATGCCGGCGGCCAGGCTGGCGAACAGGGTCAGGCCGAGGGCGAGCAGCAGCATGCTGCCGTCCAGGTGGGCCAGCTTTGCGTACTCCACCGGCTGCTGGCGCACGGCGTACAGGCCGATCAACGCCAGCCCGATGCCCAGCACGCCGCCGGCCACGCCGACCGCGCCGGCTTCCACCACGCACTGCAGGAAGATCTGGCCACGGCTGGCGCCGAGTGCACGACGCACGCCGATTTCACCGCTGCGGCGCAGGAACTTGGCCAGCAGCAGGCCGACCGTGTTGATCAGGCACACCACCAGGAAGCCCAGTGCCAGCCAGACCTGCAGGCGCACGTCGCTGGGCACGGCCTTCTTGTAGTCCAGCCATTCCATCACTGTCGACAGGCGGGTGTTGGCCGGGCGCTGGAAGCGTCCCGCCGCGCGCTGCTGGTCGGAGTAGTTGACCAGGTACTGGCGGTAGTCATCGGCCTTGGCCGGGTCCAGTTCAACCCAGAACTGCAGCCACGTGCAGGGTGCGTTGAGGTCCGAACTGGAGCCGGTGGGCGCGGTATCCCCGAAACAGTTCATGTTGCCGGTGCTGCCCAGCTTGAGGTCGACCGAGGTGGAGAACGGCAGCAGCACGTCTTCTTCCTGGCCGTAGGCACTGAAGGACAGGTCGAAGAAGCGCGGTTCTGGCTGCCATGCCTTCAGCACGCCGACCACGCGCAGTGAATGCCCACTGATGGTCAGGTTGCGGCCGACACTGTTGGCCCCGTTGAACAGCTTGTCATTGAGCGCCTTGGACAACACCACGACACGACTGCGGCCTTCGTCGTCGGCGGCGGTCCACGGGTTTCCGTACTGGAACGGCACCTCGAACATCGGGAAGAAGTCGGCCGAGGTATAGCGCGAATCCACCGAGAACGGCTTCAGCGTGCTGCCGTCGGGCACGATGGTGGCGCCGCCGGCGGTCATCACCGCCTGGTGCTGTCCGCGCTTTTCGCGCAGCAGCGCTTCGGCATCGAAGCGGGTCATCTGCTCTTCGGGCTCTTCGCCGGGGACGTAGCCCGACTTCGGGCGCGGATCCAGCTGCACGTAGAACAGCCGATCGCTCTTGCCCGGGATCGGATCGCCGGACAGCACGTGGAAGACGGTCAGGGTGGTCATCGAAGCGCCAATGCCCAGCGCGATGGCCACCACCATCAACGCGGTCAGCACCTTGTTGCGGCGGAAGCTGCGCAGGGCGAGGCGGACGTAGTAGGCGAACATGGCGGGCCTCACTCGTTGACGGCGGCAATGCGCCGCGCGGTGGCCAGCACCGGCTCGCGCAGCAGGTCGGTGACCTGGCCGTCCACGATGTGCACGTTGCGCTGCGCACGGGCGGCCAGTTCGGGATCGTGGGTGACCATCACGATGGTGGTGCCGGCAGCGTTGATCTCCTCCAGCAGCTCCATCACCCCGCGCGCCATCGTGCTGTCCAGGTTGCCGGTCGGCTCATCGGCCAGCAGCAGGCGCGGGCTGCCGGCCAGTGCACGGGCGATGGCGGCACGCTGCTGCTGGCCACCGGACAACTCGCTGGGATAGTGCTTCATGCGCGAACCCAGGCCGACCTGGCTCAGCGCCTTCTCGATGCGTTCGCGGCGCTCGGCCGCGGACATGCCGCGGTAGCGCAGCGGTACGTCGACGTTGTCGAACAGATTGAGATCGGGGATCAGGTTGAAGCCCTGGAAGATGAAGCCGATCTTCTGGTTGCGCAGGCGGCTGCGCGCATCGTCGCCCAGCGTGCTCACATCCTGGCCATCGAGCAGGTAGGTGCCGCTGGTGAAGGTCTCCAGCAGGCCGGCGATATTGAGGAAGGTGGTCTTGCCCGAGCCGGACGGACCGGTCACGGCGACGAACTCGCCTTCGTTGACCAGCAGGTCCAGCGAACGCAGGGCATGGGTTTCGACCTGTTCGGTGCGGAACACTTTGGCGACAGCGCGCATCTCAAGCATGGTTCTCTCCAGATTCGGTAAGGGGGATGTCAGTTGATGGAAACGCGCTCGGCGTCCTTGAACAGGTCGCTGCCGGCGACCACGATGCGATCTCCCGGCTGCACGCCGGACAGGATCTCCACTTCGCCCAGGCTGCTCACGCCCAGCTGCACGGGTCGGCGCACGGCGGTGTTGCCGTCCATGACGTAGGCATTGCCGGTGCCCTGTTCGACGAACGGGCCACGCTCGACCTTCAGCACGTCCTTGCGCGTATCCAGCAGCACGCGCACGGACATGCGCTGGCTCTGGCGCAGACCGGCCGGCTGCTTGTCAGCGAAGCGCACGCGGGCAGTGACCTCGCCGTTGACCACCTCCGGCGACACCGCGCTGATCTCGCCGGCGAACGGCTGGCCACTGCCGCTGGTCAGCTGCGCGGGCATGCCGATCGCCAGGTCGCGGGCAAAGCTTTCCGGCACCTTGATCTCGATTTCGAAGTTGGACAGGTCGACCACGCCCAGCACCGGCGCATTGGCGACCAGGTTGGTGTGCTGCACGGCCTGCACCTGGCCGACCTGGCCGTCGAACGGGGCGCGCAGGGTCAGCGCGTCCACCTGGCGCTTGACCTCGGCCACCACCGCACGCTGGCGGTCGGCCAGCAGGCGCTTGTTGCGCGCATCCAGGTCCGCACCCTGGCCCTGCAGGCGGGTGTCGGCCTGGGCGTTCACCAGGTTGATGTCGGCCTTCTTCAACGCGTCCTGCGCGCGTGCCAGGTCGATCTGCGGCACCGCGCCGCCATCGAAACCGCGCTGGTAGCGCTGCAGGTCGCGTTCGGCGGCCACTTTCTCGATGCCGGCCTGGTCGGTGTCCTTGCGCGACTTGGCGCGGGTCAGGGTGGCATCCAGCGCGGCACGGCTGGATTCGGCTTCCAGCCCGGCCAGGGTGGCCTCTTCCTGGGCCAGCTTGCTGCGCAGTTCCGGGCTGTCGATCAGCGCCAGCTCCTGGCCCTTCTTGACCACGTCACCGGCCACCACCTTCAGGGTCACGGTGCCGGCCGAGATCGCATACAGCACCGGGCTGTTGGCCGCGATCACCCGGCCGTCGGCGGCGATGTCGCGCACCAGGTCGCCGCGCTCCACCTGCGCGATGCGCACCCGGCTGCTGTCGAAGGAACGGCTGGCGTTGAGCCAGCCATGCACGGCGAAGGCGATGCCGGCCAGTACCAGCAGCGCGGCGAGCGCGGGCCAGCGGTAACGGCGCCAGGTGCTGGCGGCCGAACCGGGCGTGGACGTGGACGTGGAAACGATCTGGTCCTGGGCGGAAGTGTCGCGGATCATCGAAGGGCCTGGGTGGTCGGACTGCCGGTAATGAAGCAGGGAGCGTGCCAACTTCCCATTCCTTTACGATCAAGCAGTTGCGTTGTCCCAACGGGTGTCCGAGTGTCCGCGGACACCCGTGCGGACACTTTCGTTAAGCGGCCAGACGGCCCGGGCGGACACTCACGCTAGAATGGCCACATCAACACCAAGGAATGCGGGTCTATGTGCGGAATCGTGGGTGCGATCGCTGATCGCGATGTGGTGCCGGTGCTCATCG